>NZ_JAHESD010000030.1 GCF_018598585.1 Chryseosolibacter indicum
CATTATCAGCTTGGTATCTCCAGGTTTTCTTTGCTGTTGATTTCGTCTTTTCTTTTGCTCTTGCTTCTTCTTCTGTCACAACGAACATCGGCTTATCAAAAGAAGATTTCGCTTTTTCAAAACGTTCGATCTCTTTTGCTGAAAGTACTTCCTTTGCGTTTAGCAAGGTTCCGGTAGAAGCAACGATGTGATCGGCAGGTACGGTAATGTTTACTTTATAGTTACCGAACTCCAGCGCAAACTCACCTAGACGTTGAAACTGCTTGTTCTGCCAGCCTTCGTAATCATCATAAGCACACATCCGTGGAAACCAATGTGCAATAAGGTAGACGTTGTTTTTGTCTTCTGGGAAGTGCTCATACCCTTCGCGGGAGAGGAGGAAGAGGCTTCTGTCTGTTATAGGGTAAGACCATTGAATGGAAAAGGTGTATGTTTCTCCTGGTTTAATTGCTGTTGGAAGATCAACTCTTCCCATGGTTTTGTTAACAACAATAGGAAGGTTCTTCCCACTTTTATCAGTAATGGAAGTAATCGTATAACCAGCTTCAAATTCCATCGGGCGCATAAGGTATTGAGCCCTTAACGTAGTGAGGGAATCTTTTACACCACCGAAGATATCACCGAAATCTTCACTTCCTTTTTTGTTGATATTCTGATCAAGCTGAAGCCACAGAAAGCGCAGTGACTCCGGGGAGTTATTGTAGTAAGTGATCGTTTCCTTTCCTGACAATATATTTTTAGCCTCGTCAAGTTCAGCATCAATTACATAGTCTGCTCGTTGTTGCCAGTACTTCCCACCAGGGGCACCGGAAGCCGAGCGATATTCATTGGGTGTTGGCAGCATTTGTTCCAGCTGCTCAAACTTGCCCTGCCATTGCTTTTGCTCCTGGGCTACAGCAACAACAGACATCAAGGTGAGGGCAATTAAGATTGCATTTCTTTTCATTTTTTGAGTTGTTTTTAATCTTTTAAGAGAGGTTAGGTTGGTGCAGTGTAAAACCAGATATAGGTTTTATATACAGCCGTAAAAATAAAAAAACCACTTCATTTCTGAAGTGGTTTTTAAATGAGGGGTCATTCTAGTTCTTATCTTTTTTAAACTGATCGAACTTTGACTCGGTATTCTTTGGGAAGCTGTTATTGCTTGTTTCTACATCGGCAAGTTCAGCGTTAGGATCTACTACAATGTTGACTACCTCTTTGCTCTTTACAAAAACTTTAGTCACTTCATTTTCATTAATTCTCCAAATCTCGGCAGGAATACGTTCTATTTCTTTAGAGCCATCTTTGTAAGTCCATTCAATAACAATTGGCGTCACAAGGCCTCCAACGTTTTTAAACTTCAACTCATAGATGTTTTTATCTCTCAGTTTTTCTCTGATGCCGTTGTCATCAACCTTACTCTTGAACTCACCATAGTTAGATTCAGGTGTGTTAAGAAGAGTAAAATCCTGAGGACCATTACTGAAGTCTTTAGAAGGTGAAGTGTTGGCAGTATTAGCTGCTGCTAGATCTCCCTTTTTCGTTTTAACATTTTTCTTCTCAGGATCTACGGTTTCATTCTTTACTTTAAACCATTTTACATCAGCTAGTTCAATATCAACGTTATCTGTCGTATAGAACCAGCCTTTCCAGAACCAGTCAAGATCTACTGCAGAGGCATCTTCCATGGTTCGGAAGAAATCAGCAGGTTTAGGATGTTTAAATGCCCAACGCTCTGCATATTCTTTAAACGCACGATCAAATAACTCAGGGCCCATTACCGTTTCACGAAGCACGGTTAACGCAGCTGAAGGTTTAGTATAAGCGTTAGGTCCGAATTCGTTCGGCCTGATATTATCTGAAGTTGACATAACCGGTCTCATCTGGCTCTTGTCTCCTTTCATAAAGGGTACAATGCCTTTTGGTGTTCCGCGTGTTCCTGCAAGTTCAGGATAACGTACTCTCATCGTTTCTTTTTCAAGGAAGGTATTGAGGCCTTCATCCATCCACGACCATTGACGTTCATCTGAGTTTATGATCATTGGGAAGAAGTTGTGCCCTACCTCGTGTACAATAACCATAACGGTAGAGAAGAGCGTTTGCTGCGAATATGTGCCATCTTTATTTGGCCTGCCACCGTTAAAGCAAATCATAGGGTATTCCATTCCTTGATTGGCGGTATGAACAGAGTATGCTACCGGGTAAGGATATTCGATCGTACGCTCTGAATAAACTTCAAGTGCATTTTTGATGGCTTTAGTAGATTCTTTACCCCAGAGTGGGTTTCCTTCTTTTGGATATAACGACTGTGCTAAAGGAGTTTTATTGCCTACTTTAACAGCCTGCGCGTCCCAGATAAATTTGCGAGAATGAGCAAAGGCAAAGTCTCGAACGTTCTCTGCATGAAACTCCCATGTGCTCTTCTTTGTCGATTTTGTTTTCTCTTTAGCTCTTGCTTCTTCTTCTGACACAATGATTACTGGCTTGTCGAACGTACGTTTTGCTGTTTCGAATTTCTGTATCTGATCTGGCGTTAAAACTTCTTTCGCGTTTTGAAGTACACCACTTGCGCCAACAATGTGATCAGAAGGAACAGTGATTCTTACTTTATAATCGCCAAATGTTAAGGCAAACTCACCTTGTCCCAGAAACTGCTTGTTCTGCCATCCTTCATAATCGTCGAACACACACATGCGTGGGAACCACTGTGCAAAGGTGTAAACATAGTTCCCATCCTCAGGAAAGAATTCATAACCACCACGGCCATTAAAAACCTGGCGGTTGTATTCTTTGTATGACCAGTCAACAGAAAATGTAAACTTCTCACCTGTCTTTAACGGAGCAGGAAGGTTTACACGCATCATCGTATTGTTGATAACATAAGGAAGGGCCTTGCCACCTGCATCTTTTACAGACTTAATGGTGTAGCCTCCTTTATAATCAGAAACTGTTATGCCCGAAACATAACCTAAAAATGCAGCAGGTATAGAATCTCTTACTGCACCTGTTTCGGTTTTATCAGTCATGTTATCAGGACCAAAAACATTCTGATCTAACTGCAGCCACAGGAAGTTAAGGGCTTCGGGTGCATTGTTGTAGTATGTAATGGTTTCAGATCCTGTAAGCAGTTGCGTCTTGTCATCAACTTCTACATTAATAACATAGTCAGCGCGTTGTTGCCAGTAGTTAGGACCAGGTGACCCTGACCCTGTCCGGTAGCTGTTAGGCGTAGGTAATACTTCTCCGAGCTGTTCAAATTTTCCTTTCCAGTTCTGCTGTTGTGCCTGTATGTTTACAGCACACAATACAGCAATCCCTAAAATCACAAATCGCATGTTAATCCTCATAGTTTATTTTGTCAACTATCGATGTTGTCAACCAATTAATTTTTCTTTTTAAACTCGTCAAACTTAGAGTCGCGCTGAACTTTAGGGAAGATGTTATCTTCAATGTTTACGTCAGCAGTTTCAAGATTTGGGTCAACCATTATATTGGTTACCTCCTTGTCTTTTACAAACACTTTAGTCACCTTCTGCTCGTTGATTCTCCAGATTTCTGCAGGTATTTTTTCAAGTTCTTTTGTTCCGTCTTTGTAAGTCCATTCAATAATAACAGGCATAACAAGACCTCCCTTGTTAGAGATTGTTACCTCGTAGATGTTCTTGTTCTCAAGCTTAGCCATGATCCCTTTATCGTCTACCCTGCTACGGAATTCGCCATAGAACTGAGGATCAGTTTCAATTAAAGAAAACTCTTCAGGGCCGTTGCTAAAGTTGTCATACTTTTTATCAGTAGTTCCTTGGGCGGCAAGATCACCCTTCTTTGTTTTTACGTTTTTGCTTTCAGGCTTCGACTTGTCGTTGCGCAGTTTAAACCATTTAACCTGTTCAAGCGTCTGGTCAGTAACATCGGTTGTATAGAACCATCCTTTCCAAAACCAATCAAGATCTACAGCTGAAGCATCTTCCATAGTACGGAAGAAGTCTGCTGGCTTAGGATGTTTAAAAGCCCAACGTTGTGCATATTCTTTAAAAGCTGCATCAAATAATTGGGGGCCCATTACTGTCTCACGAAGGATATAAAGAGCTGTTGCAGCTTTGGCATATTGTTCAGGACCAAACTGAATAACTTGTTCTGAGTTTGTCATCAATGGACGCATCAGATTTTTATCGCCCTTCATGTATTGAACAATACCTGATGGCTTGCCACGACTCCAATCAATATCAGGATAGCGCTCAAGCTCGGTCATTAGCTGAACAAAGCTGTTAACACCTTCATCCATCCAGGTGGTCTGGCGCTCATCGTTGTTGATGATCATGGGGAAGAAGTTATGCCCTACTTCGTGAACAATTACACCGATCATACCTTGTTTTAGTTGAGGGGTATATGTTCCGTCTTTTTTAGGACGACCGAAGTTGAAACAAATCATCGGGTACTCCATACCAATGCTTGCAGCATGTACAGAGATAGCTACCGGATATGGATAATCTATTGTGAACTTAGAATAAACTTCTAATGTATTCTTTACTGCTTTTGTTGACTCCTGCTCCCAAAGTGGATTACCTTCTTTAGGATAGTAAGACATTGCAAGTGGTGTTTTGTTTCCGATTCTCACCGCCTGTGCGTCCCAGATAAACTTACGTGATGATGCAAAAGCAAAATCTCTTACATTATCAGCATGGTATTCCCATGTTTTCTTCTGTTTAGATTTTGTTTTCTCTTTTGCGGTAGCTTCTGATTGTGTTACAATAATTACAGGCTTGTCGAACGACTTCTTCGCTTTCTCAAAACGTTCGATTTCAGCTTTGGTAAGTACATCTTGTGGGTTTTGCAATACACCTGTAGCGGCAATGATATGATCTGCAGGTACGGTAATGCGTACTTTATAGTTTCCGAAAGGCAGCGTAAACTCACCACGACCAAGGAACTGCTTATTCTGCCAACCCTGATAATCGTCATACACGCACATACGTGGGAAGAACTGCGCTATGGTATAAACGTAGTTTCCATCTTCGGGGAAAAACTCTAAGCCACTGCGCTGGCCGTAAATGCTGCGATCTACAATGTTAAAAGACCAGTCTACATTAAAAGAAACTTTCTCACCTGATTTTAAAGGCTGAGGTAAGTCAACGCGCATCATGGTGTTGTTGATGGTAAACGGAAGACCTTTGCCGGAAGCATCTTTTACAGCCTTAATGTTAAACCCTGCTTTAAAATCAGACACCTGCGCTGCAAAAGTTTTAGCTGCTGCAGAATCTTTAACGGCGCTTGTGCTTGTTGACTTTAATGTATTGTCATCAGAAAGTACATTCTGATCGAGTTGCAACCAAAGATATTTTAATACATCAGGTGAATTGTTATGGTACGTAATGGTTTCAGTTCCGTTGATGGTCTGGTTATCATCATTTAACTCAACACTGATAACATAGTCTGCCTGCTGTTGCCAGTATTTTGGACCAGGAGAACCAGAACCGGTTCTGTATTCATTAGGTGTTGGCAGTGCTTGTTCAAGTTGTTCAAACTTTCCCTGCCATTTGGGTGATTCCTGTGCCCAGGCAAAGTTTACAAGAAGCACAAGAACAATTAGAATTAAACGACGCATAGAATAATATAAAGGTTAATGGTTTTGTTTTTCTTCAAGATTACATCCAGAATATTTTATCCTTGATGAGAATAAGGGCGATACCTGCCACAGCGGAAGAGATTACCATCTTCCAATCTCTGCGGCTTACACCTAAAAGATTCACCAAAATAAAGCAGGTAACAAGGAGCAGTACAACAATAATTATTTGTCCAAACTCTAAACCAAGATTAAAGGCAAAAAGCTGGGATACAATACTGCGGTCGCGGCCTAGTATACTTTTAAGGTAGTTAGAAAAGCCAAGACCGTGAATTAAACCGAAAACGCCTGCATAGAAATAGTTCAATTGAAACGCCCGCCCACTAATTGCATCTTCAGATTTAAATAGATTAGAGGCGGCAGTTATAAATATTGTTACTGGAATTAAGAATTCAATAAGCTCGGCTCTTACAGTAATAATATCTAAGGTTGAAAGTGCCAGCGTAATAGAATGTCCTAATGTAAAAGCGGTTACAAGTATTAAAACCTGTTTCCAATCCTTAAGCTGATATAAAGCGCATAGTGCAATAACAAATAAAATGTGATCATAACCGTTCGCGTAATCCAGGATATGATCCCTTCCGAGGTCAAAATATAATCTAAACTGGCTCATGTATAGGCTGAAACTTCAATAATACCGCTTATTTTGGGATTGATAAACAGGATTTACTTTAAATTATTAAACCCTACCGGTGATGCAGAGTAGTGTAAATTGGTTGGTCGAAAATCATTTCAATTCGCATATTTGGCGGATGTTTTGCTAATCTTGAAGTTACAAATTTAGATATGACCGCCCTTACAACGATTTACTACACCATTGCACAATTAACAGCCCTGATATTCTTTTTGCATCCGCTGCATGTATCGGTAACCGAAATTGAATTTGATGAAAAAGACAAGGCATTGGAAATTATGATGCGTGTTTTTATCGATGACCTTGAAACCACTTTAAGAAACAGTCTTCAGGATCCGGACCTCGATATTCTTGAGCCGAAAAACGGCAAAACGGTAGACCAGATGATGCAGGAGTACCTGAAAACCAGATTTAAAATTTCGCTTGATAATAAAGTTCAAACAGCAAAATATCTTGGCCACGAACGTGAAGGAGATGCTTTTATATTTTATATAGAAGTTAGCAATGTTAAGAAATGGAAAACAATAAACATTCACAACAACATCATTACGGAGGTTTACGATGACCAGTCGAATCTGGTGCATGTTACCGTAAACGGAAAAGTTAAAAGTTTAAGGCTTACCCGAAATACTCCAGCCGATAATTTAACGTTTAGTAATTAAGTAAGGTCTATTAAGTATATTAACTCGCCCGTTATTTTGCGAAAGCCAAAGAGGGGTGAGTTAATTTTTTATACAATGCTAAGAGGCAAATTGATCATTAAATGAAATATATACCTGTACTTTTTCTTGTATCTGTCTTACTTTGGAATTGCAGTGGTAATAAAACGGAAGAATGTGCAATTCAACCCGACGTTTCACCCATTAATCTTCAGGTTCGAATCGAGCAATTCCAGGATACGCTTGCAGGCATTACATCAAAAAAAGAACTGGTAGCCCTTTTGTCACGGCAACCCGTTATGCGCGATAACCTCTTTCGCCGCAGTGAATATCCTAACGATTCTGTTTTTATTAATGAACTATACACAAAGTTTAGTCATCCCGGCATTGATACCTTACTAACAGAGACAAAAAGAATCTTTGGCGATTTATCCAATCTTGAGTCTGAATTTACCAATGCTTTTAAGAACCTGAAGCATTACTACCCAGACTTCGTCCTACCAAGGGTTCAATCCGTTATCTCAGGAATAGATGGCGATTTGTTTGTAAGCGATACGCTCATCATCGTAAGCCTTGATCACTTCCTCGGTAAGGAAGGAAAATACCGCCCAAAAATGTACGACTATCTCCTTCGTAAATATGATCCGGAGGATATCGTACCATCGTGCATTCTCATCTATGGCATTTCTGATAATTATAACAAAACCAATCTTGCAGATAAGACCGTTCTTGCCGATATGATTGCCTACGGCAAATCTTTCTATTTTGCTAAACACATGTTGCCTTGCGTGCCCGACAGCACGTTGATCTGGTATACCGCCCCTGAAATGAAAGGCGCCCACGAAAACGAAGATTTGATCTGGGCACGTTTTATTCAGGATAAAGTATTGTATTCTACCAGCATGATTGAGAAGAGAAACTACCTGGGCGAACGGCCCGCTACTATACAGGTAGGAGAAAAATGCCCGGGTAGAATCGGTCAATGGGTAGGATGGCGCATCGTGCAGCAGTACATGCAGAAGCACCCCGAAATAACCCTGCCCCAACTCATGAGCGACAGCGATGCCCAGAAGATCTTCAAAGAATCGAACTACAAACCGAAAAGACGCTGATAGTGCCAAAAACTGATTCTTGAGTCTGATACTGATTCCTCTGCGTGATGGTGGCTTGCAACACAGATAAGGGACCGAAAAGAGTGCCTTTAGAGTAGATCCTAGGGATATTTAGTGCTAAATCAGCGTTTTTAGGCTCTAAATAGGGTTTTCCTATGGAAAAAGGCCATTTATCCCTATCACCACCGTACCACCACCGAATCACCACCCTATCTCTATTATATTCTGATGGTACCGGCATGGGAGCGACATGGCACCAGAACTATTCCGATCCCTAATGCCTAATGCCTAACGCCTAATTCCTAATCCCCAATGCCCAACCCCTAATGCCTAATGCCCATACCCGATGCCCAATCCATTTGATAAAGTACGATTAGCTTATATCTTTGAGGCCCAATTAAAACACCGAATAATATGCGTCAGAAAATTGTTGCCGGAAACTGGAAGATGAACAAGACTTTGGAAGAAGCAAACATATTAGCTTCTGAAATCATGGGCATGGTTGCCGATGAAGTAAAAGGTGATGTTAAGGTAGTTTTTTGTACACCATTTCCTTACCTGCTTCCTATTAAAAACATGTTGGGCAACAATCCACGGATTAGCGTTGGCGCGCAGAATTGCAGCGAGCATGAGTCAGGAGCATATACAGGCGAGGTCTCTGCAGCCATGATCAAGTCGATCAATGTTCCTTATGTGATTTTAGGACACAGCGAACGCAGACAATATTTTGGTGAAGATGGGAAGTTGCTTGCCAAGAAAATTGATGTGAGCCTAAAGCATGGCTTAACGCCGATCTTCTGCTGTGGCGAGCCCTTAGAGGTAAGAGAAAGGAATGAACACGAGAGCTTGGTGAAGCAACAGGTTGAAGAAAGCCTTTTTCATTTAGATGCTGCCTCGCTTCAGAAAATAGTAATTGCCTATGAGCCAGTATGGGCTATTGGCACAGGTAAAACTGCTACAGCACAACAAGCACAGGAAATGCACGGTGTTATCCGCAAGCATATTGCCGGCAAATATGGTCAACAGGTGGCGGATAGTATTTCCATTCTTTACGGAGGAAGTGTGAACGCGGGTAATGCAAGAGAGTTATTTGCTTGTCCTGATGTTGACGGTGGCCTTGTAGGGGGTGCCTCGTTGAAGTCAAGAGAGTTTACAGACATTATAAAGAGCGCTTAATCCCAATTTCATGTTCTATACTAAACTGCAGGTTCAGTGCAACACTGAATTCTCTGAGATACTCATGGCTGAACTTGCAGAAATAGGCTTCGATACGTTTCTGGAAAATGAAGATGGGTTTGAAGCCTATGTTGAGGAAGCACGGTACGATGCTGAAGCGTTGGAAATTATTAAAGGGAAATACGCTGATCTAACACCGATAGGTTTTTCTTTTGAAAACATTGAGAAGAAAAATTGGAATGAAGAATGGGAGAAAAGCTATGAGCCGATAATTGTTGATGATAGATGCCTTATACGGGCTGACTTCCATAAAATAGAAAAGAAATATCCATACGAAATTGTGATAACGCCAAAGATGTCGTTTGGTACCGGACATCATCAGACCACTTACCTGATGATTAAAAACCAGATGGATATCGATCACAAGTATAGAAGTGTGATGGATGCAGGGTGTGGCACTGCTATTCTTTCTATCATGGCCGAAAAGCTAGGTGCTAAACGAGTAACAGCCTTTGATATTGATGAATGGAGTGTGATCAATGGAAATGAGAATTTACAGATCAACAACTGCCGGGTAATCGAAATTCAGCAAGGGAAGATTTCTGAGGTAAGCATCAACGGAAAGTTTGATATCATTCTTGCCAACATCAATAAGAACGTTTTGCTCGATGAAATCAAAACCTACTCAACATACCTTAACCCATTGGGTTTGTTACTCCTCAGTGGTTTTTATACACACGATATTGACAACCTTTTACAAGAAGCGAGCAAGTACAACTTCAAGGAACTAAGAAGAGACGAAAAGGAGAAGTGGGCTTGTTTGTTATTGCAGCTGATAGGCGAATAAGCTTCATGTTGGAAACGAGGATTAACCGTTAGAATGTATTGATCTCAGAAAGTATGAGATCAATACTGATTTTTTAACCTCTTAAATCGTACTTTTCGCAAGCCACAATTATTATAGCTTGAGCCAATTCATTACGAGCTCGACAAACTCTTGTGGCTTTTCTGCTTGTACCCAGTGGCCTGTATCAAGTGTTTCCAGCGTTGCAAGCGGAAATATTGTTGGAATTCGTGCCATGTCCTCGTCTCTCACATATTTTGATTTTCCACCTCTTATAAACAGTGTTGGCTTTTCAAACTTGCCTTCAAACTGAAGATCCCAGCCTATCTTACTAAGATTCTTATCAATAGCGGATAAGTTTATCTTCCAGGTAAATCCACCTTCTGGTTTGCGTTGCAGGTTCTTGAGAAGAAATAGTCTTACGTCCTGTTCAGGAACAAACTTCGATAACGGTTCTTCTGCCTGATTGCGGGAAGTAATCGAATCTATAGGTATAGCCTTTAGTCCATCAATGATCACATAGTGCTCAAGGTTATATGGTCTTGGTGCTATATCAACAATAATTAACTTTTCCAGTTTGTCAGGATGTGCTACTGCAAAATTCATCGCTACCTTTCCTCCCATAGAATGACCTATGACAATTGGGTTTTCGAGCTTGTGATCGGTTATAAATTCTGCAAGGTCACTTACCATGCTTGGATAATCGAAGTCGTCGCTGTGTGGCGATTGACCGTGATTGCGTTGGTCGAGAAGGAAAACGCGGTAATCATTTGAAAACACTTTTGCCTGGGGTGTCCAATTATCAGACGAGCCAAAGATTCCGTGAAGTATAATGAGGGGCTGCCCTTGTCCTGATTCTTTATAGAATAATTTCATTCGTTATATTTTTAATCTCAACAGCTGAAGCAGATAGCTTTACAATGCGCTTGTCACAACAATGGTTCCAGCCAATGCTTCGGCTGCCAAAAGTAAGCATTAAGGCCACATAAGGAATAATTTTTTATACCTGCTACTTGATCAAGCCCTTTATTACTCACTAATCCTGATATATATTTGAAGCTTACTAATTTTTGGATGGAATTATCACAAGGAGCTTATAAAGTTCAAAATATTAAGCTTACAGATTTAGCAAATCAATTTGGTACTCCGCTTTATGTTTACGATGCCAATAAGATTGTTCATCAGCTAAAAACACTTAAGACAGCTTTTTCTGGCTCTGATGTGAGAATCAAGTATGCTGCAAAGGCACTTACCAATATCTCTATCCTTAAATTACTTTATAAAAATGGATCGGATGTAGATGTTGTATCCATTCAGGAGGCTCAGCTTGCGTTAAGAGCAGGTTTTAAACCGCATCAGGTTATGTATACGCCGAGCGGGGTTGATTTTGCAGAGATAACAGAGGCTGTTACATTGGGTCTTACTGTGAACCTGGATAACCTTTCGGTTCTTACAAAGTTTGGTGAGAAGTATCATGACACCTACCCCTGCAGCATCCGGTTAAATCCTCACATCATGGCAGGTGGCAATTATAAAATTTCTACTGGCCATAGCAATTCGAAGTTCGGCATTTCTGTATTTCAGCTTCCTGAGATTCATGAGGTAGTGAAGAAGTATAGGATTAAAATCAACGGACTTCACATCCATACAGGCTCTGACATTACAGAAAGTGAAGTGTTTCTGAAGATGGCGGACATCCTGTTTGGTGTTGCCAGAGATTTCCCACACCTCAAGTTTATTGATTTCGGCAGCGGCTTTAAGGTTGCATATAAAGAAGGCGACATTGTTACCAATGTCTATGACCTGGGCTTGAAGCTTTCGAAATCCTTTAATGAATTCTGCCAGCATTACGGCCGTAAGCTTGAGCTTCATTTTGAACCGGGAAAGTTTATTGTTAGTGAAGCAGGCTATCTTTTAGTGAAAGTAAACGTGGTTAAAGCAACACCGTCAGTTACGTTTGTGGGTGTAGATTCTGGTCTTAACCATTTAATCAGGCCTATGATGTATGATGCTTATCACGATATTGCTAATATATCAAACCCTACGGGCTCGCAGAAGCTTTATACCGTTGTTGGCTATATCTGCGAAACAGACACGTTTGGTGCAGATCGCAAGCTTAATGAGGTGCGCGAGGGAGATATACTGGCATTTAAAAATGCAGGAGCTTATGGATTTTCAATGTCGTCCAATTACAACTCAAGGCTAAAACCTGCAGAAGTGCTGCTTATTAATGGCGAGGCAAAGCTTATCAGAGAAAGAGAGCAGTTTGAAGACCTGCTGGCAAGGCAAGTAGAAATTGATATTTAAAGAACATCTCCTCCAGGAAGATTATACTACTTACTTTAAATACCTTACAAGGAACCAACGTCCGTTAACATATCGTTAAGATATTTTAATGCGACCATATTAGTCTTATTTGATACTTTTGGGGTTCTTAATGCACTTTTATAAAAAAATTATGCGCTTACATTTGGTAAGATTAACACTGCTGGCTCTTATCTTATTGCCTGCCACGCTCTTCGGCCAGGTTCTTCAACCTGCAAAATGGACAACAGAGGTTTCAAAGACGAAAGTAAAGTCGGGGGATATTATAGAACTGATCTTTAAAGCAAAGATTGATGATAAATGGTATATGTATGCCAACGACTTTGATCCTGATTGTGGCCCTCTTTTAACAGAGCTTAGTTTTTCAGACGCTAAAAACTTTGAAGTAGTAGGTAAGACAATAGCGGTCAATCCATCGCCTAAACACGATGAGGTTTTCGACTGCGATGTAAAAGTGTTCAAGAAAACAGCGGAGTTCAGGCAAAAAGTAAGAGTACTTGGCGGTACCTTGAAAATAGCAGGCTCTATTCAAGGGCAGGTTTGTACAGAGGTAGATGGAAAGTGCATTCCCTTTGAGGAAGAGTTTTCTTTTGATAACATAGAAGTGACAGGCGCACCAGCTCAGCAGTCACCGACAAAGCAACAATCAAACAATCTTAAAGATGAAAAGCCTGCCGCACAGGATCAGTCTTCATCAAACAATAAGAATAATAGCACTAATGCTGATACATTAAAAACTGCAGCAGCTGCAACCATGCAGGCTCCTTCAGCAACATCTGTAAAAAGTGAAAATAAAGGTCCCATTTTAGATCCAACAATTCTTCAGGGCGAAGCAGAACAACAAGATAGTTCTATTGCAGGTTATATGGTCCTTGCCTTTTTGCTTGGGCTTACATCATTGATAACACCGTGTGTTTTCCCAATGATCCCTATGACTGTAACCTTCTTTCTGAAAGATAACCAGTCGAAAAAAGAAGGTATACGTAACGCGATTATTTTCGGGGTCTCAATCATTGTAATCTATACAATAGCAGGTACGTTATTCGCTTTATTATTTGGCGCCGAAGGGTTAAATGCATTGGCTACGCATTGGTTGCCTAACCTTTTTGTATTCTTCATGTTCATTGTTTTCGCTTTGTCATTTCTTGGATTATTTGAAATCAATGCTCCGTATAAACTTGTTAACAAAGCCGATCGTGCGGCGGAAAAAGGAGGACTTGTTGGGGTGTTCTTTATGTCGGCAACACTTGTATTGGTTTCCTTTTCCTGTACTATCCCTATTGTAGGTAACGTGTTGGTACTTTCTGCGGGAGGCGAAGTTATAAAACCCGTTTTAGGGATGCTGGCTTACTCTGCTGCATTTGCTATTCCTTTTACATTGTTTGCCATATTTCCTGAATGGATGAAGAGCATGCCTAAATCCGGCGGCTGGCTTAACAGCGTAAAAGTAACCTTGGGTTTACTCGAGCTTGCACTCGCGTTGAAGTTCCTGAGCATCGTAGATCAGACTTACCATTGGGGTATACTCGACCGGGATGTAAACATTGCTATTTGGATAGTGATCTTCAGCTTACTTGGGCTCTATTTCCTCGGCAAAATCAGAACTTCAAGTGATACGGTGACCGATAAAGTGTCTGTGCCGAAGTTGATGCTCGCCATTGTTACATTTTCATTTGTAGTCTACCTCATTCCGGGGTTATGCGGTGCTCCTTTAAAAGCGTTAGCAGGTTATCTCCCGCCTATGTATACCCACGATTTCAATTTGTTGGAAGCTTCTAAAGATGATAAAGCAAACCAGTCGTGTGAGGAGCCAAAATATGGTGAATTCCTTCACCTGCCGCACGGTATCAATGGTTATTTCGATTATGACCAGGCCCTGGCTTGCGCCCGCCAGCAAAATAAGCCCTTGTTTATAGACTTTACTGGCCACGGATGTACAAACTGTCGCGAAATGGAGGCTATTGTATGGTCAGATCCTGAAGTTCTGAAAAGGTTAAAAGAAGATTACGTGGTCGTTGCCCTTTATGTGGATGATAAAACTGAGCTGCCCGAACAGGAGTGGTATACCAGCAGGCACGATAATAGAGTAAAGAAAACTATAGGCAAGCAAAATGCGGATTTGCAGATAACAAACCTTAACAATAATGCTCAGCCATTTTATGTTTTGGTAGGAAAAGATGAGAGAGTACTTGCCTGGCCCAAAGCTTATGACAGAAGCATAGAAAATTTCAAAAATTTTCTAGATAGTGGCAAAAAAACTTACAATCAGTTATACGCTAACTAAAGTTCAAAAAGCTTCCAAAGCGTTGAAATTTAGTGAATTCAAGCGGCTGTAGTTAATGTTTTTGTGTAAATACAATAACTTATATATTTGAAAATAAGCTAATTCCACACTTTTGTGGAATTGGATATTTTTAGGACAGGGTTATCTTTGTCACTCTCATTTTTTAAACTGCGCTAGAACATGGTAAAACGCTGGATCGGATTTCTTTTTCTTATCGCCATCACAGGTGGCGTCGTACTGCTCAAAAACTACTATCTGTCAACAAGTCCTAATCAGGAAACTTCACAGATTGACTCAACAACGTTAACGTTGGAATTACAACCTAAAGAACCTAAAGTGGTGTATGGTATGGTGCTGGATGAACGCCAGGTGGTAATTGAGGACAAAATAAAAAGGAACCAGCGGCTTGGGGAAATTTTGGAACAATATAACGTTCCTGCTAAACTGATCAATCAGATCTCTACCCTTTCACGTAAAGTCTTCGATCCGCGTAAAATTGCAGCAGATAAAAAATACACAGTTATTTATGAGCAAGACTCCTTAAAGAAAGCAAAAGCTTTGGTTTATGAGCCTAATGCTATTGACTATATCATCTTCAAATTCGATGACTCATTATCAGTAGATGTTCGCCAGCGCGAAGTTATAACTGTTGAAAAAACTGTTACTGGTGTTATTAAATCAAACCTTTCTCAAACGATCCAGGAGTTAGGAATTACCAATGAACTTACAAACAAGTTTGTCGATATCTTCGGATGGCAGGTAGACTTCCAGCGCTTACAAAAAGGTGATAAGTTCAAGCTTATTTACCACGAACAACAAGTAGAAGGAACCCCGGTAGGTGTTGGTCAAATTGATGCTATTTACTTCGAACACTTTGGTGAAGATTATTACGCTTTCCCTTTTGACCAGGGTAATGGTATCGAGTACTTTGATGCTGAAGGTAAAAGCATGCGCAAGGCTTTCCTGAAGTACCCTATCGAGTTTACACGTATCAGCTCACGTTTTACCATGAACCGCTTTCACCCAGTTCAAAAGCGTTGGAAGGCACATCTTGGAACTGACTTCGCAGCACCAACGGGTACTCCTATTCGTACGGTAGGTGATGGTATTGTTCTCGAAGCACAGTATAAATCCAACAATGGTAACTATGTGAAGATTCGTCATAATGCAACGTATACAACGCAATATCTTCACATGTCTAAAATTGCTGCAGGCATCAGACCCGGAACTCGTGTTCGTCAAGGTGAAACTATTGGTTATGTAGGTAGCACTGGCCTCGCTTCTGGTCCTCACCTTTGCTATCGTTTCTGGAAAAATGGTGTTCAGGTAGATGGTCTGCGCGCAGATTTACCTGCTTCAGAACCTGTTCGTAAAAATATGAGAGAGGCGTTTGAGGTAGTGAAACAAGAGCTTATGCAAAAGCTTAATACTATTCCAGCACCTCAGGAAGAAATTGAAAATGTTTTAGCTTCTGCTCAATAAGAAGTACTAACAATAACAAGAGACTGCCATAAATGGCAGTCTTTTTTTTATTTATACTCTTCTCTTTCTCCCTTCTATTCCGGGATATAGGCCAGGCACCGGATCGCTTATAAATACTTCTTTTGTGTCAATGTTCATCATTGATAATACCCCTGCCCAGCCTGCGCCGGTGTCCATCATCCATACTTCCGATGATTTAATTGGGTGGTTATAAGTTATAGGTGTGTGACCTATATACACCTCTTCATAGCTTGAAAACTTACCATGAATACCCTTCTCATATAAATCAATTGCTGTTCTCGCCAGGTTTCTATCCCACAGGAGAGTTTGTTGAGGTTGTACGTCAATGGGAATGTTAGGATTAAACCCTGCATGCACAAACAACTTGTTGTCTTTCTCGTAATACAAATGAGAATTGTTGAGCAGTTTAATATGACTCTCCGGAATGCCATCTTTATAACTTTCGATGGTTGCCCGCCCGCCTTGCTCAACCCAGATATCCTCTCCTTCGGCGGTTTGCATCCATTCTAAAGTCCAGAAGTCATGGTTGCCGAATACGTAAACAAGGTTTTTAATCTTGAGGAGTTCATCAATACATTGCTTCGTCTCTGGCCAGCCATCGGCAACATCGCCAAGAAAAATAAGGGTATCGTCTTCATAAGAAAATGAGGCACGCTCTAAACACTGCCGCAAAGCACGGTATGCGCCATGAATATCACCCAAAACAAAAGTAGCCATACACTTGTATAGACAGGGGTATAACCGCTGTCTTTAAACATTAAACATTCAACTTTTAACATTACTATTAAAAAAGTAAAACATACTTTTGCCGCAGAAATATTTTTTGCAGGCATAAATCAATAAATCAGTTATTTTGGCGGTTTAATAATTAATTATGGAAGCGGTAACTGTTGAAAAACATCAAGAGCATAAGGAAAAAATCAGACAGGTTATTTCTGAAGTAGGGAAGGTAGTTGTTGGACAGGAATACATGGTTAACCGGCTTTTGGTAGGGTTATTTACCAATGGGCATATTTTACTGGAAGGCGTACCTGGCCTTGCAAAAACACTTACCATCAGCACCCTTGCTAAAGTACTTCACCTCGATTTTCAACGGATACAATTTACTCCCGATCTTCTTCCGGCCGATCTGGTAGGAACGATGATCTACAATCAAAAAGACGCAAAGTTTGAGGTTAAGAAAGGACCTATCTTCGCCAACATTATCCTTGCAGACGAGATAAACCGCTCTCCTGCCAAAGTACAATCTGCGCTGCTTGAAGCCATGCAGGAAAAAACTGTAACCATTGGCGAGACGACTTTCAAGCTTGATAAGCCATTCCTGGTAATGGCCACGCAAAACCCGGTTGACCAGGAGGGAACGTACCCGCTACCTGAAGCCCAGGTCGATCGCTTTATGATGAAGGTCTACGTAAACTACCCTACCAAAGAACAGGAAATGGAAGTGATGCGCAGAATCTCCAACATGAAGTTTGACTACACAGTAAACCAGGTTTTGACAAAAGAAGATATCTTCGATATCCGTGAGCAGGTTAACAGGGTAAAGATCTCTGAATCACTTGAGAAATATATAATAGAGCTTGTGTATGCTACACGCAAGCCACTTGATTACAAACTCAATGATCTTGCACAATATTTACAATTTGGAGCCTCACCACGTGCGAGCATTAACATGAACCTTTCAAGCAAGGCTATTGCCTATATGGATGGACGGGATTATGTACTTCCGGAAGACATCAAAGAAGTGGCATTGGATGTGATGAGCCACAGAATACTTCTGAACTACGAAGCAGAAGCAGATAATGTGAAACCTGCTGATATCGTAAAAACCATATTAACAAAGGTGCCTATTAATAAGTAATAGGTACCAGTTCTTATCTCTTCATTCTCATTTTGCATTTCTGGCTTGGGCATTCCTTAAGATCATTTAAAGGAATCAAAAGGATATTTTGTTAAGAGGAGATAGGCTAGTAATCCTTTCTGTTATCGCCAGATTAAGCAGGTTAAAAAATCTTATAATTAATGTTAAGTCGAAATAGTGTGAAGTAGTTGATAATCACCACAAAGAACTAAAACCTTCAAAATCAGATAAAAAACAACTGTTAGCCAGCCATTTCTACTTAACAATTTGGTAACACTCGCATACCTATGAGGTAATATTGGAGTAGGACCTTTGCAGCAAATCAAAATGATTATGTTTCAAAAAGTTCTTTCGTTTTTGCTACTGCTTGTATCCGCTTATACTTATGGACAGAATGGAACAATTTCAGGTATTGTTACAGACGCCACAACAGGTGAGACGGTAATTGGTGCTAACGTTGTTATTCAAGGAACGACGGTAGGCGCATCTACAGATGTTGAAGGAAAATTTTCAATACCCAATGTAAAACCTGGTACTTACAATTTACAAGTGACATTTGTTACTTATAAAGCACATTTAATTCCTAATGTTCTGGTTGAATCGGGTAAAATCACAAACATTCAGGTTCAGATGCAAGAAGATGTATCTGAGCTAGAGGAGGTAGTGGTAACGGGCACCAGAGAGATCAATAACGATTTTGCACTTCTTAAAGCAATTAAAGAAAGTAAGCTTGTAGTTAGTGGTATTTCTGCTGAACAAATATCAAGATCACAAGACAGAGATGCAGCTCAAGTTGTAAGAAGAGTACCCGGTATTACTTTGCAGGATAATAGGTTTGTAGTCGTCCGCGGCCTTTCATCTCGATACAGTAATGTTATGTTAAATGGAGTCTTAGCCCCTAGTACAGAAGCTGATTCGAGAGCATTTTCTTTTGATATTGTTCCAAGTGGCCTTTTAGACAGGATGTTGATTTACAAGTCTGGTGCAGCAGAATTGCCCGGTGATTTTGCTGGCTCGGTTATCCAGGTAAACACAAAGAGTGCGGTTGATCATAACTTTTTCAACGTTGCTTTAGGTACCGGATATAGGGTTAATACAACATTAACTTCAAGAAGTACTCAACAACGCTCCTCCACAGAATGGTTAGGTTTTGATAATGGAATGAGAGATATGCCAGATGGTGCTCCAGCTGATTATAGAAAATTGGGATTTAATGTATCAAAGATAGAAGCGGAAAGTAGAAAGTTTAAAAACACGTGGGGTCTTGAAGAGCTCAATGTTAAACCGGATGTTCGCTTTAATATTGATTTAGGAAGAGCATTTAAAATAGGTCGTGTTTCTGTTAATTCTATTAATTCATTGAATTATAGTAATACTAATCAATACAATACGATTGAATTTAATAGGTATCAAAATTATACCGAAAACGGAAGTGGTGATTACACAAGCGCGGACATGTTTAGGTATAACGATGAACAATTTATAAACAACGTGCGTGTAGGACTCTTGAGTAATTGGACATTCAGATATAGCGATAAAAGTAGCATTGAATTCAAAAACCTATATAATAGATTAGGGACAACACAAACTACCATTCGCGAAGGTGACAACTTCTTCAGATCACAGCACTATCGAAACTATTCATTGAGATATATCGAAAGAAGTATTTACTCAGGTCAGCTCGAAGGAAATCATGAGCTTGTTACAGATAAGTCAAAAATTACTTGGTTGTTAGGTTATACTTCTGCAAAGAGAAATGAGCCTGATTGGAAAAGATTAGTAACCGCTCGTCCTCTAGGATCTTCTGATGAGGTTGCATACTCTGTTGCTGTCCCGACATCTACCAGTCCATCAAACGCTGCACGCTTTTATCAAAACCTGAATGAATTTAATGCAACTAATCGTCTGGATTTTGAATATTCATTCAATGAAAGGGAGGGGAAAGATCCGTTTGAATTGAAGACAGGTTATTGGTTAGAATATAAAGAAAGGAATTTTGATGCCCGTCAGATAGGACACGTGGCAAGAGACGGCTTTAATCCTGAGATTGCATCCTTGCCTTATAATCAAATCTTCTCTACCAACAACGTCTCTTATAATGGTGGTCATTTTATATCCGAAAACACCAACGTCACTGATTCATACGAAGCAAGTAATGTTCTTACAGCTGGATATGCAAGTTTAAACATGCCGCTGACTTCAAAAATCAGAGTAATACCTGGAATAAGAGTTGAACATAATATTCAAAAGTTAGAAACTGCAGAAGGTGTAGGATCTGCTAAAGTCAATAATCCTGTTACAAGTATACTACCCTTCCTAAATATTTCTTATAATTTAAATACTACCTCATTATTGCGGTTAGCTTACAGCAAGACAGTAAACCGTCCTGAGTTTCGCGAATTAGCTCCATTTACTTTCTACGATTTTGACAATCAATCTGATGTACTAGGCAATCCCAAGCTAAAAATTGCAAATATCCACAATGTCGATCTTCGTTATGAATACTATCCTACACCTAATGAATTTATTTCAGCCGGTCTTTTCTATAAGTATTTCAAAAATCCGATTGAAACGAACATCGATAACGGAACAGATAATCCAGTATTCTTATTTAATAATGCTGACAATGCACAAAACTATGGTGTTGAGGTAGAGATACGTAAATCTTTAGCTTACACTTCATCAAGCCATCTTCTTAACCATACATCTGTTGTCTTTAATGCAAGTTATATTTTCAGTACAATCAACTTGTTAAATGATGGGCAACTAATGGAAAAAGATTCAAGGCCAATGCAGGGGCAGTCTCCTTATATCATTAATGCAGGATTGTTCTATAACGATGAAGACAATGGCTTACAAGCAAATATTCAATATAATATATTTGGGAAACGCATCGCATTTGTTGGTTTATTAGGACAACCAACATGGTGGGAAATGCCTAGAAATGTTATTGACATTACCATTTCAAAAACAATTAGTAAAAGGACTGACTTACGATTAGGGATAAGTGATCTTTTAAACTCGAAATCTTATATAAGAGAAGATGCAAACCTTGACAACGATGTGAGCAATTCCAATACTAACAAAATTGTTCGAAGCACAAGAAGTGGTCAATACATTACACTAGGAGTTGCAGTGAAGTTATAATTCTTGTTTTTAAAAAACTTAAAAGTCCATAGGGGAAGAGTATCATTTTCCTTATGGATTTTTTTATTATCTAAAAATGAAATTCATAACATTGGGTTAATGAATTGTTAATGTGATAGTAAATGCCTTTAATAATAATCGACCTAATTTTGAGTCTTTAAAACCTTAACAAAAAATCTTTTAAGCATGAAAAAGATGAGCAAATTACTCGCATTTTTTATAGCACTAACTTCAATTTTTGCTATGCAGAGCTGCGACGACGACGACGATGATTCACAACCACAAGGTAATGATGAATTAACTGTTCTCGAAGGAAATATCACCGCAGATATGACTTTAAGTGCAGATGAAAAATATTTAATACGTGGTAAAGTTTATGTTAATGCTCCCGCTAAACTTACAATTCCTGCAGGTACAATTCTGTTTGGCGAAAAAGATAGTGATGGTGCATTAATTATTAACCGAGGTGCAATGATTGAAGCTAAAGGAACAGCCGACAAGCCTGTTATCATGACTTCCCAAGCCCCAGTCGGTTTCCGTAATCGTGGTGATTGGGGTGGTTTAATTATCCTTGGTAAAGCATATAATAGCAATGGTGCATCTGCTACTATTGAAGGTGTGAGTGCCTCTGCTGGATCTGAAAATGGTGTATATGGCCCAGGTTCTGGCAATGCAAATGATGCAGATAATTCTGGTACTTTACAATATGTGAGAATTGAGTATGCAGGTATAGCATTGTCGCAAGACAACGAGTTGAACAGTCTCACCATGGGATCTGTAGGTTCAGCAACAACAATAGACCACATTATGGTGTCATATGCAAATGATGACGCTTATGAATGGTTTGGTGGATCAGTGAACCATAAATATCTTATAGCTTATTCTACTAACGACGACGACTTCGATACAGATAAAGGCTATAATGGTAAAGTGCAATTTGGTTTAGTAGTACGTGACAATGGAGTAGCTGATTTTTCAGGATCAAGAGCATGGGAATCTTCTAGTAACACTACTTCTCCTGTGCCTACTGTGGGAGGAATATCAAGACATTCTGCTCCTGTTTTTTCCAATGTTACTGTATTAGGACCAAGATTATTTGGAACTAGCATTGATACCGATTATAAATCCGCTGTAGAGATAAACCAAAGCTCAGCTATTAAAATACATAATTCAATTATTACTGGTTTTGCTACTACAGCTACTTTTGGTAATGAAGGGGCACTAGTTACAGGTAACGTATTCTCGGCGGCAGGAAACAATAATGTGGCTGATGGAGCTTCTGCGCCTATCTCTTTTGCAACAGATAACGCAATAGAAGGTACTGTAACCAATATTTTTGGACCCTATACTGCTAAGAGCGCTTCTAACCAAGCCAATAACAACGTTTACTCACATTCTGGCTTGCCTGCATCTGCTTATCAGGTAGGTACTAGTCCTTATTTGACTGGCGCAATAAATTTAAGTGCTGATCCATTCTTCCAAAATGTAGCATATAAAGGTGCTTTTGGAACAAGTGCAGATGCTGGATGGAACATAACTTCACCATGGGTTAATTTTGATCCAAACAGCGCAACTTATTAATTGAAATCATTTTATAATTAAAGTCTGGGCTATTCAGTCCAGACTTTTTTTATTTTTGAATAACCATCATGTTAAAATGAGAACATCGTTGATTTTCATAGCGCTTATGTGCTCACTATTACTGTCTTGTAATAATTCTTTTGATGCAAAAGACAACTTAACTAATGAGGAGTATGAAGAAGTACTAATGAAAGTTGCCCCTTATGTCATAAAAAAATCAGATGACTTTTCATATGAAGACCGGTTTAAACCTGAAAATGCTAGTTACTACCAAAGATTCATAGAGAAATCAAAAGGTGAGCTGAAGTATTTTAAAAAAACGGATACTGCTTCAATATTCTTCTTCAGTTACAAAGATTTGTCAAGTTTGTATGAGCATTATCAAGGGCTTGGCGGATACTACCGCACAGATGATAAAGGAAAGATAACTTTCTTAAACATTCTTTACCATACACCGCGTTTTACTAAGGAGGAACAACGCGAAAAGGACCAAATTCTGTTCGAAGAAATGGTCAGCAAAGGCAATGTTAATGCTTATATTGGAAATAGGAAATTTATTCACACACCTAATAAGGATTTCTACTACAACACAAAACTCAACAAATGGGATTACACTCCTAACTCTTCGTGGAAATTTTTGAATGAAGCAAAACAAGAAGCATTGAAGGCTGATAGCGTGAAGTAAAACAAGCGCATCTACATGTCCTTTAAGTAATATTGAATAAGACTAGGGATACAGACGATTGACCAAAGCAGATCTGAACTCCCTGTTTGTGACCGATATTATCATTTGAAGACTTTGGATTTGTAAGAATATCATCAAATCCAAGAGAATCAGGAATTAATGTTGCTCACGAATTGCTTGAGAACATACCTGGTAAAGAAGCGGGGTAAATTTATATTTCTTTCAGCACTACAATGAAACTCCTCATTGAGTGTTCTTGATGACCTCCAGGCGGAATGAAGCGAAAAAAGGAGTGCCTCATGTATGTATTAAATGTAAAAATATGGATAACCCAATTGAGAGAGAGGCAAGGACATATCATAATACGTTTGGAGTAACACACATTCCAACATTGTTACAATGGTTAAGGGAGAGTTTAATTAAAAAGAGGTAAAAAGTGTTCTAAAGGATTGGAGTAGAAATTTAATCAATTAATAACTCGAAATAAATATTTGCTAAGAAACGGTTTTTTAGATTTAACAGGGAAAGGGAGATGTTATTATGACTTATTAAATCTTAAAATAAATAGTATGATTAAAATTTTACTTAGCAGGAAGAGCATGCTAGTCATCTTATTCTTGATTGCTATTAGTCCAGTTTTTTCCCAATCGCAGAATTATGATACGTGGGAAATTGTGTCAGCAAGTTTAAGTGGGGGCAAAGTAGTTATAAACGCAAATGAGACTAGGGTAATTAAATTTCGAGTAACAGCAAAAAGGCAATTAAATCCGAGTGGTAACCCCAACGAATGGTTGCCTGTAAACTTTCAATTTCAATTGGCGCGCATGCCCAGTGGCGCTCAATCATGTGGGTGTACTGCTATCTCCAATATTCAAACAATTACGTCAGCAGATTTTGGTACTAATGAAGCCTTTGTAACAAAGGAATATTCAGTCTCTGTAACAGCTCAATCAGGTTCCTCATCCACCGGATCCGCGCTAAGGAACGGCGACAGGATTGTATTAGTAGTAGGAGGGCCGTGGGCTCCTAGTAAAGCTTATTCAGTAACGGTCAATATACCACCTTCTGTACCTGCCGCACCTACTAATCTTACTATATCAGCTGGAGCATCTTGCAAAGTAGATTTATCATGGACTAAACCATCAGGCACTGTTACAGGCTATAAGATTTATGTTAATGATGTATATAATCAATCTTTAACATCAACATCTACTACTATATCCAACCTTAATGCAAATACCACTTATGCCTTAAAAGTTACTGCTTATAATTCTCTTGGAGAATCGCCCAAAAGTACTGCAGCAAATTATACCACTTCAGCAGATCCTATTGGAACTTCTCTAAATAATCCGATTAACGTTACTTTGCAACCCCAACAGTTTTATTATGATGCACGTAGCAATGTGTCATCCAATTGCTATAGAAATGATTTAGATGCTAATGGAGATAACCAATTTACAGGACAACCGAGTGACGATGTTTACTATAAGTTTTATAGTCAGTATTCGGGTGAGTTACAAATTTCTCTTTGTGGGTCATCATTCACAAATACTAGGATACACCTTCTAAAATATACTGCTGCAACATGGGTGTGGGTTGAACGTGATATAAACGAACGCACGTTATGTGCAAGCCTGCAAACTTCACGCGTTCAAGGAATTGAGCCGGGTACTTACGCGGTAGTTATTGAAGGTGACGGTTCCAGTTCAGGTACATACAATCTTAGTATGATATTAGATACGCGATTTGTTCCAGGTTCAGCTTGGTATATTCCAATAGATGCAGGCGTTTTTGGAAGTTGTACTAACTTTTATGATAATAAACCTTGGATTAATCCTACGTTTATTGACAATTACGGAGGACCTGGCGATGACGTTTACTACAAATTCTCATTAAGTACAGAAGCTAATATTGTCATTGCAGCCTGCAATGATATCCATGATTTTAGGGTTCATTTACTAAACAATGAAAATCAGTTAATCATGGATGGTAATGTTGAACCTTGCTATATTAGTACTTTCCTTCCAGCAGGAAACTATAAGGTAATAGTAGAGGGTGAGCCTGATAGCTACCCTCACGAATATAATTTACCTGTCTCAATTTGGACAAGTGATTGTTTTATCGGAGGAAAGTCTGCTGCAAATGGCTTCACGATATCTAGCAATGAAACATTAAATAGTGACTCAAAAGTAAATGAAGATATTAAAGTATTTCCAATCCCTGCTCGTGAAATAGTAATAGTTGAGCCTGAAATGGATCATACATATGGGGTGAAAATTTTAGATATGTCCGGCACTGTTATTAGAGCGTGGAATAATCTTAAAGGCTCTAATAAATTGGACATCATTAATATAAAAAAGGGGATATATATAATTGAAGTTAAATCACTAAACAGAACATTGAAAAGGCGCATTGAACTTAATTAAACTAATAAAGTTGACTAGTCCCGACAAAGTTGACAAGTTGTAGTTAATTATAATCATGTTAAAAACTTCGGTGGCTTGTTTGGCCCCGAGGTTTTTGATTCCACTTACGTGGGTATTCCGTTTTGAGCATATTCCAACTTAAATGGCGGGCCTTGATTATGAATAGATAATGCTTCAAGCTAAACCAAATAAATCTTTTTCCTGTCAAAAAGTCTCTAAAAAAGGGGGGATGTACGAGGGATATTGCTAGGATTTAGGATGCCTTACCACCGGTTTATCTGCCTCTTAGAAGACGGGGCAAAATTTAGAATAATATTGCCTGTCGGAAATAATGGCAGCCTCCAAATAAACGGTAAAATCCATTAAGCTACATATATTTCAACAGCCACTCTTGATGGTACAGAGGAGCCGAGAAACTATAGTAGCAGAAGTGGTGGTAGCAGAGCCGGAATTTAAACAGAGACATCAATAGCACATCAGCTAATCAATTAATATTACTCTGCTTCAGCTTTTGCATCTCGATTACGCGTTTTATCTGCTCACCTGCGTTGGCAACGGAGTCCTGGTCTTTCTTATTCTTCTCAATTTTTTTAGTGAGCGATTCGAACTCAAGGCTGTTGTTTTCTATTTGTTTGTCAAGCTTTAGCTTTTCCTGCTTGTTCTGCTCCAGCTTATTTCCAAGATCTTTATTCTGGCCCACCAGACGCTGTTGTTGTTTCTGGACTGCCTGCAACGCGCGATTAGACTCATCTATTTGTTGTTGTACTTTATCGCGGTAAAAGCTCGCACCGAAGTCATGTACCAGCTTTTCAACGTCTTTTTTAACGTCCTCTACCGTTGATGGCCACTCGCTTGGAAGTACGCCTATCCAAGCACTTCCACTGCCTTTGTCCCTTACAACTGCATATATTGGTGAAGCATAGTTCTTTTCACCAATAACAGATGGTGTGATAACATATCCCTCGGTTGTTTTCTTTGGTTTACCAACTGGTTTTAAGAATTTAAGAAACTGCGCCTCTACATCGTGCAGTGTGCCATCAAGTTCAATTTCAAATCCTTCTGCTGCTTCGCCTTTTATTTGAATGGATTCCTTATTTACTTTAATATTCTGAGCCGTAGTGATAAAGCTTAAAAAAATAAAACCGACGAAGAAACAGGTTTTCATAAACATTTAGGTTCGCAAAAAGTTAGTACAAAGTAAAGAAATCTAGTTGGTGATTTTATGAATGCATCGAAAAGAATCTTGCTCACAGGAGCTTCAGGTTTAATTGGTAGCCGATTAACAGAAATGCTTTTACAAAAAGGTTATGAAGTAAGTCATTTATCACGACATAAAAGTAATACATCAAAAGTTAAAACCTTTGTCTGGAATATTGAATCGGGTGCGATAGAAAAAGGAGCTTTAGATGGTATTGATACCATCATTCACCTTGCTGGTGCGGGAGTTGCAGACAAGCGATGGACAAATAGTAGAAAGAAAGAAATTCTTGAAAGCAGAACAAAGTCTACTGCGCTGCTATTCAACGAGCTTAAAAAAGAAAACGCTCCCGTGAAAAACTTTATCAGCGCTTCTGCCATAGGATACTATGGCTTTGATAACAATTCCAAATTGTTTGATGAGAACGATAAACCGGGAAGTGGTTTTCTTGCTGAAGTAACATCAGCATGGGAAGCCGAAGCTGATAAAATAGAGCAATTAGGAATAAGGTTAGTTAAACTTCGCATTGGAATCGTGCTCAGCAAAAAAGGAGGCGCGCTTGAACCTATGGCTAAAGCAGTAAAATTTCTTGTTGGCTCTCCCTTAGGAAGCGGTGATCAATACATGAGCTGGATTCATATAGAGGATCTATGCCAGATGTTTATCCACGCTGTAGAAAATACAGAAGTGCGTGGTGCTTTTAATGCTGTCGCCCCTAATCCAGTTACAAATAAAGAGATGACAGAAGCAATTGCAAAACAGCTGCGCAAGCCAATGATCTTTCCTTCTGTCCCGGCATTTGTACTTAAAGCAATTTTTGGTGAGATGGGCGATGTAGTGCTAAAAGGAAATAAAGTATCATCAAAGAAAATTCAGGAAACCAGATTCAACTATAAGTTCACAACGCTTGATAAAGCTTTAAAAGACCTTCTTGCTTAGTAAGACCCGTGGTACCTTCTGAGAAACCACTCTGCTGATACCAAAGTAATCAATAACCAGAATACCCATTTTAAGTTAATGATAGAGTCAAAAGTCTCTTCAGTATGGATAATACTTCTGGCTTCTGTCTTTTGCAGTTCTTGTTGTAGTTCTCCAATTTTTGACGCTTCATAAAATCTTCCTCCTGTTTGGAAGGAAAGTCTTTTAAGCAAATCGAAGTCGGCCGTGAGATTTTGTAATTCCGCTTGCTGTTCCACAACAGCAAACTCGCCACGCACTTCTTCTGTTTTCCCATTAATAACGGTTTGAGAACGATACCTGTAAACACCTTCTTTCAATCCGCCAATCTGGTAGCGGATGTTACCAGGACTTGTAACATAAGAATATTCATTTCGTTTACCGGATTCATCGGTTATGAATATCTTTATGTTGTTGCCATAAACTGGCTCAAATATGTCGTTGTACACCTGGCTTTCAAAAACAACGGCTTCTGTGTCTGAAAACTCTTGTTGAAGCGGGTAGCTCCTGAACTTCCGTTTGTCGTCTGTGGTGCTAAGAAATTGTATGAGCTTGCCAAAGAGTTCATCAAAAGATGTGGTGTTCTCGGTGCGGTCAAATTCATTCAGCCTCCATCGCCATAATCCTTCGCCAAACGTTACGCTTATTTTTCTTGACTCCTTTATATCAACAGTAAGTAAAGGTTTTTGTGTATTAACATTTCCAATCCGCTGATATAACAGTGGTGTTGACGTCAATGGCAAGTTATGCTTGCCAAAGTGAACACTTACAGGAGGAAAGTTTGCAATGATTGTATTCGCCTCTTCAGACAAAGAAAAATTGGAGAAGGCTGGGTTGATAACGGGAGTCACCTCATCATAGTCACGAGGTGTATTATCAAACTTAACAGGCATACCTTGGGCGGCAAGGTAGCGCAAGTCTGATTGTAAACCCAGTACAAGGAGGAGGGACGATTTACCCTTTACAAATGATTGAAACAACGTGTTGGTTCTTCCTCTCAAATCTGGCGACTGGTGGAAAATAGCAAGGTCAATGTCGTCTGCGCGTAACCTATTCGGTTGTTGTTCTGATACGCCTGGAATGTGAAGCAGGAATTCATAATTAGAATTCTTTTCTATCACTTCCCGCAATGCTTTAATATCGGGATGGGGCGAAGGCGCTACCAGTAGAATCTTCTTTTTACCTTCTACTACTTCTACAAAAACCGAAGACCTGTTGTTTCTTACGTTCTGCTCTCCATCCTTAGGTTCAACCTGTACGTCGAGTTTCTGTATTCCCTGTTCCTCTGCCAAAACCTGGAAGTCGAAAGAAATCAACCCCTCTCCCGTTGTTCTTTTAGTTTGACGGTCAACAAGCTTTCCTCTTTTAAAAACTGAAACCACAAGGTCCTGCGCTTTTAAGTTCTTAGCCTGTACTTCTGCTCTGAGGGGAAATTTATTTCCCTGATAGGCGATTTTGTTATATGATACATTCTTTATAGAAACATCTGTTCTCTCCGTTGTGTCACCTAAACCAATAGTATAAACAGGGTAGTTAAATGAAGCGTACAAGGGAGACAGCCCTGAATTATAGATACCATCAGAGGCTAGAATAACGCCTGCTATATTCTGACCTTCGTATCTATTGCTGATCCTTCTTAATGCACCCTGGATGTCTGACTGAGAGGCAGTGTACTGAATGTTGTTTGCATCTTCTTCTAAAAGTGTATGTGTAGCTACATCATATCCTTTTTCTTCAAGGGCTTGGGCGGCGGTGCTTAATTGTTGTTGCGTTTGTTTTAGTAATACTGAATCAGTAGCCTCTTTTACGGAAGCAGAGTTGTCATATAAAACGATGAAGTGCGGTTTTTCAAAAAGGTTATTGATCTGTTTAACAATAGGCCCGAGCAATAAGAAAGCAAGGAAAAAGGTAAGAATTGCCCTTATGCTAAATAACAACCAGTTTATAGCTTTACCCCATGGTTGCTGACGGGTTCTGTAATATTGAATGAAAGCGTAAGCTAATCCAATAAGAACACAAACAACAACAAATTCCGGAGCCGACTCTAATATTACTCTTCTCATCTAACAATTTTTAACCTAACCTGTAACCTTTAACCAATGACTAATGACCAATGCCTAACACCTAATATCCATACTTCTCTTTCCATAATGAACGAAGGTATCTTCTAAGCTCTTCTTCTCTTGCATTGTTTCCGGGCTCATAAAATTTCGTGTCTTTTATTTCATCGGGAAGAAACTCTGCTTTTACAAAATTGCCTTCGTAACTATGAGCATACTGATAGCCCTTCCCGTATCCAAGGTTCTTCATCAACTTAGTCGGGGCATTGCGAATAGCGAGGGGTACTGGTAAATCTCCGGTTTCATTCACCGCACTAATAGCATTTTCAATGGCCATGTAACTTGCATTGCTTTTTGGCGATGATGCTAAATATATGGCACACTGTGATAAAATAATTCTTGCTTCAGGATAACCAATAACGTTGACTGCCTGAAAAGTATTGTTAGCAATTACCAGCGCCGTGGGATTAGCGTTGCCGATGTCTTCAGAAGCGAGTATGAGCATTCGTCTGGCAATAAATTTTACATCCTCACCACCTTCTACCATGCGGGCCAGGTAGTATACCGCCGCATTGGGATCGCTGCCTCTGATGGATTTGATAAAAGCAGAGATAATATCGTAATGTTGTTCACCACTTTTGTCGTAAATGGCGATGTGCTTTTGGGCAGTATCCATTACAAGGGAATCAGTGATTACAATATCCCCTTTATTTGAATCTGCAATAAGTTCTACAAGATTCAAAAGCTTCCTTCCATCTCCTCCTGAAATGTTAAGTAGCGCTTGATGATCTACTACTTTTATACTTCTCTTCTTAAGCTCTTCATCTCTTTCTAATGCATGTTGAACAAGTTCAAGAAGTTTTTCCTCATTCAAAGCCTTTAAGGTATAAACCTGGCAACGCGATAACAATGCAGAATTTACCTCAAAGGATGGATTTTCTGTCGTAGCCCCAATCAGGGTAATCACTCCTTTTTCAACAGCACCTAACAACGCATCCTGCTGCGATTTATTAAAGCGATGAATCTCATCAATAAATAAAATGGATTTGCCTGACTGCTTTGCTTTTTCAATAACATCGCGAACGTCTTTTACTCCGGCGCTTACGGCACTTAAGGTGTGAAATGGTTTCTTCACCTCATTCGCAATTATGTTGGCGATTGTTGTTTTGCCTACACCTGGTGGCCCCCATAAAATCATGGACGGAATATTACCAGATTGTATAGCTCTTCTTATCACACCATTGGGCCCGGTTAAATGCTCCTGCCCTACAAGATCATCCAATCTTGAGGGCCTCATGCGCTCTGCCAATGGTAATCTGGAATTTATAAGCACGATTTAGATTCTACAGTTTAATACGATTCAAAATTTCTGAATTCAGAAACGGTGAAAATTAATGAAAACCGCTCACTTCAACTATAAGGTTCAACGTGGAATTTATCGTGATTTTTAATGATAGTTGCTATATTTGCAGGCCCACAGCAGCAGCTCCTGATCAGGAGTGTGTTTTTTCTTTGTTAAAATAGGCGGATGAAGATTTCATATCTCATATTTATCGGGTTTTTGGTCATTCTTATCATGTTCTCTGCTACCACTTATATAAATTTTAAGCAGGCAGAGCGTGTTAACGAGAACTCAGAGTTCTTTGCGAGATCAACTACAATTGTACGGCATACTAACAGATTTCAGCGTAATATTCTGAATATGGTTAGTGGTTTGCGTGGTTACTTGTTTACAGGAGAGAACTACTTTATCCAGGCTTATGATTCTGCCGCCCAGGAGAACATTGACATCCTTGCAGAGCTGGATACTATAGTGCCAGATACTTCGGTGCAAAAACGGGCTTTACGGCAAATACGTCAACTAAATGATGAATGGGTAAACAATTATGCTATCCCACTCATCGAGGCAAAAAAGATGTCCTTAACCTCAGACAGCAGTAAGCATGCATTTGATGAATTATATAGAGAGAGGCTTTTAAGTGGAGTCGAGATGCGCTTAAACCGAAGGTTGCAGCAGATGTTTAAAGATTTCAGCAATTATGAATATAATTTAAGGGATTTGCGAAAAAGCGAGCTAACAGAATCTATAATTCTAACAAAACGTATTTCTATTTATTTAACCTCCGTCTCAATTATATGTGGGTTGGCAATTGCTATATTCCTTGCCTACAGGATCTCTAACAGAATAATGAAGATGGTTAAAATGGCAGATAATATCGCTGCTGGTGATTATAATGTACATACAACTGCAGAAGGAAACGATGAAATCGGCAGCCTTGCAAGATCTTTAAATCACATGGCCAGTGTACTTTCAGAAAACATCAGTTTGCTCAAGAGGAAAAACGAAGAGTTAGGCCAGTTTGCTCACATTGTGTCACACGATTTAAAAGCACCCTTACGGGGAATTGATAACGTAGTCAATTGGATTGAAGAAGATCACCTCGATGAGCTATCTCCAAAAGTAAAGGAGTACTTCCAGCTCATTAAAGGACGATTGGTAAGAGGAGAAAATCTTATTCAGGGTATACTTACTTATGCCCGTATTGGAAGAGAACAACCTGTTATTGAACTGGTAGATCTTAATGAGCTGATGGGCGAGATACTTGAAAATGTTGCTGCTACATCCACGGTAGCTATTGATGTTCAGAAAGATCTCCCGGTATTTGAGACCGAAAAAATTCCATTACAACAGATTTTTTCAAATCTTATTGGTAACGCGATAAAATATAATGACAAGCGAAATGGAAAAATAAAGATTTATGCGAGGAAATCTCCAAGCTATTATACTTTCTTTGTAGAAGATAATGGGCCAGGTATAGACAAGGCTTACCATGACAAGATCTTTATGATCTTTCAAACCTTGCAGGAGCGCGATAGCTTTGAGAGCACAGGTGTCGGTCTTGCAATAGTGAAAAAGATTCTTGATGATAGAAGACAATCAATTAAATTAACTTCAACGGTAGGTAAAGGTTCCGTATTTTCCTTTACCTGGCCAAAATAAATTCAGAATATGATGACAATGGATAAAGTAATTAACATCTTATTGGTTGAAGACGATACACTTGATGTGATGGATGCGAAGCGTACCCTCGACAAAATGGGTATTCTTCATATCATGCACGTGGCAAAAAATGGTGAGGAGGCTCTTAAACATCTTGAAAGGGTATCTTCTGAAAATGGTGTGAAGCCAGATGTAATTCTTCTCGATCTCAATATGCCAAAAATGAATGGCATGGAATTCCTGTCAATCCTGCGTAAGGATGACCAATGGAAGAACGTGAAAGTATTTATCCTCACTACGTCAGAAGAAAAAGAAGATAAAGAGGCGGCGAAGAAGTTGGGCGTTTCCGGGTTTATAGTTAAGCCGTTAAAGCTGAATAATCCTTCTTCCATAGATTCATTTAACCTGATGATCGATCTCCTTAATTTTAAGTAGTTAGCGGCTGGGGGGCAACTCCAATAACCATTGTTTTGCCTCTTTGGTATTATTAAATAGTCGGAGTTGCAGTTTTGCCTTAGCCAGCGTGTAGGAGATACTCTCTACGGCTACTTTGTTAAAATAATTGCTTGGTTTTACAATGGCTACAGCATCAAATCCGTTCTGCATTGCTCTGGGCAAAAAATTAAACTCAATATATCGCTGGTCCTCCATTCCAATAAGAGTCATGTCCTCTATATCGGCCAGTAGCTTATTGGCCTTATTTTCCATCAGTATTTTAAGCAAGAGTTCTGTTCCTTCACGAAACTGGGCACTGGTAGAATAACCTCTCCATTCCATAATTACCAGTTTACTTGACGAATCATAGTAGATATTATAAGGTACTGTGCCTGCCACGTGTAAATGGATTCTTAATTTTAATTGAAACGTTTCATGATAGATAATGTTCCGGCAAGCTTAATCATTTATATTAACAGGAACAATGGCGTCATACAAAATATTTCCTTGCGGCGATCAGGGTATAACCATTCAATTTGGTAATCAGATCATATCAGGCATCCACCAAAGATTGATAGAGATCAAACATATTTTTGAATTTGAACCTTTTGTTGGCTTACGTGATGTTATAGTCGCCTACTCATCATTAACAATTATCTATGATAGCTTCCGTGTCAGCCAATATTATAAGCAATCATCGTATCAATACGTAAAACAAAAGTTAGAGGAAGTGTGTAATCTTTCATCCGCTAAAGCGGAAAGCAGTTCTCCTCTAAAAAGAATTCCGGTTTGTTATAATGAAAGTTTTGGTCTTGATCTTAAAACCATTGCATCTTCTAAAAAGCTATCAGTTGAAGAAGTAATAGAATTACACACCACAACTACATATCATGTTTTTATGATTGGTTTCCTTCCTGGATTTCCGTACATGGCAAGCATTAACGAAAAGTTAGTAATGCCCCGCAAAACCAAACCAAGGCAACAAATACCTGCAGGTAGTGTTGGCATTGCTGGGTTACAGACCGGTATCTATCCCGTGATATCTCCAGGTGGTTGGCAGATACTTGGAAGAACCCCGCTCTCTTTGTTCAGTAAAGAGAAAGATAACCCTGTGTTGCTAAGACCAGGCGATGACGTACAATTCTATCCCATAACAAAAGACGAGTTTATAGCATATAAAGAATAGCAGATGAGTATTCGCGTAGTAAAAGCAGGGATACTAGATACAATCCAGGATTTGGGAAGGCACGGCTACAGCAGTTTAGGAATTAATCCTAATGGAGTAATGGATACCTATGCTGCACAACTTGCAAATTGTTTAGTGGGCAACAACCTGAATGAAGGCTTAATTGAATTTCACTATCCCGCTTCTCAACTGCATTTTAGTAAAGAAGCTTTGATAAGCATCACGGGGGCCGACTTCACTCCTTTTGTTAATGAAATGCCTGTTCCTGTAAATTGTCCTACCGTAATTACAAAGGATTCAACGTTGGTCTTTAAAAAAAGAAAGTGGGGCGCGAGATGTTATCTTTCTGTAAGTGGTGGATTTGAAATTTCACCATGGTTGAAGAGCAAGGCAACGAATATCAAAATACAAGCCGGAGGTTTTGAGGGAAGAGCATTAAAAAAGGAAGACGTACTTTCTTTCAAGCCAGGCAAGTCATTTACCAATGCACCAACAAACGTAAGAGCACTCCATTGGAGCGTTAATACAAGTGTGATGTATAAAGAACGGTCTCATATTTCTTTTATCCCAGGAAATGAATGGAATCTTTTAACAGAGGAATCGCAGCAATGTGTTATATCTTCTCCTTTTAAAATTGATAAATCTTCTGACCGCATGGCATATACATTATTGGGAGAAAGGCTTTCCTATAAACCCCATGAGGAATTACTTTCTTCTGCTGTAACATTCGGAACAATACAGGGTTTGCCTGATGGAGGACTCCTGGTGTTGATGGCAGATCATCAGACTACAGGGGGTTACCCGAAGATAGGGCATGTAATCAGTGCGCATCTTCCCAAACTTTCTCAATGTTCAGCCCACGAAGAAATTCGACTAAGCCCGGCTTCCATTGAAGACGCAGAAAAAATGTTAATTTCACTTCAGCAGGAAATAAAGATCATCCAATGGTCTTGCGCACAAAAGCTCAATGAAATCTATGCATAGAATCGATCTTAATTGTGATATGGGTGAAAGCTTCGGTGCTTACTCCATGGGTACGGATGAAGCAATAATGGATTATGTGTCATCTATAAACGTCGCCTGCGGCTTTCATGCAGGTGATCCTTCTGTTATGCGTAAAACGATAGCGCTGGCAGCGAAGAGAAATATTGTTATTGGTGCACATCCTGGCTATCCTGACCTTCAGGGATTCGGAAGAAGGAAGATGGATCTCTCACCGGAAGAAATTTATGACAGCGTTATCTACCAGGTGGGTGCGTTGCAAGCTTTTGTCCATGCTGTTGGAAAAAAACTTCACCACGTTAAACCACACGGAGCCCTTTACAACGTTGCAGCAAAAGATAAGTCAGTGGCTAAAGCGTTAGCACAGGCAGTGTATGATGTCGATAAAGATTTAGTTTTCGTTGGCCTTTCAGGAAGTTTGATGATTGAAGAAGCAAATGGAATTGGTCTGCTTACGGCAAGTGAAGTGTTTGCAGACAGAACCTACCAGGACGATGGAACACTTACACCGAGAACATCTCCCCGTGCCCTTATGGCTTCTGATGAAGATGCAACAAGCCAGGTTTTGCAAATGATTAAACAAGGCACGGTAACGAGTGTTAATGGGAAAACAGTGAATGTAAAAGCAGATACTGTTTGTATCCATGGTGATGGCAAGCATGCCTTATCTTTTGTAAAGTCTATCGTAAAAATGCTTGAGCAACACCATGTCACTATCAAACATTTCTAAGCAGCATACCTCCGCTTTGCTGGGCGCGGCCTTCCTAATGGCTACCTCAGCTATTGGGCCTGGCTTTATTACGCAAACCACGGTATTCACCGAGAAGCTAAAAACAAGTTTTGCTTTTGTAATTCTGTGTTCAATTCTGCTCGACATTGTTGTTCAGCTCAACATCTGGCGTGTACTTACTGTTTCCGGTAAGCGCGGCCAAGAATTAGCTGACGATGTATTGAAAGGCTCCGGTGGTGTTCTTACCTTTTTCATTGTTCTTGGTGGCCTTGCTTTTAACATCGGTAATTTAGCAGGTGCGGGTCTCGGCATCCAGGTGATAACCGGTATCGATTTGAAGCTTGCTGTCCTGATCAGCACGGTTATTTCCTTGATTGTTTTTTGGTCTAAGGAAGCAGGCAAAGCAATAGACCTCTTTGCGAAAGTATTGGGTATAGGAATGATTTTACTCACAGCTTATATAGCCGTAAGTTCAAACCCTCCGGTGTCACAAGCAATTGAGCATTCGTTCTTCCCGGAGGTCATCGACACAACGGCTATCATGGTGCTTGTTGGCGGCACGGTCGGCGGCTACATAAGTTTTGCAGGTGCGCATAGGCTTATCGATGCAAAGATTACGGGCGCAGAAAATATTAAGTATGTGTCCAACGCAAGTGTCAAAGCCATTCTATTGGCTTCTGTAATGCGGGTTTTGTTGTTCCTTGCAGCACTGGGTGTGGTCGCAGGGGGAGCAACGTTGGATCCGGCAAATCCTGCTGCGTCTGTTTTTAACATAGCTGCTGGCAATGTTGGCTATCTCATATTTGGTGTAGTCCTTTGGTCAGCGTCCATTACATCTGTAGTTGGATCAGCATATACTTCTGTTTCGTTTCTAAAATCAATTCATCCTTTTTTTGAGAATAGATATCGTGTGGTCATCACTACCTTTATAATTATCTCGGCCACTGTTTTTCTTTTGGTTGGTAAACCGATAAACGTACTTGTCATCGCAGGTGCACTTAACGCCATTGTATTACCGCTTGCGCTGATAATCATTTTGATTGCTTCAAGAAAACCATTCCTTATCGGAGATTACAAACATTCACTGTGGTTAACTGTTTTTGGATGGATTGTAGCTATAATACTCTCTCTGATAAGTATCAAGACAATATTTTACGAGTTTGTAAAATGAGGATACTACGGATTTTGCCATCACTGGCGGTTAAAGCATTGATTATACCCGGGTATTTTGAGATCGGATTAGTGCAAGAGAATCTGCGTCAAATCCAAATTGTTTGAGTATTTCAACAATGAACGACGTCTTCCCTTCTACATAGCCGTTTATATCTTCAGAAAACTTAGAAGCGAGCTTTTCCTTTAGTTCCCCATAAGCATGTGCTTGCGCTGGATGAGACCGAAGGTAATCGCGGAATCTAATGTGATTAAGTAAACTTAGGCTTCCCTGCAGACACACATATAGATTATGTTCCGGCCATTCTCTTCCTGAACCATCCAGTGGCACTGATACTGAAATGCGTTTAAACGCTTCCCTGCCTTCTATACCCAAGTCTCCCAAATGTTGATAACCAAGTTTTTCCAATACTGAAGTTATTTTCTTCAACTTATTTTCGTCTGATGCTATGATATCTATATCAATAATCGGTTTTGCTTTCAGGCCGGGAACAGACGTACTACCAACATGTTCTATCCCTTCCATCAAACCCGATAACCTTGTCTCATAAACGCTGCGAAGTTGAAGGAAGGTTGCAGGCCATTGTTCTGAATACTGTGCTATAGTAATTAGTTTGAAAGCTGTCATGATTAATTATTTCTAAGGTGGCACTCATGAAAATTTAAAATTAATAAAAGCATTAACAAATTGCTGACTGTCATCCATCATGAGCGTTGCCTGGTGTAACTGCAGCGGTGCCCCAGGAAGTGGGCTGGGCAACATAGTTGCGCCATGATTTTTTATGTTACTTTTTTCATCCAAGAAAAAAAGTAACATTAAAGGAAGAAACCATTATGAATAGAATAAGGCGGGGAATGTCGCACCAATGCAAGTGTCTGCGCCTCCTCTATGATAGAAAGCATCTTTCCTAATCCTCCCCATCCCTAATTTATGGTTCATTTTAATATCAAATAGAATGGCTTGGGAATGAATTATGCCAGCACCGTGCGAGCACCATGCCAGCACCATGTCTGCGAGAAAATACCCCCATTTCTCGCAGACACGCTGTACGCACGGTGCTGGCATGGTGCTGGCATCGGACATTCCCGAGCTTATTGTCAGCTTCTCGTTAAATAAATGGGTGCCATTTTAAAGACCTTTGAAAAATATTTTAAACTATTTTTATGTCCGCGTATGGATTGCGGTATGCGAGCCTACTTTTGTTAAAAAACACAATACTTATGGGAAAAATTAAAGGACACTCGCTCATCAAAGAAGTACGGGGACGCATTGGGAAAGACATGTACTTGCGCAAATCGGGACGCAATACCATTGTTTCCAGAAAAGGAATTGTACGGCGCTCCAGTGAGGGCCAGCAGGCTAACAGAGAGCGGTTTGCTCAGGCCGCGCTTCATGCCCGGACGATGTTAATTGGACCTGAATTAAATAGAGCATATACGATTATGGGTATGCTACAAGGAATAACTGCAAAAAATGCAGCAATCAGTGATTTTTTACGTCAGCCGGAGATCGATTCCATAGAAACAGAAAATTATAAAGGAAACATAGGTGATACCCTTTTTATTATGGACAAACATGTTCTGAAACTTAATGAAGTTGAGGTGACCATTATAGCGCCAGACGGAACACTGATTGAGCAGGGAAGCGCCGTACCCTGGAACCTTCATTGGAAATACAACGCCACTGTTCAAAGGTTCTTGCTACCTGGAACTAGAATTACCGTAACAGGCATTGACAGACTGAGAAGAAGGACCGAAAAGGTTGTTTTCGTAGGGTGAGGAGAGCCGTCTCTGGATCCCTACTTCTGAAAAAGGATTAGTTAAAGTCGCTTTTTTCCAGAAGATGCCTTTTGTCGCCTGACGGCGATATGAATTATCTTCGGTTTGACAATAAAGCGGTAGCAATAATTTAAGAAAGGACCTGTAAAGTTACTTTTCAATGGTAGCGGCTTTTAATAACAATCGGAAGAACTTGTATGGCGTAAGTCGGATAAGAGCCTAAGGGAATACTTTATTTAAAAAGGGCATAAAAAAAGCGACCTTTTATAGTCGCTTTTTACTAGTAGCGGGGACAAGACTCGAACTTGTGACCTTTGGGTTATGAGCCCAACGAGCTACCAACTGCTCCACCCCGCGATATATTTTTGTTTTAGGAACTTCTTTCTTAACGTCTGCAGGTATATAACTTATTTCCTATCAAATAAAGTTCCCTGCTTTTTGTATCGGATGGCAAAAGTAGAGCTTTAACTAATAAAAAACAAGTACCTTTGCAGAAGATGGAACAAAAAGGTTTTAAATCTGGCTTTGTTAGTATCGTAGGGCGGCCTAATGTCGGTAAATCGTCTTTGATGAATAAATTAATGGGTGAAAATCTCTCCATTATTACATCAAAAGCGCAGACTACCCGCCATAGAATTATGGGAATTCTCAATGGCGAGAATTATCAGGTGGTTTATTCTGATACTCCGGGCATTCTTGAACCGAAATACTCGCTTCATGAAGCTATGATGAGCTACGTGAAGGTTTCGCTAGAGGATGCAGATGTTATATTGCTGGTGGTAGAGTTGGAAGATAAATTTGATCAGCAGCTATTTGAAAGATTCCTTCGGATTAAAACACCAATTATTCTCCTTCTAAACAAAATAGACCTTGCAAAAGGATCGCAGGTAGAAGATAAGATTGCTTATTGGAAGAGTGCTATACCCAATGTCAGCAGCATCTTGCCGGTTTCTGCTAAATCAGGAACCAATGTCGATAAGATACTGGATGTGATCCTGGAGAAAATACCTGATCATCCTCCGTTCTTTCCGCAGGACGAGTTCACCGATAGAACAGAGCGGTTCTTTGCATCAGAAATAATAAGGGAGAAAATTTTCCTAAATTATTCAGAAGAGATTCCGTATAGCGCTGAAGTTGTAATTAACTCATTTAAAGATCAGCCTGACATTATCCGCATCAGTGCAGAGATTTATGTTGAACGTGATTCGCAGAAAGGAATACTGATCGGTAAGGCAGGAAGTTCTTTGAAGAAGGTAGGTATGGAAGCACGAAAAGACATGGAAGCCTTCTTTGGAAAGAAAATCTTTCTTGAAACGCATGTTAAAGTGGCCACAAACTGGCGTAAAGAACGAAACAAGCTCAGGCAGTTTGGGTACACCGAATAAATAAGTAAGTAATTTGTACGTATAGAAATGGCAAATGTAGTAGCAATAGTAGGCAGACCAAATGTTGGAAAGTCGACATTCTTTAACCGATTAATCGAAAAACGCCAGGCGATTATGGATGATATTTCTGGTGTTACACGCGATCGTCACTATGGTTATGCTGAATGGTGTGGCAAATTCTTTACGGTAATCGATACGGGAGGTTATGTAACAGGATCAGAAGACAAGTTTGAATCTGAAATCAGAAAACAGGTGAAGCTTGCTATAGATGAAGCGTCTGCAATCATCTTTATGGTTGATTGTCGTGATGGATTAACTGGTTTCGATAAGGAGTTTGCGAATATTCTCAGAACCTCCAAGAAGCCAACCTTTATCGCTGCCAATAAAGCTGATACACCTGATAAGTCGATGCTTGCAGCTGAGTTCTATGAGTTAGCCTTAGGTGAAGTTTATCCCGTATCTGCCGAGAACGGTGGCGGTACAGGCGAGCTGTTAGACGAACTTGTAAAAACTTTTCCTTCAGAAGGAGTTGAAGATCCTGATGCCGGGATTCCAAGAATCTCTATCCTGGGAAGACCTAACGTCGGAAAGTCGTCGTTGCTTAACGCGTTGTTAGGAACAGAAAGAAGTATTGTTACGGATGAGGCAGGCACTACCCGTGACGCCATTCACTCTTATTATAAGATGTTTGGTAAGAACTTTATCCTTATTGATACTGCGGGGATTAGGAAGAAAGGTAAAGTAAAGGACGATATAGAATTCTATTCCGTTTTACGATCTCTTCGCGCTCTTGAAGAAAGTGATGTAGTTATTGTAGTGATAGACGCTGAACGCGGAATGGAAGCCCAGGACGTTAATATCATTAGCCTTGCCCAACGTCAGGGTAAGGGAATGGTAATTATGGTAAACAAATGGGATCTTATTCAAAAAGACTCAAAAACAGCAGACAAGTACAAGAAAGAGATTTACGAGAAACTTGCACCTATAGATTATATTCCGATTATCTTTTCATCTGTTCTTGAGAAGCAGAGGGTATTCCAGGTGATTGAGAAGGCGGTTAATGTTTTTGATAGCAAAACAAAGAAAATACCCACTTCTAAGCTTAATGAGGTTATACTTCCTGAGATTGAGCGTTACCCCCCTCCGGCAACCAAAGGAAAGTTTATACAGATTAAATATATAACCCAAGTAGCTGCTCGGTTTCCATCGTTTGCGTTTTTCTGTAACCACCCTCAATACATCCAACCTTCTTACGAAAGGTTTTTGGAGAACAGAATTCGAGAGAATTTTGACTTTGAGGGGGTACCGGTAAGGTTAATCTTCAAGAAAAAATAATTTTTCCTTACCCGACGGTTTACAATTAATCAATACTTGTATATTTGCCATTGAATTTTAAAACCTGTAAACTATGAAAAAACTTATCGCATTGTTAATGGTATGCGGTTTTGCATTTGCATTCGTAGCTTGTGGCGGTGGTTCTAAGAACGAAGCTGAAAGCACAGATTCAACTGCAACCGAAACTCCTGCTGTTGAACCAGCTCCTGCTGACACAACTGCAACTGACACAACTGCAACTGATACAACTGCAGCTCACTAATTAACAATCAAAAAAGATTGTTTTCCCGGGAAGGCTTTAGATTTGCTAAAGCCTTTTTTTATTTGCCTTTGATTTGTCTATGAATGAACAAAAGGTTTATCAGATACTTCATCAATACGTTCCCGAGGCATCTCTTCAATATTGCTTTGCCCTTTGGAAGAATAACCCTTTTACCCTAAAAATCACCAAATCAAGACAATCTAAAGTTGGGGACTTCACTGCGAAGCGAAATATTAAAACACCTCAAATTACCCTCAACAACGACCTTAACCCTTATCTTTTCCTTGTTACCTATATTCATGAGGTAGCACATCTTCATGTTTTTGTAAGACATGGTAACAGGGTTGAGCCTCATGGCGATGAATGGAAAAACGTGTTTCAACGCCTGATGATCCCTTTACTTGATATTTCTGTTTTTCCTGAAGAAATCTTACACGTACTCAGGTTGCACATGGTTAATCCAAAGGCAAGTTCATTTGCTGATAGTGACTTAACCAAAGCTTTCAGGCTGTTTGATAAGAATGCCTCAAATTTTGCCTGTTTATCTGATCTTCCTGAGGGAAGTATCTTCCAGTTTCAACACCGTTATTTCCAGAAAGGCAAGATTAAAAGAACCCGAATTGTGTGTAAGGAGATAAAATCTAAACGTAATTACCTCATCCCTGCCGATGTATTGGTAAGTGACGTACAATTGAGCTTGCTTTAAAAGCGGAGTGTAAAGGAGGAAGCTAAAGGAATCTGCAATTGCCTCCTCGTATAAATATTAACTCACCCCAATCTCCGTTGAATTAATTTACTCACGATATCGTAAAACGTATGAGGTTGAAAGGTGCGCCACTTTTCAATTTCCAGCGTGCCACCCATGTTTATATAATTATCTACGTTAAATTTCCTGAACTCTTCACGAATAAATTCGGGGAAAGAGACTGCGGCAATCCAGCCATCTTCAACGTCTTCAAACCACTCTTCGTAGTAGCAATCATCCGACCCATGAAAGTTCAAAATGTTCTCTCCAATAAGAATGAACTTATTGATCCCTTCATTGATAAGATGCTCAATGATGTTTCTTTTTAGTGTCATGATGTCGTTGTTGATCGCATCATTCCATTCACCAATAAATTCTATGATGGTATAACCTGCATCGTAATCTGTATAAAGGATTTTAATGTACAGCGTTTCAGACCCAATGTTATCCCAGGCTGGATCTATGTAATAGCCGTAGATAGTTTCCGAGTAAACATCGAAGTTGTATTGCTTCCCATAAAATGGTGAGCGTTGATCGACAGAAGAGTCGTAATATTTAAGCCAGTTATAGTATGGTTCAATTTGATGCATGTCCTTTTCGGCTCTCAACAGCCTTGCGGACAGAACCAAATTCAAGCAGTAATCGTTCGGCCTCTTTTTCGTCTACGGCAAGTTCTTCCATAATCATTCTTGCGCCTCTGTCAACCAGCTTTGCATTGGTGAGTTGCATATCTACCATTTTGTTACCTTTTACTCTTCCGAGTTTAATCATAACAGAGGTAGATATCATGTTAAGAACCAGCTTTTGAGCCGTACCGGATTTCATCCGGGTGCTTCCCGTAACAAACTCAGGGCCTACTACTACTTCTATAGGGAAATCTGCATATTTAGAAACTTCTGAATTTGCATTACAGGTTATACTAGCAGTAGTAATGCCGTTGGCTTTTGCCTCTTTTAGTCCACCAATAACATAAGGTGTTCTTCCCGAAGCGGCAATGCCTACAAGCACGTCTTTCTTGTTTATTCCATAAGCCTGCAGGTCAATCCAGGCCTGTTGCTGGTTGTCTTCAGCATTTTCAACAGCCTTCCTTATGGCTGTATCTCCACCGGCTATCAACCCCACTACCTTTCCGTGCGGCATTCCATAGGTAGGCGGTATTTCTGAAGCATCAAGAATGCCAAGTCTGCCACTGGTGCCGGCTCCTATGTAGAATAACCTTCCGTCGTCCTTCATCTTTCCGACTACAGCACTAACTAATGCCTCGATCTGCGGAATAATCTTTTCAACAGCGAGGGGTACTGTTTTATCCTCCCGGTTTATGTTCACCAGAAGGTCGTTAACACTCATTTGTTCCAGGTTATTATAATTTGAGGAGGACTCAGTAACAGATGACATATGTATGGTGCTTGGCGAATTAATTTAGCTGTTGTGTGTGGTAGAGTGTAAGACCTGCAATTGGCCCTTCAAGAATATTCTTTACAGTGATGCCTTTATCGTTGGCTACTTGCCTTAATACATCACTAAAGTAGAAAGCTATTGATCCTGTAAAGTGAACTTTCAGGTTCTTGTAGTTTTCATACTTCATAACATTGTTCTCATAGAACTCGGAAAAGCTATTATAGATAAGTTTATAGCAGTAAGGCTCTTTGAGATGCTGGAAGATAAATTTAGCAAAGCTGGCCAGAAACGCGCTAGGCTTTTCTTGCTGGTAGATCTTTTCAAGAAATTCTTCGCGGCTTAATGGAAAGCGGTTATGGAACTGCGCCGCCAATTGTTCCGGCATCTTCTTTCTGAGGTAATCAACAAGAAACTGCTTCCCGATATTAGCTCCGGATCCTTCATCTGCAAGTATCCACCCGAGGTTGGCAACGTTGTCAATAATCTTTTCACCATCGTAAAGGCACGAGTTGGAACCTGTACCCATAATGCATGCGATACCTGGCTCTCTTCCGCAGAGGGCCCGTGCCGCAGCTAATAGGTCCCACCCAATCTCTATTTGCGCCTGAGGGAAGAATTCAAGAAAGGCACTTTTTACTGTTAGTTGGTTCTTCTCTGAAGAGACACCTGCACCATAGAAAAAGATCTTGTCTATTTCACTTACCTGATTATTGAGTTTAGGAATTAAAACTTCCTGTACAGTTTTTTTTAGGTCTTCAACGGGTTGGTAATATGGGTTGAAGCCTGCGGAATGAGCCTGACCGATAGTACCGTCTTTATGGATTATTCTCCAATCAGTTTTTGAGCCTCCGCTGTCAGCTATAAGAATCATGTTGTTATAAAGGGCTGGTTGTGTTCTGACTTGCGCCTTGGGTTACAAAGCTATAACAGTAAACGAATTGTAAAAACAATCATACCGAGTGTGCCCGTGTGTGTTTAAGTTTTTTGTAATCTTTTAAATTTTTAATCTTCCCACTACCCTGAATTTGTCGAAAACATTGTGTGTATGGGGTGCATCTTTCAGTTCATCTGTCAAGTCCTGGCCTGCCCAATGCTCATAGTGCTTACCATTTCTCCATAATCGTGATGTTGTTACATCATATACGAGCTCTTTATAAGCCACCCATACTTCAGGTTTATCCTGCCCATTTCTTAATGCCAGTTGGTTTCTTGTAATAACGGGTAACTGATCTATGTTCACAGTGCGTTGTAGTGGTTATAATCTTTAGCGATAACACGTAAGAATTGCACCGCCGGAAGATCAGTTTCAATTCCCAACATAGTCTTTATCTTTTCGCTGAGCACAAGTACCGGTTGAATGTTTCCGTAACCATCGTTAGCTTCAAGTGCTCTTTGAATGAGTTCAATATCCTTTGCTTGTAATTGTACTACCTGTGGGAAAGTAGGTGTGTACGTTTGTTCTGGCGTAATAAAAACCTGTTCTGCTGTTATTTCTTTTTGTGCTATAAGTTTTACAACCGAAGTTCCTGCCACCACATCGCCGAGACGCTGACCTTTGCCTCCCATAGCAATGATAACCACAGCAAGAGCCCCCGAAAGAAGATAGAAGTCAACAAGGCTAAAAATCCACCGCAACAGGTAATCTCCTATCGTTGGCTCTGTACCATCTAAGCGCACCACCTGGATACTCATTACTCTTTTACCTGGACTTTGACCATTCATAAAAATTTCGAAAAGTAAATGGTAGAAGAGCCAAGGCACGCCCAGTAGAATAAGATACAGCCACCAGATCTCCGTTTTTGTGTTGATTAATAAGGCTACGATTGCAATTGTATACCCGACGAGTATTAACCGGTCTAAAAGATAGGCAAGAATGCGATCGCCAACACTTGCTATGGGGTATTGTATTGAAACATTCTGGGTAGTACTAACACTAATTGTTTGCATCGCCTTAAAAAATGAAATATCTTTTCTTCGCCTTACAAATTACGGCATATGATACTTAAATACCTTGTACCTGGAGTTTTATTCCTTACACTTGTTTCATGTGGGTCGCATGAGCGAAAAATTGATTACGCATCACTTCCGTCGGAAAAAATTCAGCAGTTGGCGGATTCTCTCGCCCAAAAATACATCATCACTGATGGACACGTTGATTTACCATACCGATTAAAAATAAAACATTTCAGGCTCGACCGTGAGTACTTAGGCATTCCCCTAAAAACAGATGAAGGTGATTTTGACTATGAACGCGCTAAAAAGGGTGGTCTTGATGCACCTTTTATGTCTATATACATTCCTTCAAGTTATCAGCAAAAGCCAGATCATGGCAAAATACTAGCTGATTCATTAATTAACATGATAGAAGGAATTGCTAAAGCTCACCCGGACAAATTTGCGCTGGCAAAAACACCTGCCGAAGTTGAAAAGAACACAAGTGAAGGGAAGATTTCCTTACCTATGGGAATGGAGAATGGTGCACCAATTGGCGATAGCCTGGAAAACGTAGGGTATTTCTTTAAAAGAGGAATTAGATATGTGACACTAACCCACGGTAAGGATAACCAGATTTGTGATTCATCTTATGACACTACACAAACGTGGAATGGTTTAAGTCCTTTTGGTGAGCAGGTAGTTGCCGAAATGAATCGTATTGGTATGATGGTAGACATCTCGCATGTTTCTGACAGTACCTTTTTTGATGTAATCAACATAACAAAGGCTCCTGTTATAGCTTCTCATTCGTCTTGCAGGTTTTTTACGCCAGGGTTCCAACGCAACATGTCTGATGAAATGTTAAAAGCGCTAGGAAAAAACGGAGGTGTAATACAAATTAATTTTGGCGCTGCCTTTCTTGACTCAGTAGCAAGAAAGAATGATGCTTTAAGAGATTCTCTTGAGAAAATACTCTCGAATAAAAAGCTCACTTCTGCTGACCCTGAAGCACAGCCAATTATAGAACAATTTGGCAAAGATCATAAAGAACTATTCTCTGATGTTGAACGGGTTGCGGATCATATAGACCATGTAGTGAAACTGATTGGCATAGACCACGTAGGTATTGGTTCTGATTATGATGGAGTTGGTGATAGCCTGCCTCTAGGACTAAAAGACGTCTCTACTTATCCTAATCTTATTGCAGTTCTTTTGAAACGAGGGTACACGCCTGAAGACATAGAAAAAATTTGTTATAAGAATGTTTTCAGGGTATGGAATAAAGTGATAGATGTAGCATTAGGCGGCTGATGTAAGATTAATGATTATCATGAATTGTCTGCCGGTTGGGTTATTCGGAAATTTGAGTTATGAAAGAAGCAGCGTTTGTTAAGCAAAACAAAGCACGTTGGGAGGAGTTTGAAAGAGTAGTAAAAGGCCAGGAAACAGCGGACCCGGACAGGATCGCTGCACTATTCATTCAAATTACGGATGACCTTTCCTTTTCAAGAACGCAATACAACGATAGCCGTACAACGCAATATCTAAACGCTTTGGCGAGCAAACTTCATCTCAGGATCTATAAGAATAAGAGGGAAGATAAGAATCGCTTTCTTACCTTTTGGAAGGAGGAGGTGCCCGCGGCAGTTTACGAAGCTCGTAAAAGCCTGCTTTATTCTTTCATTATATTTATAGTGGCTGGCGTTATCGGAGCTGTATCAGCATATTATGATGATACTTTTGTAAGATTAATACTTGGCGACGGCTATGTAAACATGACGCTGGAGAATATCAAGGATGGTAAACCCACCGATGTTTATGCCAGTATGGACCAGACCACCATGTTTTTCTATATTACGTGGAACAACGTGATGGTGTCCTTTCGTGTTTTTGTATTGGGTGTTATTGCCTCACTGGGTACCGGTTTCTACTTATTCTATAATGGACTGATGGTAGGAACATTTATGACCTTCTTCTACCAGGAGAGTCAGCTAAGCCATGCGTTGCCTGTTATTATGTTGCACGGGACTATTGAGCTAACGTCTATTGTTATAGCAGGAGCTGCAGGATTTACCATGGGCAACAGCCTCATCTTTCCTGGTACTTATTCTCGCCTTGATTCTTTTAAAAAGGGTGCAGCCAAGGGGATGAAGATTGTTGTAGGACTTGTTCCGTTTTTCTTCATTGCAGGGTTTATCGAATCTTTTGTGACGCGTTATGCTTTTATGCATTGGAGCTTGAAAGCTTTAATTATTCTTGCATCTGCAGCCCTCATGATCTATTATTTTGTAATTTACCCGACCCTACTTAAGCGAAATGGAAAAATTTAATGTCATTAACTTTCACAAGACGCGTGACTTCAGCAACAAGATGAACGCGACTTTTGAATTCATCAAGCAGAATTTCAAGCCTCTTTCAAAAAGTATATTGGTTATTGCCGGACCTCCTATTCTTATTGCAAGCTTGCTGATGGGATCTTTTATTGGAGACATGTTTTCAATGACAGCCTTGGCAACTCAGGGCGGTAACCAATTTGAAACTTATTTTACATCTCCTTCTCTATGGCTTCAGATACTGCTCATCGTGGTCTTTTTTTTGGTGAGTGGTGTGGGCACAATTGCAACCATCAACAACTACATTGTTTTGTATGGTGAGAAGAGAACGAATCAGATCGAAGTCCATGAGATATGGCAACGGGTACGTGAAACGTTTTGGATGTATCTCGGCACTATGCTGCTTTTTGCACTTCTGGCGGTAGCAGTATATATCCTGATGATCATCCCGGTAGTTCTTCTCGCTGCAATCTCACCTTTCCTGATTGGTTTTGGTATAATTGCCCTTATTTGTGGTGTTATTTATTTTTTTGTTGCATGTTCTTTTGTGTTCATTATAAGAACCTACGAGAGGGTTGGTTTCTTTGAGTCAATAAAAAGGTCTTTTATCCTTATTCGGGGAAAATGGTGGAGCACCTTTGGATTAGTTTTTATTCTATATATTATAGTAGGAACTGTATCTTATATTTTTCTCATTCCGTGGTATGCCATGACCATAGCCCAGTCACTTCACAGTGTTAGTACATCTTCGTTTCAGGAGCCGGGCACTACTTACCAGATAGTAACAATGGTTTTCTTTACCTTGTACTACCTTGCACAAATGGTAATGTACGCTATGCCTAACGTTGGTATTGCATTCCAGTACTTTAACCTTGTTGAAAGAAAAGAAGCAAGAGGTCTTATGAGCCAGATCGAATCTTTTGGTGAAGCCCCAACACCTCCTGCTTCTAATAATAATATTGAAGAAACTTATTAATAAGGGAAGGCAAGTGCGGTTATTTATTCTTCTGCTGTTTATTCTGATGGTTTCTCAAACGGGCTTTTCTCAAGTTATTGATACCACCGTGGTTGAAGAGGCAGACAGCATTTACCAGGCGGTGGAAGAATCAGAAAATGAAAGACTGTTTAATGCTCCTTCTGACACTTCAAATGTTGAGGTTAGACAGTTCGATCAGCAAAAGCTTAGTTCATTAAAGGAAGATCCGGACATGGATTACCGGCAACCTCCTACAATTGCAGAAAGTTTGTGGGACAGGTTCTGGACATGGGTTGGTGAACTCATTGAATCCTTGTTTAAAAGAGCAGTTTATACGAATTGGGGAAGAGTGCTTGTTTACGCACTGGGTATTGCATTGCTTGTGGTGCTCATCATGATGATTCTCAAAGTAAATGCATTTAAGGTACTCTATTCTGCACAAGGCAGTAAATTAAATGCCACGGTTCTTGATGAGAACATTCATGAAATGGATTTTGATAAACTAATTCAGGAAGCGGTTTCTAGCCAGGATTATCGGAAAGGCATAAGGCTTTTGTTTCTTCAGGCATTGAAGATTCTCTCCGACAGGCATCTCATCAACTGGGAATCAGGAAAGACTAACCATGAGTATGTTAATGAATTACAATCTAAAGAGTTAAAGACAGGCCTGAATGAATTGAGTTTTTACTTTGATTATGCATGGTACGGTAACTTTAATATATCGGCCGATCTTTTTAATAAAGTTCAAAGTATCTTCTCAAGCTGGAAGACTAAAATAAGTTAAAGCATGAGTAATTGTAAGGTACAGAGATAATGCGTAAAGACTGGAAATACATATTATATGTAGGTGGAGCAATTGCATTATTTGTTTTGGTAAAGCTTATCACGCCAAAGCAATATAACTGGAATGTTACCCTTGCGCATGACGATAAGGACCCCTACGGTACCTATGCACTTTTCAATCTACTTCCTGACGTTTTGGAAAAGAAGCGTATTAAACACAATTATAAGACGATCTATGAGTTAAAAGATTCCCTTACTTCCAACGAAAATATCCTGATCGTTGCGACAAGTTTTAATCCTGATAAGGAAGATTGTAATGCACTGCTTGCCCATGTTAATAATGGAGGAAATGCTTTCATTTCAAGTCAGTATATATGGGGAAGTTTTGCCGATACGCTTGATGTAGGAACACGTGACTACCTTTTCTCGGGAGAAACATTGTTAAAGGAAGACTCTACTTCAATTACGTTTGTAAACCCCCAGTTAGATACCATGGAACAATACTGGTATCGCAAGGATAACATCCAAAACCACTTCGATGAGTTTGATACTGTAAAGACAACCATCATTGCAAGGAATAGTAATGGCAAACCAGTAACGATTCGTATTCCATTTGGAAAAGGAAACTTTATCTTAAATGCAACACCACTGGCGTTCACCAATATCTATTTGCTCGCGGGTAGTAACAGTAATTTTGTATCTCAGACATTATCCTATCTTCCTATAAGAGACGTAAACTGGACGGAGTACTACCATTTAGGAAGAATGGAAGCAACAACGCCGTTGCGTTTTATTCTTACAAACGAGCCCTTACGATGGGCTTATTATATCACACTATTTGCTATTCTGGCATTTATGATATTCGAAGCAAAACGCAAGCAAAGAATAATCCCGATTATTAAGCCGCTCGCCAACACTACACTTGAGTTTGTATCGACAATTGGTAATCTCTACTTTCAGAATGGGAACCATAAGAATATTGCTGAAAAGAAAATCCTATTTCTTTTAGATCACATCAGAACACAATATATGCTAAGTGCCAGGGAAATTGACGACGAGTTTATCAAAACCTTAGCACTGAAATCAGGCAAGAGCGAACAGGAGTTAAGAGTATTGTTCAGGACCATTCATTTCATCCAATCTGCCACCGAGATATCCGGGGAGCAACTGGTGGACCTGAATGCTAAAATTGAAACGTTTAATAGAAGATAATAACATCACTAGCACCAATGGAAGAAAATGTTTTTCATAATCGCGTTGATCTTTCCGCTTTAAATGAAAGTATTGTTAAAATAAGATCAGAGATAGCAAAGATCATCGTAGGTCAGGAGGAAATGGTAAACCTTCTTGTTACTGCCATTCTTGCTGATGGACATGTGCTGATTGAAGGCGTGCCTGGTGTTGCGAAAACGCTTACCGCCAAACTTCTTTCGAAAGTAATCTCTGTTAAATTTACCAGGATACAGTTTACACCTGATCTCATGCCTTCTGATGTGTTGGGAACATCGGTTTACAACATGAAAAGCGGTGACTTTGAATTTAAATCAGGTCCTATCTTTTCAAACATTGTCCTTATTGATGAGATCAATCGCGCCCCAGCGAAAACACAATCTGCATTGTTTGAGGTAATGGAAGAAAGGCAAGTTACTGTAGATGGACGCACCTATCAGATGGAAGCTCCTTATATTGTAGTCGCTACTCAAAATCCCATAGAGCAGGAAGGAACTTACAGGTTACCCGAAGCACAATTGGATCGTTTCCTGTTTAAGATTAATGTTCATTACCCCGCGCTTGAAGATGAGGTGTCTATTATCAAAGGGCATCATGCGCGTAAAGGCCACCAACCCGTGGCTGAAGTAACTGCGGTGCTAAGTGCTGAAGATATAAGAAAGTATAGGTCTGTAGTTCAGCACATTCATGTCGAAGAAAACCTGCTCGAGTACATAGCACGGATAATTGTAGAGACGCGTAATAATCCGTCGCTATTCTTAGGGGCATCACCGCGCGCATCAGTAGCTATTCTTAATAGTTCAAAGGCATTCGCTGCGCTTAATGGACGTGACTTTGTTACCCCGGAGGATGTTAAATACGTAACAAGGCCTGTATTAAGGCATCGTGTGGTGTTAACGCCTGATAAAGAAATGGAAGGTGTAACAGCAGACGAGGTTATTAAATTGATTATTGACAAAATTGAGGTGCCGCGGTAGTGAAGCTTCTGAAGTCATTATATCTCAACAACAGAATTTTTATTGCTATAGGTGCAATAGTGATTTGCTTTATCGCCAGCTTCATTATTGATGATCTCATTATCATACCTCAGGCTTTATTCTTTCTTTTTCTTGGGCTAGTTATAACAGATATGCTTCTGCTTTATAGAACAAGAAGAGGATTAGCAGGAAGCAGAATAATGGCAGATAAGCTCTCCAACGGGGATGATAATGAGATAAACATTACGTTGCAAAACTCTTATCCGTTCCAGGTAAAGCTGAGAATTATAGACGAAATACCGCACCAGTTTCAGCGTCGGGATGTAAACTTTTACATTGATCTTGGTGCAGGCGCGCAAAAGCAATTCCATTACTACCTAAGGCCAGTAAAGCGCGGTGAATATAGTTTTGGTGCCCTTAATGTTTTTGTAAGCTCACCCTTAGGGTTGCTGGCCAGAAGGTTTCGTTTCTCGCAAGATAAACTTGTTCCTGTTTATCCTTCATACTTGCAAATGCGAAAGTATGAGCTGCTGGCAATCTCAAACAAGCTAACAGAAACAGGCATTAAGAAGATAAGACGCATAGGCCATAATATGGAGTTTGAGCTTATCAAGGAATACGTGGCCGGTGATGATTACAGAACGATTAACTGGAAGGCTACCGCACGCAGGCGTCATTTGATGGTAAATCATTACCAGGATGAGCGCTCCCAACAGGTGTATAGTCTGATTGATAAAGGCAGAGTGATGAAGATGCCCTTTGAAGGATTAAGCCTTCTTGATTATGCCATCAATGCTTCTTTAGTAATATCAAATATTGCTATTAAAAAATCTGACAAAGCCGGCATCTTAACCTTTCAGGATAAGATTGCTACGCATGTGCCGGCCAGTAGAAGTAATAATCAGATGGGTAATATTCTTGAAGTACTTTACAACCAGAAAACTGCCTACAGAGAAGCAGACTTTTCAGTTGTATATAATTTTGTAAGGAGAAAGATTACGCAACGCAGCTTGCTTCTGCTATATACAAATTTTGAGTCTGTCTACAGCATGCAGCGGCAGCTCCCATATCTGCTTAATCTCTCGCGCCATCATCTTCTGGTGGTAATATTCTTCGAGAATACAGAGATGAAGTCATTTGTTGAACAACCAGCAGCGGATTTGAGAAGGGTTTATCATAAGGCAATAGCGGAAAAGTTTATCTATGAGCGTAAGTTAATTGTTAAGGAACTTACACGTCATGGCATTCAGGCTTTGCTTACTACACCACAGAATCTGACTGTAAATACCATCAATAAATACCTTGAGTTAAAGTCGCGGGGACTTATATAGATTGAATAAGTAGTGTCTTTGCTTCCAACTCTCAAATGTTCTGTTTCTTCATCTCATTTATAGCGTGGGCGCATGCCCTAGCCGTTATAGCCATGTAGGTAAGAGAAGGGTTAACACAACTTGAAGATGTCATAAAAGAGCCGTCGGTAATAAAGACGTTCTTTACTTCATGCATCTGGTTATACGAATTTACAACAGAGTTCTCCGGATCTTTTCCCATTCTTGCTGTTCCCATTTCGTGGTTTGCATTTCCAGGATATGCAGTGTTAACGTATGGCTTTACATTTTTATATCCGAGCTCTTCAAGAAACTCAGCGGTGCCATTGGCCATGTCTTGCTGCATTGCTTTTTCATTGTCCTTAAACTCACAGTTTATGGACAATGTATTTCGTCCCCACTTATCTTTTACATTTGTGTTCAGAGTTACACGGTTGTCATGGTAAGGAAGACATTCACCAAAGCCACCAAAGTTAATAGACCACGGCCCTGGTGTTTGTACAGCAGACTTCAGGTCTGCACCTATTTTATCGCTTACTATCTGCGAACGCCATCCAGCTCTGCTGGCGCCACCCATTAATCCATAGCCTCTCAGGTAATCTTTATTCTTTTTATTTACATTAATAAATCGTGGAATGTAAAGCGTATTTGGTCTTCTGCCTGAATAATATTTATCCTCGAAACCTTCTACTGATGCAGAGGCTCCGGAATTTTTATGGTGGTCCATTAAGTTTCTTCCTACCTGATCGCTACCGTTGCCCAGGCCATTTGGAAATCTGTTTGAAACAGAATTTAAAAGAATGAATGTTGTGCCTAATGTTGAAGCATTCAGGAAAATGATCTTCGCGTAATATTCAGTTATTTCATTTGTCTCTGTATTTAAAACCTCTACGCCTGTTGCCCGTTCTTTCTGCTCGTCATACAATACCCTGTTTACTAACATCCCTGATAATAATTCGAGGTTTTTAGTAGCATGCGCTGCGGGTAGTGTACTTGCGTTTGTGCTGAAGTAAGCGCCATACGGGCATCCGCGATGACAGAGATTTCGCGCCTGGCATTGGCCGCGGCCCTTTACAGGTTGTGTAAGATTTGCGACCCTGCCGATTGTGACCCTTCTATCAGGATATTTCTTTTCGAATTTTACTTTGAAGTCCTGCTCAACACAATTCATCTCCATCGGTGGGAGAAAATGTCCGTCTGGTAGGTGGGCGAGTCCTTCCGTCTGACCACTTACACCAATAAACTTCTCGACATAATCGTACCAAGGGGCAAGATCTTTATAGCGGATAGGCCAATCTATTCCGTGTCCATCTTTAATGTTTGCTTCGAAGTCAAGGTCGCTAAACCGGTAGCAATGTCGGCTCCATAACAACGATCTTCCGCCTACAACATCGGCCCTTATCCAATCGAATCGCTTGATTTCAGTGTAGGGATTTTCAAGATCATTAATAAAAAAGTGCTTGTTCTCGCTCTGAAAAGTCCAATGCCTGTTTTGTACAAACGAAATGCGCTTTTCTTCTTCTGTTAGTCTGTTTCGATGCGGGAAGTCCCACGGATCATTCGTTGCTGTTGGGTATTGAGGATGGTTTACCGGTTTCCCTCTTTCCAGCATAAGTACTTTTAATCCGCTTTCGCACAGTTCCTTTGCCGCCCAGCCACCGCTTATTCCGGACCCGACAACAATGGCATCATAAGTCCTGGCTTCCTTAGATTTGGAAATTAGATTCATCGAAAACACTTCTATTAACTTCTAAGTATCAAAAAATTGTTAATAACACAAAGAGGTTTTTTTCAATCGGTTTCGAACTTTTTTAGTGGTAAAAATTGTATGAATTCAAGCTCATACAAGGAACATTAAAATTTCCCATAAAAAATATGAGTAATTGTGCTGATAGAAAGACTCGCTGATTTATTTTTGCGCAATTTTGTTCATCCCTTTTTAACAACACACCATGCCAAGAGACAGAAGTATTCGCTCGGTACTGATCATCGGTAGCGGACCTATTATTATTGGTCAAGCTTGTGAATTTGATTATTCAGGTTCCCAGGCCTCACGTTCGCTGCGTGAAGAAGGTATTGAAGTGGTTTTGATAAACTCAAATCCTGCAACCATTATGACCGATAAGGTCACTGCAGATCACGTTTATCTTAAACCATTAACAAAAAAATCTATTCGGGAAATTCTCGAAAAGCATCACATAGACGCCGTATTACCTACCATGGGAGGCCAAACGGCTCTTAATTTATGTATTGAATGTGATAAGGCTGGTATCTGGCAGCATTATGGCGTTAGAATAATTGGCGTAGACATTAAAGCGATCGAGACCACAGAAGATCGCGAGAAGTTCAGGTTAAAGATGCACGAGCTTAATGTTGGTGTATGTAAAGGTGCTACGGCTACTTCTTTCCTGGAAGGAAAAGAGATCGCTCAGGAAATAGGGTTCCCGCTGGTTATCAGACCGTCATACACATTAGGTGGAACAGGCGGTGGCTTTGTTGAAAATCCTGAAGATTTTGATGAAGCTTTAAACAGAGGTTTGCATGCTTCGCCAATACACGAAGTGCTTGTAGAGCAAAGTATCTTCGGCTGGAAAGAATACGAGCTAGAGCTTTTGAGAGATGGAATGGGTAACGTAATTATTATCTGCTCCATCGAGAACTTCGACCCAATGGGAATCCATACAGGAGACTCGATTACTGTTGCTCCGGCAATGACGCTGCCTGATACTACTTATCAGAAGATGCGCGACATGGCTATTAAAATGATGAATGGTATTGGTCGGTTCGCAGGTGGCTGCAACGTACAGTTTGCATTGAATCCTGATAACTACGATGAGATTATAGGTATTGAAATCAATCCACGCGTTTCAAGATCTTCCGCGCTTGCATCAAAAGCAACGGGTTACCCTATTGCTAAGATAGCTGCTAAACTTGCTATTGGTTATAATTTAGATGAATTAAAGAACGCGATAACAGGAACAACTACTGCTTACTTTGAGCCGGCTGTTGACTATGTGATCGTTAAAATACCACGTTGGAATTTCGACAAGTTCCATGGTGCGGATCGCAAGTTAGGTTTGCAGATGAAATCAGTAGGTGAAGTAATGGGTATTGGAAGAAACTTCCAGGAAGCACTTCAAAAAGCTTGTCAGTCATTAGAAATCCGCAGGAACGGAATAGGAGCTGATGGCAAGTCACTCACCAAGCAAGAGGAAATTCTTCATAGCCTTGAGCATCCTACATGGAACAGGATATTCCATATCTACGATGCCATTAAGCTGGGCATTCCGCTTAAAACTGTTCTAAAGCTTACCAAGATTGATCGCTGGTTCTTAAAACAAATAGAAGAACTGGTAGAACTTGAAAAGGAAATTGAAAAGCATACGCTTAATGATATTCCTGTCGAGTTGATGAAGCGTGCGAAAGAAAAAGGTTATGCAGACAGGCAAATTGCGCACATGCTTAAGTGTCTTGAAAGTGAGGTGCATGAGAAGCGTAAGCAAATGGGTATTAAGCGTGTTTACAAACTCGTTGACACATGTGCTGCAGAGTTTGAAGCAAAGACGCCGTACTACTACTCTACTTTTGGCACAGAAAATGAATCAACGGTATCCAACAGAAAGAAGGTAATTGTACTTGGCTCAGGCCCGAACAGAATAGGACAGGGAATTGAGTTCGACTACTCTTGTGTTCACGGTGTACTGGCAGCCAAAGAATGTGGTTATGAGACCATCATGATCAACTGCAATCCTGAAACTGTTTCTACAGATTTTGATATTGCGGATAAGCTGTACTTCGAGCCTGTATTCTGGGAACACTTGTATGACATCATCCAGCATGAGAAACCAGAAGGTGTAATTGTTCAGCTTGGCGGACAAACCGCTTTAAAGCTTGCCGAAAAACTGCATGCTTACGGAATAAAAATCATCGGAACATCATTCGACTCTCTTGACCTCGCAGAAGACAGAGGCAGGTTTTCAACCCTGCTTAAAGATCTTAATATTCCATACCCTGAGTTTGGTGTAGCAACAAATGCCGATGAAGCAATTGAAGCAAGTAAACACATTGGCTTCCCATTATTGGTTCGTCCTTCTTACGTATTGGGTGGGCAGAGCATGAAGATCGTGATCAACGAGCAGGAACTTGAAGATCACATACTGGATATATGGAAACACCTTCCTGAAAACAAAGTGCTTTTGGATCATTTCCTCGAGCAGGCAATTGAAGCTGAAGCTGATGCCATTTGTGATGGAGAAGATGCATACATCATCGGTATTATGCAGCACATAGAACCTGCAGGTATTCACTCCGGCGACTCTTACGCGGTACTACCGCCATACAACCTGGGTGACTTTGTTATCAAGCAGATTGAGAACTATACGTTAAAAATAGCGCAGGCACTTAAGGTAAAAGGACTTATCAACATACAATTTGCCATTAAGAATGATAAGGTGTATGTAATTGAAGCTAACCCGCGTGCATCTCGTACCGTGCCATTCATCTGTAAGGCGTATGACGAACCTTATGTAAACTTTGCAACTAAGGTGATGCTGGGCGACAGGAAGATCAAAGACTTCCAGTTCAATCCGACGAAGAAGGGCTACGCCATTAAAGAACCGGTGTTCTCTTTCAATAAATTCCCGGATGTAAATAAGGAACTAGGCCCTGAAATGAAATCTACCGGTGAAGCTATTTACTTTATAGACGATCTGATGGATGATTACTTCCTGAAGATCTATGGCGAAAGGAACTTGTACCTGAGCCGATAATTGAATTAAAATGTAATAATGGTGTGAACTAATGCATCATTATTACATTTTTTTTGAAACATTCAACGATATTAAGGCTAGTGTTCTCTAAGTCTCTTCTAAGTCTCCTCTAAGTCTCCTCCAATACTTCCCCCATACTTTCTCAGACTTTCCCAGCCTTAAGCAGTACGGGCGTGTGAAATAATTATGCATGAAATACGTCCCTGAATGTATTAAACCGGAAACAATTCGCTATTTACCCGCCGAACCTATAACTTTGATTTCCAGTTATACAATAAAATAAATATAACCGATGCTTAAGTTCCTCCTCATTCTTGGACTTGTTTTATATAGTATTTATAAGATAGGCAATTTGTTTTTTCGTGCAGGAGCGGCTTCTCAACAATTCCGCAATCAGCAAAGACCAGACAGCAGCAACCTAAATGGTCAAAAGTCTAAAAAAAGCTCTTTTAAAGGGGGCGAGTATGTTGACTACGAAGAGGTGAAGTAATTGACCTATAATTTATAATCTTTGAAAATTCACTTCTATAAATATCAGGCAACCGGTAATGATTTTGTTATAGTAGACAATAGAACTGCCGGCTATTCCTTTACTAAAGAGCAGATTGAGCGTATTTGCCAACGTAAGTTTGGAGTAGGTGCAGATGGGCTGATGCTGATAGAGAAACACCCATCTCTTGATTTCAATCTTGTGTATTACAACAGCGATGGCTCACAAAGTTTATGTGGTAACGGAAGCCGTGCTGCTGTTGCTATGGCTGCTTCTTTGGGATTGTTAAAGGGCAAAACATCTTTTAATGCTTATGATGGAAGGCACGATGCCGAATTATTAAGCGGGGATATTGTACGGTTAAAAATGAATAGTGTGAAAGAGATAAAGAAGTTCGGAAACGACTTCTTCATCAATACCGGATCACCTCATTTTATCCGATTCGTTTCCAAGATAGAAGAACACCCTGTTTACGAAGAAGGCAGAACCATTCGTTATGATGAAGCTTTTAAGCCTGGCGGAACAAACGTAAACTTTGTAGAGGTGTTGGCTGATAATACTATTTACGTTCGCACGTATGAACGCGGTGTTGAAAATGAGACGCTCTCATGCGGAACAGGCGTAACAGCTGCTGCATTGGCTGCTTCTGTGCTTGGCTATAAATCGCCCGTTAAAATAGGAACACTAGGAGGTGAACTTATGGTAGAATTTAAAATCAGTCAATCAGGTCATGCAAATAATCCCCTCGATCCTACCAACGGCCATTCGGACTTGTTTTATGATATTTTTCTTATAGGTCCTGCCAAAATGGTCTTTGAAGGCAACTTGGAACTATAATTGAGAAGTGCAAATTCTTTAAGTCCTCCTTTTCTGCTTTTCATGAAGAAGGGTTGGGGGTGAGCCCCAAAGCAATTAACTTTAGGCTCTTTTTAATTAAGAAACAGTTAGAACTTTATCAGAATGAAGTAGATTCGGGCTTCATGAAATATGGTTTGAATCTGTAATAGACAACGAACGAATCAACGGAACTACTAGAATGTTAAAACTCATTGCTAAAATCTTTGGAACCAAGTCTGAAAAGGATATTAAACGCATCATGCCGCTGGTTGAGCAGACCAAAAAGGAAGGTGAACGTCTAAAATCCCTTTCAAATGATGACCTTAGAAACGAAACAGCTTCTATCCAGGACTTTTTAAGTCAGGAATTGAAGAGCATAGATGACAGGCTGTCAGCTCTTCATCAGAAGATAGCCAGCAATCCTGATCTTGATATAAATGAAAAGGAATCTATTTTCTTAGATATAGATAAAATTGAGACAGAACGAAATAAGGAGCTTGAAAAGGTTCTTATAAAGGTTCTTCCAAAGGCGTTTGCAATTGTAAGAGAAACGGCAAAACGCTTTAAAGAAAACGAATACCTTGAAGTAACAGCACGTGATTTTGACCGTGTTATATCTGCCACCCGGGATAATGTAAAGATTGTTGGAGACAAGGCTCACTGGTATAACAAGTGGATGGCTGCCGGCAACCTGGTTGCCTGGGATATGGTTCATTATGATGTACAGATTATAGGTGGTATTGTTT
>NZ_JAHESD010000031.1 GCF_018598585.1 Chryseosolibacter indicum
GTAAGGGAAATTTACAGTTTTTTTCATACCGCAACTTTACAAATCTGGTTTTTAAGTTGAAAGCAGATTGCCATTAAAGGATGATTAAAGAATCCTTTTTCAGCCGACTACAAGCAATCAACAAGTCATCGGTAAGAACGGATCTGATATCTGTCAAACTGTCACCGAAATAATTTGAAGAAATTATTGAAGAAAAAGAAGGCCTGCAGTTTACTCTCTGCACCAACCTCGTTTTGACTTAAATCTCTTACAGCGATTGTAAGTTTAAAATTGATTTAATTCAAAAAGGGGAATTGATAAAGGAAACTCTCTCACGGAGAGATTTGGTGGAAGAATTGGAAAGGACCTGCTTATGTGAAGACGAGTCGTGTATGCTTAGTCCCTCTCCTGAACAGAGAAGGACTTTTTTATTTTACGAATCAGCATTGCTCGACAAGATTGCTTTCTATAATCTGGTTGCCGGCACTTTAATGTATTACTAAAATAAAAAAACTAAGAAAGTAAGTGTTATTTTGCTGCAATATGCAGAACGCATAGACTTACAATCCTAAACCAAATACATGAGTAATCTGAAGATACGCCTTACCGTAATGAATTTTCTTGAATTCTTCGTTTGGGGAGCGTGGTTGATTTCGTTAGGCGGCTATATGATCGTAACACTGAAGTTTTCAGGATCTGAAGTGGGTAGTATTTATGCTACCATGGGTGTAGCTTCGTTGTTTATGCCCCCTGTAATGGGCATTATAGCAGACCGGTGGATGAATGCAGAAAGGGTTTTGGGTATTTGTCATATTATAGGCGCAATTCTCTTGCTTTTCGCTGCCCAGGTAAAGGATTATCCAACAATGTATCTGGTGATGTTGCTTAACTCCATGTTTTATATGCCGACGATTGCGTTAAACAATTCAGTTTCGTACGCTGTACTTCACAGCCAGCAAATAGATGTAGTTAAGTTTTTTCCTGGAATCCGCGTTTGGGGAACCGTGGGATTTGTTGCAGCCATGTGGGTGATTGACCTGGGAAAATGGACCCTTAGTCCCGTTCAATTGTACGTGAGTGCTGCAGCGGGCCTTGTACTGGGATTCTACGCTTTTACATTGCCGGCATGTCCTCCATCTAAAGTAAGAGGAGCAGGTTCCTTTTCTGCAAGACTTGGGTTGGACGCTTTTGTTCTTTTCAAAAGAAGCAGGATGGCGGTATTCTTTATTTTTGCGATGTTCCTTGGAGCTGCACTTCAGATCACCAATACTTTTGGCGAAGCCTTTTTACATGACTTCGCTTCTTCTTACCCTGATTCATTTGCCGTTAAACATCCAAGTATATTAATGTCCGTTTCACAGATTTCGGAGACACTGTTTATTCTTACGATACCGTTTTTTCTGAAGCGCTTCGGTATTAAACAGGTGATGTTGATGAGTATGGTTGCGTGGGTGTTACGATTCGGACTCTTTGCTTTTGGCAATCCAGGAGAAGGATTCGTGCTGTTGGTGATGTCAATGATCATCTATGGTATGGCCTTCGACTTTTTTAATATCTCTGGATCACTGTTTGTGAGACAGGAAGCACATGGTTCTATTCTTTCAAGCGCACAAGGTTTGTTTATGCTGATGACCAATGGTATTGGAGCATTTGTAGGTGGCACCATCAGTGGCTGGGTTGTAGATTACTTTACTACAGGAGGGGCCAGGGACTGGCAGAATATCTGGCTTTCTTTTGCAGGTTATGCACTGATACTGGCACTTGTTTTCCCTTTTGTTTTCAGGTACAAGGAAAAGGAAACCCTGGCGAGTACTATTTGATCTACTTAAGAGGCTGTCACAAAAGTCTAAAAAGTACTGCAATGACAATAGACCTTTGAGACAGCTTCTTGCATAGAGCGGATTGGGTAGTTTTATTTCTTAACTATCGTATGGGAGGAAATCGTGCCCCCCTTATTGATCTTTACAATATACATCCCCTTCGGCCAGTTGGCCCCTATATCGGTATATTCAGTGTTCGTTCTGATATCCTTTAGTTGATCTACCGGAAGACCTGTAGCACTATATACCTGAATTTCTGCCACCTCATCATCCTTGCCTTCTATGCGCAATGTAAACTGATTGGTAAAAGGATTAGGATAAGGGGTAAAGATTGGAGATGTTGTTGCCTCTTGTTGTAGCGTAACATCCATTAGAGCAAGCGTTTCAGTACAAGGTGAACTGGTGGGAATATTCTCATATATGTATGGCTCATAACCTGTATAATTATCTCGGGAACCGAATATGAGATGATTACCTAATGGCGCCATACCAAAAGCAACCACCTTACCTGTAGGAACTGGTTCGGCACAAATACCATCGGTTTTCCATAAGCTACTTGAGTATTCGGACCCAAAGAACATTGCATCGCCGATGATGGCATATGCGATTGGTGTCTCCCAAAACTGACCGAAATTCAAATACATCAAATTCATTTGTACTGTGCCATTTTCAGTTCCATCTGTTGACCAAACTTCGTGGTAGTTGTTGTATTCATTTGCAAAAGGAAATACAATAAGCCTTCCGTTGTGCTCCACCATTAAATCGGGCTTGCCGTTGAAGTTATAAAAGCGTTCGAGTGTTGCACTACCCGTTGCTTTGTATAGTGTGCCCGTTCCCATATTGTTACCTGACCCTACATATAACTGACCCTGGTAGGAGCCCATCTTATGGACATCTAAAACACCCAGCTCACCTTCACTAAGGTTGGTCATTTTAAAAGTGCCGGAAGCAGTACCATCGCTTCTCCATACTTCATCGCCGCCAATAGAAGGATTGCTTAATGTAAAATATGAGATATTGCCAATACTCGTAGCAGGTATAACGCCTGCACGCACACTGCCGGGCAGTGTTTTTACTTTTACCACAGTTGTTGGCGTGGTTTTCCAAAGTTCCAATCGGCCGGCATTGGTAACAATGAGAAAGGCTGTACCCCCAGCGTTATTGATATCATGTACCTGGTCAAATTTCCTCAACCTGCCTGTAATATGTCCTTCTCCCTGTGCTTCGCTCTTCCAAATTCCTCCTTCGTTGTCGTGATAGAATAGGGCATTTCCGACAGCGGTCATATCACGGGGGAAGTTTAAAACTATTCCTCCGTTATCATCTATCACTACCTTAGTCGTAGCTTGTGTCCCTTTTGTTTTCCATAGCTGCCAGCTCCAATGTCCGTTTACAAATCCCAGCGCAGTATAGTAGAGCAAATCACCAACTATAGCCCACTCGTGTTCGTAATCCGTCTGCGCAAGCTCACGTGTTCCGGCAGTTGTTCCATCGGTTGCCCAGATATGTTTTACATCAGACATGTAACCAGCCCCCTTTATAAAAACATATTTATTACTAAGAGAAACCATTTCTCTGGGATCGCTTCCAAAAGTAGAGACAAAGGCATCTTTAAGAATAACAGTACCTTCTGATGTTCCATCTGACTTTATTAATTTGTACACGTTCTCTTCGCCTGACTCTTCATCATATAGCCTGCCATAAGTATACAGCGAATTGTTGAAGGCGATCATTTCCTGGTGGTAGTTGGTGTAATAGTCATCAGATAGTAAAAATCTTTTTATTCTAATTGGCGTAGTTCCGTTGTAGTCCATTGACATCAGGTAAAAATCATGATAGTCATTACTCATCTGATTCATGAAGTACACTTTTCCGTTGAGATAGGTGAAGTCAGGATCTGGTGGGTTGATGTTAGCACCTCGGGCAATAGTTATAGGAAAGGTACCCGCTTCTGTGCCATCGCTGCGGTAGATATAGTCAGTATTTCCCTTAGAGGCTATGAAATATAGTATTCCATTAATGTTCTTGAATTTACCCATAGGCAGATTAAAGGGATCTGTGCTGTTACTCCCACCTCTGCCGGGGTTCATATCTTTTACCAGAACAGTGCCTTGGTCCGTTCCATCACTTTTCCAAAGCTCTTCGCCGGTGATCCCATCACTGGCCGTAAAGAACAGTGTTCCGTTAACGTCGGTCGTATTCCTGATGCCAGAACTGGTGGCTCCTGAGCGGATATCTTTAACGCGAACAGTACCTGCCGCCGTCCCATTGCTTTTCCAAAGCTCGCTACCCGAAGAATTGTCTGTAGCAGCAAAGAACAAAGTACCGTTTACGTTAACAAAATTGTGAGGGGAACTGCTAACCTTGTGACCTGTTCTTATATCTTTTACCATCACAGTACCCGCGGCTGTGCCATTAGACTTCCAAAGTTCGTAGCCATTTTGCCCATCGCTTGCTGAAAAATAAATGGTACCGTTTACATTGGTCAGATTTTCCGGCTTACTACTTCCTGATACTTTCAGAATATCTTTAACCAATACAGTTCCGGCGGCTGTTCCATTGCTTTTCCAAAGCTCATTCCCATTGACATTGTTATTGGCAACAAAGAAAAGAATACCATCGGCAGCCGTGAGGTTGTAGGGCGATGAACTGCCAGCACCGGGAACAATATCTCTTATTCGTACGGTACTGGAAGGTGTGCCATCACTTCTCCATAGTTCTGTACCACTGCTCCCGTCGTCTGCAATAAAGTAAACCCTGTTACCTACAGCAGTAAGCTTAGCAATGGAGTTGAATTTCTTTAATGCCTGTGTGTTAGCAGTAGTGCCATCACTTTTCCAAAGCTCGTTATGGCTGATGAAGTAGAAGAGGTTGTTTGTCTTGATTATTTCGGAATACTCGTTGTAGTAAGGCTCTTCAAAAACGCCTAGGTTCTTCAGCAATTTCGCTTGGGCAATTACATCAGCAGATAAGAATGAAATGAGAATGATGCTTAAGACAGTTACGCGCGCAAAACCTTTCAATGGACTAGCAACATTGAAATTGAGAGAGAGTAGTTTTTTTCTCATAATAAGTAATTTGAGTTTTAAGAGTACCTTCTTATCAATTGTTTAAATCAGTCTCGTGCTGATAATACCTAAAGAGGGGTGAAGATCGGCTCGCATAATTTAATGGTTGATAAAAAGAGGACTGACTCAAGTACAGCCGAAAAAGTGCATGCCATTCGACGATATAAAACGCACATTATCCTTATATAAATCAGTTCGTCTATAAGTGTAGGTTGCCGGTAGGGCTAGTGCCATGCGGGTATTATAATTAGTCAAAATAACTAATGAGAAGAGCAATTATAGTTGGTACCTTATATCGAGAGACCGTTTAAACTTATAGTACATGAGATGGTGGCAATTGGAAACAGATAATATCTTACAAAAGTTAGAATCAACGAATGATGGCTTGAGTGAAGAGTTTGCAAGGCGAAAGCTTCGTGAGGTTGGTGCTAATGAACTGGAGGAAAAGAAGAGGAAAACACAGGTAGAAATCTTCTTTAATCAGTTTAAGGATTTTATGATTGTTGTTCTTCTGGTTGCTGCTGTTATTGCAGGTGTTGCAGGAGATTTAACAGATACAATTATCATTGCTGTAATTGTTGTACTCAACGCAGTTGTTGGCTTTGTTCAGGAGAATAAGGCTGAGAAAGCGATGGAAGCCCTGAAGAAAATTTCTGCTTTGCAGGCGCATGTAAGGAGAGACGGAAAGCTTATTACCCTTCCTTCATCAGAGTTGGTACCCGGCGACATTATTGAACTTGAAGCTGGCAACGTTGTGCCTGCAGATATCAGGGTGTTGGAGGCGCATTCCCTTAAAGTAAATGAATCTGCATTAACAGGCGAATCAGTACCTGCAGAAAAAACACAGAAATCTTTAATGCAGGAGGAGCTTGCGCTGGGCGACAGGGCGAACATGGCTTTTAAAAGTACGCTCATTACCAATGGACGTGCAAAGGGAATTGTGGTAGCTACGGGAATGGGAACAGAGATTGGCGCCATTGCTAAAATGCTCCAACAGCAGGATGAGACCACTCCTTTGCAAAGGCGCATGGCTGATTTTGGCAGGAAGCTTTCTTACCTGGTAATTCTTATCTGTATCCTGTTTTTTGCAGTTGGATATTTAATGAAAGAAGAGCCGCTGAATCTCCTGCTTACATCCATTTCGTTGGCGGTTGCTGCCATTCCCGAAGCATTGCCTGCTCTGATAACAGTGGCGCTCGCTGCAGGAGCCAAGCGCCTCGTGCGTAAAAATGCGTTGATCAGAAAATTATCTGCAGTGGAGACATTAGGATCTGTAACTTTTATTTGTTCTGATAAGACAGGAACCCTCACGCTGAATAAAATGAAAGTGGTGCGCTCCCAGTCTTATCGCACCGGTTTAATTAATGATCTCGATGCGCTTGAATGCTGTATCGCTTTAAATCATGATATTAAAAGATCACACGAAAGGAAGTTAATCGGTGATCCTACTGAAATTGCACTGATCGAATATTTCATAGAGAAATCGTCAGATAATAATCTGGCTCAATTGCAAAATCAATTGCCAAGAATAGCAGAACTTCCTTTTGACTCCGAGCGGAAGTTAATGACTACTGTTCACAGGTTGGATAACCGGTTTTTGATAACGTGTAAAGGCGCGATAGAATCAATAACTAATATTCTTGCCGATCGGCGTGATGCTAACCTGATGCTTGCACAGGCAGATGACATGGCGAAAGAGGGAATGCGCGTACTGGCTTATGGCTATAAGATTGTCTCCATTATGCCTGATCCTTTTACGATAGAAGCAGTTGAAACAGATTTGGTGTTTGCAGGGTTGGTGGGCATGATCGATCCCCCGCGAGAGGAGGTAAAAGTTGCTATCGCGGAATGTAAGACCGCCGGAATTACTACGGTAATGATTACAGGAGATCATCCGGCAACAGCTTCCGCAATAGCAAAGGAACTGGGGATTCTGTCTCATGGTGATATGGTAGTAACGGGAAAGGAACTTCAGTCCATGAGCGATGATGAATTTCAAAAAGACGTAGAAAAGATTCGTGTATATGCTAGGGTTTCACCTGAGCAGAAGTTAAAAATTGTAAAGGCATTGCAGGCAAAGGGCCACTTTGTATCCATGACAGGTGATGGTGTAAATGATGCACCTTCACTAAAGGCATCAGATATTGGCGTAGCCATGGGCATAACCGGTACTGATGTAAGTAAGGAGTCTTCTGACATGATATTGCTTGACGACAACTTTGCGACGATAGTAAAGGCTGTAAAAGAAGGAAGGCACATCTATGATAACATACGCAAGTTCGTCAAGTACATTATGACTTGCAACAGTGCGGAGATTCTGACTATGTTTCTTGCGCCTATCCTGGGGCTGCCTATACCTCTTTTACCGATTCACATTCTCTGGATCAATCTTGTTACAGATGGCTTACCGGGCTTAGCGTTGGGAAGCGAACGTGCTGAAGAAGACATCATGAGAAGACGGCCCAGGAAGTCAAGTGAGAGTCTTTTTTCTGATGGTATTGGTGTTCACATTGCGTGGGTGGGGTTTTTAATGGCTGTCGTTACATTAGGAACTGAGGCCTGGGCTATTCAACAGGAGATGCCACACTGGCAAACGATGGTGTTTACGGTGTTGTCCATATCACAACTGGGACACGTAATGGGTATCCGAAGTGACAGGCGGTCGTTGTTTAGGTTAGGCTTATTCAGTAACAAACCACTGTTGGGTGCTGTAGTGCTCACCTTATTGTTGCAACTGGGTGTTGTTTATCTTCCTTTTGCGAACAAAATTTTCAGAACACAACCTTTAACATTGAGTGAACTTGCTATTTGTATCCTGATATCACTTGTAGTTCTCATTGGTGTGGAAATTGAGAAGGGAATAAAGAGATCGTAAAAATATGTACTTGCCTATACATAAAGTTTCTGACTTAAAGTGGTATACAAGTCCTGCTGTCATTTAAGGTCGCTTATTCAAGTTCCCGTTTGATTCTTACCCGTGCAATAGGACCAACAAGTATCGGTACCTTTTCGATCTCAATATTGGCTGCTTCAAGGCCATACATCTCTTCAGTTGATAAACTGAAGGATTTAATCGTTCTGTATCCGGCAATGATAAAGCGTTCAAATGTTGAGATCTCACTATCGGCGGATGCCCATGAATGAAGCGATATGAATTTGAAATCGCTCATCATGCAGTGTTTTCGCAATGAAGGATATGGACTAATCAAATCAATCTCTCCTTTATCAGCCATCTCGTGTATGATTTTGTTGAAGAGCGCATTTACCCGGTGAGGTGTTTTGAATCCGAGTTTAATGCTGACGAAGAACGCCTTCTGCGGGATGATCGTATCAACTTTGTATTTACTGGCGAAAGGACTATCTATTGTATCTACATGAAGAAACCAGTATACATCTGCGCGTTTCGGTCTTTTCTTAAATATCGAGTAGATAATGTTGGAGTCGATGTATCTTCTGCTGTCTGCAACAGACAGGTAGACCAGGTTAGTAGCTTCTTTGGGTACGGCTGTATCCTGTTGCAGATCCTTGAGCATTCCTTCATAGTGACGTAAGTCTACAAACTCTGTATGCCTTTGTCTTAACATTCTTGCTTTCAGGAAAATGAACATGAGTACGAAGAACATGAAAGCGATCAGAAAGGTGAACCATCCGCCGTGTTCGAACTTGTGAAGGTTGGAGGCAAGGAATAAACCTTCCAGCGTAAAGAACATGCAGGCAAGAAGGAATGATCGGAAGGTTGATTTTTTAACAGTAGTAAAATAGTATACAAGCAGAGAAGTAGTCATAAGCATGTTTACCGTGATGGCAAGACCATATGCACCTTCCATAGCTGATGACTCCTCGAAAATCCATACAACAAGGATGCTTCCGATCATCAAGGTCCAGTTCATTACCGGTATATACATTTGTCCCATTGACTCGCTTGGATATCTGACCCGCGATATTGGCCATAGCTTCAACTTCATTGCTTCGCTGATGAGCGAGAACGTTCCTGAAATCAGGGCCTGGCTTGCAATAATTGTAGCCATTGTGGCTATGATTATTCCAAAGATCAAAAACCATTCGGGCATGATAGCATAGAAGGGAATATAATCTCCCAGTTGTTGCCCTTGCTGCTTTAAAAGCCACGCACCCTGGCCGAAGTAATTTAAAAGCAGGCATATTTTTACGAAGCCCCAGCTTACCCTGATGTTTTCTTTGCCACAGTGCCCGAGGTCTGAGTAAAGCGCTTCTGCCCCTGTTGTACATAGAAATACTCCGCTTAGTAAAACAAAACCTCCTGGAGAATGTATAATTAAATTATATGCGTAGACGGGATTAATAGCTTTAAGTATAATGGGATTTTGCAACAACTGATTCAATCCAAGGATAGCCAGCGTGATAAACCAGGCAGACATGATGGGGCCAAAGGTGCGCCCTACTACCGAAGAACCAAATTGCTGAAATACAAAAACACATAACAGAATTGCCACTACAATGCTTGTGGTAGGAATCTCCGGATAAATTAATCTCAACCCTTCCACCGCTGACGACACGCTTATCGCAGGTGTTATAAATCCATCGGCTACCAGGGTACAACATCCGATAATTGCGGGATAAATAACCCAACTTGCTTTGAATCTTCTAACCAATGCATAAAGTGCGAAAATTCCACCCTCGCCTTTGTTATCAGCATTCAGGGCTAGGTAGATGTATTTGATTGTTGTGATCAGTGTAAGCGTCCAAAGAACACAAGAGACTCCTCCGACTACAAGGGATTCCGTTATTTGTCTGTTGCCAATAATAAATTTCATGGTGTAGATCGGTGATGTTCCGATGTCGCCATAAATGATTCCAAGTGCAATGAGAATTCCGGCTGCCGAGAGCTGATGGTTTTTACTATTAACTGAGTTCATTTGTATTCCTTCTACTATAGCAATGTCTTGTTTCCTGTGAATCGGTATCCTATACCAGATTCTGTGTTAATGTATGATGGCCTGTTAGGATCACTTTCAATTTTCTTTCTGAGCTGCGCGATGAAAACACGCAGGTATTGAGATTCATTCTGGTGCGATGACCCCCAAATCTGTTTAAGAAGATATTGATGTGTAAGAACTTTTCCATCGTTTCTGGCGAGCAGAGACAAAAGCGCATATTCTGTGGCTGTAAGTTTTACTACAATGTTGTTTTTCTTGACAATTCGATTGGCAAAGTCAATGGAGAGATCGGTAAAGGCTGCGACAGAAATATTAGGTTCTCCTCCTGCCTTCCGCAAGGCAGACCGTATCCGTGCCAGCAACTCACCGGTTCTGAATGGTTTTACGAGGTAGTCATTGGCTCCATTATCGAGTGCCTGAATGATATCTTCTTCGTGGGTTTGAACGGAGATAATGATAATGGGATTAGTGTACCACTCACGCAAGTGTTTAAGAATAACATGACCGCTCTCATCAGGCAAACCCAAATCAAGTAACACGAGGTCCGGTACTTTTGTTGAAACAAGCGCTATCCCCTCCTTGCCTGAAGCAGCTTCAATCACCTGGAATTTATGGGAGTGAAGGGTTATGGTCAGCAATTTCCTGATCTGCACCTCATCATCAATAATAAGAATCAAATGACTATTCATTATGCATTCCGTTTACAAAACTTTTCTCGGTAGGTATTAGAATAGTAAATTTTGATCCGCCTTGAGATAGATTCTCCAGCGTTATTGATCCATTGTGTGCTTCAATAAATCCTTTTACGATGGAAAGACCAAGTCCGGTTCCACCTGTTGGAGAACCTTTAAGTCTGTAGAACTTTTCAAACGCTCTGTGTATTTCATTCTCCCTAAATCCATTGCCATTATCGGTAACGGATAACATGAGTTTATTATGAATACATTCTGCTTGAATAATTATCCGGGTGCCTTCAGGCGTATGTTGGGTAACATTAAGGATCAGGTTGAAGATGACTTGTTCCATTAGTCCAAAATCGAGCTTGAACAATGGGAGCTGTTCCGATATTTCTACCGAAACGCTGTATTTCGCTAAATTAGAGTCAAGCCGTTGCAATGTTTTATATACGAGGTCACTGATGTCACACCAGTCTTTCTTTATCTGGATAATACCAGATTCAAGCCTGGACATATTAAGGAGGTTCTCAACCTGTTGATTTAGTCGTATAGCTGCAATAGAGATTTCGCTGATAAGCTCAACTTTGTCTTTTTCGGATAGCTGGTTAGAGTTGGCCTGTAGATTATCGGTAGAACCAATAATTGTTGTAATAGGTGTTCTGAGTTCGTGTGATAATGAATTTAATAATGTATTGTAGAAGAGTACCGATTTCTCCTTTTCGTCTTTGTCTTGTATCGATTTCTCCATCCGCCTGATTTTATTCGTTAATACGGCGTTGATCAATGCCACAATGAAATACATAAGGAGATGAAGTCGGTCTTCGGGCGTTCCTACGGTAATTGTGAACCGCGGGGGTATAAAGAAGAAGTCCCAGATCAATGCACTGAGAAAAGCCGCCAACAACACAGGAACTATGTCAAGAAACATAGCCAGCACGGAAACGCCGACCAGAAACATAAAGGCAACTACTCGGTATCCAATAAAATGATGTAAGCAAAGAGCAATTACAGTAATACTAAGTACTACCGTAATTGTTATAATGAACTGCTTTTGAGTATCCGTCTTGAAAAGGAATTGCTTCACTTTGCCTTTTGATACCCAAAATTAATCTTTATGTTATAAAGATTTTATAAAGATCTGGATGCTTGTAAAGATTTATAAAGCCCTATAATTTCCGTTCTGTCTGTTCTTAAAGAAAAACACTGCTGAATCGTCGTAATGCCTCTTCTGGCGTGTTTACAAATACAATGCTGTTCCCTTTATTACTTTCGTAAATGAAATCTCGGAGACTCTTGCTTTCGTAAATTGTAAAGTCTCCAACGATAGCAAGTCGCCTTCGGTAAGTGGCAGCTTTCTGTAATATTTCCCCGGCAATCCCGGTCCTTAAATTAAAAAAGCCCTCATCGAAGTTCTCTTTATAAAGCACAATAGTATCTGAGGGCAGATTAAATACAACATCAAGAAATTGCTGCGCATCTCTTATAACGAGTGTTTTATCTGCTATTTCTACGATAGCTACTCCATTGAGTTCGTGAATCTGGTGTTGTGTTGTCATACTACTCGCTTCTTGTATAATTCCGTTATCCAGCATTTCTGTACTACGTGCACAGTTAACACCGTCTGTACAGTGTAGCTGGATAATATCTTTAAATATTTAATGCATTTGATAAAGGGTATTAAAAACAAAAGCCCCGGACAAACTGCCCGGGGCTCATGTTATTATTTATTTGATTTATTGATAACATTTTCTTCCAGGCCTGGTATACCATTTCTTATCGTAGATCTGCTGACAAGATTTATTCATGGACATGTTTAGACCGGATTTCATTACTCGTTTTTTGCAGTAACGGATAACCATGGTGATAGTTTCATCTTTTATTAAAAAATTTAAGTCAGAACATAAAAGTAAGGTGAACCGAAACCCTGTCATTGGCAGTTACCTTTTCACTAAATAACTTTTGTTTTCCAGGATGTGTATAGGAGATGCCAAAAGCGAAATTGCGATAATAAGATTCTACACCCATGTTGTAAAACATGGCCCATCCTCCGGTGTCTTCAAAGGGCTGGTTGTACTGCCTGTTGTCTTGAAAAGTTTCCATACTTACACCTGCATTTGGCATTATGGTAAACCCTCCTGTCGTGGGAACGTAGAATGCCGTTATGCTACTTCGCGTTGTATTTCCAAACCTGTATTTATCACGGTTCGTGGTGTTATAGTTATAGGTGAATTCGGTATTAAGGCCTGCTTTTTTATAACGCAATGTATAAATGATATTGAAGAGCAGGTCTGTACTTCCGGTGCCCAATTGAAAGTTTTGGTTTACTGTTAAGCCATCTTCAACTTTTTGAAACTGCCCTGTCGGGAGTTTAACTCCGCCACCAATGAGAAGATTGTGCTTCCATTGGGTATCCGCACTATCGTAAGTATTAATTAGGTTGTAATTGGCACTTATTACAATGTCGCCCAAGCCATTAAGATGTGTGATCTTATCGCCTTCTTTCCTTTCGTTAAAGTTAAAGGGCACAAATAGAAATACCTGCATTCTATTTACAGGATAGAATCTTCCCCATAGTTCAGTGCTTTGAAAAGTTTCATATGAATATGGGGCAAAATGTCCTTCTTCAAGTTGAGATACATAGGAGCGATATCGGTAGCGTATTCCTAAAAAGTTTTTTTGGAACTGCGGCAGAATTCCGTAATGATAGTTGGCAACGCCACATCCACAAGTATTACATGCAAAAACATCGGATGTAAAAGTGAGGATAATTATTGTTGTATAGATATATCTTTTCATATTTAGAATTCAGAGAATTTTCTGTCACCTACATATTGTTCATCAGTTAAGGTCTTTAGAAAAGCAATTATATTTTGTTTTTCTGTAGCTGTAAGTTGAATACCTGGTTTCTCCTCAGATCGAAGAAGAGAATCGAGCGTGGGTGTCTCATGAACACCCGATGAATAGAAGTTAAGCACTTCTTCCAGTGTTTGAAGTTTGCCATTGTGCATATAAGGCGCAGTGTATTCCACGTTCCGCAAACTGGGTACTTTAAACTTCCCCCGATCTTCAGGGTTAAGTGTTATCTCTTCGCGTCCGCTATCCCGGCCAAGGTCCGCAGGCGAGCTGAAACCATTATTACGATACGTCTGGTCTGTAAAAAGATCAGTAGCATGGCACCCCGCGCATTTTTGCTTAAATAATTCCAGGCCTTTTAATTCTGACTCCGACAATGTAACGCCCCGTTCTTTGCGGATATACATATCGTAGGTACTGTTAGCCGAGATCATAGTTGCCAGAAATTGTGATAGCGCCTGAAGAAATTTAGTGCTTGTTATCTCTTCTGATTTGAATGCCGCCTTAAACATCTTTTTGTACGCTGCATCGTTTTCGAGTTTTGCCAGTATGTGGGGTACGTTCTCATCCATTTCAACGGCATTGGTAATTGCATTTAGTGCAACAAGGTCAAGGTTGTGAACGCCCCCATCCCAAAAGAATGTTTTGTAGAATAACAGGTTTTGAATGGGAAGGGAATTTCTTCTTCCAAGCTTATCGTCAATACCATGACTCACATCATGTCCATGATGTGTAAATGCAGTTTGCTGTTGGTGGCAGAATCCGCAAGAGATGGTGTTGTTCCTTGAAAGCCTTGTGTCGTAAAAAATCTTTTTCCCGAGTTCGATACCTTCTTGAGTAACAGGGTTACTTCCTAAATCATAAACGACAGGGGGAAAATTGGAGGGTAAATCAATCCTAACAGGTGCCGGATCTTTTATAACGTCCTCTTCATTCTGCTCGTCTTGAGTACAGGCTAAACAGGATATAAATAACATCGTCAATAAACTGTTTACCATTACCTGCATTGCTCTTTTAGTTATGTACATGATCATACTTAAACATGTTTACATAGTTAGCAGAAATGGTCTTTGAGAAATCAGCAAACATTACGTTAGGATGTTCCGCTATTGTTATTGAAGGAGTAAAAAATTGCAGTATGTCGACATGCAAGTGTAATTGGGGCACTTTGCCTGATTTAACCTCCGCCCTTGCACTACCCATGCTTATGGTTGCCTTACGGATATTATTAAGAGTAGGGGAGTTGTAGCCACCAAAGCCACCGATGTGGTAGTAGAATTTGTTTTCCTGGTCTGCAGGTGCTGAAGGAGATATGCCTTCCATCTTAAAGAAGATGTAGCCCGAGTTCCAGCTCCAGTACATGCCATCCTGCGGCTGGGCAGGATCAAGCACACCCGTTCTTTTGCTGATATCCATTGTGCTTCGTAATGAATCGACACCGATCGTGAATGTAACTTCATTGTAGCTGCCTGATGGTATGTTATTGATTCTTACTTTTTGTGATTCAGGATCATCTTCAAGAATAAGAAAGTAACTCGAATCCTGTGGTACTTTAAATGCTTTTCCATTAATATCCCTGAGTTCAATATTCGAGATATAATAATGGAGCTTTGTAAGATTGAATGTTTCTCCGTTGGTGTTGATGTAGTCTTTATACAATTCCAGGTTTGTGTTGCCAACACGGTTGTCAAATTCAATCACAATAGATCCTTTCTCGCCAGGAGTGACGTCGTCATCACTGCAACTCATCATTAAAAATGATAGTAATATGATATTTATTAAATAAATGGTTTTCATCGTTCTTGTTTTTTTGCGAATAAGGTATGGAAGACCTCAAAAGTTGAGGCAGTATGTACGTAATTCAGGTGCTTAGCACTGAATAGTACAGAAATTACTTAGGGATGCTTACTTAAGCGGGAGGATGAAATATGGTAAGGATAGGGGGCGCATAGGCAACCTCTAACGAAATGGTATTGTGTTTTAATGGATGTTCGTTCACCCGTGACGAGAAGGGTTTGTTCGAAGATTCAACGAAAAGAATAATTTCGTTCGCTGTCGGAAAATGAGCAGGAGGCATTTGCTTATCGTGGTCCGCGGCATCAGCAATGGTTAAGGGAGCCTGTTTAGAAAAATAATCACCATTACACATAGAAATAGGTACTTGGGTGATCAGGCCAATACTGTAAGCGATGTTATGCCGCTTATTATAAAGGTAGGAAAGAACGCCAAGCCTGCTAGCGCAATGTAGCACCATACTTAAAAGTATAAGCAAGCAAATAGCCCTTTTCATATTCGCTGCAATTTAATGCGGAAGGTTAAGGTTTTGAATTGCTTGAGATTATTATTTTTTAAGGCGGATTTTATTCAATGTAATTTCGCTCGTCATTGTTAAGATAATTCCTCAAGAGGATTCAAAAGCGGATGATTTTTGGTAGAATATCGGGATGAACAGAAAGTATCCTGAAAAACAAAAGGGAGGAAGACAAAAATAAAATCCCCCAGAAACCGAATCCTGGAGGATTATTACCTGTTTTTGATCAGAAACAATGTAAGTTTAAGTGCAAATGCTTTCGAGGGTTAGAAAAATACACTTACTTTGAACCATAGTCCGTACGGTTTTTTAGAGAGGGTCTTTACCGTACAACTTAAGCAGTGGCATCAGATGGATGCGCTGCTTTTTTTGTTTCTAATCTTTATCAAAGCTAGGGCTATTTGATAAGGCTATCAATACTCCTTTTTGAGTAATTTTAATCAACTATTGAAAAAATGGTGATTTAAGGACAAAATGCTGGTTAAAAGGCACAATTTTTTTTTCAATAGGCCCTCCCGCCTGTAAATGGGAACATTTATACTTCTTTCTTCAGGCTGTTGTAATAGAATAAAAAGGTGTTGATAAATAAAATAGAGCCAATCATCTGAAAAAGGCTTTCTCCGGTCTTTATCAACATAAGCAAAAGATTCAGCTTTCCTTCAACTACAAAATAATAGGTGCCGGCAAGTTCCAGAAAAACGGCACCAAAAAGAAAAAGTAAGGCAGCCACGGCAATCTGTCTTCTGACCTTCACAGCTATGCTGGATGAGTAAATTATCACCTTTAAGATCAAAAATCCAAAAACGAGGAAGTAAGGAATTATCCACAAGTAGTGGGACAGCGCCCGCTGATCGTAACTCGCTATCCTGCCGAAAGTGCTCATTTTTATCCTAAAATGTAGATCAAACATGGCATCCACAGAGAAAAGAAGAAAAGTAATCCCAAGAAATTTCCAGAAAGCATGTTGTTGTGGCTTCAGTGATTGCATTCGCATGATTTTATAAAGGAAGTAAAGGCAGATCAACAAAAGACAGATTGAAAAGTAAAAGGGAATATTTAAGCGTTGATCAAAATAAAAATGCTTTGCAAACGAGTACGTATAGTCATGCGCTAGTTTAAAATAAATTATATGGAGATTAATGAAGAGCAGGGTAAGTGTAATGAAGGAAAGGCTCGCAGTCAATACGAAAGACTCTCCCCGAAATCTCATAGTATACGAATCTGATTTTTGAATCATTAAAATCTATTACCGGCTTAAAAGTTCTGTGACAGACAAGTAAACAGTCGTGCCAATGATACTCGTAAATTTCCTATTATCCAGTCTTACTTATCGATAACAGGAAGAATAAGTTTGCATGTCATGTAAAGATAAAATAATCATTCTTGCATGTCCGCTGCGGCCAGAAATTAAATGCCATATTTGGTCTGTTATTTTTATTTAATGATATTAATTCGAGAGGTCGAAGAACCTCCTGTTAACGAACAAAATGGAATCAAACATTAAGCTTTACGCTACCTCTACTGCATTAAATTTAGGTGAACAAATTGCTAATCATTTAGGGCAGCCTTTATATAAAATTCACGCAGAGAAATTTTCTGATGGTGAGTTGTTTGTTCGGTTTAATGAAAGTGTGAGGGGGCAGGTCTTGTTTATCATATCCAAGATAAATATGCCTTATGAAAATCTTTTTGAACTCATCCTTGCAGTAGATGCCGCACGCAGATCATCAGCAAAAGAGGTAGTACTCGTTATTCCTTACCTTCCTCACAGCAGGCAGGAACGTCGCGATGGTCAACGTACTTCTATAGCTTCCCGCATTGTTGCAGATATGATCCAATTAATGGGAGCTGATCGCATTATTACCTTGGAGCTTCATACAAACGCTATCGAAGGTTTCTATAAAATTCCTGTCGACCCCCTGTCTTCTCACAGGCTTTTTGTTGAATCCATCAAGTCTTCCAACCTTGAAAACCTTTGTTTATGTAGTCCTGATTTCGGTGGAATAAAACGTTTAAAAGTTTACAAGCAATTCATTGAAGCAGATATGGCTGTTATTAACAAAGAACGGCTGAAGCCAAATCAGGTAGCACATATGGAGATTATTGGAGATGTAAAAGGTAAAAATGTAGTTATTATCGATGATCTTGTAGATACGGCAGGTACGCTCTGTAAAGCGGCAGATCTTTTAATGGAAGAAGGCGCCACTTCCGTTCAGGCTTACTGTACCCATGGTGTTCTGAGTGGCAGTGCATTAAACAATATTCAAAGATCTCAGCTGAAACACATCTGTATTTCAGACACGGTAAGAGACACATTGGATGATAGCAAGATTAAAATTGTGAGTTGTGCTCCGCTACTTGCGAAAGCGATAGAGAATTTAATCAATAACAGAAGCTTAAGCCAGTTGGGTTGATCCTAAGTATAATCGAAATGCTTTTAATGATATAGGGTTAGGTGACACTTAATCGCTCTGTTATGCTATTGCATTCAAGTAACAACTGTTGTATCTTTTAATCAAAAGAACTTATGGGCTACTTACCTTTTGTAATACATATAATTATTGTGGCGAGCGTAATTATACTCAGTACTTGCTTATTAAAGAAACATTTAATGCAAGGATACCAGTATATTCAAAAAAGGTACTCGCACTTTACAATTGGCAGCATTAATCTCGTCCTCCTTTTTTATTTGATGACTGCATTTATCCTTATTCCTAAAAGTGCTGCGCATATAATCATTTATCTGGTTGAGCATAAGACACCTGATATGATACAAACTTCTTATACTTCTGTACTCTACTCAAGCGCATTTGTTCTTTCCGTTTATATTCTGAGATGCTTTCCATTTGAAGCAAAAATTGGATGAAGAATTAATAAAGCGTTGGAGCGGTTATTACCGTTATACTAGAGACTAAAACCAACATTGAATTGGTAGGATAAATTTTGTTAAACCATCATATGCCAACACCTATAGGAAGCTCTAAAGTACGAGGCTCTTCACCCGGGTAATTTTAGTTTAAAACCTGGTGAGATTTGAGAATAGAAAAAATCTTTGCAAAAATTACTTCTCTCTCGACGTATTGAAGTGAGTGCCGTATGAAATTTTATGATCTTTCAGAATTCCTAAAAAATCAAAAAGTTTTCCTGTGTGCGGACTGCAGATTAAGGCACCATCAACTTCGTTTATCTGCGCCATAGCATGGAGAAGTTGCATGAGGTCTGCCTTACCCTTAAACTCAGCTTTAAAAATTGTAATGACTACATCCATGTGCGGCAAAGTTTATCATAAAAGATATTCGGGCCAACAATAAGTTTTATTTTTTATGCCAGCGGTAGTTCAATTGTAGAAAAATGCCACAGTTATAATGATTGATTTAGGTTGTGAGTTTGATTTGAGAGCGAATCAGGGGGAGCCGCCATCTATACATCATTTTGCTGAAGCAAAAAGAAATGTCTCCCATTTAAACCTTTACACATGGCTATTGTCTAAGGCCAACGAAACTGGCTGGGTGAATACATCCTTTGAAGTGGATTACAATCCCTTCAGATATCCAGTCTTCAGAAAATAGAACAGGCGAAACTGTACAATTGAAATTTCCTAAAAATGAGTTCATTGGCTACGCTGTTAACGGAAGAGAATACACATGCTTCTTTATCCCTTTTGCAAAAGACTACACAACAGGGAGAAGCAGCTATTCGCATTTCGACTTTCTTAGTACATAGAAAACATAAGATTTTACCTCTTCCGGTTCAGGATATTGCACTTTTCTACATCACTGAGGTGGGTATACACGTGCGTACATTCGGGCAGGAGGATTACATGATGTCGCAGACGCTTGACGAATTGGAAGCCATTATTTCACCGGTCGCATTTTTTCGCGTTAATCGCCAGCACATTATTCACCGCAAAGCTGTAAAAGATTTGGAAGTTTATTTCAATGGCCGGCTCTTACTCAATTGCTCATCTTTTGATAAGCCTATTATCATAAGCAAGGCTCGTGTAGGCGTATTTAAGAATTGGCTCATGATGGGTGAGTAGTTTCAGGCGTAGCCACTACATATGTTCGTTTCTACGCCTGAAAAAACATTACTATTCGTGAACGTGCTCTGAGAAAAAATTCCAGATCACATCGTTGCCATTTATGGCAACAGAAGGCTCATCCGCGGCATGCCGTGCTTTCTTACTTCCCGGCCATGCATGGCCTCCGTCCTCGGTAACATAGAGCTGAACAGGAGCAAGACAACCCTCAGATCGAAACACGGAGTACAAACCATAGTCCTCTTCAGCCATCGGTTGTGCACAACCGTTAATGGCAGACCATGTTTGCACCGAAAGTTCAACGGGTGTGTAGTTGTAACCTCCAAGTCCTTTGCCACCAGCAAACGGCACCTTCTCATCCTTGATGGAATGTAGGTGAAGAACAGGAACAGGGGTCGTGGCATCACAAGGCTCGCTCACCATCAAGGTTCCACTTACCACAGCAATGGCGGCAAAGCGCTCGGACATTTCACAGGCGAGTCGATAAGCAAACATTCCTCCATTAGACATACCCGCTACGAAAATTCTTGACTCATCAATACGGTAGGTGTCGGTGAGGTGCGTTAATAACGTTCTGATAAAACCGACGTCATCAATGTTTTGCTCCATAGAATAATCACAGCAATTTCCTGCATTCCAAAAGCGCAGTTTTAGCGGACCCGTACTGTTAACACCATCAGGAAATACTGCAATAGCTCCCGCGCCATTTACTTTTGTTTGAAGTTCATAGTCTTTTTCAAACTGTAAACCACTTCCGCCCGCACCATGTAGTCCGATCACCAGTGCGCGGTCCGCGTCGTTATCATAATAGTCTCCGGGCAAGTTGATCAGGAATGTACGTACGATTCCTTGTACCTTAATTGACTGTTCAAGACGAAGTGCCTGCGCTGATGAACCATCATCAGAGCAGGAGCTATAGGTTAGTATGGCGAGTAGTAAAAAGATAAATATTCTCATGGTAGTCCTAGTGATTTCTTCGGCGGTTTTCTTTAAACTCCTCCTTCATCTCTTTTTGAAAATCCTGGTATTTCTTGTACTGTTCGTCATCTAACACCTCCTTCATACGACCGTCTTTTTCGTCTCGCAAGCTTTTATACTTTTTGTATTTGCTAAGCCTGCTGTCAGGAGAAGCCCTTAACGCAGCTAATCCCTCGAAAAATGAACGGTTGATCGCTTCCACTTGTGACTGTTGCGCTTCAGTAAGATTCAGTGCTGTTTTGTATTGCTCGTAACGTTCGCGCATTTCCTGCCTTTGCTCCTCCGTCATACGATTTTGAGCTTGTACTACAAAAGCAGTAACACATAGGGTAGCGATAATAAATAGTTTTTTTGCAGTCATAAATATATTTTTCTACTAGATACGAGAATGTATCACGAATTGCGCAGTAAGATAAGCGAACCGAATAAAATAGCGCCTGAACTGGCTTCCTTATGCAATGAATTTTTCCGTGGTTTCACGATTTTATACCGCGATACTTTTTTTAGATACAGGACATTCGACCTTTCTTTTGAAGTATTGACTATACGTGATACGGGATTAAACTTTAAGATTAAATTGCAACCAAAAATTTCTACATGAAAGAAAAAAAGTATCCCTATTCTCTTCTTCAATGCATTGTGTTAGCGTTTTTGTTGCCGTTCAGTCTGTATGCACAAATAGATAAAAAAGAATCAGCATCCAGTGATAAACATAATAGCAGAATTAATAAGTGCAATCAGGAATGGGATTTCCTGGCCTTGGTAAGCAAAACACCTGCGGATGTTATCGAACTTTTTCAAAAGGCAGGAATGCACCCCGAAGAGCATAAATTAACGTTGAAGGAGCAGGCTATAGTTACGGAGGCATTTTCAAAACTGCCACCATTACACAAAAAAATATTGAAGGAGCATTTGAAGAGCATAAGCTTCCTCGACAACATGCCGAACACGGCACTCACGTCAACGCTAAACCCGGACGATGAATTTAAGACCTTTCATATAGCATTCAGGGCAGGCATTCTTCATCAAACTGCTTCTGAATGGCTCACTGAAAAGGAACGTAAAACATTCATTTATGATGACTCATCGTATTCCATAACGATGGAAGGAGGAGACCTCCCGGCTTTCCTGTACGTCCTTATTCATGAAGGTACACATGTGGTTGATGGCTCGCTCGGGTTACTCGCAGATAAGAAGCAAAATACAAAGCCCGATTCATCTGCGTTTTCATTTACCAAAGGTGTCTGGCAGGAGAGAACGGTATTTACAAAAGCAATTAATGATTCGCTGTTTTTAAAAAATGGGTTCAGGCGCGGAGGTGAAGCAACTTCCGTAAAAAATGCCGTTAAACTATATACACTATTAAAGACTACGCCGCTTCTGTCTTTGTACAGCTCCAGCAGCTGGCATGAAGACCTCGCCGAGTATATAACGGTTTATCACCTCACACAACGACTTAAACAGCCTTTCAGGATAGTTGTTCATAAGGATGGAAAAAAGGTGTTCAGGTACGACCCGATGACTAACAAATCGGTACTCAATCGAAAGGGTATTGCATCAATCTTTTATTCATAACGTGTTAATTCTTCCAAATCAATGCAGAGAAGATAACAGCCGGAAGAAGAAGAAGCAACATGGAATCCAATACAAGGGGGTTGCAGGTACGTGCTGCTTTTCTTCTCTGCCTGCCCGGTACATCATCAAAGACAAAGTGAAGTAGATAATCAACTGCTTGGTAAAAGTGGATTTTTATACTGATATTTCAACCTGCTCTACAAGTAGCTCGTCCGTTATTGCTTTCAACTGCTTCTTGCAACATAACTTTTATCAGGGTAGTAATAAATTAATTTAAACAAAAGCACATGGAGGCATATTCTTTTCATGGCATTTTTTCCTTGCGAAAAATGAATTTAGGATAAGGAATTGCTGTATGAGCCGCTCTTTCGATCAGGTAATCTTTTTCCTGGCATGTGTTTATTCGCCTCGCGGTTAAACAACAGAGACACCTGATGGAAAATCGATATGTATTGGTAACAGGAGCCAGCACTGGCATTGGTTACGAATTGGCAAAGCTGTTTGCAAAGAATGGCCATAATCTGATTATAGTTGCTCGCGCTGAAGGCGATCTGAACAAAGCCGCGGCGGAGTTTGAAAGTGAAGGCGTGGCTGTATTTCCAATGATCAAAGATCTTTTTGAACCCAAAGCGCCCTTCGAGTTATATGAAGAGATCAAATCAAAAGGCCTTACTGTCGATATTTTAGTAAACAATGCCGGCCAGGGAGAATACGGAACGTTTATCGATACCGATATTGAAAGACAGCTAAGTATTATTCAGCTGAATATTGCTTCGCTAACTGCGCTTACCCATCTCTTCTTGAAAGACATGGTTGCGAGAAATCAAGGCAAGATACTGCAACTCGCTTCTATTGGATCAAATTTCCCAGGTCCATACCAATCCGTATATCACGCTACTAAATCATACGTGCTGTCATTTACAGAAGCGCTTGTTAACGAATTGAAAGATACAGATGTAACCATTACGGCACTTCAACCTGGTGTTACTGATACCGACTTCTTCAATAAGGCAGGAGCGCAAAATTCGAAACTTGTCGAAGACAAAAGTAAAATGGCTGATCCTGCAAAAGTTGCAAAAGATGGGTTTGAGGCTTTAATGAAAGGTAAAGACAAAATTGTATCCGGACTCAAAAACAAGACAATGGTTGGTATGAGCCACATGATGCCGGATACCTTAAAGGCGGAGCAAATCCGGATGATGTCCAAAGAACAGGACGATACTGACAGCAAGTCAAAGTCACTTACGCTTCCTGTTTTATCTACACTTTTGCTGGCAGGACTCGGCGCCAGCCTTTGGTATGTGAGTAACAAAAACAAAGCAACTTCTTTGATTGATGAAATAACAGAAACTGCTAAAGTGTAAAGGCCGAGGAATTTCCTCAATAGACTGGATGTTCTGCAAAGGGGCTCTTTATTTTAAGTAATCGGTAACAACACATGAAATACCGATCCAACGTCAACCGCAGATGTAGCATAAATATGTCCATTGTGATTGGCCACTACCTTCTTGCATAGCGCCAGGCCAACGCCTGTTCCAGGGTATTCATCCCTGCGATGCAGTCTTTGAAAAATTGCGAATATTTGTTCTGATTGCTTCGACTCGAATCCAATACCGTTATCTGAAAAGCGCAAGAATAAATAAGATGTATCCCGGCGAAGATTTTCGTAGGGAAGTGTTGATCCTTCTACGACAGATGACTTTATGCTAATATCAGGAGTCACATTTTTCTTGCTGTACTTTATAGAATTACTAATAAGGTTGAAAAATAACTGTCTGATTTGTTCCCGGATACACCTGATGGTAGGCAGGTATTCCGATTGTAGCAAGACTCCCCGTTCCTGGATTTCTAATTCAAGATCCTTTTTAACGTCCTCTAATACACCATTCAGGTCAGTAGTTGTAAAAAGCGTCTCATCCTTCCTTACCTTCGAAAGATCAAGCAATTCATTGATGAGCACATTCATCCGATTTGCCGCATCTTTAATCTTGTCAACAAACTTTACCGCTTCATGTGGCTTAGATAAAAGTAAATCGCTGTAAACAAGGATTTTCCTTATCGGTTCTTTCATATCATGAGAAGAAGCGTAAGCAAATTGCTCCAACTCCTGGTTCGATCGTTTTGATTCTGTGATTGCTTGCTTAAGTTCCTCGGTTCTTCTTTCTACTATATGTTCTAGTTGCTCTTCTGCCTGCTTTTTGTCGTTAATATCAATGCAAGACCCAATATATCCTGCAAAATCGCCAGTAGAGGTATACCTGGGTACGCCATGATCTAAAATCCACCGATAGATACCATCGTGCCTTTTAAGGCGATAATCCATCTTAAATTCAACTCTCTTATCAAACGATGTAATATAAATCTCCAGGCACCTGTTCAAATCATCGGGATGAACCCCTTCAGCCCAGCCATTTCCGTACTCTTGTTCCATAGTTTTTCCGGTAAACCTCAGCCATCCCTCGTTGAAAAAGTAACACTGCTTGTCCGTTCCTGAGATCCAGATCATCACTGGGGCCGTATCAGCCATTATTCTGAATTGTTCTTCTATTTGAATAGGTTGTGTCAGAGCCATATTTGGGCAAAATAGCAAGAAACAAATAAGATAAATTTAAATGGTATTAATGCAGGGCATGATTTTTACCAGGCGAGAAAAATTTAAATTTTATAGTCATAATGTTATTTGAAGTTGTAAAAGCGGTCTTCCCCGCAATAAAAATAACGTAACAAGTGTATGCAAGGCGACTAAGCTATGCCCCACAAGTCAAGCCGAGTGTATATGTTACCACAACTTCATGAGGCCGTCTATGCACAGTATAGCTTTGGGAAAGCGCTTGGCCAGTTATACGAGGGAGGTATTGTACGTACGCTTTGCTTATTCGCTCTGGTAATGAGGAGGGGGGTCAGATAGTTACGTAAGAGTCGCAGATACTTATTTTTATTATAAGGCCGGAGGGCTAGGTGTTTAGAACCACCACCTAAGATTGCTGACTTGGATTGATTTGAAGGAAAGGAGTTCTTTATTTTTTTTTAAAAAATCCAGTCAGTTCAGAGGTAAAAATTAATTGTGGCACAAACAAGCAAATCCATGCTAGATGAAGTAAGTCATAAACATACATTGGGTAGGTTGTGCCAATAATGCTCTTCCAAATTGAATCACCGACGTGTCATTGTGTGACAAAATTGTTAGAATAGCAGATATTAATACATGAATGTTCAGACACCGGGGAAAGGCAAGAACTATAAAACATAACTTGAGAGTAGCCTCTTTATTGTCTTTTGTCGTTGGATTGGTAAATGTTTGTGGTTTGTTGGCGGTGCAGCGCTTGACAACAAATATTACCGGCCATTTTGCCTTCCTGATTGATGAGGTTTTCAGTCTTGATTTTTTGCAGGCACTTGCTTATTTTCTGTATATCTTCTTCTTTCTTCTCGGGTCATTCATTTCTAATTTTCTTGTGGAATTGCTTTATAAAGCAAGGAAGAAAAGTTTTGTTTACCTGGTTCCGGTAACAATCGAAAGTTTAATACTGATCGGTGTTGCATGGTTTGGGGAAGCGCTGAGAACGAACAATCCTGATCTACTGGCATATCTTCTGCTTTTCGCCATGGGCATGCAAAACTCGCTTGTTACATCAATATCAAATGCTGTCGTGCGCACAACTCATTTAACCGGACTTTTCACCGACCTGGGCATAGAGTTGTCTCAACTGTTTTTTTATAGGCTAAAAGAACAAAGGCAGAGACTATTATCTTCAATGAAGTTAAGAATAACAATTATTAGCTTCTTCTTTTTCGGCGGAATTGCAGGTGGTATACTATATCCTGTTGTTCAACTCCATGCCTTACTCCTTGGAGGCCTTGCTTTGCTATTGGGTATTACTTTTGATTACATCAAACTCAGACTCATTTTAATAAAGAGAAGATATCAGAATAGTTAGATTCGTGCAATAGCAAAAGTATATCGGCAAGCCGGCAGCTCGACGTCATTTCCCAGTCTAGGCATATGCAGGAGCGACGCGATGTTACCAACCGCACAGGGTAAAGGAGTCCCCTCATACCACGCAGTACACGCACACCTTCGGTTTCTCTTTTTTTGGCTTACCTGTTTCCCTAAAGTAACGGCAAGCAAAAGGAAAATAAGCGCTCCTGTTATTCTCAAACCAATAATTACTGGGCTTGCTTTCAGTTTTATTACACATCTTACATCATCACGCAACACGATAAGTGCTTCTCTGGTTACGTGGAACTACTTTAATATTCCTACGCATATCTACTTAGTACGTTTCCTGTTGATTTTTAAAAACGGATTACATGAGCAAATACAAATTTCTTTACTCAAAGAAATATTATCCTTCAATGCACATTTTTTCAATGTGGTTCACTTTTCTGACAAGCGTACTTCCTACCTAGGGCTACTCAGTAATAGTTTTTATACGATTATATCTTTGTTTAGGCGTTTTCAAGCTAAAATAACACCGGCATTATGCAACACCCCACTACTTCTCCGAAGAAGGCTAGAGATCGTTTCATCGTGAATCACTTGATTAGTGTTTCGCTTTCCATGCTACTCATTTTGTATCTTTCACTGGTTATTATTCAACAAACTGAAACCATCAATACTACGCCCTTAATTATAAGTTCTGCAGTATTATTGGCAATAGCCATTTCAATCTGCTACTCGCTCACCTTTTCATTGAGTATAACTCAGAAGGTTAATGAAATAAACGAACGATTATCCTTACTTGCTGAAGGTAGAATCCCAGGAAAAATTAAAATTACGAATAGTGACAAACACATTTCAGGGGTAGCACTTAATAACCTTATCGACCAGATTAAAACAGCTTCTGATGTTGCTGAACGAATTGGTAGGGGAGAATTGGACATAATGTACGATCAACAACAAGATAATAATATCTTGTTGCGGTCATTAAAGTCAATGCATGAAAAGCTTAGCAGCTCGGCTATGGAAAGTAACAGAAGAAACTGGATTACCACAGGCCTTGCTAATTTTGGTGATATTGTTCGTACCGGTAATTCCAACCTGAATGAATTATGTCAGCGTGTGCTCAGTAACCTTATCAAATATATAAAGGCTAGTCAGGGACAGTTATTCATAATAAAAAATGAAAATGGAGAGGAGTACCTGGAGTTGACAGCAACCTATGCATGGGATAAGATAAAGTATGATGATAAAAAAATACAGAAGGGTGATGGATTGGCAGGTCAGGCATGGATTGAAGCAAGTACAATTTACCTGAAAGAAGTGCCTGGTGATTACATGAAAATTACTTCCGGTCTAGGCCAGGCATTACCAGGCCATCTTCTTATTGTGCCTTTAAGATTGAGCGAAGAGGTATTTGGTCTTGTTGAGATTGCATCATTTAACAAGATGGAAGCGCATGAAATAGAATTTGTTGAAAAGCTTGGAGAGATGCTCGCCTCCACGTTCTCTTCCCTTCAGGTTAGTGAAAGAACCAAAGGCCTTCTTGAACAATCACAACAACACGCAGAAGAGTTAAGAGCCCAGGAGGAGGAGATGCGTCAGAGTATGGAAGAGCTTACAGCCATTCAGGAAGAGATGGCCAGAAAAGACATGGAGATGAGTGGTCAGTTAATGGCAATAAATAATTCAATGGCATCTATTGAATTTTCTATGGATGGATACGTAATAACTGCTAATGAAAGATTTTTACGATTCACAGGATACGCATTGGATGAAATCAGAGGAAAGCATCATCGGTTCTTTATTGATGAAGAATATGCGAGTTCTGTTGACTACGCTGATTTCTGGAAGAAACTAAAAAATGGTCTGGCGCAAAGTGGTGAATTTAAACGTAGAGTTAAAAACCATAAAACAGTATGGATAAGCGCAAGCTATACTGTTGTCACAGATAAATATGGCGCACCTTGCAAGGTGATAAAATTTGCACTAGATATTACTGCTCAAAAATTAAAGGCATTGGACTTCGAAGGTCAAATCAACGCTGTAAACCGGACAATGGCAGTTATTGAATTTGATACACAGGGAAATGTTCTCTCTGCAAATGATGCGTTTTTAAATACCATGGACTACGCCAGCAATCAAGTTGTTGGTGCCCACCATAGAATATTTATGGATGCAAAAGAAGTTGAAAACGATGAGTATAAAAAGTTTTGGAGTGACTTAAAGAAAGGTGTTGCAAAAACGGGTGAGTTTAAAAGATTCGCAAGAAACGGTAACCCAGTCTGGATCAATGCAAGCTATACGCCGATTAAAGATACCGAAGGAGTTGTGTATAAAGTAGTGAAGTTTGCACAGGATATAACCAAAGAAAAATTAAAAGCGGTAGAGTTCGAAGGTCAGGCCAGTGCGATCGATAGAACCATGGCTGCAATAGAGTTTGACCTTAATGGCAAGATCTTAAATGCAAATGAGAATTTTCTACAAATTACCGGATATTTAAAAGACCAGGTGGTAGGAAATCATCATAGTATATTTGTTCATCCGTTAGAAAAAGAGTCGGGTGAATACAGAGAATTCTGGTATAATTTAAGAGCAGGTATTCCTCAGGTTGGTGAGTTCAGACGTTTTGGAAAATCAGGTAAAACAATATGGATTAGTGCAAGTTATACGCCGATTAAAGATGCATCAGGAAAGGTCAGTAAGGTTATAAAGTTTGCCCAGGATATTACCAGGGATAAAATTAGATCAGTAGATTTTGAAGGACAAATTCATGCCGTTAATAATACCATGGCAGCGATTGAATTTAACTTACAGGGCGAAATTGTTCATGCCAATTCCAATTTCCTTACAACGATGGGTTATAGCTTGAGTGAGATAACAGGCAAGCACCACAGAATGTTTGTGGAACCCGCTCTTGCCGATTCTCAGGAATACAGAATGTTTTGGAACGACCTACGCAACGGAAAGGCACGCACAGGGGAGTTTAAGCGGTACGGGAAAAATCAGAAGGAAGTATGGATAAACGCCAGCTATACTCCAATTAAAGACCTCGAAGGCAACGTTTATAAAATAATGAAGTTCGCGCAAGATGTAACAGAGGAGAAATTAGACGCTGTTAATTTCGCGGGTCAGATAAATGCTATTCGCAAATCCAATGCGGTAATTGAATTTGACATGGAGGGAAAAATTCTGTTTGCTAACGACATTTTTCTGGAAGCAATGGGTTATAAAAATGCTGATGAGGTTCTTAATAAGCACCACAGTATTTTTGTTCCTGATTTTGAAGTGCAATCAAGAGAGTATAAAAAGTTCTGGGAGAGATTAGAATCAGGTGAATTTTTTTCAGGGGAGTTTAAAAGAAAAAAAGCGAATGGTGAGAGTATTTGGATCTACGGAAGTTATAATCCCATACTATCGCTGGAGGGAAGACCGTATAAGGTTGTTAAGTACGCACAGATTGTCAGGAAGAGTGAGCAGGAGATTTCACATGAAAGCTTAGTAACATCCTAGGCTCGTTAAGTCTAATGTTCCGGGAAGAAGATACCTCAGTTAACCATTTCTTTTATCTAGAAATAGCCTTCAGTTATAAATAACAAACAAGCCTTAAACAAGGTGTAAAAACTTTTATGGTCTTCTGCTAGTTCTCTAGTTTTTAGGAGGCTAAAAAAGGCGACCCTTGGTGTTCAGCAGATACGAATTGTCCCTGTAATTTGTAAGTTCAATTAGATTTTACAAGTTAGTAAATTCAACTCAGGCTCAGACCTGTAACCTGCCACCCAGTTTCTCTAGTTTGGTATTGCAGTCATAATGATCTTTTTAAATAAAGACCGGATGCCTCTATTGAAGAAATTCTTCTACCTAACCTAAACAGGCTACCCGGTCTTAATAAGCCAGTAATGGACTTACCAATTTATAATGACGTAGGATAGAGAAAGGTGGATGTTTCGGAGACTAAATTTTAAAGAATAGTAAAACTGCTTCGGCGATTGATATAGAAATAATAACAGATATTATTAAGGGTATTAGTTTGCAGTGTCTCTCAATTTAATACGCTTAAATCTGATACCACGTCAACCTTAGCTGTGGAGGAGAGAATCTCAATCACCTTTTATTTTGAAATTCATGAATCCATGGGGGATATCCATCCTTGTAATCTGGTACATTTCCATTTCCGGTGATGAGCAGGGCCGTCGAAAGCTTTTGCGCACAAATTTCAACCCACTTAAATAAGACAAGTACGGCAATAGAAATGAGCACATGTTCACGTAGCTGTGTCTGGCAGTTGTAAAACTTATCATATGTTTCTATCTGTTTGAATAAGATTTTAAAGCACTACTTCTGTGTCGCGAACGATTTGATCATCTCCATTTGCAGAATGATAATAGAACTTTAAAAATCTTCCTAAAGTTACTACCGGATACTACGGCGAGGCAACGTTATCTGACCTACAGGGAGTGTCGTTTGTAATGTATCATAGAGAATAAAGAGTTAAAGAGCCGGCCGGATAATTTGGCCGGGAAAAATCGGATGGTCTCGTTGAGCTTCATGCATGGTTATTAAATTATCTCAATCTCATCCTTCCTTCGATACTTCAACATTGAATTGTTGCTGCGCCAGGATTAAAGAACGCAACCGCTCCTCATTACGATCGCCCCATTGGCCAATTGCACCAATTACAGGTATTAAACTTTCCCCGAATTCGGTAAGATGATATTCAACTTTTGGTGGGACAACTGCATAAACAACTTTTGAAATCAACTCGTGATCTTCCAATTCCTTTAATTGGACATTTAATACTCTCCTTGAAGCATCTGGAATTTTGCGTTGCAATTCACTCGGTCGCTTATGGCCCTGTTTAATAAACCATAACAGGCGCATCTTCCATTTGCCATACAGCACTTCGCCTACCAGGTCCAGCCCACAATTCAGATTCAATGGAATTTTTCGGTTTTTCATAGATCAAAAATACCCTAATGCATTGCAATGTGCCATAGGGGATAAAATTATCCCTATGCAATTAAAATCTCCCTACTTGTGCCAAGTGATCATACACTCCACTTTTGCCCATATAAATTTCAACAAAAAGAGTAACAAATGGAAAATTACTTCAGCAATGAGTTATCTGGCAAAATTGCCTTGGTGACCGGTGGGACAAAAGGCCTAGGAAAAGCAATTGCAGATCGATTAGAGGCAGCAGGTGCAAAAGTTATTATCACTGCCAGGAACAAACCTGAAGGTAATGAAAACAGGCATTTCATTTCCGCGGACTTAAGCACTGCAAGCGGAACGGAAAAAGTGATTAAGGAAGTCTTATCAACATTCGGTCAATTAGATATTCTGATCAACAGCATGGGTGGCTCTGATACGCCAGCAGGTGGTTTTGCAGCTCTGGCAGATGAAGACTGGGAGAAAATTATTCAAACGAATCTAATAGCGTCTGTGCGGTTGGACAGAGGTTTCTTACCACAAATGCTAGCGCGTAAAAATGGCGTTATTATTCACGTTGCCTCAATTCAAGGTAGGCTACCGCTTCACGAATCTACCTTGCCTTACGCTGCTGCAAAAGCAGGGCTAATTAATTACAGCAAAGGTTTGTCTAAGGAAGTTTCTCCAAAAGGTGTCCGGGTATTAACTGTTTCACCTGGCTGGATAAACACCGCTGCAGTAAAGGCGTTCTTGGAAGAGATCTCAGCAACTTCGAAGATAACAGTTGAGGAAGCGAAAAAGAGTGTGATGGACGCACTAGGTGGGATTCCATTTGGCAGACCTGCACAACCGGAAGAGATCGCTGAGTTTATCGGTTTTTTAGTATCTCCTAGAGCTAGTTACCTCACAGGGACAGAATATGTCGTCGATGGAGGTACAATTCCAACCATTTAACCATTATAATAAACTAATGAATAAACCAACAAACAATATGAAATTACCAAACGTAGTACAAGAATTAATCAAAGCACAAAACAACTTTGACAGTGTAGCTTATGCAAATCTTTTTTCTGAAACTAGTGTAGTGTATGATGAGGGCAAAACGCATACGGGAAGAAAAGAGATTCAAAAGTGGATTGCTGAAGCGAACGAAAAGTACAAATCAGTAATGGAGGCTGTTGACTATAAAGAGACGGGGACTAAGGGCATTTTATCAGCGAAAGTATCAGGCACATTTGAGGGAAGCCCTGCAGTGCTGAAATTTAATTTTGAAATGAATGAGGGACTGATTAAATCATTGAAAATAACTGGATGAGTAGATTAAAAACATCCCTAGCCAAATAATTTATGAGTTACTGCTCCGCAATAAAGCAAATGCCACCAGGCGATAGAAAAACGCTCCATAAAAACTATCACGATCATCACTATGGGTTTCCTATTCACAATGACAATGAACTGTTTGGAAGATTGGTTCTGGAGATTAATCAGGCAGGGCTGAGTTGGGAGATGATCTTAAAGAAGGAGGAGACGTTTCGGAAAGCTTATCACAATTTTAACATCAAGAAAGTAGCAGGTTATACAGAAGCGGACCGTGCGCGGCTCTTAGCGGATGCGGGAATAATCCGCAACCGGTTAAAGATAAACGCAGCCATAGAGAATGCTAAAACAATCCTCGCTTTACAAAAACAATTTGGCTCGTTTGAAAAGTGGCTAGAGCACAACCATCCAAAAACAAAAGAAGAGTGGATAAAAGTTTTTAAGAAGACTTTCCGTTTCACTGGGGGTGAAATCGTAAATGAATTTCTAATGAGCATCGGTTTTTTACCCGGTGCTCATTCATCAGATTGCGAAATTCATAAGAAGGTTTTGAAAGCAAAACCAATGTGGTTGAAATAACACAACAGGATAGCCTTTGAATGACGTGAAATAGGATTGACAGGCAAACCATTTTCTTAAGCACATTGCTTCGTGTTCAGCAGTCAGTTACGCAAAATCAAAAAAAGGGAAACTGCAAAATCTATTTGCTTGGATTCTTTTTTCGCCTTCTCAATCAGCTTCTCATGAATATGCTGCTGTGCGTTCTCGTAGCCGACTTATTTGCTACACAGTAGTCCTTGATGACATAGACGTAGAGCATAACATTATCTACGCTTCTTTCATGTTATGATTGTCAGGAAGCAACTTAGCTTACTTAAGAAAATTTAGAATATCTTTCTTTCATCAAGAATAACTTAAATGCATCAACGTTCGATTTCAAACGATGCCTTCAGACTCCGCCATGTAAAATCTTTTACCGTAGCAGGTCCTCGTGATTTAAAATATAATGACGCCAGTTTGATGAGTGCGTCCTTCTTGACATTGTCTCTGAAGATGCAACCCTCCTATCAAAAAGAGAACAAGTGACTTTCTTTTGCTTCCTTACAAACCTTTACGCTTCCAGAAGAGATCCGCTTTCTGTGAGCAGTTCGTCCTTTGTAGTGAAGGACAGCGGTGTTGTGCCAGAGAACTCTTTAAACTCTCGATTGAAATGTGACTGATCTGAATAACCTGATTCATAGGCAAGACTTGCAAGAGACCTGTAGTCGCCTTGTTGAATTCTGCAATGGGCCTTTTCAAAACGAACAACTCTTTTATAATAGGAGGGAGTGAACCCGACAGATTGCAGAAACATTCGTTCAAAATGACGCTCACTTATTCCGTAGCCTTTCAGTACACGGCCGTAATGAGCACCGGGACACAACTGTAAAAAATTTAAAACCCGATGATCAATGGTCTTCATCAACCTAAGTTTTTTCAGCAGGTAACTATCAAGGAGTGATATGCGCGTCTTCGTGTGTCGTGCAATTATGATTTTCTCGATAACATTTTTAGAAAAAAAGTTCTGTAAGTCTAAAACGGAATCCATCGTCTCGAAAGCGTCAACGCCAAACAAGGCTTTGACGCCATGCGGAAAAAACGACACTGCTACATGGGAGTAGGCAGGCTCCATCTGAAAAAGCGCAGGTTTCGATGTGATACCTTTCAGGCTGGCAGCATAAATGCAGTTGTAATGAGCGCAATGAAGGGCATTGCTTCCATTCAGACACTGAATGACAATACGCGGAAACCGGTCAGCCATCACCTGGAGATTTAACATTGACTCACAGCGTACATGAATATCCAATGACCAGTAATACCTGACATAAGGTCTTAAAGCAGGATGTGGTTGATATTGTTTTGTTAAAGCTGTGATAACACTGGATATTTAATTTTACAATAAAGCTCTTGAAGAAACGAGCATCTGAACTTGCAGTTATGCTTCAAGTATCATTCCTGATCGTCAGACGCCAGATCATTCATATTGCGCGCAAATCTATCTCGCTGCAATTACCTCAATCTCCAGAAGCCATGCTTCGTGATAAATATCTGAAATGATAATGGTGAGCGCAGGCGAATGATTACCCAGGATTTCCTGTCGGACCTTATAGTTTTGCTCACGATATTTTCGATCTGCCAGGTAGGTAGTTACTTTGACAATGTCTGTTAATTTCATACCACATGCATCAAGTTGTTTTCGTATGTTATCCCAAACGGTTCTGCACTGCTCCTGAAAATCGACAGGCACATCCTCGTTGTTATCACCAACTGGAACTTGCCCACTGATGAAAACGAATCGATGGACATTGGTTACCTCAAACGCTTGTGCGTAAGCGTTTGACGCAGGATTAACTGATCTTAGCTTCGATGGAGCGCAAGCACAAATTGATGACATCGTAACGGCAAGGATGAAAAGGTTTCTGAGATAGTATATTGTAACTCCGCGCATCATTATAATAAACTTAATGGTTGACGATACTTCGTACTGCACGCATGTCCATCCACATGATATCACTTCGACTACTAAAGAAGAAGTACTTGCCATCTGGACTGAAGTAAGGACAATATTCATAGCCCTGGGTATTGATGCGCGCACCGAGATTCTTTGCCGGCATCCAGGTATTTGTTTTGTCAATTGTTGAAAAGTAAAGGTCAGCCTGGCCAAAACCATCGGCTCGGTTCTCCGACTTGAAAACGATCAACTGTTCATTATGCGAAACGCATGGATCATGCTCCGACTCCGGAGTGTTAATGTTTTCGCCAAGATTGGTTGGAGCTGTGTAAGCACCATCTACTAAGCGGCTCACGTAAATATCTTCTTGTCCAAAACCTCCAGGCCGTGATGATCCAAAATAGAGGTTTCCATTATCTGAAAAAGAAATATAGTACTCCGAACTGTCAGAGTTCAGGGACAAAAGGTTTTGCGGATTAGACCATGTTTTTTCATCAGCTGGTTCAACAAACCATATATCATAGTCTTTTCTTATAATGTCATTATTTCTTGGTCTGTTAGAAATGAAGAAGAGCTTTCCGTCAGGTGAGAAGGTGGGGTCTGCCTCCGAATACCTCTCATCGCTGAAAGAAACGCGAATGGGTTTGCTCCATGCCTGCCCTTCGTATGCAGATACAAAGATGTCCCATTGGCCATTGACCGAACGTGAAAAATAGAATGACTGTCCATCGGGTGAGAATGCGGAGTTGAAGTCAAGGCCGTTTACTGACACGAGTCCCGGCAAGAATTTTATTGGCAGTGAATCAGGATGTGGCTTCGGATAAGTGATTCTCAGCTTATCTTTACAATTCAATAACACCGACAGGACTAAAGCGAAGCTTACTGGTACTAAAATGGCTTTCCGTTTCATAATGCAGGATCAGCCGAAAGATAGGCGCATCACGCAGAAGGCGACCTTAAGAATTTTGCCAAACCATTGCCACATCAGAATATAAAGATCGCGCATATCTTAATTTAGCAAGATTATTAAGGTCGTAGTCGATTTTAGTCGATATTTAGCATGCGCAAGAATGTAAACGTGAATGAAAAATCCAGAGACACACTTGACACAACCGAGGCTCGTTAACTACTTGTTTAAATCCGATTTCTATGAGATTAAGAATTGGATACTTGACTTTGATCGTCATACATCATTTGAGCGGGAGTTCAACGATTGCCTGTGCGCCGTGCATATACAACGCGGAACGCTGACAAAAAAAATGTATCAACTCACCACTGGCCATGTCACCTTAGAGCTTCCTGATTTTGAATATCAGCTTCTGCCATCACGCGGTTCATGCACGATTATAAATTTCACCAACAAGTTCTATGCACAACTGCAAGACGAACTACAGATAGACAACCTCTTCAAGAAGCAAGGAAAAAACACCCTGTCTGTCCAGACAAAGGCATCGCCTGAATCAGAATTTGTCTTGTTTACAATATTGAACACCATACAGCACAATGACTGCGTTCAGCTTGATGCACTAGTCCTTGATTTCTTAAACGAGTTTCTGAAGACAACAAGGAGCAGTCCTCAAGAGTCGGTCCTCCACCAATCGCATAATAGACATCATCAGGAAGCAGTGGAGCATGCGAAAGAGTATCTGCAGGCAAATTTTTATAAGTCCATATCACTTGTGGGCTTGTCTCGTTATTGTGGTATAAGCCTTTTTTACCTCAGTCGCCTTTTTAAAAGTTACACAAATTATTCACCACATCAGTACCTTTTAAACGTTCGGCTCAAGCACGGAGAAATGCTATTGAAAGAGACTTCTAAGTCAATTGTGGACATCACCTACGCTTCTGGCTTCACTAGCCCTGAATATTTTTCAACGTTATTTAAAAGAAAATATAATCAGGTACCGAGCAGCTATCGTATGAGAAGATAAAGGTGAGCGTCAGATTACAGGTACAGCAGGAGCTGACAAGGGGTTGGCCTTTGCAACTCGATACCTAAACCATTTAAGAAGACCTTACTGGCCTTTAAACAATCTTTCAATTGATTATGAGCATAGAAGCATTTGTAGACGAACTGATTGAAACACTGGTAGGCAGAATCTTATTCACCCCGATAATCCACTACATGGTTAAATCGTAATCGGGAACAGGTGACTTGTCTCTTGGGTCGTTAAACTTTTGGAGCCAGCGCAGGTCCTTCCTGAATTGATTAAAAGCATCCGGACAGATCAACGAGATCATATGGCACGTGCGCGTTGTTTCTCATGGAGCTCAAGCAACTTGTCATGTAACAATTTGACGTTCAGCTACCTTAGCATATAGTAAGATTGATTGATGCGCTAATGAACCAGCAATACCTGTTTCTTTTCCAGCACGGCAATGAAGGCCTGTAACCTGCCAATCAGTTTCCCTAGTTTGGTATAGTCAGTCATAACGATCTTTTTAAATAAGACCGGATGCCCCATTTGAAGAAATTCTTGTACTTAACCTAACAGACAATCCGGTCTTAATAAGCCAGTGATGGACTTACCAAATCATAATGACACAGGATAGCGAAAGGTGGATGTTTCGGAGATTAAATTTTAAAGCGTAGTATCAAATGTAGTGGTATGATTTGTCCCAGTCGTTCCTGTATTTGTAAATCAGACCGAGATTATAATGGACTGTTGCCCAATCCTCCTTTTCAAATAGAATCCTTTCATATATTCTTATAGCCTCATCCTTATCTCCACTGTCGGATGCTTCAATGGCTTGATCGAGTAGTGACTCTAAATTTTGCATTGTGGCTAATATACGAGCGAGGCTCGGAAAAAAATAGGGGCTTCTCTCCCATTTTTGCGGCTAAAGGTTTACTTGAAGCGTGATCAACCCGAGAAAATTTGAGTTAAGATTAGTAGCGAAGAATCAGTGAGTTATACAAGATTAAGACTGGTGTATCTTTAAAGAGTCTGACCGCCTCCAGGGCCGGCTAGGCCCCGCATGTTCATCCCAGCCTGCACCCTATCCGCACTGGCCACTGCTAGGCCAAAGATAGGCTGAGGTCTGGTATGAACATGCGCGAAGTATAAATCCACTTGCCCTTGATGGGTGATCAATCGTAACCTTAAGAAGTGACTTGACTCGACATATTGGCGTTTCAAAGAGTGGATGGCTATATTTCGGTGCTCAAGGAATGGATAACAAAATTTTTAAAAGCAGAATAGGAATATGGACAACTCAAAGATTGAAAAGATTGAATCTCTGCCGTTAGATCAATTGGTCGAGATAGTTAAATCTATCCTTCCCAACATTGGCTATTCAAGTATAGAAGACTTCACAACGGATACCATTCGGGGCGCTTTTAAGACCGCGCTCAGCACTGACATCCATTATTTTTTTATTAGCCAGATTAAACCGACCGGAGCTGAAGTTGATTTGAGTCTGATACAGCCCCATATATCTGCAATTGAAAAGCAAAGGGCCTCGTTGTTATATTTCGTATCTCCATTCTATATTTCAGAAGGTTTCAAATCAAAGGTTTCAAATCTTAGTAGAGCGCTAAAGGTTAATTTCATTGGCCGTGACGAAGTCATTCAACTAATTGATCACCATAACCCTGGATATTGGAGGCACTCTGACACCGTCCTATTGGATTATGAGAAATCCTATTGTGCAGAAATTGTTAAAGACTCTCAACTTAAAAAGCTTCCAATTTTTAATGATAAATACGAGAAGGTTTTGAATATCTTTATCGAGCCGCGTATTTATCACTTATCACAGGAGCTGGAGACGAACACGCCTACGCGCAAGCGTGTCAGCTTAGAACAAATTATCGAAGGTGCAAAGCCTGCCTTAATTACTGGCGATCCTGGTACCGGAAAATCTACGTCACTAAAAAAAATCGGTGAGCAAATTGTTCACAGCAATCGTGATTCAAAAATTAAAGGGTTACCGTTATACTTTTCTGTCGTTGAAGTCTTCGAAGCGGATTACGATGTCTCAAGACTAATCAACAATAAATTAACACCTTATTTCGGTGCCATAAATGACGATTTTTTCGAGCAGTATAAATTGACTCTCTTAGTCGATTCATTGGATGAATTAGAAGAGCAAAACCAAAGGCGGGTGGTTGAGCAGCTTAAGCAGCTATTTGCCGACAAAGGGGTTAAGTTCATTATCGGTACCCGCAATGATGATAAGCTTCAAATCAACACAGGTTTAGCAGAATACAATTCATATAAGATTGAGCGTTTTAATCAAGATCAGATTAAAAGATTTATAACAAGCTTCTTTCCGTCTCATGAAACGAAGGCTGAAAAGCTAATAGAAGCTTTGAAGGACAATCGGATAATTGAAAAGCTACCCCTTACACCATTAACACTGTCGTTGATCTCAATTCTTTTTGAAGAAAATGATTTAGAAATACCGGCAACAATCACTGATATCTTCGACAACTTTAATTCTCTGCTGATTGGAAAAGCAACTGTATCAAGCAGAATTGAATTTGTTGATGTGAGCTTTAAAGAAAGAATACTCTCCTTATATGCATATCAGTTGCTTAAAACTCATCAACACTCGCCCTATACACGTGAAGAATTTTATAATTTTTTTAAAGAGTATTTTTTTGAAAAAACAATTCCTCTTGGGAAAGGCTCTCTAGAAGAAGCCCTTGATTACCTAATAAATAATACAGGAATTTTGACGTTAAAGAATAACAAATACGTCAAGTTTAGCCATGACTCCTTTCTGGAATACTATGCAGCACTGGAGATCTTTAAACACAGACGCGAAGATCAACTGCTCCTAGTTGACAACTTTTTTGAGAATAACTGGCAGAATGCTGCCATTTTCTATGCCGGCAAATCGAAAGACATGCCTAAATTCTTGGAGGAAGTTTTGTTAAAACTGGATTCAGCTAACCGCTTAAACGACCTGCTCTCTGCAGTAATGGGAGCTGGGTTTCTACTACAAGCGCTTTACCAAACCGACAACAAACTAAGAAGGGACACTATCCTAAAATCCATCGACTTAAACCTTAAAATCCACGAGATATATTCAAAGCTTTTCTCTGATGAAACACTAAAATTGAAAAACTATAAAATGCCAATCTTATGGTTGATGAATGTTATATACTTCCATGAAAGTTTCAACTCCGTGACTTTGAAGGAGCCGCTTAAATTAGCCTTTTGGTCCCTTTCAAAGGAGTATATGGAAAACAAAAAGACCTTAAGTGGATATAAGGCATTGCAAGTCGCATTGACATTGGATTCTAGGCGTATCAATGAAGGCAATGAATTGCAAACGCTCATCTTTGATTCCAATTTAACTAACGATGCTATTTTGTGCATGTTGGCTGATTTTTCTGTCGAGATTATAAAAGGTGCCAACTACGAACTTTTAAAGAAAGAGTTAAAAAAAGAGATAAAACGTTTAAGAGAACCGCTTAAAACATTAACGTCTCAATCGATATCAAGATTGCGTTTTTCTGCGCTTGATCTAATTCGATTGGATAGAAAGATAAAGCTAATAACAGAAGGAAAAACGGACGCGGAACTTTTAGAGCACGCATTCATGGTTCTGATGGATGGGAACTTACCTTATTGGGAAGTCTTCCCGGTGGGCAAGGAAGAAGGTGGCGGAGCAAGCAAATTAAGAGATGCGCTTCGGCATGCAATATCTTTTAATAATGATGAAGAGGTTATAATAGGTATCTTCGACCATGATAGTGCCGGGTTACAGCACTTCAATGGCCTTCAGTTTCCTGAGGTTAGACCTAAGATGGTCAAAAAGCTCAACGAGCTAAATATATTTGCAATATCCTTGCCCGTCCCTGGACACCTATCACATTATATTGAAAAAGATCAAAATTTGAACTTCTTCGAAATTGAACATTACTTCGACATCGAGTTTCTGCGCGCACATGACATGCTTGAGACTACTTCGATTCCGAACGTGTACAAAATCAGTGAAAAGAAAAAATCAGCTTTTGTAAAAGCTGTGAAAAAAAACAATGATCCCGCCACATTCAAGAACTTCAAGCTGCTATTTGAATGTATCGATAACATAAACGAAATTGATTTAAACTACAATGCTTAATAGTTGTATTATGGGAGTTCGAAAGATCATGTAGATCGCAAGCTTTATAGAAATCAAAAATCTCTCTTGCAATCTATGAAGTTCGTGAGCATTTCATAAAATATAAGCCAGAACAAGTGTCACGTAAACTGCAGTAACAATCTTTTTTAAATCGACTTTTTTTTGCGAATAAGCTTCATATCAAATTAGAGGAAGATAATTTTTTTGATATCTCACAACGTCATTGCTTTGAAAATGCTTATGCAAATTGTTCCTTTGATAGAACGAAGAAATTAGCGGTCGAATAGGTGTTCTTCTCAACTTTACGCAAAAAACCTAGATAATTTACTATCCTCAAAAAAGCTCTGAATGCTTTATCACAATACCCAATTCCAATGCCAATGCGATCTAGCGATGCGGCATTTATTATGCTGCCCATAATATGCTTTTTGGTACTTGTATTTTCTATTTCTATTGCAAGTAAACAACGAGCATTTGGATTTTGGCTAATAGCCTCTTCAAAACTAAATTCCATGTAGTCGGTGTAAAGTTCGACATTCATATTCGTCCGGTGAGTTTCATACGTCTTTTAAGAATGAAATAAGGTTTGAATCATTGTACACAATATTGGTGTATACGGGCATTAAATTATATGGAGCATAGTCATCATTGAAAGGGCCGATAGCAATGTCAACTTCCGGAGAATACCTGTAAATATTAAAGTCTTGAAATGCCCTCCAGTCGATTTTTACTTTGTAATCGTCATTATATCGGAGGAGAATTGCCTTTGAACTTTCCGCAAGCTCATGCTGATAAGTTTGGGATTGTTGCTCTTGTTGCCTGCTAGACAAAGAGTGTAATTTATGAACGCCTTGCGTAGAATACTTGGCTAACTAAGTCGGAATAAGCGTTTGGAAATATAAATGAAAGTGGTTAGCGGCGAGATTTATAGACAGGCGAATGAAGCCTACGGAAATAATTCAATGCCGAAGTCATGTACCGTTTCACTGTAGCTTTATCAATGTTCATCCTTTTGGCAATATCTCCGTTGGAAAGGTTCTCCTCTATTCTCAATTGGACGACCATGCGACATCGTTCCGGTAGTCCCTCCATGCTGCCCTTTAGGATGGTGCGAAGGTTTTCAATTTCCTCCTCTTCACCAGGAATCTCTTCTATCATTGCTTCAAACCTTATGAAGTAATCGTGATATTTTTTTTTAACCTGGTTGTGCTGATAATACCGAATGATCTTGTACTTAACCATCCTGTAGAGATAAGCTTCCAGAACGGTTACATGAGAAAGCTCAGCATGTCGAACCCAGATCGATTCAAAAACTTCGTGGATGATTTCAAAGCAATCATCTTTGTTGGCGATCCGTCTTCGTGCATAAAGCGTAAGCGCTTTTACATACCTGGAATAGATAACCTCGAAGGCTTTGTCTTCTCCCTGTAGCAGGGCAGCCATCAGTTCCGCATCAGTATGGTTTTGATACGGGTTCATACAATCGGTATTTCAGGAATAGCATTGTTCACACCCTGGTGGATGGGCAGGCCAGGATGGAACAAGCACCGGTTCGGGTGCCTCCAATTATGTATAAAAAAAAGCGCGGGGCTTTGCTTACCGTCATTACTGAGGCGTGAGAAAATGCCCGGGTATGCAAATGAGCAAAGCGGTCCCGCACTTTGTGTCTTGAATATCGTTTGTGATTGTCCCATCTCTCATTACTTTCTGTTTCTCACGCATCAGCAATGGTAAATGGAAGCAACAGTTAAGTGTCTTAATCAAAGATAAATTAACAATTAATATTCTCCTAATTAGGAGTATCTTATTTAGGAGTAATACACCTCTGCTTGAATGGCTTATTTTATTCCATGAAGGCAAAGCAGTCAGGTTCAGTCGAGCAAGATCCCGAGGAAGTCATTAAGAAAGTCGGGAAGAAAATGGCCATGTTGAGAAAGAAATTAGGATACAAAAACAGTGACGATTTTGCTTACGACAATGACGTGAATAGATCTCAGTATGGCAAATATGAAGCTGGGAGCCAGGATCTTCGCCTAAAGAGCCTTATAAAAATGGTGAATAAGCTTGGAATGACAATTGAGGAATTTTTCGGAAAGGGCTTGTAAAATCGCCTTATACAAAAGACTCAATCTTGTCTTTGCAAATCCGCTCAACTAAAAGAACCATCTTTGTAATCCGCTGGATAAGAGCTGCGAGTTCTTCTTTAGTGATGACGTAGTCTGTTCTATATCTGGCATCTACATATCCGCGTTTTAGCAAATCAAAAAGATGCTCTTCATGTTTATCGGTTTCAGCTCGAAAAATTTGAAATAGTTCTTTAGAATAAGGCTTTGTCTTTTTTCGAAGCTTCCACAGGTTGTGAGTCTTGGGTTTATAGTCGGTGAAGACCAATAGAGTCGCATAATAGAGACTTTCAGTTGCTTGATGCAATTCGAAAGCACTTTTATTTAAACTGTCTCGATTAAATGCATGATTACAGTCAATTATAAATTCATTTGCCTGGGGGAACCAGGTTTTAAAATATCTTTCTGCTTTCTGTTTCTTTTCCGCTGGCGTTAAATCTTTTGGAGAGGCAAATTGCAAATAATTTTTATCGTAAAGTAAGATGCCTTCTCTAATGATATCAACGAAAAAGTACTCGGCCTCCTCCAGTCCTTTGTTAATGTAATCTAACCCGTGTATCTCAAGGTTCACAGGCGGCTCATATCGATCAACGCGATCCATTATTTTCGATTCCTGTGAGTAGGTTTTTTCTGGATTCTGCCTTGTAACTACAAGGAAATCATAGTCGCTGATGTATTCATATCGGGTTCCATGCTTGTCAGTGTAGCGGTCTTCCACCCATGTCCCTTTAGCATAACTTCCGAAAAGAATGATTTTTTCCGGATTAACAACTTCCTTAATAATATCAGTGATGCGCTGGAACTCATGCTGTTTATTTTCTGGAAGATGTGAAAGGGATGTTTTCATTTGCAAAAGTCAAATTTATGCAAAAAGTAGGGGTATTTTAGAAGCCAGACTTAAATTTACATCTAACCGGATAGCGTTGATCTTATTCTTGGAGTCACTAACAAAGGGGATTTATTCTAAACATCTTAATACACACAATTAGAATATGGATGCATCCACAGAAACACAACAAACCAGAAGGGTATGGGTATATTTGTAAGTATCCTTATAAGTTTCTGGTCGGGCTTTAAAAGGGTTGGGCGAATTATGAACTTGATAGAATCATGACTAAATCATTAACTGGCGAACAAGTTGGTTTGCCAATCTGGCATAATATCACAAAAAAGGAAGTGATTGATTTCCCTCCTTCATTAGCTGATAAGCTCGTGAGAAATACGTCTGCTTACACGGTGGAGGAGATTGCCAATGAAATAGCTGAAGTAATCAGAGAAAATGTAGTTAAATAAGATACTTATGGATTTTGAAGTATACTGTGATGAGAGTGGTTTAGAATCTTTAACACGAAAGGATGCCCATCTTTTCACAGGTATCGGTGGAATTTGGTTTCCTGCAGAGTACCGAGATCACTTTAAAGAGCAGGTATCCCTGATAAAAGAAAAGCATAAGGTTCACGGTGAATTGAAATGGAAAAAAGTATCGCCCAGGTATTTTGACCTGTACAAGGACGTAATTGATTTCTTTTTCTTAACTGGATATTTAAGATTCAGAGTTGTTCTTATCGAATCATCGAAGGTTGATAATATCAAATTTAACAACGAGGATGCGGAGCTTGGATTCTATAAGTTCTATTATCAACTCCTTCATCATTGGATATTTGACTTCAATACGTATGATGTCTTTCTTGATCTTAAGATAAATCGTAACAAAGGGAGGCTTAAGGAATTAGAAAGAGTATTGGATCTTTCAAATCTCACATCAGACATAAAGCAAGTACAGGGGCTGCCTTCAGAACAATCAATAGGTATTCAATTGGCTGATGTGCTGACCGGCCTCGTCACCACGAAATTCAATAAGGAAGCGAAGGGTTCAGCAAAGCTTGGACTTATTCAGCACATCGAAGAAAAGTTTCTTGGAAAACCAATTGCACCAACGTCAAAATGGGATGAGAAGTTCAACGTGTTCAAGATCAACTTAAAAGGCGGTTGGTAATGACTTACAAGAAAATTAAATCCCATAAAATGACGGAAGCTGAACTCCGGCGGCTTTGGAAGGATGAGTATTGTGATCCAGGAAAGGCAATACTCACTTTCGACAACGTCCAAGTAAAATTTTATGAGAACATGTTTGATCACGTATTTTTCGAAAGCGCAAATCGAAAATTCAGAGACAAATCAATTCTTTCGCTCAATCGACTGGAGAAGATGCTATGGATCAAAGATACTCTTCAAGACCCTACGGCTGTGCTAAAGCAAGGGTGGGATCGGGATACCAAAACGTATGACAATGGAAGGCGAGTAGCACTTGTCAAAGACGGGTATGTCGTAGTTATTCGATTTACCGGTTTACTCAAGGCCTCCTTTGTGACGGCATATGAACTAACAGATGAGGAAGGAAACAATAATAAAATTTTGACGAGCCCCGATTGGATTAGAGATGAGCAATATGTTGGAAAGGCCCAAGAATAAAAAGAACGCTGATTTGGGTTCAGCGTTCGAGACCTTTGTAGGTTCCCTACCAAAGGTAAAGAACAATTCAAAACTATCATCTAGAACGGAATTATCCAAAAATAGTTCGCGCCTTTACAAACCGCAGGAAAACATGCATAGAAAAAGGTCATTTTCTAAAACGTGTAGAAAATAAGGCTTCCATAGCTCATCGAGAAAGCGTCTATTTTCTCCATAACGCCCAGCAGAATTCTCCAAAAAACAGTCTCGATTGATCATAAAAATACTGATATACAGATATTTGATACTAATTCTGGTTTTCGCCTTTTCTCCAAAATAGGTTTTAGCCCCTCACCATAATCCGAGCATTATCTATGGAAACACCTAATTTTAAAGAAGATCTCATTAGCTAGATTCCAGCGCTTCAGCTTCTTGTGAAGTTGGGTTTACCTACCGCCCGCTGAGGCCCAGCGGCTACGCCAGGGCAAAACCAGCAACGGATTGTTGGAAGACGTACTACCTAGTCAGAATCTCGCCTTCCTTTACGAAACGGGCGAGCTGGTTTTTCAGTGCCGCATCAGTCGCAGGAATAGCTACCTTCAAATTCAGGAAAAGAAAAGGCATATTGCTAGACAGAAAGCGGCTTTATAATAAAATCCGACATACTCGGTTAATACTTTTCCATCGTACCAGCATAGGTCCCTTTCCCCAAGTAGATGCTTCTTTTAGTTGACGATCAGAAATCCACCATACTTTTTTAAAGCACCGACTATTCTCTTATTATTTAAAATCTCTTGATGTCGTTCTTCAAATACTGAGCTATTCTTTTAAAATGATCTATATACTGTTTAGAAGAATAAATTCGAAATCATACCTGATAACTCTATCGAGAGGAATCACAGTAACGTTTTACTCATACGCATATCGAATATTGTATTGATATGGAACCAATTTCAAGCTGCTTCCCCCATAACTGCTCTAATGAGCGCAGTAGCCCAAACCGTACCACTTGCCAAAAAAACTCCTCCAAAGAACCGATGAACAAAATTTTTAAATTTCATTATAAGCAAAATGCCAAGAAATATTAACATCGGAGCACAGAAAAAAACTCTTGTGGTCACAAAGATGTCATCCGCATATAGACCTGTATTCCATACAAAAACAACCCAGTATCTAAGTATTGCAAAAAGAAAAAATGCAGCTGAGATGTAAATCAAAAGAAGTATCAACCAATTATTTTGCCTCGTCCTCATTTTTTAATCAGTTTTTGTAAAATTTCATGTATGACCTCTCCAGCCGTTAGTTCATCTATTGTATCATCTGTGACTCGTCGCTTCTTTCCATTGTTATCGACATATGAAACTTTTATTCGATTGGTAATTCCTTTCTGCGAGCCCATCCGCTCTTTTATTTTCCCCACCCCTTGATCCTAAAATAGAAGAGGTTGGTTGATAAATATTTAGACTTTCAGTTGTGTTCTCAGAAACTATTCGATCAAGCTGGTCACTTTGGTCTCCTGCAGCAGCATCAACGGTTACTAAAAAGTTAACTTTAATCTTATTCTGTTTCAGTCGTTTTTCTAGATGGTGAGCTAGTACACCCCCATAACTATATCCATATACTACTACTCGCCCACCTGAACCGTAATTCTTTAAACCATAATCATATGCTTCTTGTGTGAGCTCCTCCAATTTCCCTTCAGCGATTGTACTTGAAATTCCGGCAACTGAACCATACTGTCCTCCATAAACTTTAGTACTCCAGTATGTGGATGGGAAGTTTTGAACCGATCCACCTCGTATCAAAATATTACTTTCTCAGGCGTAAAGCAATATCACCTGTAGATCCTAAACCACGATTGGATGATAAGTCAGCACCTGCAAAAATCACTGCTACATCACATTCGATCACTTCCCTTAATATCAATAAACCGAATTGGATTATTGAAAGCATAAGCGTATGGTGAAATGGATTCGTATCGTTCCACGCCAGGATGTACGGAATTCCATCTACCTATTTCAGAAAAATACATTCTTGTCCCGTAGTCAGACCAACTCAAACCTAATTCATCCTGCTTTTCTTTGCCATTGTATTGATAAAGATTCTGTATGCTGTTTTCTCTCTTATAAAAGTTGTAAGTCAATCCAAACGGATAGTAGTCTTGCGTCAGTATTACAGCGTACTTAATATGTTCCACTTTAAAATCATCGGAATACACTTCAACAGCACAGTGTTAAAAGCGATCCCAGTTCGATAAACCCATAAAGAAAAACAAGAAGAAGAATGAACTACATAAATAGATAATACGTCTCAAAATATTTTTCCTTAAAATAAAATTGAGTATTCCAGCAACAAAAAGAATGAACATATTAAAAAAAGAAAACACAAAAATGAAGGTCATCAGAAATGGCCATTGCCCTGTAAAGTTCAAATTAATGAGTTCGAACTCCTCCATCAATGCACTCGCTGTGTTAATCAAAAGAACAAAACTTGCTAAATCTAAATAAGTTAAAAGAATACGTTTCATCCTTACTGTATCAATAAATAACAATGTTATTACCTCTTGTGGTCCTTTCCTGAAACCAATCATCCGACTCTGCTAGCTTGTCACGCATATCTTCATTAAAGTGATCATAGTTTATTGTGTTAACTTCAGCACCGTTGATTCCTGAAGCTATCGCTTTGTTCGTTTCAAAAACACCCATTCCACTTGCTAAATTCAATATCCCCTGTATTTCCTCTAAATCTCCTGTCATTTCACTTGTAATTCAAGTAAATTAAAGAATTCCAAAAAAATTTGATTCTCACGCTCCCTCCTTTGGAGGGGTCATGTCATGTATGGAATAAAGAGTCGCCTTTTCTATTGGTTATTAAATTTCAGGAGTATAAAATCATTTAGCGCTCATGGGAAACACAAAGTATGACGATCTTATGAAACGGTGGCTCACAAACCAGGTCACTGAAACCGAACGTATAAAGATCGAGGCATGGCTTGACTCAATAGATGAGGGAGATGCTGATGATCTTGAAATGACTGACCAGGAGGCTGAGGAAATCTTTAACAGAATAACCAGCAACAGCGACAACATCAGGGAGATCCGGTCATTTAAACCTGAAAGCATCCGGAAGAAAAATCGACCACGGTGGATCTTGCAAATCGCTGCCAGTTTGTTTTTAGTTGCTGTGGCCACGTATACGATCTGGACAATTGCTGATCCTCCTGTCGCTGCCATCAAGAAAATAACGCTTAATGACGGATCATTGGTTTGGGTGCGAGGAGACAGTAAGCTCTCCTATTCTGAAAGCGCTGAGGGACGTTTTGCGGACCTGGACGGAGAAGCGCTTTTTGAAGTAGCCAAAGACCCTACGCGACCCTTTACAATTCGCTATAAAGATGTTAATGCCCGTGTGGTGGGCACAAGCTTCAGTTTGAAAACGGGCGACAGCTTACAACTCGTGGTTTTAACCGGGACGGTGAATCTCTCATCAGCAGCAGATAAGGAGGGATTGAATATTCTCATGAATGAGAAAGCCATCTATACAGCTCATTCCGGGATAAAGAAATTTTCACTTCTTCAAAATGAAGCACAAGCCGTGATAGCTGATACAGAGTATAACATGAACTTCACAAACGCCACGTTTGATGAGGTGATTGAAAAGATCGAGCGAAAGTTTGACGTCAGGATTACGCTTTCTGATAATTCAATCGGCGAATGTCACCTGAACCTTGATATTACAGACCATTCGCTGGAAAGCTCGTTGCAGATGATCACATCTGTACTAAACGTAGCGTATCTCATCAATGGAGATCAAATTATATTCACGGGCACTGGCTGCAAGTAAAACCTAAACCCTGATCCTATGAAGAGTCCATCCGCCTCTAATCTCAATACGTCATAAGAAAATAAAACAGGAGTGCGCCAACACTCCCGTTTGTTTGCTCCCAAGAATTTCCACACCCATAGGAGGGGCGAGGCTAGGAGCGCTTTGTCTAAATCCGATCACAGAACCTAAACAAAACATTGAAATTTATGAAGAAAATCTTTACCGAGAAACTTTGGAAGCTTATGAGAATTTGCGCCACCCAAGGGTTATTTGCTGTATTGATTTGTGGGGTATCAATTGCCTTTGATAACCACGGACAAGTGCTGGACAGGGAAATCAGTATCACTGTCTCTGAAGTTTCATTTGATCTGGCCCTTATCGAAATCGCCAACGCGGCGCACGTGAAATTTGCCTACAGCCCGGAACTGCTCAATGTAAAAGACCCAATCAGTTTGAATGTTGAGAACATGACGGTACGTGAAATCTTAAACAACCTCCTCCTTCCAAAACAGATAAGCTACGTGGTGCAAAGGGATAGCGTAACCATTTCTTTAAAACGAATTCCAAAACAAAAAATAACCTTAAATAATACAGATAGTTTGACTGAAACCGATAGATCGTTAAATACAACATTAACCGGGATAGTGATTGATGTAGCCAGCCAGCCCATTGCCGGGGTTAATGTTGTCATAAAGGGATCTACAATTGGAACAACCACTGATGCATCCGGAAGGTTTTCAATTGAGGTTGACAAAAAAGATATTCTTGTATTTTCCTTTATCGGATACGCACCAAAAGAAGTACAAGTAGGAAACCAAACTAATATTGAAGTTATTCTTTTGGAAGACATTCAAAGTTTAGGAGAGGTTGTTGTGAACGCGGGGTATTGGGAGGTTAAAGAGAAGGAACAAACAGGGAGTATTGCAAGAATTACATCAAAGGAAGTTGAGAAACAAAATGTAAACAATCCGCTTCAAGCCCTCCAAGGAAGACTAACGGGGGTCTACATTGAACAAAATACCGGCATGCCGGGTGGGGGTTTTAATATCCTGGTACGTGGACAAAATAGTTTGAGAACCGGCTCAGGTAATACGGTCAACGGGAATCTACCGCTTTATTTAATTGATGGAGTTCCTTTTACATCAACCTCTTTGACCTCTTCATCAATAAGCTCAAGTAACCTAAAGGGCGGAAATCCCCTAAGCACAATAAATCCGGGTGACATAGAAAGCATTGAGGTCTTAAAGGACGCAGACGCAACTGCTATTTACGGTTCCAGAGGGGCAAACGGAGTAATTTTAATAACCACGAAAAAAGCAAAAGCGGGGAAAGCCTCTATTAATTTTGACTTCAATCAGGGGTTCTCTCAGATCGGTAACACAATGGATTTGCTGAGTACGCAGCAATATGTAACCATGAGGAAAGAGGCCATAAAGAATGATGGGCTAAGTGATTTAATTGGTGATTCTGAGTACGATGCATACTGGCCGGACTTAACCTTATGGGATACGGCACGGTATACAGACTGGCAGAAGGAACTGATTGGGAATACAGGTCGTATTACCAACGCCCAGCTATCGATTTCGGGTGGAACTCATAAAACACAATTTTTATTTGGTGGAGGGTATTACCGTGAAACCACAGTCTTCCCTGGTACCAATTCATTCAATCGAAGTACCGGGAAACTGCAGATCAATCACCAATCTGAAAACAGCAAATTCAAAATTTCAGGATCAGCGAATTATAGCGCTAGTGTAAGCAGTATACCAAGCGTTGATTTCACCTCGCTTGCTGTCTCACTATCGCCAAATGCTCCCAGCCTGTATAACGAAAATGGTGATCTGAATTGGGAAGAAAGTACCTGGTCCAATCCTATCGCCCTTCTGAGACGAAAATATTCAAGTTCAATTGAGAATTTTGTCAGCAATGCATCCTTAAGCTATGAAGTCATTGAACACCTGAATCTTAAGTCAACCATGGGATTTACCAGTATGACGGTCGATGAAATTTCGACCAATCCCTTATCCGCTTATGATCCAAATGATTTAAAGGGCAGAACAGGTTCCTCAAGTTTTGGTGACAGTAATTTGCAAACCTGGATTGCCGAGCCTCAGATAGATTATTTCCGGACCATTGCAAACGGCGTGCTAACCGCCCTGGTAGGAACAACTTTTCAGCAGACTGTACAATCTGGTAAATCAATACGTGCAACGGGGTATACAAATGATGCACTTTTAGAAAACATTGACGCAGCCACTGGCATCGATGTAGTAAATGCAAGCTATTCGCAATATAGGTACAGTGCATTGTTCGCGCGAATAAACTACAACTGGCGGGAGAAATATATCTTAAATCTTACAGGCAGACGGGATGGATCAAGTCGTTTCGGGCGAGGTCGGCGTTTTGCAAACTTTGGAGCAATTGGCGCGGCATGGATTTTCTCTAACGAGAATTTTCTTCAATCACTTTTTCCAATTATCTCGTTTGGAAAACTGAGAACAAGTTACGGATCAACGGGTAGTGATGCAATTGGAAACTACCAGTATCTCGATACATTCTCTCCAACGCAATATCCCTATAATGGATCCACTGGTCTTGTATTGGCCAGACTTTCGAACCCGGATTATTCATGGGAAAAAAATAACAAATGGGAAGCAGCGTTTGAGCTTGGTCTGCTTGAAAACAAAATATTTCTGTCAGCAGCTCACTATATAAACCGATCATCGGGTCAACTGGTTGGCCTTCCATTACCAGTGATGACTGGCCAATCTACTGTCCAGTTCAACCTCCCAGCAGTAGTGGAAAATAAGGGATGGGAATTTCAGGTCTCTTCTTCCAACATTAATTCGAATAGGTTTCAGTGGACAAGCTCCTTTAATATCACAATTCCTGCAAATCGTTTAGTGAAGTTTCCTGATATTCAAAACTTCCCAGCCTACGACAGTCGATACGTGGTTGGTAAATCATTGTTCATAGCAAAGAATTTTCAATTCGATCAGGTTGATCCTGAAACGGGTCTTTATGCTTTCATTGACTTGAATGGTGATGATAATATTAGCAGCACCCTCGATTTGGTGGGACGAAAAGAAGTTACACAACAGTATTATGGAGGTGTTGGTAACACACTAAAATACAAAGGACTTCAATTGGATTTTTTCTTTCAGTACGTTAAACAAACTGGCTATGGATACCACAGATCTTTTACCATGCCGGGTGACTTGTCAAATCAGCCTGTTGAAGTAATGAAACGGTGGCAACATCCGGGTGAGGTAACTAACGTTCAAAAATTCTCATTCGCAGACCCGGACGCAAGTGTTGGTACGGCATTCAGCAGAAATTTATCATCCGATAATATTATTTCCGATGCTTCTTTTATTCGTTTGAAAACTGTTTCCCTTTCCTGGCAGCTTCCCGAAAAATGGAGCAAGAAGATAAAACAGGCATCAGGTCGAATTTACATTCAGGGACAGAACCTGGTGACCTTTACAAACTACCTGGGGCTTGATCCCGAAAACCAAAACTCGCAGTCATTACCTCCTTTAAGAATGCTTACAGTTGGATTACAAGTGGCCTTTTAAACCTAGCAACATGAAAAATTATAAAACCATATTTAACCGTATAGCAAGTAAATTGCTCTTAACGAGTGCAGCCGTGTATGGATTCTCGTGTGAAGTGTTTATTGACGTAGATACTCCCAAAACAGAAATCATAAGTCAAACTGTTTTTACAAGTGATGCATCGGCAATGTCCGCTGTTAGAGGTATATACAGTCTGATGGCATCGAATTTAAGTTTTACAAAAGGTGGCATTGAAGAACTTACTGGCATTGCCTGCGATGAATTAGTCAATTATGCAGTGAGGCCCGATCAAGTTCAATTCTACCAAAATTCGTTAACCTCCATTAATTCTGATGTGAACGGCATCTTTTGGAAAGAGGCTTTTAAATATATTGTTAATGCCAATGCAATTTTAGAAGGATTGAACATTGCTACCGGGATGACCTCACGGGGAAAGCGCGTTGTGGAAGGTGAGGCTAAGTTTATTCGGGCATTCTGTTATTTCTATCTTGTTAATCTATTCGGCGATGTGCCCTATCTGGAGACTACCGATTACAGGAAAAATGCTACAGCTTCACGCCACGCAAAAGCAGAAGTCTACGCATTCATTGAGAAAGATCTTCTCGATGCTCAAGAACTTTTGCCGGAAGACTTTTCATCTTCAAATGGTGAAAGAACGCAACCTAACAAAGCTGCCGCTATTGCTTTACTTGCACGCGTTTATCTCTATCAGGAAAATTGGCCAAAAGCAGAAGAATCATCCAGCTTGGTAATTGGCAATGAATTGTACGCTCTTCATACGGATTTAGACAAAATTTTCCTGGCAAACAGTTCCGAAGCAATTTGGCAACTCAAACCTGTTGTTCCGGGCACTAATACACCGTACGGCACTTTGTTTATACTTACATCAGCCCCAAATGCTACATCCAGAAGGGTATCATTAACCAATGAACTAAGAGTTGCCTTTGAAGCTAATGATTTGCGAAGGAACAAATGGGTAGGCATGTTCTCCAACGCATCTGGTACTTGGTATTTTCCATATAAATACAAAGTGGCGTTGAACCCTGTGGTAACAGAGTACTCAATGGTCTTACGTTTAGCGGAGCAATATTTGATCCGTGCCGAGGCAAGAGCACATCTTGAAAACTTTGACGGTGCTTTATCCGACATTAATGTCATCAGAGATCGCGCTGGTCTAGAGGCATTGAATATTCTTGACCAGCCAGCCTTGCTACTTGCAATCGAACAAGAAAGAAGAGTTGAACTATTTACGGAATGGGGACACAGGTGGTTGGATCTTAACAGAACCGGCCGGTCCAACGACATCCTTGCGCCTATCAAGAGTGACTGGCAAACTACAGATATGCTTTTACCAATTCCCGAATCCGAGCGATTGCTTAATCCGAATCTGTCGCAAAATCTTGGCTACAGCTACTGAATGTGACATTCTCAATTGATAACATGAATGCACCTCTTTCGAGGTGTATCAAAACATTTTTCTATGAAAAAGATAACCACTTTAGTTTTTACAATTTTAATGTCTATAAATGTCTCCATTGGGCAAACTCCGGGTTTGAATATTGGCGATGAAGCTCCCTTGTTATCGGTTTACAAGTGGATAAGAGGAACGCCTACTTGTGAATATACCGAAGGAAGAATTTATGTGATTGAGTTTGGCGCAACGTGGTGCACTCCGTGCGCAGCAGCAATCCCGGTGTTATCCGACGTTTCGAATAAATATAGAAATGAGGTTTCTGTTATAAGCGTATTTGTAAAAGAAAATTTTTATTCATCAAATAAAAATGACACCTCATACATAGATAAAGTAAAGAAATATGTTGATAAGAAATCTGATCAAATTCATTACTCCGTTGCCATCGATGACCCTCTTGGTAGAACAGGCAATGCCTGGCTTAAAGGGCGTGATGGAATCCCACATATTTTTATAGTAGATAAACAGGGTAAGATTTCTTTTATTGGGAGCAACCCAAAAGACATCTATAAAGTGCTTGAGAAAATACGATCCGACAGTTACAATATTAAAGATTATACAACGTCACAGCGCAATGTCCAGGCCAATCGGGTCAAATTTGATCCTGCTAAACTGTTACTCATCGATGGAAATGGTGGACGCGAGGATAGTTTCTTATGGCGTTCGATCTTGACCAGGTATGACGGTGAAATTCATGCCACCAATCCCGAATTTATCTCAAGCTACTACTGGGCAGTACCGGGCTCGAAATACTTCTCATACAAAGACAGGGTTCAGCTTATTGGGGTCTCACTCTCCAAATTGTATTACTTAGCATACGGAGATACCCTCTCTAACGTAGTGCATTTTCGAGGAATGAATTGGGAATTTCCCGATACTGTAGCAATGCCCCATTTAAAAACTTCTTATGGAAAATACTGGCACGAGCCTGTTCTTGAGGTTAACGATCAAAAACCTTTTATAGCTGAGAAAAGTAACATTCAAAACAGGTACAACTATAGTCTAAAGGTCCCCAAAGGCAAAGGAACTTCCCAGGCAATGCAGAACGCCCTTCGCAATGATCTTGAAACTTACTTTGGATATGACGTTTCTGTAGAAGTCAGAATGATGCCGTACTGGAGATTAACAGCTCCTGACAGGAAATTTGCTTCATCAAAGCTACTCTCGAAAGATCAAAACGAAAAAATTCAGGTAACTGATTCCGAAGCACCATTTGTATTCAGGAATGCCAAGATGCGTGATGTAATTACTATGCTGGCATCTACTTTTGGCTATGGTTTACTAGACTTTGGAAAATTACCTTTAACTGAGCAGGCTCCGTTTATTGACGAAACAGGGATTGCCGAAGACATTGATTTTATATTTGACAAGCGAGCCACGTTTGATGAAGCAAAAGAGCACTTGAAGAAACTTGGACTCGATTTATCGAAGTCCACTAAGCCAATGAAAGTGGTAGTTATTAAAAATTCCGTGGAAGGGATAAAGAACCAGAATCAATAGGTACACTAGTCTGTTTCATGTTTAGCCTGTGTAGCAATAAATAGTTGTCTTGTATAGAATAGATGATATTGTCAATAACAAAGAAGTGTCGCAATTTATTGGTGCTAATCCGGGGAACGTAAAAACTCTTCAGATATTTGCCTGTACGCAGATCGTAAATGTCAAGCACATTCATGGCTTCAAATGTTTTCTGCTCCTCGTTGTCTGCCCTGATATTAGAGTTAATGAAAAGCAGGTTTTTCGATACATAGGCTCTTCGGTTGACAATATGAGGTGGAGAAGACATGGCTGAATAACTTGACATGTATACTTTAGCAACTGACATCTTCGCATGCCTTGTCGTGTCAATCGTATTGCCCCTGTATATCGGCCTCAGGCTGGTATCGGCACATATGAACTGATTTCTATAAAAATATGTGTAAACCAGGGTTCCGGAAGAATCATCGAATTTTAAAACACCGTCTGTGCAGAATATGCCATCGATTTGCTTTTCAAGTAAGCTTGATTTTTTTAAACCAAAATTGGTAGCGTTCCTTTTGGCAAGAATGAGTTCCGTTTTTTCATCATTAAATAGTCTGAGAAAAACGGAGTGATTTGCGGGTAAGTATTCAGTAAAAAACAATTTATGATGAACCACTTCATGGCAAGACCAGTCAGCGGTTTCACCGCGATAAATATTGTAGTTTTCGAGATCCGCCAAGTAGAAATGTGGATACTCAATTATAACTTTTCCCATACGAACAGAATCAGCAAGCGAACGCTTAATGTGTATAATCTCTTTGGTATCTCCAGTTATTTTCAAAAGATGAAATGGTGATGTAGTAACTCCAAAATATAGAACTTCACCAATCCTGCCTGCAAAATAGTACCCACTTGACTGAAGGTCTATCCTGGAAACCAATGCGAGTTCACGGGTGCCTATGAAGTCTCGGGTAAATCCACCATGAGCCATTTTATCGCTACCCGAAATTAGAAATGCAGTCAGGACGAATAACATACTCACAAGGATAACGACTCCTAAACCTAGTATTTTCTTTTTCATGTGGCTTTTATTTAAAAGGGGACCGAACATTCCGGCCCCTTTGTGCTACTAATCGTTCCATTTTAGCTGGTCATCAGCAATTGAATTTTCTGCCCCATCTTCCGTTTCGTAAGCAATGCGACTTCCTACCATACAGAGGTGTTCTGTATTCGATGTAAGACAGGGATTTACATCCGTGTTGCTGGGTACCGTAATTACTCCGGTTGTTACATCCTCGCCAATTGGCTTATAAAAAGCTTCTTGCTGAGGAACAGAGTTCGAAGCAAATGCACACGCAATTGCGATGACTACTGCCAGAAGAGATAAAAACAATTTACTTTTCATCTTTTTTACTGCTTTTGTAAATCAAAAAGCAATTGAAAAACTTTGGTTAAACATTCGAACAGTGTGTTCATTCTTTGCAACCAGGTGAACACGTCTGACAGGTAGTTGCAATTCCTGTCATTATCGTAATGCCTATTATGTCGCAATTTCCTTTGCTAGGTTATGCTGATGTCACTTGTCAGGTCCTTGTCGAAGTGTATCAGTACGGCGATAACTGCAGTAACTATAAAAGCAATATTTAATATTATATGTTGATCCCAATTGAGACTTTGAATTACCCCGCCACATGCACAAGGAACATATTCACTAAACCTGGAAACCAAAATGATATAAGTGGTGAACATAGTCATCAGTGAAAGTGAAGCGTACAATCCACTCAATCGCGTTCGTTCAATTATTAACAAACAACTAATAAAAAGCTCAATGACAGGAACAGCCCAGGCAATCGGTACCGCTACCCGTGTAAGCATCGGTGACTTGCTAATTTGGACTACAAATGAACTTACTAACTGCAGCATACACGAAGAGTAAGATGAATACCGCAGAAATAATTTCAATTACTTTTTTTCGGACCATTTTGTTCTGTTTGATAAGATGAAGTTACATCTACTGTAAATTGCAAATGTTCAGTCCTCCAGGAACAAACGTTCAGACTTTAAAGAACAATTGTTAACTATCCTCCATTTCTCTTTTTATCCGACTGAGTGATTGAGGAGCAATTCCTAAATACGATGCAATGTATTCCTGAGGAACTAACTGCTCGATTTTCGGATACATATCATGAAGTTTTTCATATCGTTCTACTGCGGTTAAGAATTGAAAGTCATGAATTCGTTCACGGCTCTCTTCATAGTATAAGTTCATCGTTGCCCGATAAAGGATGTCCGCTTCAGGATATTCATGAAGAAGCTGCATAACGTTTTCGTAACTAATATGCAGTACTTCGCTTTGCTCCAGTAACTGTATGGATTCTTTGGAAGGTACCTGTTCGAAGAAACTCTTCGGAGATATAACGATCTTACCCTCTTTGTAAAACTCTTCAATTTGTTTTTTACCCTTGATGAATCGAAAAGACATGGCAAATCCGCTATGCAAGAAATAAGCTTGATCTGCAACCCTCCCTGCTGACAGAAGCATGTGATGTTTGGGTAATGTCAGCATTACCATTTTCTTTCTCAAAGTCTGCTTAAACTGTTCCGTTAGTGGTTCAATAGAAGATAGCAATTCAAAAAGCTTGTCCATACCTGTAATACTTTTCTTTCTAAGCATTACACTCATTTTAGACCTCCAACTACCTACAAAGCATAGCTGAATTTTTTATCCTGAGATAAAAATTTTTAAACCTGTACAACCTCCAACGAGGGCAGGACGAACTGATGCTGGATACCAGAAACCGGAAATAAAACATCAGGATCAAACAGCAACGACTATAAGGACCTTTACCAATATGTGTGCGTTTTTATAAAATCTTTATATTTCCCTTCGTAGTTTTACGTCTGTGTCGAATGTACTTGTTATTGATGATGAAGATAACCTTCGCAAACTGCTTGCAAGGGTTATTGAACTTGAGGGCTATTCCGTTTTTCAGGCTGGCACCGTAAAGGATGGAATGAAACTTATGTCCAAAGAAAATATGCACGCTGTTATCTCTGACGTGAAGCTTCCCGATGGGAATGGGGTTGAACTCGCCGGTAGAATTAAGAAGGAATATCCCTGGATTGAGATCATTGTACTCACAGCTTATGGTACTATTGCTGATGGCGTGAAGGCCATTAAGAACGGAGCTTTTGATTACCTGACAAAAGGTGAGCACCAGGAGAAAATTATTCCGCTCCTTGCCAAGGCTATGGAAAAAGCTTTGCTTCAGCAAAAGGTGCAAAGCCTTGAATCAAGACTGCATGCTAAGTTTGGCTTTCCCAATATCCTCGGGCAAAGCAAAGTCTTGCAAAAGGCTATTGAACTGGCCCGCAAAGTAGCCGCTACGGATACGAATGTGCTGTTACTCGGGGAAACAGGAACAGGAAAAGAAGTTTTTGCACAGGCGATACATTATGAGAGCCTTCGAAAAACAAAACCATTTGTTGCGCTTAACTGTAGTGCATTTCCAAAAGACCTCCTTGAAAGTGAACTATTCGGACATGCAGAAGGTGCTTTTACGGGAGCCGTTAAGGCAAAGAAAGGATATATAGAAGAAGCGCATGATGGAACGCTATTCCTTGATGAGATTGGTGAAATGAACATCGACCTTCAGGCAAAGCTGTTGCGCATATTTGAAACAGGCGAATACTATCGTG
>NZ_JAHESD010000032.1 GCF_018598585.1 Chryseosolibacter indicum
TCCTAGAAATGAAGAGATGCAGAAGAAGCTCAATGTAAAAATAAAATTCAGAGAGTCGTTCAGGCCCTTTGCGCCGTCAGTTCTTGCTGAAGAATGTAAAAACTATTTTCAGCATGATTCAGTGTCTCCCTATATGCTACTGGTACAACCTGTGGTAGAAAACCGCAGGAGCGAATTACCTCCGGGTTATCATACCTTCCCTATTAAAGAGAAACTCTACCATGTGAGGTCTGATATGCCCGCTATTACACATATCGATTTTTCTGCCCGTATACAAACTGTACATAAGGAGACTAATCCGAGGTACTACGAGCTCATAGAAGAATTTAAAAAACTAACTGGTTACGGCGTAATAGTTAATACCAGCTTTAATGTGCGTGGTGAACCAATTATATGTACTCCGGAAGATGCCTATCGTTGTTTTATGAGAACAGAAATGGATTACCTCGTAGTTGGAAATTATGTGTTCGCCAAAAAAGAGCAGCCCTACTGGCATGAAAAAGATAATTGGAAAGAAGAATTTACGCTGGATTAATCAAGTATTTAAGTAATAAAATTAAGTGTGCTTATGGATTTCATGAAAGATCTTTATTTGTTTATGATGGAAAGAAAAAAATGGTGGTTAACACCTGTTATTCTTGTCCTCATCTTTATTGGTGTTCTTATTGTTATCGGTGGTGGCTCAGCTGTAGCGCCTTTCATTTATACTTTGTTTTAAGTAAAACTTGATTACCGTGCAGGAGCAGGATAGATACAAGACTATACTGGTTATTGTTACTGGATTGCTAGTGCTATCACAGATATTCGATGTAGGAGCATTTAATATTGCTGCTCTTGTTGTTGGTCTTCTGGCAATTTTAATTACACCGGCAGCAAAATTTATTGAATGGTTGTGGTTTAGAATAGCAATAGGCCTGGGTTGGGTTAACTCCCGCATTCTCCTCAGCATTATCTTCTTTTTCTTTCTGATGCCCATGGCATGGTTTTCAAGAAGATTTTCAAAAGACTCACTAAACTTAAAGAGAAAAAATGCCGCTTCACTATTCAACACCCGCAACCACAAGTATAGAAAAGAAGACCTCGAGAATATCTGGTAAAGCATCTATCGCTGCTGTTATCAAATTAATAAGAGTAAAACAATGGGTAAAAAACCTGTTTGTCTTCATTCCAAGCTTCTTTGCAGGCAGTTTATTCGATTTCGGTCAACTACAACAACTTGCAATAGGCGCTTTAGCTTTTAGCTTCGTTGCTTCGAGTATTTACATTGTAAACGATTATCAGGATAGACATCTTGACCGGCTTCATCCAAAAAAGAGATTCCGCCCGATTGCTTCAGGCGAAATTAATGGGGTAGCAGCGTGGATTCTTGTCATCATTTTTTCACTTTCCGGGCTTGCAATTGCAGGAGCGCTAAGCATGTCCTTCTTCTACCTTTTAATAATTTATTTTGCTTTGAACCTAGGTTATTCCTTTGGTTTAAAGAATATTCCTATTGTTGACTTGTTCATTGTTTCGGCCGGTTTCTTACTTCGCGTTTACGGCGGCGGTATCCTTTCTGGCATACATGTCACACATTGGCTTTCATTAATGATCCTGCTGCTTTCTCTTTTCATTATCATTGCAAAGAGAAGAGATGATATGATTATCACTAAAAAAACTGGTGAAGTAGTTCGTAAGTCATCACAGGCTTATAACCTTCAGTTTGTCAATTCATGTTTGTCAATTATATCTGCTGTAACAGTTGTAGCGTATATTATGTATACAGTGTCACCGGAAGTTACAGAACGTTTTCAAAGTGATTACCTGTTCATTACTACAATCTTCGTAATAGCAGGCATTATGCGCTATCTACAAATAACATTTGTTGAAAAGAAAAGCGGATCACCAACTACGATCTTGTTTAAAGACAAATTTATCCTCTTTACCATTATCAGTTGGATCGTAAGCTTTTACATCATTATATACACTACATAAAAAGCTAATCCATACTTAATCTTATATGACATCATCATCTGCTGCAGCGGAGTTGAACGTTGCTTTTAATGATGTAAACATTGCATCCAAAAAGCTTGTACTCTTTGACTTCGACGGCACAATTACTACCCATGATACGTTAGCAGAGTTCATGATATACTATCATGGAAAGCTAAAGTATTTGAGTGGTTTAGCTTTGTTATCACCTGTGTTGGCAATGTACGTCACTAAGACGATTCCCAATTGGAAAGCGAAAGAGTATTTCCTGAAGTGGTATCTTAAAGGGGAAGACATCATTAGATTCAATGAGAAGTGCATGGAGTTCACCATGAAGAAAATTGACTCTTTAATTCGTCCGCAAGCGCTTGAAGCTATTAAGAGGTATAAATCAGAAGGTGCTACCGTAGCTGTGGTGTCTGCTTCAGCGGAAAATTGGGTAAAGCCCTGGTGTGACAAACACGGCCTCATATGCCTCGGGACAAAACTGGAAGTAAAGAACAACAAGATCACCGGAAACTTAACAGGCAAGAATTGCTATGGTGCTGAGAAAGTTTGCAGAATAAAAGAAAGATTCACCCTTACTGAATATAATGAAGTAATAGCCTATGGCGATACGTCAGGAGATAAGGAAATGCTTGCATTAGCACATAAGCAATTCTATAAACCATTCCGAGATTGAAGGTAATACTTACTACTTATAACAAATATTAATCGTAAAAAGGCTAAACATTTAAAATGCTTAGCCTTTTTCATTACTGATTACCACCGCTATAACTGAACATCATGATCAAAGCATATCCACGAATAGCAGTAGATTGATAGCGGGACTGGTTAATTCTGAAACTCTGATCTGTATAGCATTACCTCAATAACGCCGTCAGTCGAAGAACGTATAACATCTTTTTTAATAACATCCTTAATCCGATTTCCTTCTATTCCTGCTTGTCTTAATTCACCATATATTTCACGAATACGCGCTTGCGTTAACTCCGGATCATCTTCTTCCGTTACCACTAGATGAATTCCAATATCCCTCTGATCGTAAATCTTGTTACCCATGTAGTATAGAAGCTCTCTTTGGGCAGATGTAAGCGTTTTAGCATTGTTTTTAAAAATCACTTTACGCATCACATTCTTACCCACCATTCTAGACCACTCTTCATCAGTAAGATAACGCTGGCCACTTGCAAGCAGAGGATTTCTTGATGATACACTAACCTTGTATATATCGGCAAGCTCCTGGTCTCTGTTACTTGTGAAGTAGGCCACTGTATCGTTATAGATAGAAAAGTATGCATCAAACTTCTTTGAGTTCACCACGCTACCAAGGTTTATAGGAGCAGACCAGGTCTCCCACGAATTGTATAGACGCTCGCAGTAAAATATATCAGCATCACCAACTCCTCCATGTCCGTTACTTGAAAAATACAATCTCTTTTTATCCGCGGAAAGAAATGGTGATATCTCAAACCCGCTCGTGTTAATAGTGGGGCCCATGTTTCTTGGCCTACTCCAAACTCCAGATGAATTCTTTACGCTTATATAGATGTCCTCTTCTCCCCTTGTATCTGAACCTCTCATTGAGATAAAGATCGCATCGTAATCTGGAGAGACATACATTCCCACAAAGTCCTGGTTATCTATTCCAGGAAGAGGAATAAATTCAGGTTCAGACCAACTGTTGTTATTTAATAACTTTGAAAAGTAAATACCATCAACTTTAGCGGTACGAGATGTGTTCAGCGTATAAATGGTTTTTCCGTTTGCATGTATTCCTATTGCAATGTTATTGTCTCTGCTATTGAGTGCAATTTTATTAGTAGGATTTTTCCATTGAGAACCAATTCTATCACTCACCCAAATATCAGTACCAGCATAACGACCACCCAAGTTTCCATCATAAAAAGAACGGACAAAATAAAGCTTAGATTGGTCGGGTGACAGTAAAGGCATGCTTTCCTCGGCTTTGCTGTTAACTGTACCACCAATTTTTTTAAGATTGTAAAATTCAAAAGCCTGGCCACTTACTTGCTTGAAACAAGTAATAAGCAATAGCAAAATAAACACTCTACTTACCATGTATATTGGTTATATTTTCTAACATTGTTAAACCTTACGCCCAGTACAAGTTCATGACTTCCCCCGCCAAACTGCTGGAAATCACTAAGAGAAAGCTCATAAGAATATGATGCTGATAGCTTTTCATTTAAATTAAAACCTACCATACCAATTCCATTCTTCGTGCTTCTATAAGAAAGCCCTGCCCATACTTTATTTTGTATATAAGCCTTTACATTAAAATCATAAGACATTGAATTGTCAATCTGCAAAAGCCCCAAAATACTTGGCTTAATACTTAAATCCGGATTAACATTAAAGGCGTATCCTAGTTGGATTGTAGCTTTATAAAACGCTTCCTCCATTGCAAGCTCCGATGCTTGAATAGGTTTGTAAACAATTGGCAAATAAGAAAACCCGAAGTAGAATTCAGGAGTGTAAAACAAAACGCCAGCGCGTAGATTCAAATCTGTTTGGGAGGTAGAACTGTTTAGCAAGTGATTATAAAAAGGATCGTTATCATCCCCTACGTCTACTGATGCAATATCAAGCTTTCTGTTTTCAATAAAAGCACCTGCACCCGCTGATACCCGCCACTGTCGAACAATAGGATAATTAACAGAAAAAGAAGCACCCGCTCCTAATGACTTAATCACTCCTACGGATGATTGAAATACATTTAAAGAAAAGCCTTGTATCATCCTTCTCTTTCTTGGTATTCTTACCATTGCCGGATTACTGAGGCGTAGTGAATTGTATCCGAGTTCAAGTGGTTGCTTGAGTCTTGTGTTATAAGCGAGGTTAACAAATTTTGGAGCCTGGCTTCCAAAACCTGTCCACTGATATCGATAGCTTAATTTTAAGTCGTTAAAATTCTCAATTCCGCTAAATGCGGGATTTAACACAGAAGAAAATTGAAACACCTGTGAATTGTTTGGCAAGTACTGCCCGAACAAATGAACATTAACAAATAGTAAAGCTGCGAGTAAAAAGCTTTTCATTTTAATAAAGTAAACCTTCTTCAATAGTCTCTAAGATTATTTTTCGGAGAGGAAATCTAAATCCTAATTATAAAACTCAAATTTTTAATTGTTTTGCAATTAAAAGATGATGCAATGCTGCCGCTAAAAATTTCATTCCATGCGGCAGGTGGCATAAAATTGTTTGAAGTACCGGCAAAAGAATACAGAAAGAAGAGAGGGGTTAAGCTTGCACGCGTTTTAAAACTATATTATAAACTAAACTGGCAATTCACAGTACTTTAATTAATCTCATGACTGAATTAGCATTCTCAATTTTCTGGCTAGGTGTATTGATAATTTTCTACACATACCTAGGCTATGGATTTATAATATCACTTATAGCAAAGTTTGTAAAAAGAAAACATTATGAAGTGCTAAGTGATAAAGACCTTCCTGAAATTACTGTGTTAATCGCTGCTTATAATGAACAAGATTATATAGTCGACAAGATCGAAAATACGCTATCACTTGATTACCCTTCAGAAAAGCTTTCCGTTGTTTTTGTAACCGATGGATCTTCAGACTCAACGCCTGAAATAATAAGACAATATCCTAACGTTACGCTTTATCATGAGCCACAGCGGAAGGGAAAAATCCACGCAGTAAATCGCGTAATGCGCTTTATTACAACACCAATCGTTATTTTCTCGGATGCCAATACTTTTCTGAATAAAGAAGCATTAAAAAATATTGTAAGACATTATCAGGATGAAAAGGTTGGTGGTGTTGCCGGAGAAAAAAGAATATTTAAGAAAACAGAAGACAACGCCTCAGGAGCAGGAGAAGGTTTATATTGGAAATATGAATCTTTTCTTAAACGTAAAGACTCTGAAGTATATTCTGTTGTAGGAGCTGCTGGCGAGCTGTTTTCTGTGAGAACAGCACTTTACGAAGAGCCAGGGGAGAATATTATTATTGAAGACTTTTATATGTCTTTGTCTATCTGCTCAAAAGGTTACCGCTTTATTTATGAGCCCAATGCCTACGCCACAGAAACCGCCTCAGCCTCAGTTAAAGAAGAATGGAAGAGAAAAGTGAGAATATGTGCCGGAGCCTTTCAGGCAATGGTTAAACTTGGCTATTTATTAAACCCATTTAAATATGGTATGCTTTCATTTCAATACATATCTCACAGGGTATTGCGATGGACCCTTGCGCCGTTAGCACTGCCGTTCATCTTCATCAGCAACCTTTGGCTCGCAATGCAATACAATCCATTTTATATAACTGCATCCCTTGGACAAATAGCTTTTTACGCCCTTGCCTTTATCGGTTATTTTGTAAGCAATAAAAAAGTGTCTATTAAAGGATTCTTTGTTCCTTATTATTTCTGCGTTATGAATTTCTCTGTTTACGCTGGTTTTGTACGCTTTTTAAAGGGAAAACAGTCTGTAGTCTGGGAAAAGTCCCGACGCGCAGCCGTAAGTGCGTAATAGAAATGATCCGCCATTATTTGGTCATTTCCATAAGTCCTATAATTTTGCCAAGCTTAAAGCAAGGATTATGGGACGTATTTTTGAAAAAAGGAAACATAAAATGTTTGCGCGCTTTGACCGTATGGCCAAAGCCTTTACTCGTATAGGAAAGGACATTGCCATTGCGGTAAAACAAGGTGGTCCTCTTCCCGAGAATAATCCAAAGCTTAGATTGGCTATTCAAAATGCCAAAGGGGCTAATATGCCGAAAGACCGTGTTGAGGCAGCCATTAAAAGAGCATCATCCAAAGAAGAAAAAGATTACCAGGAGGTTACATACGAAGGATATGGGCCCCATGGTGTGCCCATTATTGTTGAGTGTGCCACTGATAATCCTACAAGAACCGTAGCGAATGTACGACTACATTTTTCCAAGAACGGTGGTAGCATGGGGAACTCGGGCTCGGTTGCCTTTCTTTTCGAGCGAAGAGGTGTTTTCAAATTTGATTCTTCAAAACTCGATTTGGATGAGTTGGAACTGGATCTCATAGATGCCGGAGCGGAAGATATTGAGCGAAATGAAGAAGAAATTGTAGTCTATACAAAATTCACTGAATTCGGCCACATGCAGAAGTTTTTGGAATCTAAAAACCTTGATGCAAAAAGCTCGGAGATTCAATATATCCCTACTACAACAAAAGAGTTAAGTGAAGAACAACAGGACGAAGTTCTTAAGTTAGTAGAAACATTAGAGGGCGACGATGATGTTCAGCAAGTTTACCATAACCTTGCCTGATTTCCCTTAACTTATAAACTAACATCTGGGTTTACACCGATTGTCCGTTTGTAGAAACTACCGGTCTGCTACTCTCAAAAGTAGTGGTGTCTGCCTTTTCACCACTCTTAACAATCATAAATCTTTCCTTCAACTCTAAAAACTTCTTCTCAAAGAGTTCATAAGAAAGATATGCTACAGCAATCGTAACTATCACGGAAAAGCTATAAAGAAGGACATTAAAGAGAATATGATTAGACTGTCCCAGTTTAAATAAACGTAGTACGTACATACAAAAGGCAATACATAAGGTATGATACATGTAGATGCCATAGGATATATTACCCAAAACACTAAAGGCCTTATTTTCCAATGACAAACTGATAGCAGGATTAGTTGAGATATTTAGAATAAGAATGATAAATACTAATGCCTCATAATAATTAATTAGCCAACTTTCCGTAGGAATAATAAACAGGATAATAAATAGACCTGTGCTAAAAACTAAAGTAATGGGGTGATAGATTAAGTTTAGAATTATCTTTTTCTTCTTAAAAAGGATATAGGCACCTAATGCACCAATTGCCATTTGTTCTACCTGAAGCAGAACCCATAAACGGAAAAATTTGTGATAGTAGGCATTACTTTCTGGCGTAATTAGGCTCTGCAGGAGTACCGTTAAGCCTAGCTTCAGCATGATAAACGCAATGAGAAAAACCACCATGTGGTTAATAAACCACCGCACAAATAGAGGCCAAACCAAATAGAATTGCTCCTCTACACCTATTGACCATAGCTGATTGCCTCCAACTATCGAAGGTGCAAAAGTTCGAACTACATTAGGAAGAACGAATAGTAAAAGAACTGTGATAAGCGTAAAATTAGTTTCTACAACAGAAGGGCCAAACATCGAATGACTAGAAATCAACGGAACGACAAAGAGACATAATGCCACAATCAGGTAGTACAAAGGCCAGATTCTTAAAATACGTCTGATATAGAAATTTCTAATGTTAATCTCGTCTGTCTTCGCTTTTTCTGCTAGTAAAAGATAGGTAATTAAAAAACCGCTTAAGACAAAAAAGAATGAAACTGCTTTATGACCTATTGCATCTATGGTAGTATTTCCCCAAATATTGGGAAGGTTAGCCCAGTTTTTATACTGCTCGACGTGATGGATAATTACCGCGGTTGCCGCAAAAAAACGAAGTGCATTTAGATTTTTAAAATATACCCTTTTCTCCATGAGGACGTAAACAAGTTAAAGCAAACTTTCAAACAGACGCTTAAAAGAGGATAAAAATCGGGCCAGCTGCTATCATTTGGTAACAGTTAATTTGTCTTCGATCATCCTGTTATTGTATTGTTGTATAAAAGCCTTCATTTTTACTTCCATACGTTGAACTACATCAGGATATTGTTTGAGAAGGTTATTTGTTATCATTTTGTCCTGCTTAAAATTATACAGCCCCAGGGATTGCTTCCCGTCGAAAATCAATAAGAAATCCCTTTCAAATAATTGATAAATATTGTCTTTGTAATTGAAAGCAAAAGGTTCTACCTCCTCGTTAAAAACGTTACGACCATATGCAAAATAAGGCTTATCGTAATGAAGATGACCTAGAACAGAAGGCATAATATCGATTTGTTGGATAATCTCTTGCTTCCTGCCCGATAAAGACTGATCGGGAGTAAAGAAAATGACAGGTACAGAAAAGAACCCCCAGGCAGTCCGGTGGTCGTCAAAAATTGCGTTGCTGGACGTATGGTCTGCTGTGATTACAAATAGTGTATTTTGATACCATGGCATCTTCGATGCTTTTGCAAAGAATTGTTTTAATGAATAATCAGTATATTCAATACACTTTGATATGGGAACACGGCCTTCCTTAAATTTATCTTTATAAACATCGGGTATTTTAAAAGGATGATGGGATGACACGGAAAAAAATGAAGACATGAATGGCTGTGGAAATTCGTTCAGTTTAGAAGCGTAAAAATCAAGAAACTTATCATCCCAGATTCCCCATAACCCATCAAAGTCGTCATCGTTATCGTACTCTGTCATTCCGTAGTAAGAATCCACGCCAGCCAGATTCATAAAAGCTTTAAAGCCCATGGAACCATTTGGTGCTCCATGAAAAAAGGAAGTGTGATATCCTTTAGTTTTTAGTAAAGAAGCTAAGCTGTTGATCTTGTTGCCGGAGTAAGGTGACAAAAAATATGGAACACCAAGAGAAGGAATACTACTTATAACTGAGGGAAGCCCGTCTATTGATTTTCTTCCATTAGCAAATGAATATTCATAGGTAAGACTATGTTCTATTAACGAGTCAAGAAAAGGTGTGTAGCCTTTGTAGGTACCGTTGTCCTTCTCTTTGTTGAAAGTGCCAAAAAACTCTTTTGAGAAACTCTCAAGAATAAGAACAACTACATTCTTCTTTTCAAATGCTAATGAATCTTTAGGGTAATGTACTGGAGAATATATCTTTTCGACTTCCTCTGATGAAAAGAAGTTGACAGGTTGAACTTTAGTTCTTCCTATAGTACGAATAATTGTAAAAGGTGTATTTAATACAATGCTTATATCCCTAGGATCACTGACATACTCTCCTGCATTACTTAATGTAATGGGTCGGGTACTATGTCTAAAACCACCCCTTATTCCTCCTACGGTAAGAAATGCTATGACTGCTAATAATAACACACTAGAGATATAGAAGACAATTGAATTTTTAGTTTGAGGTCCCCATATTCTGACGCGGTTATATAACACAACCATAACTACTATCAGCAATAACCAAAATAGAAGCGCGTACCAATAATCAACAAGAAACTGAAAGAAGAGACCTTCTAAATTTTGCTCGTTTTCAAACTGTTTAACAACATCAGCCGTTGTGCGTCTCAACGTAAATTTGTAATAAATAAAGTCTGATACATTTAATGCAAGGGCAAAACCATTGGTAATAAAAAATGTGTATTTCAAAAATTCCTGGTATCCATAATTGAATCTAAATTTAAACGGCAGCACCATCAATACAATGAAAAGCATGTTCACGTAAAGTACAGATACTAAGTCAAAACGTAATCCGGCAAGCATCAGTTTTACAAGAGTCAACATGCTCATATCCGGAAAGAAACTTGTATTGTACAGGTAAAATCCCATGCGACACAAGCTAAAAAGGAGCATAGCCAGAAGCAACCGAAGAAATAAAGCCCAGTAAATATTACCACCAAGCTTCCAATCAAAAGTAAATTTCACAAGGCGAAATAATAAAATTAATATAACATAAGCATGTTGAAATTCATGCAATTTCGCACGTTGTAACAATACTATAATGAATCCGGTTTAATTTGTTATTTTGCTTTAAATATTTTGATGTTTAAGGGTCTATTGATACGTACGCTACTCCTTGCTATTACTTTTCATTTGCTGCATAATGCTTGCGCCCAGACTAAGATTGCTTCCTTTGGTATCTATTCAGGTATTACATCTACCTATACATGGGATGAGGGCATTAACGCGGACCCGAGGTATAATACCCGCTATGATATAAAAACATCGCCTATAGGTTTAACCTACAGCCTGGATTTTAGGAAATACGGATTCATGTTAAGTACAGGCCTATTAAATACGGGACAAAACTTTAATGTTTTTAGCTCTTCTGGAAGCCAGGCAGGACTAAGAAAAATAAACCTTTTATATGCTCACCTTCCAATTGTTTTTAAATTTCATCTCATTGATCTTTCTGCTTTAACAACGAGCTTCATAATAGGAATAAGTCCAGCTTATTTAGTAAAAGGAAAAGAAACTATTACCCATAGAGAAACCAGTCTTTATTTTCCTCCTATAGTATATAGTATTTTACCTCCCGACTACATAGTTCAAAGTAACGGTGTATTAGCGCCTCAGCAAAACAACTATATAATTGCTGAAAAATCAGATTTTAACTCACTGCAATTTTTCGGATTGTTAGGGTTACATTCTGATTGGTATTTTTCTTCTAAATGGAAACTCTCCATAGACGTTACTGCTAATTATGGTGCACTAGATAATAGGTCCAGCAGTTATCGTAACGTAGCAAAAACTTATAATGCCATTTACAACTTGCCAGGAACAAGACGAGATATCGTTGGAACTCTCGCAGTAGGAATTGCGAGACATATAGAACTTGAAGCAAGTGACAAAGCGCGGCCAAATCCAACTAAGAAAAACAATAAAAAACCTTCTCAGAGGAAATATAGGACCTCTAAACAAAAGAGACCTGATTGAAGTTACTCATTTTTTATTGAACATTTTTACAAAACTGCTGCAATCGATTGGACCTGTTTAGCAGGCATACAACAGATATGAACCTACCTCATTATCGTTAGAAAGTTATACATTTCGACTAGCAAATTGCCGCAACTATTAATGATTTTGTAGCTTTAATGTACAGGAAGATCTATCTTCGCTCCTGATAAAATTTAAGATCGTATGCTCTTTGATGCTGTAAAAAAACAAATTAAAGATACCAGAGAAGAAATTCTGGGAGAACTTAATTTGAGCCTTCAGAAAAGAACTGCAATCGGAATCTTTATCAAAGACTCAGGCGATCTTATTACTACTGCTGTCGTAGATATTGAAGAATCCCCAACAGGTGATCATGTTATTACCCTTATGAAGCAGGATCTTCATGGCTATCCTGTTGAGCAAAATCCGCTGCACCTAAGCAACATTGAACGTGTGATTCGTTTTAATATTCCTTTCGACGACCCTCAGTACGTCATCGAACGTAGAAAAGAAAAATTCAAGGCTTAATCATCAGGACAAGATCGTAGCAAGATAAGCATGCCTACCAAGCAGTAGCTTATACGCCTATTCATGCAGCTTTTTTATTTCGTTCAGTTCTCATAAGTATATCCGGTTTAAGCTTCGATGATATTTTAAAAACCCAGCAACAACAGAAGCCAACTCGCGGGCATAGTTATTTAAAACATCAAATAAAATGTTCAACCAAAAGCGACAATTATGAAAAAACTAATGTTTGCATTTTGTTTAATGTTTGGTACTGCTGTTGCAGTTCAGGCACAAGAGACATCTACTCAAGATCAGCCTAGTTCACAATACAAGAGCCAGGATGATAGTAAAAGAGACATGAAGAAAGGCGACAAGTACGACGAAAAAGAAGCAATATCAACCACCGAACTCCCTTCTTCTGTTTTGGAGCAACTTGGGAGCCAGGATTATAGCGGATGGACAGTGAACAACGCTTATCGTAAAGAAAAAGATGGTCAAACTTTTTATGCAGTTGAACTTTCACAAGGCGGCGAAACTAAAATGGTGAAGTTCGACTCGGAAGGAAAGAAGATTAAAGAAAAAAAGAAAAAAGATAAGGATTCATAACGGCTTTAAATTATGGAGAGGTTGCTGGAGCAGCCTCTTTTTTTTTAAATAAGCATATTTCTTATGCGAAACAGGAAAGATGATTAGAAGAGCATTTATACTTTTAATTCTTGCAGCGTTAATTACTGCTTTTATTCAAAGTCAAAACAATGACATTATATATTACGCATCTTTGAACCATGCGATTCATGAGGGGCAATTTGACGGGGTGATTACTGTTAACAAGCTTAAAACTTTGGGAGATTTTGGGTTGGGAAGTGAAGAAAAACTCGCCGGGGAATTAATAATTCTTAACAACGAGTTCTACAGTATTCCTTCTGATAGTAACGCCAGAAAGATGAAAAGCAATGATAAACTTACTTTTGCTTCAGTTAAAAAATTTAAACCTGATACTACCTTAAAGATTACTAATATCACTGATATCAAGAGTCTTCATGCTTTGCTTAGCAGGATTATTCACACAAATTCCTTTTCCGCCATTCAAATTCATGCAAAGTTTAAAACAGTTGATTTCAGAAGCTTTGTTAAGCAAGAAAAACCGTATAAACCTGTAGATGAAGTTCAGGAAATCAAATTTAAACGCGCAGACATAGAAGGAACGGTAGTAGGCTTCTACACACCTAAATCGGCAGAAGTATTAAACAGTCCGAATTACCATTTTCATTTCATTGATAAAGACAAAAAAACAGGTGGCCACATACTTGATTGCAGTATAGTTGAGGGCCGAATAGAAGTTGATGTTGCACAAGAGCTACATATAATCTTACCGCAGCAGGAAAACGTTGAACATATTAATCTTAACAAACCATTGCAGCCGAAATAAATCTTTTGTGTGTAAATAACACAATAGGTAAGATTAATCCATGAATAGGGCATAATTTCCTTTCCTAATGCTTAGTTTTACAAACTTAAGCTTTGCTATTTCATGAAATGAATGCTACGTGTAAAACCAAAGACAAAGTAATAAGAGAAGAAATTATAAGTGCAGCCAGAAGCCAATTTCAGCAGTTTGGTTTGTTTAAAACCACAATGGAAGACATTGCGAAGGCTGTAGGCAAGGGAAAGAGTTCTCTTTATTATTATTTCAAAAGTAAAGAGGAAATCTTTAAAGCTATGATCAGGGAGGAAATGGAGGAAGTCTTTGATTTGGTTAAATACGCAGTACAAAGGGCTAATACAGCTGAAGAAAAGTTACGCGCCTTTAGCAGTACTAAAATACAGGCACTCCATCAAAAAGCATCGCTTTATGGGATTGTTTTCGGAGAGATATCAGACAACCCTTTGCTCGTTAAGTCTCTTAAAAAGGATTATGAGAATAAAGAGCTTTCGCTATTAAAAGACATCTTATCTTTTGGCATCAACAATAAAGAATTCAAAAATGTTACCAATGATGAATTAGAACACCTTAGTTATATCATGTTAAGTTCTATTCGTGGTATTGAAAAAGGAGTATTGGAAGAATGTCCGATAAAGAGAATTAGTGACAGGCTCGATTTTGCACAAAAATTACTATGTCATGGTATAAAGCTATAATCCGCTAGTTTTTTTATACCCGATTCTATTTCACCACTAATAGTTCTTCTTCAAGTTAAGAAATAGACTTTGCGTAATAACTAATAAAGTTTCTGAACTCACCATTCCTTTTAACGAGCGTTAAAAAACTCAAAATTCCTACTAGCGCTATCACCACTCCTGCTAACACATCCAATATGTAATGATGGCTTGTGTATACAGCGGCAAACCAAATCCCAATTGAAACAGTAATAAAAATTATATTCACCCAGCCTAACTTGTTTTTAATTCCGTAAAAGGTAACAATAAGGGGATATGAAGAATGTAGTGAAGGCATTGCTGCAAAAACATTAGAACTTTTGGCATACAAAGCCTGGAATATTTGAACATCAAAAAAGGCATCAAATCTAATTAGCCCAGCTGTGTTTCCAGGTGTATGAGCGTAAAAGTCAACGCCATGTAGTTGAATATACCAAGGTGGCGCTGCAGGATATAAATAATAAACAATAAAACCTAAAATGTTTACAAACAGGAAAGTCAATGAGAACTTTATAAACTCACTCCGGTTTTTAAAATAAAGGAAGGCCGCAAATGCAAGGGGTACAGGTACCCAGCAAAGATAAAATAAGCCACACATGATATCGACCCATGTAGAATTGTTCGCAAGAAAATATTCATTTGGAGTCACTAGCTTCCCCTCATACATAATGCCAAACCAACGGAGCTCCATATCATATAAACTCTTAATGTGTACATCATTAAAAGCATAATTGGGGAACGCCTTCATGTAATCGAAGATGATCCAGTAGACAATAAAAATTGAAAATCCGATGATGAACTTTCTGGTTCCGGTAGAAGCAAGATATAAAGCACTAAAAATCGTAACTAAAAAAAGCTGATCGGTTTTAAAACCGATCAGTAAAAATGATAATAGAAGGTACCCCCCTGAAATAAGAGCTGCTACGACAAATTCACGCCAAGTTGTTCTTGATCCTGCTAAAGAAGTTGCAGGATAATTCAAATTATTTTTCAAAGTCAGATTTAAAAATAGTATCCCAAAGTGAAGAACTAACCCCATATCCTTTGGTAGGGTCCGTGTAGTGGTGAAGCATGTGATGTTGTTTCAGCTTTCTCCAGAAAGCATTCTTCATGTTTATATGATGAAGCGCATAGTGTGAAATATCATAGAACAGATAGCCTGCCATAAAAGCTGCAAAAAATGCAGGAACCACAGTTGCGGGTAATACTGCATTGAAGAGCAAGTAAAAACCCGTTGCTAAAGGAATACTTACCGAAGGAGGCATGACAAGTCGTAGCCGATCATTGGGATAGTCGTGATGAACACCATGAAAAATAAAATGTAATCTCCTGCCCCATTTGGATTGGGGCTCGAAATGAAATACAAACCGATGTAGCACATATTCCGTAAACGTCCAGAATAACAGGCCGCCTGCCAGACTTAACAGCAATTCCACTATACTGTTTTCCTGTACAGCAATAGCTCTGTAAATAAAGTAAGCGATAACAGGAACGTAAATAAAAATAGGAACGGAAAAGTGTACTTTAGATAAACTCTCTAGTAAACCGCTTTTAAACATACGTGTCGATTCCTGACTATTCGATACAAAATTCTTCTTCATATACTGCAGATTTACGGTTTAAATAATTGAATAACTTCCTTACCAGTAACAGGATCAACTCCTTTTACTTCAGCACATACTACATTTGGTAACCAAAAACTTCCTCCCTCAATTTGTAAGAAAACTCGTTTCACCTCTACTGCTTTTCCATCCAATGCCACCTGTATATGATAACGATTGTCACGAGCAGATTTCTCTATATAAAAAGGCAACTTCTTATATGACACAAAACGCAATTCATACTTGTTATCGCTTATTTTCTTTGTCTTAAGACCATAAGCGTAATGTCTTTGTATATACGACAATTCTTCTTTCTGCCCCTTCTCTCCATATCGAATCCAATAAACATGTACAGGCTCATCCGAATCAATCTTACCATTTTCTATATTCAAATCATACATAATGGTATTATGATTGGGAGTTCGCTGCATATAAAACAGCGTCTGTTCGTCCACCGGGGGTATAGGAAATGTATTTTGATCCTTACATACACAGGGCTGCGAACTTCCTGCTGTAGGGTTTGAAAAGATCAGAAGCAAAATTGAGAACAAAAAATACATTACTACTTACCGTATTTAATTTCCATAGAACGCTTAACGTCACGGATTCTTTGAATTGCTGTCATGTTGGTTAAAAATGCCATGACCGTTAGCGGAACAGTAAAGACTGATATTGTTTCAAAAACCTGAAAAGGAATGCCAGGGATATAAATTTTAAAATCTCCACCGATATAATAAGACGTTATACCGCAAGCAATAGCCGATACTGCTACTGTAACAACACGTTCAGGCCGCTGCATCAATCCGTCTTTACATTCTACTCCCAGGCCTTCTGCCCGTGCACGGATATAACTAACCATCATAGATCCAATAAGCGCTATAAAAGCAAATAAAGAGCTAAGGAAGTAATGATGACCAATAAGGTAATAACATATACCTAAAAACATAATCAGCTCGCTATAACGGTCAAGTACCGAATCATATAAAGCACCGAACTTTGAACTCATATTTCCAAGACGAGCGACCTGTCCGTCCAGCATATCGAATAACCCTGCGAATAAGATGAGAGCACCAGCCCAGCCGACATAAGATAAGTCACCGCGGTTACCCTCTTCAGCACCGGCTACAAAAATGGCTGCTACTCCAATATTCAGAAGCAATCCAGTGGTTGTAACAGCGTTGGGAGTAAAGCCAATGCGTATTAGTAATTTTACAAAGGGATCAATCACCTTGTAAATTAGAAGTTGTAAGACAACTCGCAATTCTTTTTTCTTAGGTGGTGTGTGATTCAAGGTATCGTTAACTACGGTACTCATTTTTTTAGAAATCAAATTTAAATCTTCCGCGTATTCCCCACTCCGAAACTTCAGGGTGATCGAGATAAGAAAGACGCTTAACAACATCGAAACGTAAGAGCTTAAAGATATTGGCGATACCAACACTTGCTTCCATATAAGGCTGTTTACTTAACGAAAAGGTTGTTACACGGCCGGCATCATCCACTGGAAAAGCAAATACCTCTCTATTCTTTTGAGGATCATTCTCAGATCTTATACTTCCATACAGTATTTTGAAAGTTGCCACTTCCCGCCATTTCAACTTCTTTAGCAATGGAATTTTATTAAAAATAAAGCCATTAAAGTAATGATCTAAATTTGCACTTATGTACTGATCGCTTACAAACTCCAGGAAGTTCATTAAGTTGTATGACTGTAATTGATAGGAGTAAGTTTGATTCGCTCGATGAATGGATAGAAGTGGAAACGGAACGGTTCCAAAAATGTGTCCACCTTCAACCACCACGTCGGTATACCCGAATTGAGAAAGATAAAATCGTTTAAATACATTTAACGCGACACTTTGGTAATTATACTGGCTATCAAAAAGTCCTTTAATACCTCCATTAAAACGGGCTGTAAAAATCGGATGCCTGTTTGGTATCGGTACACGATATGCTTTGCCCTGGTAGAATTGTTCCCCAGGTGCCCATCGCAACTCTAAAGCTACTTCAGCGGTATTAACGCGAGGCACAGGTTGTAACGAATCTTCTCCCTGAAGGAGAAATTCTAATCCACCGGCAGGTGCCTGTTTCCAATATTTCAAACCTACTCTATAGGAGAAATGATTTTCAAACTCCTGCAGATAATCTACATTCCAAATGTCGTTGTATAACCACTTGTCATTAACACCGCGTTTAAATGAAAGTAAAAAGTTATCCTCCTGTACGAATTGTAGTTCCTGCCCGGGAATCTTCGTATCCCGTTGGAAGCTTACTTTTAATGTCCTTATCGGAAACTCACGAATTGATCTTCCTGTAAAGGAATAATTGGCACTGACGAAATACTTCCATTTTTCATCCTTGAACCCATATGCGCCATAGGTCTCAAAATATAATCGTTCATTAAACTTTGGTGTTGTTCTTCCTCCTGCGCGCAAACGGAAACCTTCAACAGGGTTAAAACTGTAAAATGTGTTAACGGGGCCCAGCTCCCACCATCCAAAGCTTTTATACCCCGCAAGCAGTAGGGTAGCAATATCCATCGTCCTCCTAAAGGATGGCATTTTTTGAAGGCTATCAATATTTTGATATACCTTAGATTCAGCAATACTTAAAGTGTCATGTCTGTTGGCACTCCAGTATTCCTCAGATCGATTTTTAAGATCATCTTTTGAAAATTTTTCTTCCTGCTTATAAAACTCCTCCGACCTAGGATAGTTAATCACGAAGTTTTTATAGGACACTACCCGTTCTCCATATAAACCTCCCCCACTTTTGGAAAGTCCGAAGTCGGCTCTCATCCTGCTCTTTATAACATGATACTTCCCGTCAGGTGATCTTTCAAAATTTTGCTCAACATTGAGTTCACGCACCCAGTTCAGATTTATGCTTTTATTCACCGCCATGTTAACCCGTTGTACAGCATAATTACCATCGAGGGTCACATACAATCTTCCCTGAAATAGGAAGTCCGCAGGGTTTCTGGGGGCAAACGATAGTTCTACAAGAACCGGATTTTCGTTTTTTAATGTATCTGTGATATAGAATTTGTAAAATGTAGGTGCTCCATCCGCTATTGGACTTAAAAATTGATTTGTAAGGATGGTAATGTTATTATCATAGATATCGATATCATTATATAGGTAATTAAGGTAGGTACTTAAACCTTCATTATCGACGTAGTCGTCAAAGCTTACCTTTTGATGAGCTTTAACAACCGACTTCTTGTTTTTTGGCGATCTTTGATAGTATTCGTCAGTCAGGTTTTCCTGCAAGTAAATTGGTAGTAAAGTTTTACCAGGAATGGAGGTCGTATCTACGTTCTCAAATAGCCACTTATATTTTCTAAAGAGTTTTCGCTGTTTAAATTTATCCTTAAGATTACTTAAAGACATTTGAAGTTTTTCGTATTGCTCATACTCCGCAAAATCATAATGTTCCATTCGATTCTGCTTTTTATGTTCAATCATCTCCCGTACGAGATCAACCGCAGGGTTATTTTTATTACGGTAACGCTCCCTACCTTTTCCTGCTACAACTTCTACTTCTTTGAGTACTGTTGCGTCTGAAAACAGCTTAACGTCAATTTTTTGTGTTTGTCCAACGATAATATTTCTTGTAATGGTTTTATAACCAAGAAAAGAAAATTGAATTTCTGTATATGCTGTGGATGAAGTATGTATTGAATAATTGCCATTAATATCAGTAACGTTACCAATCGTTGATCCTTTCAGGTATACGTTGACAAAAGGAAGAGGTTCTTTTGTTTCACTATCTATTACTGTTCCTGTTATTATGGTCGTTTGAGCTTTTACTGAAATTGCTATTAGCATAAAAGCAATTACCATAACTTTGTATAAGTACTTCATATGTAGGGTCTTATCTGAAGACAAATTTCCTTTGCAACATATAATTGTAGGTTATACCCACTACTACTGCTACAAGTACTTTTGCATATTTATAGTTCACATTAAAAATATCTTTTACGAGAATCAGTAAAAGAAAACTAATTACAACATAGCCGAACCATACCAGAGCGTATTTCCACGCCTGTTGTACAGATGACTTATCCGTAGCTTCAAAAACCCAAACTCTGCCAATTACGAAATTAGTTGTGGCGCCACTTATATTGCCAATTACACTTGCAACACCATACCATACTCCGAAAACTTCCACCAGCAAAATCATTACAAGCAAGTCTATAATTGATGCAATCAAAGAAGCTGCTTGTGATTTAAGAAATGTCATACTAAAACCAGTGTAATTGAACTGCTATCTGCAGCAGGATATTTGTATAGATTCCTGCCAAGATATCATCCGCCATAACACCCCATCCAGCCGGTAAGTTCTCTGCCTTTCTTATATAAAACGGTTTAAGAATGTCAAAGAATCTAAATAACACTAGGCCACTACAGGTAATAATTAGCGTAGCCGGAAGAAAAAGTAAGCTTATACACATACCAGCTATTTCGTCTACCACAACTTTGTTACTGTCTACTCCCCATATTCTCTCAACAGAAGTTGCAGACCAAATACCTATCAATACTATAACAATTGTAACTACTAATTGAATCGAAGAATTACCACCACCGATAGTATACCAGACACCAGCACTGAGAGCAGCTGCAATTGTACCACTGCCTCTTCCCATATATCCAATACCCAAACCGGTGGCGATAATCTTATCCATTGAATTATAAAGCCTCAACCAGATCCTGGTAATAATCAAGCCCAAGATGCGTGATCAAATCTTCACCCATCATATGGCGCAACGTATTTTGTAATTTGATCAATTGCTTAAAGATGTCGTGCTCTGGACGTAATCCTTCTGCCGTTTGTGGTGATTTAAAATAGAATGAAAGCCATTCTTGAATACCACTCATATTGGCGCGTTTTGCAAGGTCAAAGAACAAAGCAAGGTCTAATACAATTGGAGCTGCAAGAATTGAATCACGACACAGGAAGTTTATTTTAATCTGCATTGGATAACCTAACCAACCGAAAATATCAATGTTATCCCAGCTTTCTTTGTTATCGCCATGCGGAGGATAGTAATTAATTCTGATTTTATGATACAATTCACCATACAGTTCAGGGTTAGCATCAGGACGAAGAATATCTTCAAGAACACCAAGTTTTGATACTTCCTTTGTTCTAAAGTTATCCGGGTCATCCAAAACCCAACCGTCACGGTTTCCAAGAATATTGGTTGAGAACCATCCTCGGATACCTAGCGCACGTGCATGCAAACCAGGAGCAAGAATAGTCTTCATTAATGTCTGGCCCGTTTTAAAATCTTTTCCACCAATTGGAACACCCATTTCTTTAGAAAGAGAAACCAAGGCAGGAATATCACAAGTAAGGTTCGGAGCGCCATTGGCAAATGGTACACCTTTCTTAATCGCAGCATAAGCATAGATCATACTTGGTGAAATCATTGGATCATTGTCTCTCAAACCTGCCTCGAAACTGTAGATGTCTTTATGTACATCAGTTTCTTCGATATATTTTTCAGTAGATCCACACCATACCATTACCATGCGAGAACATCCATTTACTTTCTGGAAATTCTCAATGTCTTTCATTACAGCAAGTGCCAGGTCATACTTATTAGTTTCACTTTTGATATTTTTGCCATCAAGATTTTTGATATATGCCTTGTCGAAGACAGCCTTCATAGGCTTAATCTTTTCTAATTCACCCTTTATCGGTTGCAATAGTCCTAGTTCAAGAACCTTTGCATTAACAGCAGCTTCATAAACATTGTCCTCATATACATCCCAGCCCCCAAATACGATATCGTTCAGATCAGCGAGAGGTACGAAGTCTTTAATTTTAGGAAACCGGTTTTCAGTACGTTTACCTAAACGGATATTACCCGTTTGGGTTAACGAACCTACAGGATGTGCAAGCCCTTTTTTTACTGCTTCAACTCCGGCAATCATCGTGGTAGCTACTGCACCAAGACCCGGAATTAGAATACCCAGTTTTCCGTTAGCTAGTTCGATTTGTTCTTTCATATGTATATGATTAAAATTATAAACCCATTTTATTTATTACTTAAGCCATTTGTTTTCACTATACCATGTCAATGTTTCTGCCAATCCTTTTTCAAGATCATATACAGGATTAAAGCTTAAATCTTTCCGAAGAGATTCGATACTACAAGCCCAGTTTGATGCCGTTAGCTCTGCTAACTTGTTTCTATTCAACGCGGGTGTGGTTCCGCTTACATTGCCAACAAACTCTTGTATTAACGCGATTAACTGAACTACGCTCTTAGGAATATGAAACTTCAACGTTTTCTTTTTAAGAAAAGATTTGGCAAAGTCTGCTAATGCATACCGATCATAATATTTGCCATCCGAAACATTATAAGTTTTTCCTGTAACATTACTTTGTAAGGCATTTAAAGTAATATTAGCAAGGTCTGTTACATGTATAAAACTCAACTTCTGATCGATTCTACCAATATAGGCTTCAACACCTTGAGCGATTAGTTTCAAAACTATAAATATGTCACGCTCACGTGGTCCATATACTGCAGTAGGGCGTAGTACGATTAATGGTAATGAAATTATTTCAGCTAAATATTGTTCTGCCAACAGCTTACTTTTTCCATACTGTGTTACAGGCCGTGCTTCTCGTTGTTCGTTAATAAGCTCATTGTCATTCGAGGGCCCCATAGCAGCAAGGCTACTTATAAATACAAACTTCTTTAGTTGCAATCCTGAATTTACCACGGCTAAACCAAGCTTACGCGTAAGTTCAGCATTAGCGTAATCATATTCGTTTTGATTCTTCGCTTTGGTTACGCCTGCAGCGTGTATGATATAGTCGTATCGCTTCTCCTGCAAATCCCGTTCAATTGCCTTTTCATCAAAGAGGTTTGTGTAGTTGAAGTGAATAGGTAAACCTTTCAGGTGTTCTATTTTACTGGATGCACGAACCGAAGCAAAAACTTCCAGTCCGTTTTTTAATGCAGCCTGAATGAGATGATACCCCACAAAGCCACTTGCTCCAGTAATTAAAACTTTTTCCTTCATAGTGCCCTTTCAAAAATCCGATAACGCTTATATGGAAAGCCGTTAATATTTTGAATAGCTCTGTTCATTAATTCGTTATCCTCCAGTATCCATGAAGCTTCAGCATGCTTAAAGTTCTTCTTCCTATAAGCCTCAATGATGTTTCCGTAAAAACAAGCTTCTATACCAAGCTTACGATAACCCTCCATTACCCCAAGGGCGATAATTCGCAAACCATCGATTTTTTTAAGACCAAGCAGTAGTTTAAATATCCCAAACGGAAATAGTCTGCCACGCTTAACTTTAATCAATACCTGATTGATATCCGGTACTGCCAATGCAAAAGCAATTGCCTTACCATCTTTCTCAGCTACCATACAAAAATCAGTATCTAGTATAAGTTTTAAATCTTTAGCCAGATAGTCGAACTCCTCTTTCGTCATCGGAACAAACCCAAGGTTTTTATCCCACGCCGCGTTGTATACTTCTCTGATTCTTTCTACCTCTCGCTCGTAATTTTTCTTATCAACCGGGCGAATGGTTACTCCCTTACTTTGCAAGCGTCGAAGTAGAACCTCCTTTACTTTCACGCTCTTATCATTGTATCCGCTATCACCGAACTTGTACGCTATCAAGTCTACTTTTTTACTAAAGCCATTATTCTCAATGAGAGATTGATAATAGGGCTTGTTGTAAGTCATCATAGCAAATGGTGGCGTATCATATCCTTCAACCAGCAATCCACAAGTTTCGTTCGTTGAAAAATTAGTAGGACCAATTACCGCTAAAACACCCTGCGCCTTCAACCAATCTGAAGCATGCTTAAAAAGCATGTTGCTTGTTTCTTCATCATTAACACAATCGTAAAATCCAAAGAATCCCTCATTTGTGTTATTAAATTTATTGTAGTTGTTATTTAAGATCGCAGCAATCCTCCCTTCTACTTTTCCATTATTGTAAGCAAGAAAAAGTTGAACACGTGAGTGCTCATGAAAAGGATGTTTGCCTGGCGTTAGTAAATCCTCTTGTGCAATAAATAACTCGGGCACATAGCAAGGGTCATTTTTGTATAGATCGTGAGGAAAATCAATAAAAGACTTAATTTCTTTTTTGCTTGAGACAGCTACAATTTGCTTCATTTAATGGGCTCTTTTGCTTCCACTATACCAACTTGCTTGAATACTTTCGAAAGTTTGGTTACAGCTTCTTCTATTTGACTAAATGTATGAGTTGCCATTAATGAAAAACGTAACAGCGAAGAGTCTGAAGGAACTGCCGGAGATACTACCGGGTTCACAAAAACTCCTTCCTGTTGTAGCAAACTCGTAATAATGAAGGTCTTTTCATTATCGCGAACATATATCGGGATAATTGGACTTTCAGTGTGCCCTGTATCAAAACCTTCTTCTTTAAGAAGGTGCATAGCATATCTGGTATTACTCCATAATTGCTGCATGTGCTCAGGTTCTGTTTCCATAATTTCAAGGGCAGCAAGTGCACTGGCTGTTGATGCAGGCGTCATGCTGGCACTAAAAATCAATGATCGTGCGTGATGCTTAAGATAATCGATTGTTTCACTATCACTTGCAACAAAGCCCCCTAGAGAAGCCAGGGATTTGCTGAATGTTCCAGTGATAATATCCACCTGATTCACCAGGTTAAAATGAGAAGCAGTACCTGCTCCCATCGTTCCTATCACACCAAGACTATGGGCATCATCCACCATGATAGTAGCTCCAAATTTCTCGGCTATTGTAACTATTTCAGGAAGTTTAGCAATATCGCCCTCCATGCTAAAAATTCCGTCTACTGCAATGATCTTTACTGATTCTTCAGGCAGTGAGTTTAATCTCCGCTGAAGATCTGCCATATCATTATGTGCATATTTAATTATACGGGAAAAAGAAAGGCGAGTACCATCATAAATAGAAGCATGGTCATATTCATCCAGAATGAGATAATCATTCCTGGATGTTAAACTTGACATAACTCCCAGATTTACTTGAAACCCTGTGCTGAATATTAAAGCAGCCTCTTTACCGGTAAAGACAGCAATCTTATTCTCCAACTCAAGATGAAGATCCAAAGTACCATTAAGGAATCTGGAACCTGCACATCCTGAACCGTATTTTTTCAAAGCCTTTTGAGCTGATTCTTTTATGTAAGGGTGATTAGTTAATCCCAGATAGGAATTCGAACCAAACATTAAAACCTTTTTCCCATTAATAATCACCTCTGTGTCCTGTGCGGATTCTATGGGCCTGAAATAAGGATATATTCCCTTTTGTCTTGCCTCCTTGGCAGCAGAGAAACTTGCAATTCTAGCCTGTAAGGGTTTCTTCATATGTTTGTTATATCATATCTTTTACGTTCCATAAATACGCTATTTAGGGGCATATATGGAGGGTCTAATCGAAGATACTTATTGCTAGTCGGATAAACCCGTGTTTTTAGTCTATCATCCATCAAACGATTAGCCAGTGTTTTAGACCAATATCGTATTTTAGTCCAAAAGTAAAAGAAGTTTTAACGCTGGTTTAATAAATTCTTAAAAAAAATAAAAATTAAATTAGCGCTACAATAAGTGTAGGTTAAGATTTTACATTGAAAACGTTTTCTGAGGGGTTTATCACAAAATATCCTTTATAAACGCTCCTAAAGCAAGTTTAACCTCTTACTTTCTATGGTGGTTGGGAAGAAAGTTGTAGTAATTATACACATAAGAGTATAAAAATTACGGGGTTAGATAATAGACGAAATTTTTATACGTATAAAATTATAAAAGCCGGTTAAAAAGAGCACAGGTAGGCCCTAAACCGACAAGTTTATTCAGGTTTGTATATTTTGTTCTTGATCGCATAGATAACCAGTCCTACGCGACTTTTAATCTGTAATTTTTCAAATAATGACTCCCTGTACCCGTCAATAGTTTTAGGGCTTAAACACATAGCTCCGGCAATTTCTTTATAAGTCATTTCCGTACAAGCAAGTTTTAAAAATTCAACCTCGCGGTCCTTCAATTCGTGGTCAGCCTCCTTACCACGGTGTAGCGATGTAAGGACGTGATTAGTGATACAATTCGAATAATAAAAACCTTTATCAATAACATCTTTAAACGCATCATGAAGAATTGTTGGACTAATATCTTTAAGCAGGTATCCCCGCGCTCCTGCCCTCAGCATTCTTATAATCGTAGGTTCATCATCATCCATAGAAAGTGCAATTACATTTACAGTGGGATAATTTTTCTTTAGCCATCGGGTCGTTTCAACTCCATCCATTACAGGCATGTTGATGTCTATTACAGCAAGATCCGGTACATTTTCTATATGTGCTAATTTCTTAACGAACTCTTGTCCATTCTTTACATGGTACAGCACTTTGAATTCGCCAAATGAATTAATAAGATTCTCCAATGCTTGTGCAAAAAGAGAATGATCATCTACTACGACTATGGTAACTACCGGCCTCATACATCCTGATATCTATAGGTATAACATAAAGACAAACATACGCCTTCATTTACCGCGGAATTAATTGTAAAAATTGCACCAATCAATTGAGCACGGCTTCTCATATTGATCAATCCTGATCCCCCCTTTTCCATAGTTCCTTCATCATTAAAACCAACGCCATTATCTTTTGCTTTAATCATTAAATAATCATCATGATACTCCAAGAGAACATTCAATTCGCCAGCCCTGGAGTGCTTTATAGAATTGGAGAAGAATTCTTGCAGAATTCGAAAGAGAATAATCTCATCCTTCTGCGCAAGCTTTACCTCCTCTCCGGAAACGGTAAGTTGCGCTTTAAGAAAATTAAGTTTATTAAAACGTTCCAGCTCACATTCAATTGATTTTACCAGCCCCAAGTTAAGTATCACTTCTGGGTTAAGAGTTTTAGAAAGCAAACGGATCTCCTGAAGGCTATCAGCAATTAAAGTGTTTATTTCTTTTACGTTATTACGATATTGATCTGGCAATTTAGGACTGAGAATACTGAGTTGCATTTTAGCAACAGCAAGTAACTGCCCAATATTATCATGTAGCTCCCACCCTATATTCTTGAGACTTTGCTCCTGAATTTCCATTTGTGATTTTGCAATCTCCTGCTCCATCTTCTGTTCAGCCTCGAGTTGCTTTATGATATACTTATTCTTCTTGCTTTGAAATATTACAAAAAGAATAATAATCATAGCTACCAATACTACGAGGGTAACAGTAGCAACAAAAACTACCTCTCTCTCCATAGAATGATGTTCATCATCAGGGGCATATCAGTAATACTTTTTGCTAAATACAAATCCGAAAATAAAGCAACTATACATCACAACATTCAATACAATGAAAATTATTGTCAAACTATCGTTGCTTAACATTTCCGGCAAGAGGTTAAGACTTATTATATAAGGAATTATTCCTGTATAAAATACCAACAATCCTATACTTATCCAAAACATAAGATAACGGGTAAAGTATAAGACCTTCTCATTATTCAATATTTCAATAAAAAACAATCCTATTGTTATTATAAGAAGTATGGCTCCAACTGTAAAAGTATATGAATGAAATGTTACAGTTACAGTTAGCTTTTGAATCCAGACGAAGTTGATTATCACTAATAAAATGAATAGTATAATAAAAGCTCTTATCCATTTTTTGTAGGTGTCATTTACCAGTGTGTTATAGAACAGCACGTAATAAAACACGTATTGCAAGGAAGTAAAAATATTATAGATAAAGTTATTTTGAACGATAACGCCATTGATCATAAATAACCAAATAAAAGCTTCTATTATAACTACCAACCATAACATATATAAAAAATACTTCAGGAATGTACCTGAGTATTTTTTATAATGTATAGAAGCTATAATAGCTGTTAGCAGTTCGAAGATCTGTATTACCGTAAAAAGATTTATCATAACGAAGATGGGCAGTTGGGCCTGCACATCATTGCCATATTAGCAATTGAACTGGCAGTCTCTGCTGATTGAAGTTCTCTACTTTTTAAATTCATAGGTGTATTACGATTTGACATGCCTTTGGTTATAACCTCATGAATAGGCAAAGGGTTACCTCGTTCATCGATATGTAGTGGGTCGAATGCAACATGACTGTTCGTCTTCTTGTCAAAATAGGTTGGGACAAGTATATACGTTTGATAATCTCTGTACTCTCCTGACTTCTCGTCATCAGGATAGGCAACATAATAGAGACGAAGGCCAGACACCTCCATCTTAACTTTTTTAGAAGCCTCCTCAAGGTAAGCGATATAATTTTTGTAAAACTCTATCGAATGCCACCCTGAACTTGCGTCTTCATTTCCACCTCTTAGCTCCGTTAGGGCATTAAACTTTCTTTGATAAGCCACATACATTTCATGTGCTCTTTCTAAGGAAATTGTCTCTTTAGGTTTTTCTGTAGAAACATTATCGCGTTCGCACCCTGCAATGAATGTAAACGTAAGCAAGGTAAATAGTTGGATGACTTTCTTTTGGTTCATTTGGTTTAGCTTTTAATTGTACGTCTAATCTATCGATAAAACCCTGCAGATAAAAAGGTAAACCCTAAACAAGGCTTGTTACATAGACTATTAATTATTCAAAGGTATTTCTCGCCTATGACATGAAAAGGGGGATTTTTCCCCTTTAATGTTTAAAGAATCAGGCGAGGCAAGGAAGGAACTGAAACGGTGCTCGTAAGCTTGTTGAAATTGTGCGTTGTAACTCCTGATAGTCAGTTAAAGTAATTTGTACCTCCATCCATATAGAGGTACAAATTATTACTTAAGCTACTCGTGATGCTGCATCCTTATCAAGAAACCAATGCACGCTGCCAGAAATAGGTTGAATAAGTTGGGCAGGATATTCTTCAGGATTAAAAGGATCCTTTAAAATATGATGAACTGCATCGGCCTTTCCTTTGCCATAAACCAGGAAAGCAATTGTCTTTGCATCATTAATTAATGGTGCTGTTAATGTGATTCTGTATTGGTTAACTTCCTGTACGAAAACCTCCTTTACTAGTGATTGCTTTTCATGCAGAACAGCGGTATGCGGAAAGAGAGAAGCGGTGTGTGAGTTGTCTCCCAACCCCAATAGTATTAAGTCAAATTTACCAGCTACGCCCAAATGATTTTTTATAGCTTGTTCATACAACAGCGCAGACTCTGCCGGAGATACCGTTGTATTAACAGGAAACACTTTATCATTTGTAATCAACAGGGGATCAAACAATGTTTCTCTTGCCATTCTGTAATTACTCTGAGGATCGTTTGACGGAACAAAGCGCTCATCACCAAAAAAGAAATATACGTGCTCCCATTTAACTTTGTCGCTATAACGATCTGAGGCTAGCAATGTATACAATAGCTTAGGTGAACTGCCGCCAGATAATGCAACTGTAAACTTCCCCGAGTTTTGAATTGCATCGTTAGCTTGTCTGACAAAGAAATCAGCAGTATCCGCAAGCAATGATTCAAGGCTATCTGTTATATGAAGCATCTTTATTTCTTGTTTTTTAATGGAAGGGTAAACCAATGAAATCCATCTTTTGCGATAAGTGCTTCAGCAAGTTCTGGTCCCCAGGAGTCAGCCGAGTAATTTGGGAAGTTCAAGCTCTTTTTCGCGCTCCAGGAATTCAGAACGGGCATAAGCAAGTCCCATGCTGCTTCAACCTGATCAGCTCTCATAAACAATGTCTGATCTCCAATCATCGTATCAAGCAAAAGGGTCTCATAGGCTTCTGGAGATTGTCCTTCATATGCCCCTCTATAGTCAAAAATGAGATCTATAGGGTTTAATGTCATACTCAACCCAGGGCGTTTTGCCTGCATTTGAAGTCGGATACTCATTTCAGGTTGTATACTTATGATGAGTCTGTTCTGCTGCCATCCTTCAATGGTTTCAGTAGGAAAGATCATATGGGGTACATCCTTAAATTGTATTGTTATCGTAGAGGCTGTCTGATGCATTCTTTTGCCCGTGCGTAAATAAAAGGGAACACCATGCCAACGCCAGTTGTCAATAAATAATTTTAATGCAGCAAACGTCTCAGTATTTGACTCGGGGTTTACATTCTCTTCCTCTCTATATCCCTTAACCTGCTTTCCTTCAATCCAACCACTTCCATATTGGCCTCTTACAGCGTTCTTTGCCACATCTTCAGGCTTAAACTTTCTCATCGCGTGCAGTACATCTACCTTTCGGTTTCTTACTTCATCAGCCTGAAAACTAACCGGAGGCTCCATGGCTACCAAACAAAGCAACTGGAAAATATGATTTTGTACCATATCCCGTAAGGCACCAGCCTCTTCGTAATATCCACCGCGCCCCTCTACACCCAATTGTTCCGTTACAGAAATTTCAACATGGTCTATGTAGTTCCTGTTCCAAATAGGCTCCAGAATGGAATTTGCAAAACGGAATGCGAGAATGTTTTGTACAGTTTCTTTACCGAGATAGTGATCTATACGATATATCTGCTGTTCAGTAAATACGGTACTCAAAAGTTGATTTAACGCTTTTGCCGATTCAAAATCATGGCCAAATGGTTTTTCGATAACCACTCGCGTCTTTTCTGTATTCGCTGTAAGCTGATGTTTTGCAAGCTTCTCTGCTATAGTACCAAAGAACCTTGGCGCCACGGCCAGATAATAAATTACGCTTGGCTCTTCGCCCCAGGTTTCTTTAAAATTATTTATCCTTCTAACTTGTTCCTGGTAACTATCATCGTTTCCTATATCAGAGATCTGGTAGTAAAGATGTTTTGAAAAGCTGGTCCAGCGTTCATCTGCTTTGCCGTTTCTTGAGTAACTATTGATGTCTTCCAATAATAGATCTCGATATTTCTCATCCGTATACGCCGAACGGCCCATACCAATAATAGCAAAATTAAGAGGCATCCAACCATCAAGGAAGAGGTTGTATAGGGCAGGAACAAGCTTGCGGGAAGTAAGATCACCAGACGCACCAAAGATAAAAAAGATTGTCCCAGGTAGCTGGATTCGTGTTTTAGATTTGTCCATCACGAGGATCAATAATTATTTAACAATCCATTGAGTATGAAACACACCTTCCTTACCAATTCTTTCGTAGGTATGAGCACCAAAGTAATCACGCTGTGCCTGGATAAGGTTTGAAGGCATACGTTCACTTGTAAAGCTATCAAAGTAGCTGATCGCTGCTGTAAATCCCGGTATAGCAATACCAGATTTAATGGCAAGAGAAACTACTTCGCGCGTCGCAGGAATCAGGCTACTTACTTTTGTCTGAATTGAGTTGTCTATCAGTAAGTGAGGTAGTGATGGATCGTTTTGGTATGCGTCGAAGATATCCTGCAGGAAACTGGATCTAATGATACAGCCGCCTCTCCATATTTGGGCAATGCTGTCCATCTTCAGGTCATATTTAAATTCTTTAGATGCTAGTGAAAGAAGATGCATACCCTGTGCATAGGATATTATTGTTGAAAAATAAAGCGCAGATTCCAAGGCATCTACAAGCGATTCCTGCGACGTTATTTCAGTTGTATTTTTCTTATATAATTCCGCAGCTTTCGTTCTCAACGCCTTATATTTTGAAAGGTCACGCATAGACACTGCGGTATCTATTACCGTAAGTGGTGCCTGTAGATCCATTGCTATTTGGGAAGTCCACTTGCCTGTACCTTTAGAACGTGCTTCATCTTTAATGTCATTAACGAGAAGATGATCAACCCCAGGTTCTTTGAAGGTGAAAATATCGCGTGTTATCTCAATAAGAAATGATTGTAGTCTACCTTCATTCCACTTTTTAAATGTAGCATGAATCTTTTCATCAGAAAGCTTCAAGCCTCTCTTCATAAACTCATATGCCTCTGCTATCAACTGCATAATACCATATTCGATGCCATTATGCACCATCTTCACAAAGTGACCAGATGCCCCAGGACCTACATAAGTCACACATGGATCGCCTTTAACTTTTGCTGCAACTGCTTCAAAAATCGGCCTTACTACTTCGTAGGCTTTTTGATCCCCGCCTGGCATCATACTCGGGCCACGGCGTGCACCTTCTTCACCTCCCGATATGCCCATTCCAAAGAAGTGCAATCCTTTGTCCTTTAATTCTTCTACCCTTCTGTTTGTGTCAGAGAAATGAGAGTTACCACCATCTATTATCAAGTCGCCTTTGCTTAAAAGTGGTGTCAACTCTTGTATTACTTCATCAACAATCTTACCAGCAGGAACAAGCATCATAATTGCACGAGGCGTTTGTAAACTGTTTATAAAATCCTGTACAGCACTAAAACCTTTAACCGGAAGTGATCCTGCTTCCTTTCTCAACAATGTAATTTTACTTTCATCTTTATCCAGACCGGATACGTTAAAACCATGGTCTGCCATATTTAATAACAGGTTACGGCCCATTGTTCCCATACCTATTATTCCAAAAACACTAGAATCGTTTTTCATTAGTTTTTATTTGCTCAGGTAAATAAAATTTAAAAGTTTGATTAATGCTCCTCAAGATCAGAGATTTTTTTTAACCTGCGTAAATGTCTTTCTGCATTTGTAAACTCCGCTTTAAGAAAGGTATCAATAATCTCTTCCGCCAGCTTCTCTCCTATTACCCTTCCTCCCAGGCATATCAGGTTCATATTGTCATCTTCAACACCCTGGTGTGCCGAAAATGTATCATGCACAAGTGCTGCCCTTACGCCTTTTATTTTATTGGCGGCGATTGAGGCGCCCACGCCACTTCCGCAGATCGCTATGCCCCGTTCGACTACGCCTAAGCTTACAGCATTGGCAAGTGGCGTAACAAGATCAGGATAATCATCTGCATCATTTAATGAACTGGCTCCAAAATCTTTTACATTATGACCCATTCGCGAAAGTCTTTCCCGAAGTTTTTCCTTTAAGAAAAATCCCCCATGATCTGCAGCAATCCCAATTTTCATATTGACGTTATTTAGAGTAAATATCCTGTAGAAGAATTATAAAGCTACCTAAGTATGTGAGTGGGGTTGTAAACTGCATAGGTAGCATGTATTCTTTAGGTAGTCAATAGTTGAAGCAGCTATTAGATATTCTTTAAGAGTAATAATATATCTTCTTGAATTGTTTGTTATCGTTCCCGAAGGCTATCCCCCACTACACGTCCTGCTGAAGAAGGAACGTACTTATTGTTCTACTTCAACAATACATTCCACCTCTACAATCATATTTAATGGTAGCGCATTTACACCCAGCGCCGTTCTTGCATGTTTCCCTTTTTCACCAAAAACTTCTACCATCAGATCAGAAAAACCATTAACAACTTTTGGATGATCATAAAAAGTATCTTCACTGTTAACAAATCCATTTACCTTTACAATTCTCTTCACCTTACGAAGATCTCCTAGCATGTTTTTTAAAACGGAAATCTGCTGGATGGCTGTTAGTCGCGCTGCCTCATAACCTTTTTCCATGCTTACATCTTTGCCAAGTTTTCCCTGCATATACTTTCCATCCATTAACAACGGCCCTTTGCCTGATAAAAAGATCAGATTATTAACCTGTACGCCATGAACATAGTTGGCAATCGGAGAACCTATCTGGGGAAGCGTTATACCCAATGTATTAAGTTTTTCCTCTGGTGTTTGTGTTAAGCCTTTTATTGAAAGTGATAAAAGGATTAATAAGGTTAGCGTCTTTGTCATACGAATGAATGATAAACTTTAGTTTGATTTAAACGAGTGTGGCTCAAATGTAGAGAAACTCTTGTATTAAAAACCGGTTTGTTAAAATAACAGCTAATCCTTTTGATAACGTTTGCACTCATGAATAGAAGTCATTGTAGTCACATTAAAGCGTTGGAATTGCAAGAGGCTTGTTGATATTGCGAACATTTTAACTTAACCTTTAGTTATTAAAGCACTCGAATTACTTACTGTTAATTCACATTTATTTGTATTTAAACGATTTATGAAACGTAGTCTTATATCACTAACATTGGGCGGGCTAAGCCTGGGCATGACAGAATTTATGATGATGGGAGTTCTGCCTGATGTATCTAATTCCCTGCACATATCAATACCAACCGCTGGCTATCTCATCTCAGCTTATGCGCTCGGTGTCGTTATCGGGGCTCCTTTAATGGCTGGCCTCACAAGAAAGTATGCGGCAAAAAACATCCTCATTGGGTTAATGATCATGTTTGCCGTTTTCAATGCTCTTTTTGCCTTATCACCCAATTACATATTACTCTTTGTAACAAGATTACTGTCTGGACTACCACACGGCGCGTTCTTTGGCGTTGGTGCCGTTGTAGCCAGCAGGCTTGCTGAGCCGGGGAAAAAAGCTCAAGCAGTTGCGCTCATGTTTGCAGGACTTACAATTGCCAACATCGTAGGTGTACCTATCGGCACGTACATTGGTCATAACTTCAGTTGGCGATTGTCTTTTATGATTGTAGCCTTGTTTGGTTTAATAACAGCCCTCGCTGTAAAGAAATGGATGCCTCTTCTGGAAGATGATCACGAACAGAATTCCGAACCTATGCTGAGTGCTTTTAAAAAGTTGGAAGTATGGCTTATTATTGGCGTGTCAACAATAGGTACCGGAGGACTATTTGCCTGGATCAGCTACATCGCTCCTTTGATGACTGAAGTAGCGCATTTCGAAAGCAATTCTATTACATTTATCATGATCATTGCCGGGTTAGGGATGGCCGCGGGCAATCTTATCGGCGGACGCCTTGCTGATAAATATTCTCCTTTAAGAACAACGGCGTTACTGCTATTGGGCATGATCTCCTCTCTGCTTATTGTGTCTGTAATTGCCGAATATAAAGTGCTCACTATAATCATGACCTTCATTACCGGAGCTATCGCTTTTGCCGTAATTGCTCCCATGCAAATGCTCATGATTAATGCTGCGAAGGGATCTGAAATGATCGCTTCCAGTGCTTTACAGGCGAGTGCTAACATGGGCAACGCATTAGGTGCTTTTCTCGGTGGCTTGCCAATTGCGGCGGGGTTAGGATATACTTCTCCTATGTATGTTGGCGCTTTATTGGCTACCTGTGGTTTTATTATCACGCTTGTTATAAAAGCCCGCAATACACACCTGCGCAAATTAGATCCACAGCCAGTCGTTCTTAAGAATTAAATAAAGTCAGGTAAAAGCCAGATAAATCAAAGGCACCGCCTGAATCTGTTCTGAAATAATCTCTAAAACAACCTGACAAGTAAAACCCCTTCAGCATAAAGTATGTATTATGCCGAAGGGGTTCAGGGTCGTGCTGAAGTATCAGGCTATGCAACAAGCAAGCACAAAAAAAGAGAGACTACCTTGACAGTAGCCCCTCTTAGCACAACATCTTATCTGAATTTTAAGAACCCTGTAACTCTTTCTTTTTATTCCGATAAGCAATCTTAGTAATCAACACATAAAGTACAGGAACCACGAAGATAGCGAGCGAGCTGGCCGCCACCATCCCTCCTGCCACTGTCCATCCTATGGTTTTACGCGCTTCCGCTCCTGCGCCTGATGAGAATGCCAAAGGCAACACACCAAGAATAAATGCCAGCGACGTCATAATAATTGGCCGAAGACGTAACTGTACTGCTTCAAGTGTAGCAGCAACGATCTCCATCCCGCGGTCAACACGTTCCTTGGCAAATTCAACAATCAAAATCGCATTCTTCGCTGCCAGACCAATCAACGTTATTAACCCTATCTGCGCATAAATATTATTGGTAAGGTTAGGCATAAACGTTAATGTAAGAATAGAACCCAATGCACCAATAGGCACCGCAAAGATAACCGAGAATGGAACTGACCAGCTCTCGTATAGCGCAGCAAGGAAAAGGAACACGAATACAATTGAGATCGAAAAGATAAGCAATGTACTGTTACCTGCTTTAATCTCTTCACGGCTCATACCAGAAAATTCGTAGCTATAACCTACAGGCAATACCTGTGCGGCAACTTCTTCCAACGCTTTTATGGCTTCACCGCTACTATATCCCGGTTTAGGAGCTCCCATTATTTCAGCAGAACGGTATAGATTATAGTGAGTTACAAGAGCAGGCGTTTCTATTACTTTGGTAGTAATTAAAGCACTGAGCGGAACCATATTACCTGCACTGTTACGCACACGATACTTCCCAATGTCATCTATGTTCTTTCTATACAAAGTATCAGCCTGTGCTACCACGCGGAAGTTTCTTCCATAAACGTTGAAGTCATTCACATAACTACTACCGAGTAATGTAGACAGCGTGCTATAGGCATCTGCAACAGATACACCCAATTTTTTCGCTTTCTCTTTATCTACATCAACCTGATAGCTGGGCGTTCTCGCAGTAAAGAATGAGTACGCCATAGCAATTTCAGGACGCTGATTTACAGCGCCTAAAAACTTATGAAGCACACCCTCAAACTGTTTAATATCATCTGTACTTGTTGTCTGCTGCAACTCGAAGGTAAAACCAGAAGACTGCCCAAGACCGGGAATGGCAGGTGGCGCAATAGCTATAATACGTGCATTTTTAATGTCTGCCGTGCGTCGCTGTATTTCCGCAATAACAGCAGGAACACTTTCTGTTTCAGGATTGCGTTCATCCCAGTGTTTAAGGTTAATGAATACCGTACCGGTATTTGATTTGTTAGAGAACGTAAGTACGTTCAGCCCTGCTAAACCTCCGGCTGTGTGTACTGCAGGAATGGCCTTGATACGTTTCTGTAGTTCAAGGATAAGGTCTATACTACGTGTTGTAGAACTTCCCTCTGGCAATTCGAAGGCAACAATAACACGTTTCTCATCTTCTGTTGGAATGAAACCTGTTGGCTTGTTCTTGAACAGCAAGAACAGACCTACAAATAGAACCACCATCATCACCATTACGTACGGTGTCTTCTTTATCCAGGTATGTACACCGTTTGTATATGAGCCTGTAACTTTTCCAAACCAGTTGTTAAAGCGATCGAAGAAACGGTCAAGGAAATTCTTCTTTTCATTCTTATCAGCGGGCTTCAGCATAAGCATACACAATGCAGGTGTTAAAGAAAGTGCTACGAAGGCAGAGATAAGAACTGATACTGCAATAGTAATAGCAAACTGTTGATAGAGCTTGCCTACAATACCAGGCACAAAGCCTACAGGCACGAATACCGCGGTAAGAATTAACGCGATCGCGATTACAGGGCCCGAAATCTCGCGCATCGCTTTAATGGTTGCGTCTTTAGGCGATAACTTTTCATGGTCCATGTTATGCTGAACCGCTTCCACCACCACAATCGCGTCATCAACCACAATACCAATTGACAATACGAACGCGAATAGCGTCAGGGTATTAATTGTAAATCCAAATGGTATGAAGAATATAAACGTACCGATAAGTGATACCGGAATAGCCAGAATCGGAATGAGTGTCGCTCTCCAGTTCTGAAGGAACAAGAATACCACTATGATTACAAGTACAAGGGCTTCTATAAGCGTATGTATAACCTCGTTGATGGAAACCTCTACCACGGAAGTTGTTTCAACGGGAATGAGGTAGTCAATATCCTTAGGAAAACTCTTCTTCAATTCAGCCAGTGTCTTCATAACACCTTCGTTTGTATCGAGGGCATTGGCACCAGGAGCAAGATAAAGCAGCATGAAGGCTGCGCTTACCATTCACAAACGGATTGTTACCGTAATTGAATTTAGCCAATTCAACACGGGCAACATCACGCAGGTAAACCATATTACCAGTTTGCGGATTGGTGCGCACAATAAGGTTTTCGAAATCCTCCTTCCTGTTGATCCTGCTATTGGTAAGAATGTTGTACTCAAATGCCTGGTTTGAAGGCTGAGGTGTACCACCTACAGAACCAGCAGCAATCTGAAGATTCTGCTCTGCAAGGGCTGCGGTAACATCAGCTGGGGTCATACCCATACTGGCAAGCTTTTCAGGATTAAGCCATACACGCATACTAAAATCATCACCTACAGAAAATATATCACCTACGCCCTTCACACGAAGCAAAGCATCCTTTAAGTATATGTTTGCATAGTTACCAAGGAAAGTGGCATCATGGGTACCGTTAGGCGAATACAACGCAAGCGCCATAAAGATACTCGGGTTACGTTTTCTTACAGTAATACCGAGACGTCTCACAATTTCAGGCAGGGTTGGCTCTGCAACGCTCACCCTGTTCTGAACATCAAGGGTAGCAATATCAATATTGGTACCTATATCAAAAGTAACCGTGATGGAGCTTTGTCCGCTACCGGTACTGTTACTGCTTATGTACGACATGCCAGGTGTACCGTTAACCTGGGTTTCGATGGCGGTAGTTGTTGTTTGTTCAACCGTTTGTGCATCCGCACCTATGTATGAGCCTGTTATAGACACCGTAGGTGGCGTTATATCCGGATATTGGGATATTGGTAGCGTACTCATCGCTATTATCCCCACCAGCACAATCACAATTGAAATTACAATTGCAGTGACCGGCCTTTTTATAAAAACATCTGCTATCATTTTCTACGTCTGTAAATCTTAAAATTCTTACTTAGCTGCCTCAGGTTGCGCCAATGCAATAGCCGAACCTTCACGCAGGTTCTGAACGCCTTTTACTACAATGGTCTCACCTTCTTTCAATCCTTCTCTCACAATTATATTCTTACCTATTTGTTTTCCTAGCAGAACTTTACGTTGTGACACTTTCTTATCATCCTCGACAGTTACATACACAAAGAACTCTCCGAGTTGCTCTGTGACAGCCTCAAACGGAATAACTACTGAATTCTGTGTATGTGTCTGCACGCGAAGCGTACCACTCATGCCTGAACGAAGCGAATGATCAGGATTAGGGAATGTTAAGCGTATGCGGATAGAGCCAGTCTGAGGATCAACAGCACGATCAATTACACTGATCTTACCAGAAGCTAGATATACATCAGCTCCAAAAGCTAACCGAAATGTTGAATCAGAAGAACTTGTTGCATTTTTCTGAAGCTGTGTAAACCGGAATATTTCTCTCTGGTCAACAGTCACATCAACTGCAATTGGATTGTCTGATGAAATAGTATTTAATAAGGTTTGTCCTGCAGATACCGCAGCACCCAAACGCACATTAGAGATACCAATTGTTCCATCAAAAGGAGCAACAATGGTAGAATAGCGCACGTTGGTTTGTACGCTGTTAACAGCAGCCTTGGCAGCTTCTACTTGTTTTTGTGCGGCTGAATAGGTAGCCTCAGCGTAATCAACCTGTTGTTTGGCAATAGCATCACGCTTATCAAGCTCGCGGTAACGCTCTACATCTTTTTCTGCTTTTAACAAGTTGGCTTCCTGTGTTTGAAGATTAGCCAATGCCTGTTGATAAGCAGCCTGGTATTGCTGCTGATCGATAGAATACAACCGCTCTCCTTTTTTAACTCTTTGTCCTTCGGTAAAGTGTATTCCTGTTATATATCCGTTTACCTGTGCTCTTAACTCAACTTCGTTAAGTGCTCTTACGATGGCAGGATATTCATCATAATAAGATGCATTTGCATGTATTACCTTTTGCGCTACTACCGACACTGGTGGCGGACCTTGCATTGCTGGCTGATCATTTTTGCCACAGGCAACGGCAACAAGTAACAGTAGCACAACTGAGTACCTTTGTAAATTATTAACTAACATATATTCGTAATGTGATTTGATTAATTATTTGATTTGACCGAGAGCTCGTAAAACATCCATTTTACTTGCCAGCACCTGGTACAGTGCATTGAAATAGTTTATACGCATGGTTTGCAAATCTGTTTCTGCTATAGTAACATCCAGGAATGGACGCACACCACTTGTATACTGTAACTTTACCACATCATAAACTTCCGTAGCAAGTGCAACGTTATCTTTAAGCGCCACATAGTTGGCAAGGTTACTCTTATATGCTGCAATGGCACGTGTATATTCTGTAGATAAATTGTTCTTCAGATTTACAAGGTCATAATCGATACGCTTTAAAGTATACTTCTGTTCCTGAATTCTCGCGATACGTTTACCCCCCTGAAATAGAGGAAAGTTAAGAGAAGCACCGACATAAGAATATGGATAATCTCTGCTATACAACTCACTGAACTCATTATTCTGATAATTGAGAATATAAGATCCAAATGCACTGAGCGTAGGTATAAAGCTCCAGTAATTATATTTTACGTTGGCCTTCTGCAACTCGCGTTGTGTATACAATATTCTGTAGTCGATATGCTCACTGTAATTTAACGGCTGAAGTGTATCCAGGTAAACCTCCTCTTCCATCTGAAGCGTATCATAAAGTATATTTAACTTCTGATCGCGCGGGTAGCCAATAAGGGTCTTAAGATATTCCTCCTTGAATTTCACAAGTTCCTGGTTCGACTTTAATAAAGCTTTTCCATTGGCTAACTGAATGGTGGCACGCTTAAAGTCTGTTTTATCTGCTACCCCTGCAGCATACTGGCTCTCAGCATCCTTTAAACTACGCTGTAACCGGATGATGTCCTCTTCGCCAATGCGCACTTGTTGTTGCGTAGCAAGCAAATCATAGAAAGCTTTAGTAACATCAACAGTCATGTCGATTTTGGTCCGCACTGTATTTTGTTCTGCCTGAAGCCTTACTTTAGAGGCTGTAGAACTTGCAAGCAGAACATCTCTGTTAAACAAATTCTGTGTAGCATTAAACTGAACAGCCGAGGTGTTGTTAACGCCGAACCGTACAACCTCTCCGCCTATAATACTGCTTTGAAGCTGGATGTTTCTCTGGTAATTATAGACGAAATTCACCTGAGGGTACCAGTCTGCCAGACGGCCTTGGATATTTTTTTCTGTAATTCGCTGATCAAGCAACGCCTGTTGTACTGCAGGCTGATGCTCCAATGCATATTTAACAACATTTTCAAGCGTAGCTTCATGTAAAACACTATCGGAAGTGTTCTCCTGTGCTACAACATTACCTGAAAATGTAATGGATACGGTAAAGATTAGTATGACTATACTTATTCTTAAAACTTTTAACATAAGATGGTTTAATTCATTTAAATTCATTCAACATCAGGCATCTCTTCATTGAATATGGCTTTATAAATTACCTGCTTTCTTTGAACAAGAAATTTGCGGTACTCGGTGTCATTCATGCCGTGAAAACATTGAATAACGGTTTTTGCTAACAACGGATAATTACATAGGGAGATTAAATTGATCATAAAGTTTTGTGCAGTAATAGGGTCTATATTTCCTTTGCTGATCTCTTCCTCCAGTTGCTGGCGCACCAGTTCATGAGATCTGTTTTTTTCTTTTTGCCTGAATAGTTTAATTCTGTCTGGGTTTCTTGCAGTCTCTGAAATCACAAAGTTCTCCAGGTAAGGATACTTTAATCCATGATCAATGAGAGCCCCGATAAACTTTGCAATTTTTATCTTGAAGGGATGTTCAGTTTTAAGAATTTCCCGTATCGTTTCCTGTTTCTCAAGCATTACCTCTTCCAGTAATGTTTCCATCAACTGCTCACGTGATCGGAAATAGTAATGAATAAGTGCGCGATTAACGCCCGCCTCATCCGCAATCTCCTGCGTTGTTGCATCCAATAACCCCTTCTGAAAGAAGAGTACCTTCGCCTTATCTTTTATCAACGCCTCAGTCTCTAACTCCTTCTCTTTGCTCACTTATCTTTTATGTTTAACAATTTTGTTAAAAATGAACGCAAAGCAAGAATAATAGTTGCTATCTCCAAAGCTTTAAATAAAATTAATTTTACATGAAGGATATTAACCTAACACTCATACGGACCGAAAACGTTGTAGATAAGCGTAATCCTCTTTGCATGTTTGCATCGTTAGTGACGTATCGTTTTATCCTTTATTGTAAACCCAATGCTCATTTATTAATCTATTCACGAGGGTAAGCGCAGATATATTAACTTGCAGGAAATTCTTTAACTGAACCATATTGCGATATTTTTTTCATATAGGTTATAATGGCATTGCTTATAACGGTTGGCAAAAGCTTCCGCAGGCAAATAGTATTCAACAGATTATTGAAACCACACTGAGTAAGCTCCTTAAAAAGAACATTACCATTGTTGGATGCGGGAGAACAGATGCCAAAGTACATGCAACACAATTCTTCTTTCATGTTGACATTGAGATGCCCTGGGAGTTTGACATGCTGTTCAGGATTAACAAGAACCTCCCACCAGACATAGCAGTGTTTGATGTGATAGCTATGGATGGTCTTCAACATGCACGATTTGACGCGATTAAAAGAACCTATGATTACTTCATCCACACATACAAAGACCCATTTCTAAATAACGTAAGTGCGCCATATCAAGAAAAGAATCTGAACATCTTTAAAATGAAAGAAGCGGTTTCTCTGCTCACCCAATATGACGACTACCGCGCCTTCTGCAGAAATTTTACCAACCACAGAACTACTATTTGCAAAATATCATCAGCTAGCCTATACGTTGATTCCTTAGGCGATAGACTAAGGTTTAATATTTCCGCTAACCGGTTTCTCAGTGGTATGATTCGTATTATCGTTCAAAGGCTCTTACACGTAGGCACCCACAAACTTACCGTAGACGAGTTCGAGCAATTTCTTATAAGCAAAGAACCACCGAAGATGAATGAGCCTGCTTACCCACAGGGATTGTTCTTATCTAAAGTCACCTATCCTTTTCTTGATCTTCCGCCCCGCGCAGCGTTTTCAAACATCCCAGTAAATGAAAGCACACAGTGGCAGCTTGTTGAATAATCGCCTTGTCGTTTATAAATTATTTAGATTATTGGAAACTGTGCAGTAGTAAAATCCGCCTATAGAAGGCGCCCCGAGAAAAGAATCTGTAGTAATGATTGAATATTACTACCCCCTGTCTTCACTGGTACCTTTTTTCCTTTCCATAGTATATGCGCATCTACGACCTGGAAAGCAGGAACATTCGCCATTTACGAAAAAGGATCGCCATTAGTAATTGCTTCGTCAACGATAAGAGATCGTAAAACCAATGTTCGTGTAAACACGTTCGTTACTTACCGCAGTGTTAACAACCCATGCTGGTGTATTAAATCACTCTTCAAGACCATCCTGCTTGGCCCTGCACTGCAGCTTTGCATAAGTTACATTGCCCACTAAGTAGAATTTATCAAGTAAAGTATAGCCGATACCCGAGCCTGAACCAAAACGATAAGCAGTAGTCTTAGAGTTGGCCCACAGGCGATAACGGTCTTTGTTTCTGCCTCTCATTTCAATAAAAGGGTCAACCACCCGAGTCCACCCTTATGCCTTCTTATCGTCTTGCATCAGTGTTTTACACCCATTGCCCCCACTTACAAGCCCCTACCCGTGATAATTGCTTTTGTTGATAAACCTATCCAAAACAGCTTTTAGTACCTATTACTTCAATCACAGCTCCTCAAATTTCTTATTCACTTTTGATTATTTCTCTTAACCCTAACTGGTAAAACGGGTGTTTTCGGTTTCATACTTTAAAGCGGAGCTGGCTTTGAAATCGGTCTGAAGAGCCTTTTCAGCCCGGTATATCTTGCCTGCGGGTTGCATAAGCAAGTGAAATAACATCTCCTGAAAAGGACTTCCGGATCAGTCCTCAGGCTTTGGTGTGCGTTATTTTTATTGACTGCAAGCCAGTAATCTACTCAGCTTTATCCATACGCACATTCTCCTGCTTGCAGTGCGCTATTACATCTGCCAATACCGGTAAATCTCCTTCCCCTTGCGATGTAACTATACCCCGGAATAATCCGAATTACGAAGGTTCTTTCAGCCCGGTAAAAGCCCTATTTAAACCGGATTTAAGCCCGAGATAACCCGTAGATAACCCGTATATAATCCGTAGATAACCCGTATATAACCCGTACCTTAAAGAGACGGATTATCTACGGGTTATATACATTTTAAGTTCAGATAAACTTCGGCTAGTATCGGACTCACATCCGGCTGAAATGAGGCTTATTTATGCCTAAATCACCCCCTAAACGGCGGCATAACAGGTTTTCTACTACCTTTTGAATGTCTTTTAGGACTACTATTTCAGGGTCTCAAGAAGAAAGGTGTTCTATTTTTGAAATTCGAAATCCCATTACGGGAAAGAAATAACGTTGAGATTTAAGAGTGAGGATCGTGCTATATGAACTCTTAAAAATTCTACAAAAGCAGTAGAAGTATTTCATATCCTGTTGTTTAAGCCACTTCACTGTTCGATCGTAATGTCAGTTTGTAAGGCGTAGACTACCGTTCAGCAACCAAAACGGTGTAGTAATCGAAATCTTGGCATCAAATTGTAGTATAACAGATACGAGTGCTTATCTTTAGCACTTCATAAGTACGGTTTTTTAGAGAGGGTCTTTATCCGTACTTATTAAAAGCAGTGGCGTCAGATGGATCCACTGCTTTTTTCATTTAATACTTTCTGCTTCATTTCCAGATTTCAAACTACCCACGTAGTCGACTAATATCCATAACATCCCACATTTTCCTCCTATTACACGTACTCACGCAGCAGATGGGCAATGAAAAGTTTCTAACAACAATAAGATCGCTGTTACCATAAACTCCCTATCGTATGCAAGAAGTGGTGCTTTAATCAAACAAAGTGAACTCAGGTAATGTCTTTTATTCTTCTGTTAAAGATACTCGATGCATTTATTGACTGATTAAAGGGACGCTTATAAGAACGACTGTATAAAACCTGAGTTTAATTTTCCTGATAACCCAGCGGGAAGTTTGAGAACGGCATACGTGTCAATAAAACACATTGCTCCCATGCTTGTCTGGATGTTACGTGTACCCTTCCTGTTATTGATAGAAACATTGAAGTATAGCAGAGTGGGAACTAAACCGGTTTGTAGAAATTTTTGAAACTATGTTATAATTATTGAGGAAAAGATGAGACAGATGATAGAGAACTAACTTTTAGAAGATAAGTATGAAATTAAAACGGGATTAATTTCATATTAAAATGTTTTCATCAGTAAATTTTCCTCTCTTGAAGAATTGAAAATGGGTAAAAGAAAAACCCCGAACAACTATCGGGGTTTAACGCAGGAAAAGAAAAGACCCTCTCTAAAAAACTTTGTCCTGCGCTGCAATTATAAAATGAAGAAAATGAAAATGCTATAATGCATTATAAAAAAATATAAAAAATATTTTAAGTGACGAGAGGCGTTGCGTGTACTTCAGAGCCAGGAGCGTACTTCTACTTACATGAGTATACTTACTCTACATGTTCAATGAATACCTGTAGTTGTTGAATAGTAATGCCTTATTATTTACTCCAGTAAATAAAGCTATATCATTAAATAAGTTTATGGAATCGCAAAGCACCTCACCAGAAGTTTGATTCGTGCAAGCAGGTGCCTTATGTTTAGCTGTCAATTTTTCTTCTATACCTAAGTCGTAATAGCATAACCTGTAAGATCAGTAAGAAATAATTGTCCTACTTATCTCCGTCTCACCATTGCAAATGACCTCCTTCTAACTGTATAGGTACTGGACGAATAAGAGACATTTTACTGATTAAAAAAGCCTTGATCAGCACAGAATAAGGAATTTTTATAACGAGGTTTAACACCCGAAACTATAGTGATCTAAATCGGGGCAAAAAGTGATCTAATCCTTTACCTATATTTTTGAAAGCAGCGCGAACCTTATTCTTAATGATTTGGTGGTACAATACCTCGCTAATTAGTTGCCCCCTCCTTTAAGATAAACTAACAATACTCCCTTGTCTCTTTCAATACAATTAATAAGTTTAGCGCGAAAGAAATAAATATACTGTAAACCTAATTTATAGAACCAATGATAAAAGCAAAAGCATATGCGGCCTTGCAGCCTAAAACGCAGCTGGTCCCCTGGAATTTTGAAAGGCGCGAGGTTGGCCATAAAGACGTAAAGTTTGACATTTTGTATTGCGGCGTATGTCATTCTGATTTACACCAAATCAATGACGATTGGGGCCCTGGCATTTTCCCCATGGTACCTGGTCATGAAATTATCGGAAAGGTGAGCCAGGTGGGATCGCAAGTAACGCGCTTTAAAGTGGGTGACCTGGTAGGTACCGGCTGCCTTGTAGATTCCTGCCGTACATGCGAAAACTGCAAACAAGGCCTTGAGCAATATTGCCTCAATGGACATTCTCAAACTTACAATGGCATAGAGCAAGACAAAAAAACACCGACGTATGGTGGGTACTCAGATAAAATTGTGGTGCATGAAGATTTTGTATTGCGCATTCCTGACAAACTTGATCTCGCTGCCACCGCACCTTTGCTGTGTGCTGGCATTACAACCTACTCCCCGTTAAGACATTGGAAAGTAGGCAAAGGACATAAACTGGCAGTGTTGGGTCTGGGAGGTTTAGGACACATGGCAGTTAAGTTTGGTGTAGCATTTGGGGCCGAGGTTACCGTACTGAGCACATCTGCTACTAAAGAGAACGATGCTAAAAAATTAGGTGCACATAAGTTTGTGGTTACGAAAGATGAGAAACAGCTAAAGTCTGTATATGGATACTTTGACTTTATCATTGACACTGTATCTGCACCTCATGACATAAACATGTATATTGCACTACTCAAAACTGATGGTGTTCATATTTGTGTTGGTGCTCCTCCTACCCCTTATCAACTCGCAGCATTTAGTCTTATCCCAGGGCGCAAAAGCATTGTAGGCTCTATGATTGGAGGCTTGCCGGAGACACAGGAGATGCTGGACTTCTGCGCGGCCCATGACATTGTTTCTGATATTGAGATGATCAACATGAAAGATATTCACAAGGCTTATGAGCGCATGAATAAAGGAGACGTTCGTTACCGTTTTGTCATAGACATAGCCACGCTCTGATCACACAAAGTACTTGAAATAAAAAGTCCCTCTCCGTAACGAAGAGGGACTTTCATTTTAATTGATAGTATTACAGAAGTATAAATTATTTTATAGCTACAGGTTTCTCCCCTGCCTTATCTTCTGGTAAACCTTTCAAATGCATGTCGAGAAACTTGAGAATTGTCTGAGAAGTCTTAATGTTATTTTCCTTCTTCAGGAAGCCGTGGCCCTCATCTGGAAACACCACATATTCTACAGGTACTCCATTTGCTTTTGCCGCAGCCACAATTTCATCAGACTCCACCTGCAGCACGCGCGGATCGTTACTTCCCTGTAATACGATAAAAGGTTTGGTAATCTTTTTTGCATGGAACAGCGGAGACTTATTATAAAGTGCAACAGAATCCTTTACAGGGTCGCCAAGCTCTGTATACAATGCCTCGCGGAAAGAAGCCCACCATGGTGGAATGCTCTTTAAAGTGCGCAGCCAATTGGTAACACCAAATATATTAACACCTACATTAAACTCATCGGGCGCAAAAGCCAATGCGGCCATTACCATGTATCCACCATAGCTTCCCCCCATAATTCCGATCTTTTCGGCATCAACATAACCCAGGTTTGAAAGAAACTTTTTCGATTCAATACAGTCCTTCAGGTCTGCATCGCCATGCTTGCGATCGTCTGCAGCAAAGAATGTTTTACCATAACCTGAGCTGCCACGGTTGTTAACAGCCAGTATTACATAGTCATGATTTACCAGGTGCTGAATGACAGGTGAATAGTTTAACCTTGTTTGTCCGCCAGGGCCACCGTGTATATATAACATAGCAGGAACTTTTTCTCCATCTTTCAGCCCCTTTGGCTTATAGAGCAAAGCAGGAATCTCCATTCCATCGAACGACTTGTATCTGATAACCTCACCAGCTACCAGGTCATTCTCATCTATTTCTGATGACATGGTATTGGTCAGTTGCCTTACGTCTTTAGTATCGAAGTTGTAAACAAAAAGATTAGCAGGTGATTTGGAACTTGAAACATAAAATGACATCAGCTTTTCGCTGTCAGATATGTTAACACCTGTGATGTCTCCTTCTGGTAACCCTTCTACCTTAACTTGTTTACCTCCATCGGATTCATCGTAAATTTTAATTTCAGTACGTGCATCATTATTTATTGCAACAACCCTGTATTTTCCATTGCGGGAGAGGTAAGCATACATAATATCCCACGGCGCTTCTTCAACTTTCTTCTTCTCACCTGTTGTTACATCATAGCTTGAGAGATACATGAACTCACTTCCCTCGTCAGTAAGGTAGAATAATTTTTTTCCATCAAGACTAAAGTACTGCGGGGCGTACTGTGCATTACCCTGGTGCTTTGACAAGTGCTTTGTCTGCTTGCTCTGGGTATCGAGCAGGTACATATCCGAATTATTTGTTGTGATGGACTTGGTAAGTGCTATATAACGTCCGTCATTTGAGATTGCTGCCGGATCAAGTCCTTCAGTATTCTGATACATGGTAGTGGCAGGATAAAGGTTTCCTTCTTTGGGAGCCCCCTCGACCTGAACCTTCAACAAATCGAAATAACGTTTATCCCGGCTGTTGGAAGTGTAATACATATTTTTCTTGTCGTAACTCCAACCATAGAATTGCGCTTTAGCTGTAGAATCCTGGACAAGGTCAACGGTAGAGCCGTTGTTATTTCTCACATAGATATGCGTGATCTCGTTTCCTCCCTTATCACTGGTATAAACTATTCTATCATCTCCGGGAAAATACGATTGCCCGAAGATCGCATTATCCTTCGAGGTGGTAAGTTGTTTTTTTTCTCCCGACTTAAGGTCGATTTCAAAAGCATTAAAAATGCCTGTCTCTTTCGAGCTTATCAGTATCTTCGATTCATCCGGAGAGAATGCGCCTCCGTTTATCTGAACAATATCCATAAACTGGCCTATGGTATAACGCTTTTTAGGCTCTTCTTCAGGTTGATGAATACTACAATTGGCTGCCAGAAACGCAATCAGTAAGATGAGAAAATATTTAATGTATCTATCCATATAGTTTTGGTAATGCTAGTAAGTTATAAAAAATAAGCTAACAGCAACAGTGTTTTAGTATGACGGATAGCTGAAGATGGGAATGGTGTAGGATGCAAATTGGTATCGACAGAAGATTGCCATTAAAACCAAGGAAAAAAGTCGCTTAATTGCCGGTTAATACTTTCAATTACTGCATTTTCCAAGCATTGGTTTTGCAACAAAAAATAAACAAACTGTTTAAAATGCTGTTATATATATCACATGCAGGCAGCAAAGAATTTTTGGTACAATCCATAATAAATGTTGGAAATAAATTAATAAAATGCACGTCCCCGTTGAACGGGCATCATCCGCAGTAGCACATGACTCTAAAAGATATTGTAAACAAAGACGTAACCCATATAACAACTTGTGAAAGCGAGCCTATCCACATCCCAGGAAGCATTCAGCCTCATGGTGTATTGCTGGTTGCCGATACTAATGATTATATAATAAGGTATTGTAGCGCTAACACTGCTGATATTTTTCGGCTTACACCAGAGAAGATGTTAAATAAATCACTGGAAAGTGTGTTAGGCCACGAATGGCAAACTTTATTAACCTGTTTTAACAACAACCCCTTGCAATCTTATCCGTGTTCATTTTTGATACATGAGAAGAAATATGACATTATTTACCGTTATATAGATAACCTTGTCTTGCTGGAAATTGAGCCTAGTGTTGATGCCGATGAAGAGAGACATCAGTTGTTTGAACGTTCTTTTAACTTCATGACCGCAGCAGAACGGGCTACAAATCTGAGAGATCTCTGCCAACGGGTAGCATACCATATACAGCAGCTGACAGGATATGACAGGGTTATGATCTATCGCTTTGACAGAGAATATAATGGTGAAGTCTATGCCGAAAGTAAGCGCGATGACCTTGAACCGTTTCTCGGACTTCACTATCCGCATACAGATATTCCAGCACAGGCAAGAGTCCTTTACGTTCGCAACCTCGTTCGTATGATACCGGATGTGAATTACAACCCTGTACCTATTGTTACTTTTAATAACAGCTCAGCTTCTGATGTTGATTTAAGCGATGTTGGTTTGCGAAGTGTTTCGCCTATCCATATCCAGTATCTTAAAAATATGGGTGTTCATGCAACTTTAACAATATCTCTATTACAGGATGAAAGACTATGGGGATTAATTGCCTGCCATCACTACTCACCCAAAAAGCTCCCTTATGAAAAACGTGTCTCCGCCTTATTACAAAGTAAATTTCTTGCTTCACAAATAAAAGTAAGACAGGTTGCTGAAGAATATAATGTTAACATTGTTGTTGAAGCACACCTTCAGCAATTGCTTAATAAGATCAATATAGATGAAGAATTTGCATTGAAATTTGAGCAGTTCAATTCCCTTCTTGCTGTTGCTAATGCTTCAGGAGCTGTGATTCTATATAATGGTAAACTGTTTGAGCAAGGCATAGTTCCACCTTCTGAGAAAACACTTGCATTAATTGAATGGATAGATAAGAACATAAGTAGCGTACAATTCGCTACTTCTGCTCTTCATACACGTTATCCGGATGCCAAAAGTATTAGTCGTTACGCCAGTGGCATTCTCTTTCACGCGTTAGGAAAAGTAAAGGAAAGCTGTATTATCTGGTTTAGGGAAGAAGTAGAACGAACGGTTAACTGGGCCGGTAACCCCAATGAGGCTGTTCTGCGAAAAGCAACAAATGAACTGGCACCGCGTTCGTCGTTTGCTTTATGGAAGGAGAAGGTTCGGTATCAGAGTCATGAATGGAGGCCTTCTGAAGTAAATGCAGCATCGCGTTTTGCTACAACACTTCAAAACTACTTTCATCTCATTCACGTACGCCAGGAGGAACAAAGACACCGGTTATTAAATGAAAGACTTCAGAAAGCAAATCAGGAGCTTTCTAATATCAACTGGATTACGTCTCATGACTTAAAAGAGCCTTTGAGAAAGATCAGGTTGTTTACTGACAAGATAATGAATGAAGAAATTGATTCATTATCTAATCAATTAAGAAACTCGATTGAACGGATTCAAAAATCTGCGGAGCGGATGCAGAACCTTGTAGATGACATCCTTACTTATTCTCTCATGGAAAACAAGGAGGGTTACTTTCAGATCGTAGACTTGCAGGCGACGCTGAATGAGGTGCTGGAGAATTTACACGAAGAGTTCAGTGATAAAAAAGCAAGATTACAACTTATTTCATTGCCCGGTAACGTTCGAGCCATCCCTCACCAGATGAATCAATTGTTTACAAATCTGATTGCAAACTCACTGAAGTTTACCAAGCCAAATGTATTGCCGGTAGTCTCCGTTAGCTTTACCACCCTTAGAGGTAGTGATGAAAAAGACGTCGCGCTTATTCATAACGTTGACTATTTTAAAATATCACTACAAGACAATGGAATTGGTTTTGACCCTGCTTACAGCCAGCGCCTGTTTGACATCTTCTACCGCTTACATCATAAGGATGAGTATGCAGGAACAGGTATAGGCCTGGCAATCTGTAAAAAGATAATGGAAAACCATGAAGGTGCTATTGTTGCTCATGGGATGCCAGGTGAAGGAGCAAAATTTGATATCTACCTTCCTGTTGGTTAGTGTGAGGCAACCATGCGCTTGAACAATAGAATAGATCGCTTGATGCGCTTACTGAAACAATCGGATGCAATAAAATATAACTTATTTCATTTTATCAAGGAACTTCAAGGTACCACAAACAGTTCGTACTAGCAGTGAACTACGTAAACAATATGCGAAAGGAAGGCCCACTAGTGCTGGTTGAAGATGACGCGGACGATCAGGAGTTAATTCTTTTAACCCTGAAAGAATTGGGAATCCAGAACGACATTAAAGTTTTTAAAAATGGTGAAGAGGCTCTGGACTTTCTTTACCAAACAGCAACCGATCCCTTTCTTATTCTGTCTGACATTAACATGCCGAAAATGGATGGAATAACCTTTAAAAGGAAAATTGACCAATGTGAGATTTTAAAAAAGAAATGCATTCCATTTGTCTTTATCTCCACCTCTCCTTCTCCGTTTATAGCACAGGTTTGTGATCTTAGCATCCAGGGATTCTTTGAAAAGGGAAATTCATTACGTCAATTGAATGAGACTTTAAAAATTATTCTCACATACTGGAATATGACAAAGCATTTGAACTGATGTATTTTCCTATCAGTAGCTCTGTCATAGTTAGTACTGCTCTAAATTGTCGGGTAGAATGATGTGAAAGGTTGTACCCTTTCCTACCACTGACTCAACGAATATGTTGCCATTGTGGTTTGTAACAATACGTTTACAAAGCGCGAGGCCTATACCCGAACCAGGATAGACATCTCTTGAATGAAGTCGTTTGAAGATTTCAAAGACATGTTCTGCATATTTCTCTTCAAACCCAATCCCGTTATCAGCAAAAGTGATATGATAATAGCTGGAATAACTTGCTGCCCTTCCCAAATGTTTCCTGGCTTCTTCATAAGTAATGGACGCACAAGCTACCGTAATAACAGGCGACACCTCTTTGTCAGAGAATTTTAACGCATTGCTTAACAGGTTCTGGAATAGTTGATTCATTTGCAATTCTATTCCATATATAACAGGAAGTTCTTTTACATTAACTACAGCGTGTTTCTCTTCAATAACCAATTCAAAATCATTGATAACGTTTAGCAATACAGTATTCAGATCAACTGTATTCATGAGCTTATCAGACTTGAGCAGTCTGGAGAACTCGAGCAAACTCTGAATCAGCAAAGACATACGTTCGGCTGACTGATTAATCTTATCAATCCACTTTCTGCTTCTATCAGGAAGTTCCTGCTTTACAAGCAAATCGGAAAATGTTCTGATTTTCCTGAGAGGTTCTTGCAAGTCATGACTGGCTACATAAGCATACTGCTCTAATTCCTGATTTGAATGGATCAGGTTCTCATTCGCTTCCGCTAACTCTTCGTTTGTAGTAGCCAGTTCCTCGTTGGTAGACTGCAGTTCTTCATTACTTGCTGCCAGTTCTTCCGTGCGAAGTTGTACCAAACGTTCGAGTTCGTGCTGTAGCCTTCTTTGCTTTGTTATATCCTGGGCAGTACCGCGAAGGACAAGAGGTTTACCCGATTCATCGTAAAACACCTGCCCTTGAACAGTAATTATTCTTACCTGACCGTTTAGTTTATTAACTATCGGATGCTCTATCTGGTATATTCCTTTCGATCCTGGTTTAACTGCCTCGTTTATGGCGTCACTTACCTGTTGCCTGTAATCATCAGGTACAGGTGACAATCCTTCCTCTATGGTTACGGTAGTATTATTATAACCCATCCATTGTTGGAAGCGTTCTGACAACATCATGGTGCTTTTTTGAATATCAATACTCCAGGTTGCAAGTTCTGCAAGCTCGAGCGCACCTCTTAGTATTGCTTCTGCCTCAACAATTCTTTCTCTTGCAAGAACCTGGTCTGTAACTTCAGTAGCTGTAATGATTATACCATATATTTTCTTTGAAGTATTATACAACGCCTTATATATGTAGTTGTAATAACCCGTATAAGGTACACCATATTTTATTAACTCCAATTTCTCTTCCGGGTGTACATATGTTTCTCCGGTCTTATATACATTGCTTAAATGTTCAGCTAATGGTGTAGTCGCCAATTCAGGGAGAACATCAAAGAAATTTTTCCCTATTACAGATGCCTCGCGGCCTAACATCTGCAACATGTTTTTATTGACAGTTGTAATTACCATTTCCTCACCTACCAATACAAGTTTGGCAACAGGGGAGTTTTCAATAATACTGCGTGAAAACAGTTCGCTCTCTTCAAGTTTCTGTCTTGAAATAACCTGTTCTGTTACATTCACAGCCATATTTAAGATGGCGTAAACATGGCCCTGCTTATCCCTTAAGGGCTTGTAAGTAAAGTTAAAATAAAAGGTATCTAGCTTTCCGTTTACAACCAGATCAACCTTTTCGCCAGTGGCATGATATGCTTCGCCCGTGGTATAGACGTTATCAAGTATTTGAAGAAATGGTTGGCCCTCAAGTTCAGGCAATGCGTCTTCAAGACGCATTCCTATGACACTACTATCTTTACCCCAAACCTTAATCATTTCATCATTTGCCGTTTCTATGATTAAGTCTCTACCAACATATAAGGCTGTTGCAAAGGGTGCCTCTTCTATAAGACTTCTGAAACGCGCCTCACTTATCTCTAACGCCTTTCGTGCATTAACCTGCTGAGTTACCTCTGTTGCCATTACCATAACACCTGTTACCTTTTCGCCGTCGCGCATTGGGGTATAGGTGAAATCAAAGTAAGCTTCTTCCAGCTTACCTTTTCGCATCAGTTTGGCCAGGGTTCCATTGCCAAAGATTGGCTTCCCGTTATCATATACCTGTTCCAGCAACTCAATAAAACCTTGCTCTTTTATTTCTGGCAACGCATCGACAAGTTTCTTCCCTGTAATTGAAGGCTCTTTACCCCAGATTTCAAATATTTTGTCGTTACCCACTTCAATAATCATGTCTCTTCCGGTGAGCAAGCTGATAGCCATGGGGGCCTGCTCGATCATATTCCGGAATTGTGCTTCGCCTGCCTTTATTTTGTTAGTAACCGTTATAAGCTCGTTGATGTCCATGCAATAACCTGCATGCCCGGCATAACTTCCATCTGAATTGTAGTAAGGATCGCCTGCAGCCCGACACCAGATAACCTCGCCATTAACTTTTCTCATTCTGAACATGACGTCATAATGCTCTCTTCGCGTCACAGCATCAGAAAAAACCTTGTAGCTATTCTCACGGTCCTCTTCAATAATTACATCCAGCCAGCCTTTATTAAGAAGAGAATCGTATGGTACGCCAGACCACTCTATCAATGTTTCATTAACGTAAGACAAGCTACCACTTTCATCTGATAGCCATAAGCCTGTTGGGGCACTGTTTGCAACATTCTTGAACATAGCCTGACTTTCTGCCAAAGCCCGTTCATTTTGCATTTCAGCGCTTATATCGTTAACTATAGCAAGAAGCCGAAGTTCGGTATACGCTTCAGATTTAATAGGAGTAACATTAATCTGAACCCAACGAATTGCTCCGTCTTTCTGAACGTACCGCTTAATTAAATTCAAGCTTTGGCGTTTCCCTGATACCAATTCCTGGAAAACTTCATTACTCCTGCTTCTATCATCAGGATGAGTAATATCGTTGAAATTGAGACCGCTTAATTCTTGCTCTGAATACCCGAGAAGTTGTGCATAGGCAGCGTTAACTTTTAAAAAGCTTCCTTCCTGGTCGCAGAAAGCCATCCCTATAAAGGCACTGTTGAAAGCAATAGCCAATAAATCTTCAACATCCTCTAGAGCTTTCCTACGCTGGTGTTCAATTGTAATATCAAATAAAGTTCCTGTGAGTAAATAGGGTTTCCCTGAAGCATCGTTCAGATATGCCCCCAGGGCGCGGAACCAATGAACTGAGCCATCGTCCCAAATTGCACGTGCCTCGTAATGAAGCCTTCCTGTTTTTTCAGCTTCTTCATACGCCTTCGCTCGTATAGGAATATCGTCGGGATGAATACGATTAACAAGATCGGTACGTTTAAGATCACTTCGTGGCGTGCCTGTAAATATTCTTGCACTGGCAGGGGATAATTCTATAATATCGGTGCCGAGGTAAGTTAGAAAATATCCGGAATTGGTGTTTTCCAATGCTACCTGTGCAATCTTTTCGGAAAGGGCACTTCTTTCCTTTTCGATAACAGTTGAGGTAATATCCTGGGCAATTCCAGAAAGTCGGTAAGGTACCCCTTCGTTATTAAAATATGCTTTACCCTTGCAATGGAGCCATCTTAGCCTTTTATCCTTCGCTCCGGTTGTTCTAAACTGAACATCATATAAACCTCCTGAGCTTACCTCAAGGGCTTTCACTACTGCTATGCGTACTTTTTCCCGGTCATCGGCATGGATGTATTCAATAACCTGTTCATAACTGATTTGCTTTTCTGGCGGGAAGCCGTACAATTCCCTGCAACGTTCATCCCACTCTACCAGGTTTTCAATGGGATAAAAATTCCATGTTCCTATTTCAGCTGCGTTGAGGGCATAGTTAAGCCTTTCAATCCTTTCCTCGGGACTGGTACTATACGAAGGTGAAATACCGTGCATATTTAGATCTTAAACCGCTTGTTTACAGATATGGGCTGCAAGATAGTTTACATTGTTGTTTTTCCTAGTCTTCGGTGAAGCATATAAGATCATAACAGGAAGGTTTGCTTTGATTTCGAACCTTACGGCAAAAAATTGCATTCCACATCCCTAACTTAACCTCCAATGCGAACTGTTGGTATGAGTTTTTATGAAGGTAACTTTTATGTTATGATATTCTCTGATCAAGGATAGTAAAAGAAAACGTGAGCTTATTTCAATTTGATAGAATTACAATTTGTTCAGGAGGGCGGATTGGAATAAATTAATTAAAATAAGAGAATTTAAAACAATTATCGCATTACATGAATATTGTTGTAGTAGATGACGATGAAGATGACAAAATGGTCTTTACATCGGCCCTTGACTCACTTGATATTCCCGTTGAGTACGAAACTGCAAAAGACGGAGCAGATGCCCTTGAGCTGATTAACAATAATCTCCTATTCTTTCCAGATTACATTTTTCTGGATTTGAACATGCCAGGAATGACCGGATTTCAATTCCTTGAAGAGATTAAAAAGGTATCGGTATTAAGAACCATTCCCGTTATAATCTACACTACCTCCAATTATGAGAAAGATATAAACCGTTCATTTGAGTTGGGAGCATATGGGTTTATACGTAAGCCCCACCGATTTGAAGATCTTCAGAATATCCTGAAGAGAATTCTTTCAAATAATAATCTTTCTCTTTCGAAAGAGAGGCTGGTATTTACGTGATCTAATTTTGAATCGAATTGGGATGCTTACAATCACTCCAGTATTGGAGTATATTTTTAAATCTTCTTTCTGTATCCTGAAAAGTATTTCCTTTAATAAAAAAACCTTGCACTGTTAAATCTTCATATGCTTCCTTTACTTGATCAGGAGTGGCCGCAGTAGAAAAGAAAATAAACGGAATACTTTTCCTTTTAAGAAATGCATCTTCGCTAATTAATTTACGTAGGGCCATGCCATTTATATGTGGCATATTAATGTCACATAGTATTAAAAAAGGTGTTTCACCTGAAGTTTTCAAATAACTAACCAGATCAAACCCATTGTCAAAAAACTTTAAATATTGGCATACGCCCAAGTTCTCACAAATTGATTTAATAATCTCGTGATCGTCATGGTCATCATCTACTAATATTATCGGCCCTACTATATTCATCCTATTTCTTTTTCTTTTAATATTTAAAAATAATGCCACCGGCAAATCTTCTTATGGATGCTTCCGCAAAAAGCCTGGCATAATAATATTAATTGCTTTCACAAAACAGGGAAGATTATGGAGGTGTTTGACAAATTAAGCTTTAAAACAAAAGGCACTATTCTGAAAAGGTATGCCGATTATGTTACAGTAATTTCATTTTTTAACTACAAAGTGAAATTATACTCGTGGGATGGTTTCTTTATCGAAGAATATTACAATATAGAAGAACGAAAAGTAACGAGAATCAGCGCGGTAACTGAAAGAGACCTGCAGAAATACATTAAAAAAGTTTCATTGAATGAATTGGGTTTCAACTAAAAAAACCGATGTAAACAGCCTTATCGAGTTGTTGAAGAATTCTACAGTTGAACAACAATATTCCTTTGAAGATTGGCAATACTAGTAAAAGGCTAACACCTTTTGAGGCATTTCATGGAGAGATAAAATGTAATCTGCGGCCCCTAGTTTTATTGCTTCTTTGGGCATTCCAAAAACCACACTTGTCTTTTCATCCTGTGCAATAGTTTTAGCGCCGTTCTCTTTCATTGTTAATAACCCCTGAGCGCCATCACGTCCCATTCCCGTCATAAGTATGCCTACTGCATTTTGTCCTGCATGGGTTGCTACCGAATTAAAAAGTACATCAACAGATGGTTTATGCCTATTTACAAGCCCTCCATCACTTATTTTGATAAAGTACTGTGCTCCACTTCTAACCATTTCCATGTGCTTTCCTCCCGGCGCAATGTAGGCATAGCCACGTAAAATTCGTTCTCCGTTAACCGCTTCAGTAACAGTAATGCCACATTGTTGATTGAGGTTATCGGCAAAAGACTTTGTAAATCCTGCAGGCATGTGTTGTGTAACAAGTACACCAGGACAAGTAACAGGTAGCCTGGTAAGAAAGTAACGCAACGCCTCTGTACCTCCGGTTGACGCACCTACTGCTATTATTTTATCAGTAGTTCTGTACATGCCTGTCGGCTTTTTAGCAATGGGCATTTGTGATTGTACCTTTGGTCTTATACCCATACGTTTAACGGGTACCATGTAGGCTGCCTTTATCGCATCCGTAATTCTCATCCTTGACTCCTCGAGGTACTCTTTCGTATTGCGAATTTCTGACTTTGCAACAATTTCTACTGCCCCATACTCAAGAGCCTGCAATGCGAGGGTGCTCCCCCGTTGTGTTAGACTGGATATTACCACAACTGGAACGGGACATTGAGCCATTAATGTTTTTAGAAAAGTAATGCCATCCATTCTCGGCATCTCAATGTCAAGGGTAATAACATCGGGAATATCTTTTCTAATGTGTTGAACAGCAAAAAGAGGATCTGCAGCTTTGCCCATAACCTCTAATGACGGATCTGTGCTTATAATTTCCGTTAACGTCTGCCGCACTAAAGCTGAATCATCTACTATTAAAACTTTAATCGCCTTCTTCATATAAGCGTTCCCTAATAACTTGTTTTCTAACCCTTCTAACTCTCAACCTATTCGCTGATATGTTGTTGGCCTTATTTGTTTAAAAGGTACGTCCATTCCCATGATAGATTCACTGTGACCTAAAAATAATAATCCGCCTGGCCGGAGGTGTGCTGCAAACTTTCTTATAACAGACTCTTGACGTTGTTTATCAAAGTAGATAAGCACATTCCTACAAAAGATTACATCGAATCCATGGGGATGCAATCCAAAAGAATCATTTATTAAATTAATCCGCTTATAGGTCACGTTCCTCCTGAACTGGGGTTTAATCCTCACCAATTCTTGTTGAATCTTGCTACGAAGGAAATAATTACGCTTCAGTTCATTATTAATTCCTGCTATCTTGTCTACTGTATATATTCCGTTGTACGCCGTCTGCATTACACGCAACGAAACATCGGATGCCAGCAGGTTATACTTTAAATTAGGATATCTCTTCCTGAATTCTTCCAAAACCATAATTAAAGTATAAGGCTCCTCACCTGTAGAACTA
>NZ_JAHESD010000033.1 GCF_018598585.1 Chryseosolibacter indicum
CCTCACCTGTAGAACAACCGGCCGACCAAAAATTCAATAAGTCTTTTCCCTCATTTTGCTTTTGCGGCAAAAAATCATTTGTTAAAAATTCAAAATGAGCCGGCTCGCGAAAGAAGTCCGTTTTATTTGTGGTTATGAGGTCAACAACATGAAAAAGTTCAGATTGCTTACCCTCTTCGCTAAATATGTAGTCTAAAAAATTCTTGTAATTATCCATCCCCAACGCCTTAACTTTCTTGTTAAGTCTGCTCTCTAACATTGAGCGTTTGGAGGGAGGAAGTTTTATACCGTATTCTTTCGTAACATAAGAACTCAGACGATTAAAACTTTCGTCGTCCATTTTGAGAAAAAGAGAATCGCTTATACCTGTTTGTTGCATACCCGATTATTTTGTTCCTACAACCATAAAATGATTTGCAGGCAATTGTTCAGAATGCCAAAAAAATTCTGCATTCACTTTCGCCAGATTATTTTTGGTATCCCATTCAAGCATTCTGAATTCATAAAGCCGAGCCATTTCAAGTAATAACTCTTTTATACTACTTGAGTATGACATGTTGATTATTTTCTCCTGCTCGTTGATAAGAGCAGAAATATCCCTTAACTCAGTTAAAAGATTATTTCTCCTTTTGTATAAGTCTGTCCAACTGCTCTTCAATTCATTTATGTTCTCCACTTCCTGTTGTACCAATGACTCCCGGCTAAACTTATCTACAGAAGCGTTTGCTTTACGTGAAGAAAACCGAATAGGAATAGACAGCGTTGCGCTAATCGCGTGATAGCTTGGAGAAGGCGCCTCAGGATTAGTAGCCTCAGTCATATAATTATCTCCGATAGCCAAACCAATATCCCCTCTCCTGTTACTTTGCGCCAATGCAAGGCCTTCAAAGGCAAGCATCGTCGAGGCTTTTCGTTCTTTCACCATTATGTTATCGTCATTAAAAAAATTACCCGGTATTGCGGTACTATCAGTCCAAACCGGCTCAAGGGGATGAACTAACGTTGATTGTCCGATTAACGTAGTCAGTTCTGTTAAACTTTCTCTTAACGTGATCTCCTTTTCTTCCAGGTTGATTTTAAGTCTTTTTAACTCAACCTTCTTCTTTAATGAACTTATACTATCATCAGGAACCAATGCAGCGATTCTGTGATAGTGTTTCTTTATCGTAGCAAGCTCATTTTCTCTTAACCAACATTCATTATAAAGTAGTAATGCATCACGCTTAAAATTCTTAACAAAGATCTTGTACTGAATAAGTGAAACATTTGCCTGAGCTTTAGCATACCGAATCCGCCTTTTCCTTTTTCCACCTGTCTCAAGTGTAAATTCAAGCCCGGTAAACAATTGATGTGGCATATTTATCCCGCTGATGTCACCACATGCATTCCCAAAAACGAGGGTTGGCGTAGGAGAAGCAGAAGCTATTTCAATTTCAGCATCAGCAAGAAGTAGTTCTTTCTCAGCTTGAATGATATCTTCATGAGCATTAATTATTTCGATAAATGCTGCAACCGAAATTCTGGATTCAGGTGATATGTTTTGAATGGTTTGTGCGTAGCTTGCCATAGAGACAAGCCACACTAACCATAGAATAAAGCAACTTCTGTATTTCATGGTTTACAAATAAAGTTTCAAAGATGATCTTCTCAATAGTTATTTACTAAGCATGCTTTAGCCTACATCTCAGTGAATTCGCTATCTGAAGGTCCACCATCAAACTTTATATCAAACCCTTTAACATGTCCATTTCCATTAGACCCAACAACCTCAAATCTAGATTGGGATTTAGCGGGAGTACGCAGCGATGTGCTTACCCTTGACTTCCTGAATTTAGAAAGTGAATTATTGTCAAGTTTGAAATAGCTTACTGCAGCCTTTAACTCTTCAGCCTGGCTATTTAACTCTTCAGCATTAGAAGACATTTCCTCAGCCGCAGATGCATTTCCTTGTGTAACTTGAGAAAGTTGTTGGATAGCTGTATTAACCTGATCTGCACCTGTATTTTGTTCAACACTCGCCGCAGCTATTTCTTGTACAAGTTGTGCTGTTTTGTTTATATCTGGAAGGGTGTTGAGCAGAAGTTCTTTAGACTGCTGTGCGGCCTTAACCGTCTTAGCAGATATTTCCGTAATCTCCGCTGCAGCCTTCTGGCTCCGCTCTGCAAGTTTGCGTACTTCAGCCGCAACTACTGCAAAACCTTTTCCATGCTCACCAGCACGCGCGGCTTCTACCGCAGCATTAAGTGCGAGCAAATCTGTTTTAGAAGCAATTTCTTCTATTATTGCGATCTTCTCTGCAATGTTGGTAATCGCTTCTACTGTTTCAGATACGGATTCACTGCTTACCTGTATATCCTTTGCAGCTTTGTTAGAAATCTTCTCTGTCTCACGCGAGTTATCAGTGTTTTGCTGAATATTAGCAACCATCTGCTCCATAGAAGAAGATACCTCTTCTGATGCACTTGCCTGCTCCTGTGCTCCCTGTGACATTTGTTGTGATGCAGAGGCTACCTGCTGACTTGCAGCGGATACATTTTCAGCACCATTATAAATGGTAGAAGCAATTTCACGAAGGCTCGTAACCATTGTTTCCAAAGCCTCATCAAGATCGCCTCCTTTATTCTTGATAGAAGCAAAATCAATTGTTAAATCCCCTTTAGCAACTTTCTTGGCTACGTCTACACTGCTCCGTAATTTTTCGAGCATATACTGAAGTTCATTCAACATCTCTCCTATCTCATCTTTCTTATCCAAATTAACATTAGCAGAGAAGTCCCCTTGAGCGATCTTCTTAATTGTAGTCTTTGCAATATTTAATGAAGCGGTTATATCCTTCAACAGCCAGGTAGCCACAAGGATGCCAATAAGTACTGCCACAGAGATGATAATTACCATCGTAACAATAGTACTAGTATACATATCATCAGTTATAATGCGGTCCGTCGCTAGACTACTTTCTATCGTTGCCTCTACTTGTGATAATACCGCATCACTTGCATCGTCAAGCTTTTCAACTTCCCCTTCTGACAAAGCTTCCGCCTTTGTATTGGTGTTTTGCATGGCAAGCTCCCTAACTTTTAAGTGCACGTTATAGAAGTTGCTGTACTGCATTTGATACCTATCAAACAATGCTTTATTCTCGCCACTCAGGCTTCCACCGATAGACGTGCTTAGTAACTCAATCTGAGTTTCAAGTGTTCCAGTTTTTCTAATCACCTCTTTGTTTTCCTCATCTGTTTCTGCCGCTATCATGGCATTTTCCGAATTCTTCAAATCCACCAGCAAGCTTCTCATGCGATGTACTCTATCCACCTGCTCTTTTGCTCCCGACGTTGAAAGTTTTCCTAAAAGCTCATCTAAAGTGGTTTTTAACTTACCGAACTCAATTTCTCCTTCATTTCTTGAAAGTTGTGTTGCTACTACCTCTGAATTTTGAAGCGCTAAGTTAACTACGTTTGACCCTACACTAATAAACTCGTTAACCCGTGCTTTAAGCTCTTTTGTTTTTAATAAGATGTCTCCATCACTTATCTTTTCAAGCTCCGCAATAGATGTAGTCAATTCATCAACGAATCCATCGATGGAACGTTTTAAGCCATTCATCGCCTCCATGTTTTCTGCCTGAATAATTTTCTTTTGGTCTCTACTAATTTCGGTAAGGTTTACCTCTATATCACCAATAAGCTGGAGCTGAATAGTACTTATATCAGTGATTTTGTTTAGTCTATCGTTAATCTCGCCAATACGAAAATAAGATACAGCAAAAATTACTGCCATGAGCAGTAAGAGTACGGTAAATGCAGCTACAAGCTTCGTCCGAATAGTTAAATTTTTAATCATGTAAGTGGGGTGTATTAAGTAAAAAATATTCTAGTGCTAGTTCATTATTTGATTAAGTTGAAGAATGTCTGCTGATGAGAAAACCTTATTAACATCCATTATCATCGTAATGTCGCCTTTGTTATTCACAACTCCGGTGATGGGCGTCTTTGTGTTGTAGTTTTCAAATTCAGGAGCTTCCTGGATATCAGATGGCGAAAGTTCAATAACCTCTTTTGCCACATCAACCAATGCTCCTATTTGAATAACTTTTTCATCGGTTACCATAATATCGATAACCATTATTCGACTCTTCTTTGTTGCAAGCGCTTCGGATAAGCCTAACTTCAGGCGCGTGTCTAACAGGGGAAGAACTTTACCCCTGAGGTTTATAATACCTAACATATAATGCGGCGCATTTGGTATCTTTGTTACTTTGTCCAACTCTACAATCTCCTGCACATGATCAACTGCAAGCGCAAATTTCTCATCGCCAAGACCAAAAGTAATATAGGACTTCAACTGACTTTCATTTTGCATAACACCTTCTTAATTTTTATTATGTTCAAGCTTAAGTAATCGAGAGGGATCCAATACAAGCGCCAAACTGCCATTACCTAAAATGGTACTACCTGCAATGAAATCCTGTTGTTGATAGACATCACCCAATGGTTTTAACACCGTCTGCATTTTGCCTTCAATTTTATCAACCGCTATTCCCTTCCTCTTCCCGTCAATTGATATTGAAATAACATCTGCAGTTTTAGGGACATCAACTACATCGTTGTGAAATTGCTTGCGGAGCGAGAGAACAGGCAGCAACTCATCATTAACAAGAACAGATGTATTTACTCGTTCCCCGGCATATAAGGATTCATAAGAAATCCGATCAATACGCTCTATAACATTTAAAGGCACTACATATCGTGTATCAGCTACCTTCACCAGCAGACCTTCTATTATAGAACGCGATAGCGGAAGCTTAATATGAAAAGCTGTGCCTTTACCCTTCTCACTTTTAATTGTGATACTGCCTCGTAGCTCATTAATTTTTTGTCTTACAACATCCATACCAACTCCCCTTCCTGATATATCAGAAACTTTATCAGCAGTAGACAAACCCGGATGAAATATGAGATTGAAAACCTCTTCCTCTGAAAGTGTGATGTCTTCACTCACCACTCCTTCTTTTATAGCTTTACGAAGTACAGCCTCCTTATCAATACCTTTCCCATCATCGCTGATAATGATGTTTACATAGGCACTGCTATTAAACGCTTTGAGTTTTACAGTACCAAATTCGCTTTTACCTTCAGCTTTGCGTACTTCTGGAGAGCTGATGCCATGGTCTATAGCATTTCTTATGAGATGAATCATTGGCTCCGACATCATCTCGATCACATCTTTGTCCATTTCCGTATCGGAACCTTCACTTAGAAAATTTACTTTCTTATTAAGGGACTTCGACAGATCTCGAACAAACCTTTTAAACTTTGTAACTAACGTTTCTATAGGCACAAGCCCTATTTCCAAAGAAGTGTCACGGAGTCTGCCTGTAATCATTTCCAAATTCTCTGCCACCTGGCGAAGAGTTGCATTATTACTATCATTGCTAATTGTCGACAGCTGCGCTTGTAACACAAGCAATTCACTAATCCAGTTCAATAAATCGTCAATCTTCCGTTTGTCTACTTTTATGATAGCATCGGACTGCGCTTTTCTGACAGGAGTGGTTGGACCGCCTTTCTCAACCAGCTCTTCTGTCTGAATCACTTTTAATCTCTCCTGTGCCTGCGTCGCCTCTTCAAGAAGCTTCTCCCATTGAAACTGTCCATCATTAAACTTCTCGATGCATTGTTGAAATTCATGATCTTCTATCAGGTTTCCCGTGGCAATTCTTTGATATTCAACATTACATTCACCTTCAACAAACAGAAAATAACTTTGCAATTCGGCAAGAGATGTTGTGGTAGCTATGAATAAATGCCATTGTTTAATTGTCTCTCCTTGTGCGAATACTTTCGTTCGGGAAGTACCAAGGCCTTCAAGGTCTAGCATGATAAAAACCAGTGGATGATTTCCATCTTTAGTAATATCTATGGAAGGAGTAACGCTGATGAAATATGTAACAAGCTCATCCTTGTCTATGGTTGAAACTGTCTCATCAATATTACTGCTGGCAATTGCCTCCTTATAATAAGAAATGCTTGTATCAATATGCTCTTGCAAAAGAGAATCCTTTACAATTCTTTCAAATTCCTTTGCCTGAAGAAGATTACGAACGTTGTCAAAAGCCTGAAGCGTAATACTGATTAAAGAATCAGTAACCTGCAGCTTATTGGATCTTACAAGATCAAAGAGTGATTCAAGTTGGTGTGCCAGGTTCCCAATATTATCAAATCCAAACATGTTGGCAGCACCTTTGATAGTGTGCATGGTCCTGAATACCTGTTCCAAGGGTGCTGTTGCATGAGGGTTAGCTTCAAGTTGCAACAATCCTTCATCAAGATCATTCAATAAGTCCAGCGTATCCTCAACAAACCGAAGTTGATTACTATCCATTCTTCAACACATTTTCGATCTGTGCAAAGAACGTTTCTGTTCTGTATGGCTTTTTAATCCACGCTGAAAGTCCAGCTTCTTTAGCCGCTCTCATTTTTTCCGGGCTTGATTCGGTTGTAAGAAATATAACTGGGGTTTTCGCTACAGATGAATCTGCTTTTATCTTTTTAAGAAGTTCTAGACCATTACAATCTGGCATGTTATAGTCTGAGAGAACGAGATTAATGTCTCCCTTGTGCTCAGTAAGTACTTGAAAAGCTTCATTTCCATTACTTGCATCGAGGATTTCATATCCTTTACGCTTTAATGTGTCACATATAAATTCACGAATGCTTTTGAAATCATCTACTACCAGAATTTTCTTCATTTTAAGGAATTATTAAGCCTTGCTTAAGGAATTTTTAAGGCAGCAAGATGAATACAAAAGCAGCGGCAATTTTTACCAAACACTAGCTTAGCATGTTAAAGAAAGATTTCAAGTTAACTCAACGTTAATTTTTACTGCTGATCTCCTTTTTATGCAACTTATGCTCATTTTGTAATCTCACCTAAGTATTAACACTTAGCAGTAACGATGCAAGATTTTCAAAAAATTTACATTGTGTTCCACCTACACTTATAACCTGATTTTAGTAGCGTCGAGAAATGCCCTTCTTTGGATGAAAGATTTGTTAAGGATATATTAATTAAAAGAAGATGATGTTGAAAGAAAGGAACTCACGTTGAATCCCTTCCTTATTAATAGCAATCGTTAAATACTCCTATTACTATTGGACGTTGTATTACGCCGCAGCTTTAGTATGTAGCACAGGGTCATTATTCTTTACTGCCTGATATACAGCTACAGTAGATGCGTAAGAAGTCCAACTCAATAATGGCAGAAAGTAGTATGACAGTTTCTTGTCTTGTTTAAGAGCTACTGCAAAACTGGTCGCCGCAAGAAGCGCATCTGCTACTGTCCATCCTGCTGCAAGTACCGGGCTTTTCTTATTGGCATATACGTACCCAAATGAGAAAAAGATGGCCCAGATTGGGATTTGTAAATACAGTAATGTCTTCTTATTCCGACTATCCGAATTAACTAACTTTTGAAGTCCGGTTAGTAAGAAATAATTGTTGGCCATCCATGCGGGACCAAACAGCCATGGTGGTGGTGCCCACGGCGCCTGCTTGTACTTAGCGTATGACACTGCTTCTGTCTTACCAGGTTTCCTGCCTATCAACCCTCCGATCGTAGAGATGGCTACCGAAGCCAACCCTATCTGCCACCATGATAACTTCGTGTTCATAATCGATATTTAAAATTTGACAATAGCACGTTTGAAATAAATTTATGCCTTAGAGGCCGGCTATGTAAAGCTTCTTGGAGGTAAATAATTTATTAAAAGTCCATTCATCAATTTACTTGTTCTTCGTATCTTGAAGAACACTAGCCCTTGTTACGAGTGTCTCATTCCTTTCCTGCCTGGCTCGTATTTAATTTCCTTATTACTTATAAATATTTCATAAGACTGGAGCGAGAGTGCAAGTAGTGTGCAGAGACTGTGGAGAATGTCTTAGAGAAGCCTTAGGGAATACTTAGAGAATACTTAATCTACCTTGGAAGGAGTACCAAATTTTTCCTAGCCTTCGCACTGCATTTTACATACAGTAGTTCTACATAATGTTCAATAGTGTAGCTTTTACAACTAAAAAGTATGGAAATCATTTTTTAAATAAAAACGACGGCAATAAAGAAACCGCTGACATTTTCATTCGTTGTTTCACTACAATTAAGAAGTCACTTCCTATAGATAAGATCAACATCAAACCACGGAAGCATCTATTCAATTAATGCAAAACATCGCCTAATCATTCCGTTGAAGCCCGTTTTTATCATAAGGCTGTTTCTGTAGGTATAGTTTTTATTATACAAAAAGCAATCATTCTTTGTTTTGGTTAGGGTAAAGGGGAAGTCCTGTCTAAAGTCGTTTAGCGGGACTTTTTCCTTTTTATAGCCTCTGTATAAGAACATAAAATGATATAACACTTACCAGCTAAAATATAAAACTTAAACTCCATCGAGCGTGTATAATTGTAGTATAGAATGATTGGAATTTAAACTCTTATACATGTCTGCTGTAAGTGAAATTCAAGTGAAGCCACAGAAAGGAAACGTTATACGTAACACCTTTCCTGTTTTAGAAATGAGTTGTGCCGCCTGCGCTGTAAGTGTTGAGTCTATACTAAAATCAACCGCAGGTGTTAAAGATGTTGCTGTGAATTTTGCAAATCAAACTGCGTGGGTAGAGTACGATCAGCAACAAATCAAACCAACCGAGCTCCAAAATGCAGTACGATCAATTGGCTACGACCTGGTAGTTGATACCGAAGATCCACAGGCTATACAGGAAGAAGCACAACGTAAACATTATAAAGCATTAAAGCGAAGGACAATATGGTCCTCAATACTGACTATACCTGTTGTTATTATTGCGATGTTCTTTATGGATATACCATATGGTTCCTATATATCCATGATCCTCTCCGCTCCTGTTGTCTTTTATTTCGGTAGAAGCTTCTTTATAAATGCATGGAGGCAGGCACGACACAGGCAAGCAAATATGGATACACTTGTTGCATTATCTACAGGAATTGCCTTTTTGTTCAGTGCATTTAACACATTTTTCCCTGACTTCTGGCATTCAAGAAACTTACATGCGCATGTTTACTATGAAGCTGCAGCAGTGGTTATAACATTCATTTCGTTAGGCAAGCTGCTAGAAGAAAAGGCGAAGTCAAATACATCATCGGCCATTAAAAAACTAATGGGGCTTCAACCAAAAACAGTTCACGTAATTATGGACAACACAGAACACGAGTTACCAGTCGCATCTGTAAAACATGGCCATATCATAGTGGTAAGACCAGGAGAAAAAATACCTGTTGATGGAACTCTAATGAACGGTAGTTCTTTTGTTGATGAAAGCATGATCACAGGTGAACCTGTACCGATCGAAAAGAAATATGGTGATAAAGTTTTTGCAGGTACCATCAATCAGAAAGGAAGCTTTCAGTTTGAAGCTCAAAAAGTAGGTAACGAAACCATATTGGCGCAGATTATTAAAATGGTGCAACAAGCACAAGGAAGCAAGGCACCTGTGCAAAAGCTTGTCGATAGAATAGCTGGAGTATTTGTACCTGTTGTAATTGGCATTGCTTTACTTACCTTCATTGCATGGATGATATTTGGAGGAGACAATGCATTTACGCACGCACTTCTCACTTCAGTCACAGTACTTGTTATTGCTTGTCCTTGCGCTTTAGGACTTGCAACCCCTACTGCCATTATGGTTGGTGTAGGAAAAGGTGCTGAAAATAACATTCTGATTAAAGATGCAGAAAGCCTGGAGCTGGCACATAAGGTTAATGCAATCATACTTGATAAGACCGGCACCATTACAGAAGGGAAACCCGTGGTGACAGACCTCATCTGGGCTGCGACTGAAAAAGAAGTGGAAACTTATCAAAGAATATTATACACGCTTGAATATCAATCCGAACATCCGCTGGCTGACGCTGTCGTGAATAAGCTAAAACCACAACAGATAAAATCTGTTGCTTTAGATGCATTTGAAAGCATTACTGCCCGGGGAGTAAAAGGAAAAGCGGATAACACTACTTATTATATTGGTAATAAGAAGCTAATTGAGGAACACAATATTAAAATTTCCGACAGCATCATTTCAAAAGCTTTAACACTGCAGTCAGAAGCTAAAACAGTGGTATACTTTACTGACGATAATAAAGTAATTGCACTAATCGCAATTGCAGACCGAATAAAGGCGACATCAAGAGATGCCATCGGTTTACTACAAAAAAAAGGTATAGATGTTTATATGCTCACAGGCGACAATGAGCAAACAGCAAGAGCTGTTGCAGCGCAGGTTAATTTAAACCACTATAAGGCAAATGTATTACCTTCTGATAAAGCTGATTTTGTAAAACACTTACAAGCACAAGGCAAAGTCGTAGCGATGGTTGGCGACGGCATCAACGACTCACAGGCATTGGCACAAGCAGACATCAGTATTGCGATGGGTAAAGGATCAGATATTGCAATGGACGTAGCTAAGATGACATTGATAACATCTGATCTGATGTCTATCCCCAAAGCATTAAATCTTTCAACGAAAACAGTACAGGGCGTCAGACAAAACTTGTTTTGGGCCTTCATATACAACGTAATAGGTATCCCTCTGGCAGCAGGTGCTTTATATCCTCTCAATGGTTTTCTTCTTGACCCGATGATCGCAGGTGCGGCTATGGCTTTGAGTTCTGTAAGCGTCGTAGCTAATAGTCTGCGACTAAGAACAACAAAGATTTAAGCGTAAGCACCAATCTGATAATTTTATAACGTTTGTCGAATTATATATAATCAAAAAAATTCCTTGACGTGTTTATTAAGTAAAGTTTACGTTATGAAAACACCAGGCCCAACAAATTTAAATATGAAAAATAGCGATTGCTGCATGACTGCCACTAGTGCCGTAGAAGCTATAGGAGGTAGCATCAGAACGACAGCGCCTACAGAGGCAGAGATAGAACTAAGATATGGTTTAACAAAGAATGCTATTATCCATGCATTAGAAAAGGCTGGATATAATACCACAAAATAACCCTCTTCTTGCGACTATCTATTTTATTTAAAAGCAGAAACAGAAAACATTATACAATAAATAAACTGAATTATGGGAACATCTAAATTCAAGACTACAATAAAATGTGCAGGATGTATTGCTAAAGCTACACCATTTCTCAACGAAGCCTTTGGTGAAACTAAATGGGAAGTAGATATCAGCAGTCCATCTAAAGTTCTTACAGTTAAAGGAGAACAAGACAAAGATAAAATCATCAAGGTTGTTGAGAAGGCAGGGTTTAAAGCAGAAGTAATTTAAAATAAAAGAGAGCTCTAAGTGGAGCTCTCTTTTGTTTAGAGTTGTCTTTTTTATTACTGTTTATTCTGCCACTATTTCCATCGTTCCTGTTAATCGTCCATTTGTTACAGAGAGCGAGTGAGTACCAGGACTATTAAAGTTTAGAATTACAAATTCACCTCCACGGGTAGGGGTGATGGCAGCACCATCCAGTGTCCAAGTATACGTTTCATTAATCGTGTAACCATCTACATAGTACTCAAATTCTTCTCCCACCGTAATCTCCCCTTCCCCAATAATATGTAGGCTACTGCCTGGCCTCCACGACATTGTTTCTTCAGGATCAGTACAAGAGAAGAGTAAACAAAATAGAATAGCGCTGGTTAGTATATAGATTTTAAATTTCTTCATAGTAAAATTATTTAGCTCAAAATAAATCCCACCAAACTTTTGTTGTCAACTCATCCGGACCTTGTTTCTCTATTGCTGTGATGTAGTTCTGTCTGTTTAAGGTTTGCTCATCAGGTGGATAAGTTCTGCGTACAGGTACTTGGTTAATACTCACCAAGGGACCGCTTACAGGCATTTTAAGAATACCCGTAAAATCCAACCTCCTGTATTCTGCCCATCCCTGGAATCCTTGCATATATAATGCAATCCATTTTTGAACTCCCAAAGATTGCTTCCAGTTACCAGCATCATAAGGATTTGCTAAAATGTAGTTATCAATTTGTGCAGGAGTAGCCACCTCCCAGTACTCCATTGACTCGCGAATTCCTTCACCATAAAAATCAGCTGCAGTTTTACCAAGGGCTGCTCCCCTTTGAACTGCTTCTGCTAAAATGAATTTAACTTCTGCGGCATCCATGATAAGTCCTGGTAAATCCGGAGAAAGTATTTTAGCACTGAGTTGGGATACGGCATCAGGAACAAGCGCGTTTGCAGCTGCTGCATTTTGACCATAGGGCCGTCCGATAAACTGTCCCGAATTCTTAGCAGGAGCAAAGTAAGCATTAATACGAGGATCATTTCTAGCCAGCAGAACATCAATAAGTGTATTACTACTTGAAAAATCGTTTCGATTACCAACAATAACATCGACATAGAGTGGATTTGTGGCAGGCTGAGACGCCAGATAGTTAATTTGCGCAGTTTCGGTATAGTCTTCAAACACGCCTGATGTATATGCTTCTGTAATTGCTGCAAGTGACTCTTGCTCCATTCTATCGACCATTCTTATCGCCACACGAAGCATGAGTGAGTTTGCAAACTTGCGCCAGAGTTCCATGTCACCATCATAGATAATATCACCACTGGCAAAGCCTGGAGCTGCGACATCGATCATGTCACGTGCAGCTCTTAAGCGCCTTAACAGGTCAGGATAAATATCCTGCTGTCTCGAATATGCAGGAGCAAGTGTATCCTGCTTTGCCAATAAAGCGTTTTCATAAGGAATGTCTCCATAAAGATCAGTAAGAAACTGATAGGTCCAAACCTGCATAATAGTCGCAATGGCAATCTCATTGTCACTTCCTGTTAATTCATCTTCTTCATTCAACCTAATAATCTCCTGGAGGTTATATATGCCTGTATAGATCGTGTTCCAGGTTGTATTGTTTGTTGCAGGCCTGTACTGATAACGGCTCTCTTCCGTATATTGGTTCTGAGACCAGTATTGAGCCAAGGTCATGCCTACCCTGGAATTGTCAAATCCTCCATATACCTGATCCATAATCGTTTCAACAGCATATGTGAAAAGATAACCTCTCGGTACATCTTCCGGTTGATTAGGATTTGTGTTCGTTTCTTCAAAATCTTCACATGCAAACATAAACGCACATGAAATCACTGATATCTGTAATATATGTTTAATTGAATTTTTCATAGATGAAAATTTATGATCTTAAAATCCCAACCTGATACTTGCACCATAAGACCTTAAACTAGGGATAGCACCACCTTCGTATCCCTGTATATTTCCGGATCCAGTAACAGCAGCTTCGGGATCCAGGTGTGGCACGTTTTTATACAAAATCGCAAGGTTTCTTCCTATCAATGAAAAAGAAATACTCCTGAACGGGGTGTTTGCAATAAGAGATTGAGGCAATGAATATCCCAGAGAGATTTCGCGAAGTTTAACAAAGCTTGCATCGTAAACAAATGCCCGTCCATGACCAAACATAGACGCAAAGAAATCAACAGGACTTATCTCAATATCATTAGGAACAAAGTTGCCGTCCTCATCTTCTTTAACACCATCAACTACCATATACTGTTGCCTGATATTACCTGCTACTGTTTCCTCCATCATCCCGCTGTATTTACCAAATGTACTGGTGAGCGAATACAATTCACCGCCATATTGTGCGCTGAAAAGAAAACTAAGGTTAATGCCTTTGTAGTTAAAGCTACTTGTTAAACCGCCAGTCCAATCGGCAAGAACCGATCCCAATGGCACAAGCTGATCAGAGAAAGCATAAACTCCATTATCATCTACTACTTTCTTTCCGTCCTGGTAAACATAGTCGTAACCAGTAATTACTCCTAACGGCTGACCTACACGTGCATCTATGGTTACCGCAAAAGGACCTGTAGCGATCCGATAATTCTCTATTCCCTCAGGTAACTCTAATAACCTATTTCTATTACGAGCCCAGTTTATACCAATATCCCACCGGAAGTTCTCTGTCACCACAGGCGCTCCCGACAGTGCTATCTCAATTCCATTATTGCGAACGCGTCCTGCATTTATAATTTGGGATGTATAACCAGAAGCACCACTTACAGGAACCTGAAAAATTTGATCTGTAGAAATAGTATGATAATAAGTTGCATCAAAAGTTAAACGATCATCAAAGAAGCGCAAGTCAACCCCAAATTCATATGACCTGGTTTTCTCGGGTTTTAGTTCAGGATTATTTAAAGTAACAGGAACCCTATAACTTGGGTTAGAACCAAAATAGTTCTGGGGCTCATAAGTGAAGCCTGTACGATAAGGATCAGTATCATTTCCTGCCTCAGCATAACTTCCTCTTACCTTAGCCAATGATATTTGCTGCGATCCTTCAAATACCGGTAGACTGCTCAAAAGAAAACTTGCACTTATAGAAGGATATAAAAATGAGTTATTCCCTGAGGGCAATGTTGACGACCAGTCATTACGTAACGTTCCATCAACGTAAATCAGGTCGCGATAACCAAGTGATACGCTTCCAAAAACACTGTTTATATTCCTTTGACTTGTATTATCTGTAATGATAGGGCGTTGCATAGAATTTTGTAGGTTGAAAAAGTCAGGAACGCTTAAGCCCCCTACTGTTTCACCAGCATCAAGGTTATAGTGGTTCTCGCGGATATTACCCCCTACAAAAGCAGTAAGTGATAGATTATTGGTAACATTTCCTGTGAAAGTAAGAATAAGATCTGCATTGGTTTCTCTTACCTGTCTGATCTCTGAGATGTAGAAAGACTGTCCTACTGAGCCGGTAGCTTTGCGCTCTTCTCTTCGGTCAGTATAAAAGTCATTCATAATGCGACCAGTAAGCTTAAGCCATTTATTAAATTGATAGCTAAGGGTAACATTACCAAAAATTCTATCCCTGCTATCATTTTGGTAATTCTTACGTCTGATCCAGTATGGATTATCAGAATACCGCGGTCTTGGGTTATCCTCGCTGTCGCGATTCCATGAAACCTGTTCACCAGTAGCAGTGATCCAATACCGGTCAAGAATATCCATATCTACTTGACGCTGTCCGAAAGTATTGAATTGTACCATTACATCGGAATATCCCTGCTCAGGTCTGCCTTGAGCTGTGCTATTGATGTAGTTTACCCCCGCAGAAGCCGTAAGCTTATCTGTGAGATTAAAACTACCATTAAAGTTAATAGTGTTTCTATCCAGGTCACTATTAGGCATTATTCCCTTTGCATTAAGATTGGTATATGCCAACCGAAAGGTTCCTTTTTCATTTCCACCGTTGAAAGCAATTGAATTGGTGTTCTGAATTCCAAGTTCAAAGAAATCACGGACATTATTAGGATGTGCAACCCATGGGGTGGTTTTATTATAGAATTCAGGAAACTCCGGATAATAGCTGTAGTATTGACGAACCGGTCTTCCATCAAGCCTTGGCCCCCAGCTTTCGTCAACATAAAATAGTGCTACATCCTCGCCTCGTTCATTTCGCGAAAAAGGACCTGCTCCCCCACCGTATTGATTTTGATAATCTGGTAATATAAGTATATCCTGAAACTGAATATCAGAGCTTACATCAACACCAATTCCTTTCCGCTTTGCTCCTTTTTTTGTTGTAATAATAATTACTCCGTTTGCTGCCCTGTTGCCGTACAACGCTGCAGCACTAGGCCCCTTCAATACGTTTACCGATTCAATATCCTCAGGATTGACATCCTGTGCTGCGTTTCCGTAATCATAACCACCAGCACCTCGTTGAACATCTGTTGAGTTGAAGTTTGAATTATCAAGAGGAATACCATCGACTACAAAAAGTGGTTGGTTTTCATTTGCAATGGATCTAGCTCCTCTGATGAGAATTCTTGATGAACCACCAAGTGCTCCCTGATTTCCCTGGATCTGAACGCCGGCTATCCTTCCCTGCAGACTGTTGACAACGTTTGTTTCTTTAACTCTTGTGATGCTCTCCCCCTGTATCTCCTGTACAGAGTAACCTAAGGCTTTGGCTTCGCGCTCAATACCTAAGGCAGTAACTACCACTTCGGATAGTTGCTGAGTATCTTCTGAAAGTGTAACATTAATAGTGGTCTGATCACCAATTGGCCGGGTAACTGTTTGGTACCCAATAAAAGTAAATACAAGGTTACCTGTTCCCTCATTTACTGTTATCGAGTAATTACCGTTAGCATCCGTAACGGTTCCATTTGTAGTCCCCTCCTGCACGATGTTTACACCTGGCAGCGCTGACTGATCGGCTGCCACTACTCTACCACTAATCGTTCTTCCCTGGGCCAGCACATGACTCAACGGAAGCATCAGACATAAAAATAGAATCTGTAAAAATTTTTGCATACCTCATTACTTTTTTAAAATATGATGAGATACTGCGAGAAAAAAATACTTTTACCGTTAAAGACGTTAGGTAAATTTTTACCCTATCCCCATTATTGTGGTATTAAGTAAACCTGGTTAAATGACAAGTATTAACTTGTCTTCTACAGCTTTGGCAAGCGCTTCTTCTTTTGAGTGTACCTGCAATTTGCGATATAGGTTCTTCATGTGTGTTTTAGCTGTCTCTCTTGAGATACCAAGTTTATCAGCAATTGTACTATACGTTGCTCCCATAATCATAAGCCTTAATATCTCATTCTGCCGCGTTGACAACTCTGCAAACTTGTTTAATTGAAAGCTCTCGAATATCTTTCTTGTAACAGCAGGTGTGATAGGGTATACACCCCTGTCAACGTCATGAAGGATTTGCTCCATCGACTCCCACGTTCTGCTTATGTTTGAAAGTCCAGCCAGACCAATTGTAAGTAAATCGAAGATAAGGTCATCATAATCAAGGTCGCATTGCACAAGCAATTTGATTGCAGGAAACTGACTTTTAATCTTCCCTATGGTTCGAACAACCAACTCATCATTACTGTCTACTACAACAACAATAATTTCAGGTCTGCTTTTTAATAACGATAGAAACGCTGCTTTAACATCTTTATAGAACCCTACAACATTATAATCTTCTGAAGCCATTTCTTTTACAAATGCATCCTTCAGTATTTGATTTTTATCAATGATGAGTATTCTTTTCCTGGACTTCTTCATAGGTTTCGGTTTTCTGCCGCAATCGAAAAAACAAATGCCGGAAAGATTAGAATAACATTAGAATAAATTTCCAGAGAAAAACCACTTAGAAGTTTTTGTCAAAAAAAGGTTGATCAAATTCATGCCACCATACATAGTGATTATAGAAATTACTGAGCCGAATGTATTAACGACACGGTCAATAAACTGTGTAATGTGTTGACATTTTTAAGCAACACCATAATCGTGATCGATTGTTACAACATAAGCTCTCTGCATAATCGCCCCTATACCTTGATATTAATCCACCCGTATAGAAATATAGCATAGCGATTCCGTTGTGGTTACTTAAGAAAGCAGCCATTAAAACGTGTTATAAGGTTTTTCTTTATAGAGACCAGCATCAAATTTTTTCGGTGATTGAACATAAAGACCTTCTAAATTAAAAATGAAAAAGTAGTTTATATTTATTGTTCGGTAATGGCTGCTATGTTTTCATGTTCAGATGAAGAGCATAAGCAGCAATTAAAAGAAGTTCAGTTCTCCTTCGATTCGGCCGCTTCAAATAACGAACAAGGGCGAGGTAGCTCGATAAGTTTACCCTCAAATGCTTATCTGTTGTTGAGTCTCAACAATGACAAGGTGACGTAATTATTAAGGGACAACCTGTAAAACTTCTCCATATGGGTGATAGCTATACTTCCGAGCCAATCGAATTAAGCCCAGTATTTTATAACGTCACTGATTTTATGATAATGGAAGATTCAACTTAAGTTCTCTACGCTACTTTTCTATCGCGGTAACTTTGGCTACCTCAGGCTCCATTGTTGTAGATTGGGGAGACGGAACTAGACAAAACTATAATCTTTCTTCGAACGATGGCAGAACACTGAAACACGACTATGAGGATATCTATGGGGCTACTACCTCATTTCCCTGGGAGGAGACATTCAAAAGTTAAAATCTGTTACCCTCCTTGAAGGACGATACTTTAATATATCATTAAGCGATATACCTTCTTTGGAAATGTTTAGTTCTCAGAGCTACCTAGATGATGTAGACGTCAAGGGAGTTACTTCTGCCAGACGATCATAACATTAACTTCGTAAGCTTTGCTAATGGCGAGGTGATCAATTATTCTACACCTTTCGATTTTATAATCGAGAACATTTACAACAACGCTAAGACAAGACAAATAAACCGGAGGAACATTCGATATTCAAGAGACCTATTTCGTCACGGCCCAACTCAACAAGGTTTAGCCATGCTTGAGGAGTTGAAAAAGGATTTTGGATGGACCATCAGGTATACGCTTCAGTAACCTTAGTTAGATAAAAGATACATTGACCCTCTCTCTATAGGCTTTGCGGAAGCGCAGCCTATTCCTTATATTAAGGAGCTGCCTTTATTTATAGACTCCTTTGCTTACGTTTATTGAACTCAAATTTTTCGTATTAACAGATCTTGAGTAAATCCTCAGTTGATATAATCTATAGTAAGATTTCACACATCATTACTGTTGCCGGAGAATACCAGTCCGGTGTATGATTATCCAGAAAGTATCAAAAACCGATAGACAGTACCGCATTCGTTTGTGATCCCACTATTTTAATTTCTAAATATTAAAGAGGAGGAGGATGGAATTTAGAAGGGTGCGAATTGGTTATTATGCTAAGAAAAGAGTAGGGAAGAAATAAAAAAGAAAAAAGGGAAATCAGATGTTAATCCAACTTTCCCTTTTAGTAGTCCGTAGGGGAATCGAACCCCTGTTCCAAGAATGAAAATCTTGTGTCCTAACCCCTAGACGAACGGACCGTGTTACTGTGTTTGTCAAAAGGTGTGCAAAGATATATCTGTACTTTCTATTTGCAAACCTATGCGAGATTTTTTTTTCAAAACCCTTAAACTTTTCATTTGTTTTAGGTTTCATCTATTTTATTTTTGACACCTCAATAAATTAAACCAGACGAAAATGACCAAAATAGGTATTAATGGATTTGGTAGAATCGGCCGCTTAGCTTTCAGAGCTGCCCTTACCCGTAAAGATATCGAGATAGTAGGTATCAACGATCTTGTAGACCCAGAATATATGGCGTACATGCTTAAGTACGACTCTACACATGGTAGATTTGATGGCACTGTTGAAGCAAAAGATGGCAATCTGTTTGTAAACGGTAAAAAAATCCGTGTTACAGCTGAGAAAGATCCTGCAAACCTTAAATGGTCTGAAGTTGGTGCTGAAATCGTTATTGAATCAACAGGTTTATTCCTTACTCAGGCTGATGCACAGAAGCATATTACTGCCGGGGCTAAGCGTGTTGTTATGTCGGCTCCTGCTAAAGATGACACCCCTACTTTTGTTATGGGTGTAAACCACAAGAAATTAACAAAAGAGCACACTATCGTATCTAATGCTTCTTGTACTACAAACTGTCTTGCTCCTATTGCTAAAGTATTAAACGATAAATTCGGAATTGCAGAAGGACTAATGAGCACAGTTCACGCAGTTACAGCAACGCAAAAAACCGTTGATGGCCCTTCAGCAAAAGATTGGAGAGGTGGTCGCGGTGCTTATCAAAATATTATTCCTTCTTCAACAGGTGCTGCAAAAGCAGTTGCTCTTGTAATTCCTGAATTAAAAGGTAAGCTTACTGGCATGTCATTCCGCGTTCCCGTGGCAGACGTATCAGTTGTAGACCTTACTGTACGTTTAGAAAAAGCTGCCTCTTATGAGGACATTAAGAAAGCAATGAAAGATGCTTCTGAAGGCGAACTTAAAGGTATATTGGGTTATACTGAAGATGAAGTAGTATCACAAGATTTCCTTGGCGATGCACGTACTTCTATCTTCGATGCTAAAGCAGGTATTGCTTTAAATGATCGTTTCGTAAAAGTTGTAGCATGGTATGATAACGAGTGGGGTTATTCTAACAAACTGATCGACTTGGTTCTCGAACTATCGAAATTATAATTTCATTACAACAAAAATATTTTTTGTAGGAAGCCGCTTTTTTAGCGGCTTTTTTCATTTCAGGCACAAAGATTTAGCTGCTTTTAGACGTAAGGCCACTTGATAACGGCCTCGAACGTTTAAAAGGATCAGGTGATGAGAGATTACTACGAAGACTTAGGTGTATCTCGCAATGCAACTTCAGGCGAAATAAAGGCAGCTTATAAAAAGCTGGCAAAGTTGTATCACCCTGATCGTAATCCTGGAAATAGACAGGCAGAAGAACTTTTCAAAATAATAAATGAAGCTTATCAGGTTCTCTGTAACCCATCAAAAAAAGGACGATACGACCTCCGCATCAATGGTCTCGCTCAGGTATACGATGAATTATACGTGGCCGAACTAAGAAAGAACAGGTACTATCGCTGGAAAAAAGCGCAGGAAAGCAGATATCGTATAGATAAAAACTATTTTAAAATTCAAGCCCTGGCATTCCTTGTTTTTCTGATCATTGCAGGTTTTTGCTTCTCCGTAGTACGCACGGCTCACTACTATGTAGAGAAACAAGAGTTAAAGAAAACAAGAGCAAATAAGGAACAACTTAAAAATGTAAATGGCCTTTTTGGCTCCGGACGTTTCGACGATGCCTTTAAGTTAATTAGTAACCTGGAGGAGAAAGATCCACTGGAATACAGATATAGTTTTGCAAAAGACAGTCTCGTGGGCGCCCTCCGCAAACAAGCAGACCTCGAATTCAAACTCCGTAATTTCTCTTCAGCAATTTCTCACTATAACGTTCTAAAAAATTATGAGCATCCGCTTCGCTCCGAAACGTTACAGAATATATATCTGTGTGAGTACAATATGGGAAATTATCAGCAATCAATTGAAGTACTGAAACAGTTGCACGCTGAGGAGCCTCATAACCTTGCATTGATCTATGAAATAGGAATGATTAACCTTCACAAGTTAAACAAACCCGAGGAAGCACTGCGCTACTTTACTTTAGGCAAGAGATTGTTTAAAGAAAACTTTAGTGATGTTTACGGAAGAGCCTTTCAGATAGTAATGAATTCAGCTGACGCTCCTGACATCTACTATCACCTTTTTGTTGCAAAGGCTCAAGCCAATATTAAATTAAAAAGGTATAAAGAAGCTGTTACTGACTGCAACTGGGCCATTTTTTTGAGACGAAATCAAGCCGATCCTTATTACATGAGAGCCCTGGCTGCTATTAATATCCAGGACTACAGCAACGTCTGCGAAGACATTTCAAAAGCGAAACAATTTGGCATTCTGAATATCGACAGACTTCAGCGCAAGTACTGCTATATCGCACTGCAACAACGATAGATAATCCACATACTGTCGCTTAGAATGATTACCTTGTATTAAAATCCTAAGGCCTGATATTATCGAAAAATTCAGCCACAAACATTTATGACAGATCTTACTAAAGAACAAATTCACTCGCTAACTAAAAGTTATCTTAATATCCTCGCCTTATTCCTGGATCAGGAGAATATTGAAAGTCGTTTTTTGAGATGCCTTCTCAAATGGGGATTTCAGCTCAAATTAAATCCTGAAGACCTGAAGAGGGGCATCGACATCTCATTATTGAAATTCTCACAACCGCAGGAAAAAATAGAACGACTTGAATCTATTTATCACCTGGTTTACATGATCTACCTTGATAAGGTAGTCGAAGACATAGAACTTGAGGTTGCAACAGTATATGCAGAAAGACTTGGCTTTAAACCGGATGTTGTTAGCGAACTTTTTAAATCCATTGCTACTGCGGATTACGACGAACCTAAGCCACTCAAAGGCCAGGATGAAGTAATTGAATTCTTGAAGCTTTACGACCCTGACGTAGTGGCGTAAACCATTCGCATGGATTGCATTAGGTTAAGGTATCTTGAATTACAAGAACAAACGCGCAGTTGGTTTTCTGCTAAAACGAAGCGTTTCAAACCTTTCCATATTCTTAATTGCTTATATATTTGTAGTTATCAAATCAATTTAGTTATTTGGTGCACAATTATGAACAGATCACTTAATATAGCACTTCACCACCATCATCATGATATCCTCGCGATGCGTGGCAAAGTACTATTTTGAGTTTTTTATAATGAAGAATTTCAAAGGCTTGTCACACCGACAAGCCTTTTTTTTTAATACAAATGTAAATGGAAACACTACTGCGAATTGCAATTCAAAAATCTGGTAGGCTGCAAGAGGGCTCACTTGACCTTCTTAAAGAAAGTGGATTATCCTTCAGCAATGGAAAAGAACAGCTTAAAACTCAGGCAAGAAATTTTCCAGTTGAAGTTCTCTTCCTCCGTGATGATGATATACCTCAATACGTCGAAGATAAAGTAGCTGACGTAGGTATTGTAGGTGAGAACATCCTTCTTGAAAAACAAAAGAAAAACCAACTCATCAGAAGACTCGATTTTGCTAAATGCAGACTCTCCATTGCCATACCGCGAGCAGAAAATTATGGAGGTGTACAATCTCTACAAGGCAAGAATATTGCCACCTCCTACCCTAACATCGTCAAGAATTTTTTATCAAAGCATAATATAAATGCTGGCATCCACGAGATCAGCGGCTCCGTTGAAATAGCTCCGGGTATCGGCCTTGCAGATGCTATTTGTGACCTGGTAAGTACAGGAGGAACCCTCCTTAGCAATGGTTTAAAAGAAGTAGAAGTAGTCATGCAATCTGAGGCTGTGATTATTGCTACACCACAACTGGCTCCTGAGAAACAACAAATACTCGACAAGCTCTTATTCCGCATTGAAGCAGTACAGAAAGCAAAAAATAACAAGTACATTCTTCTTAACTGCCCCAATGACGCCATTGACAAAATAACAAGTGTAATTCCAGGTATGAAGAGCCCCACCATTATTCCATTAGCAAGACCAGGTTGGAGTTCGCTACATTCCGTTGTAGATGAGAACGATTTCTGGGAGAAGATAGACCAGCTTAGAGGCTTTGGTGCAGAGGGAATTCTTGTAGTGCCAATAGAAAAAATGATTGTTTAATAATTGAATTAACCGCCAATGAAAATATTTAATAATCCATCAAGAGAAAGCTGGAACGAAATAGTAAAAAGGCCGCAACTCGCATTAGACTTTCTGGATAGTGGTGTCCGCAATATTATCAATCGTGTTAAAGTTTCAGGAGATCGTGCACTGCGTGAATTAACATTGCAATTTGATAAGGCAGAAATCAAATCAATTGAAGTTGATGCTTCAGAACTTAATAACGCTACCCGGTCACTACCCGCAGCTTTAAAACAAGCAATAGAAGTTGCTGCAGATAACATCAGAAAATTCCACGCAACCCAAAAGCGTCAGGATGTACAAGTCGAAACCATGCCTGGTGTAGTGTGCTGGCGAAAGGCTGTACCTATTAACAGAATTGGTATCTATATTCCAGGTGGCTCTGCTCCCCTGTTCTCTACTGTATTAATGCTGGGAATACCAGCAAAACTTGCAGGCTGCTCTGAAATTATACTTTGCACGCCTCCTGACAAAGAAGGGAATATTAACCCTGCAATACTCTTTGCAGCGCAACTGGTTGGCGTAACAAAAATATTCCGCGTTGGAGGAGCCCAGGCAATTGCGGCAATGGCTTATGGAACAGAAAGCATACCGAATGTTTATAAAATCTTTGGCCCTGGCAATCAGTATGTGACAAAAGCGAAACAACTCGTAACAGAAGACGGACTTGCCATCGATATGCCTGCAGGACCATCAGAAGTTTTAGTTTTTGCAGATGAAACAGCAAACCCTAGCTTTATTGCTGCAGATCTGTTATCACAGGCAGAACACGGAGAAGATAGCCAGGTTGTATTGGTACTGAGCAATGAAATAATCCTGAGTGCGATACAGAAAGAAATTGACAAACAACTCAACGATTTACCCCGAAAAGCAATAGCAGAAAAATCATTATTCAATAGCAGGGTTGCTATTTTTAACGACAGCACCTCTGCAATTGAATTTATCAATGCGTATGCTCCTGAGCACCTCATTGTAATGGTGAAAGACGCTGACAGTATAATTGACAAAGTTATCAATGCAGGTTCTGTTTTTATCGGTAACTATTCACCAGAAGCTGTGGGCGATTATGCCTCTGGTACAAACCACACCTTGCCCACCAATGGATTTGCCAAGGCTTATGCAGGTGTATCTCTTGATAGCTTCTTAAAGTATATTACATACCAAAAGATCTCAGAAGAAGGAATTAAGAATATCGGACCAATTGTAGAACAAATGGCAGAAGCTGAAGAACTTTTAGGTCATAAGAAAGCCATAACTGTAAGACTTCAAACCCTAAACTAAAACAAGATGAAAGGAAAATCATTTATAGATATCCGCACATTGGTCCGGAAAAACATTCTAACCATGAAGCCATACTCATCAGCTAGAGATGAGTTTAAAGGAGAAGCTGAAGTCTTTCTTGACGCAAACGAAAATCCTTATCCTACACCATACAATAGATATCCTGATCCCCTTCAAAAAGAAGTAAAAGAGAAACTGGCAGCACTTAAAGGTGTAGATGCTTCACAGATATTTTTGGGCAATGGCAGTGATGAAGCTATAGACCTCCTTATCCGTGCATTCTGTGAGCCCAACCACGATTCCATACTTATTACTGAACCAACCTATGGGATGTACGCAGTTTGTGCCGACGTTAATGCAGTAAACATCCAACAAGTTCTGCTAACACCAGAATTTGACCTCGACCTGGATGCATTTCCCAATGCTTTTGATGCAACAACTAAAATAATTTTCCTTTGCAGCCCCAACAATCCTACAGGTAACTTATTAAGCAGAGATAAGATCATTGAAGTGTTAAATCGCTTCTATGGCCTTGTGGTTATTGATGAAGCTTACATCGATTTTTCGAACAGCAGAAGCTTTGTACAGGAATTGAAGAAGTATCCTAATCTTGTTGTACTTCAAACCTTTTCCAAAGCATGGGGGCTTGCAGGACTTCGTCTGGGTATGTGTTTCGCATCCGAAGAGATAATTTCAATTCTCAATAAGATAAAGTACCCTTACAACGTCAACATCCGAACACAGGAGCTTTCGCTGGAGGCGTTGGAAAATGCATACAAAAAAGACATTTGGGTAGATGAAATATTAAACCAGCGCGATAAGCTCATCAAAGCTTTAAAAGGTCTAAAAATTGTGGATAAAGTATACCCTACCGATTCCAATTTTATTCTTGTCAGGGTTCAGGATGCCAATGCTACATACCGTTACTTAACGGATAACAAAATAATCGTAAGGGATAGATCCCGTGTTTCCTTATGTTATAACTGTCTGCGTATCACCGTAGGAACACCTGAAGAAAATGAAACATTGATCAAAGCACTAAAACAATTATGAAGAAGGTACTTTTTATTGATAGAGATGGAACGCTAATAACTGAGCCACCTGATCAGCAAATCGACAGCCTGGAAAAATTAGAGTTCTACCCGGGTGTATTTTCTTCACTTTCGCGTATTGCTAAAGATTTAGATTATGAGTTGGTTATGGTCACAAATCAGGATGGACTAGGAACAGATAGTTTCCCCGAGAATACCTTCTGGCCAGCGCACGAAAAAATGATTAAAGCGTTTGAAAACGAAGGTATCATCTTTAGCAAAACATTCATAGACCGATCTTTTCCTCACGAAATGAAGTCAACCCGGAAGCCAGGAACAGGAATGCTTACCGAATTCTTTTCAAAGGAATACGATCTCAAAAATTCATATGTCATTGGCGATAGAGCTACCGATGTTGAGCTCGCAAAGAACCTGGGTGCAAAGGCTATCTTAATTAACAATGGAAGCTTGTCAGAAAAAATTATTGAGCTACAACTCGAGGATTATTGCTCACTAACAACAACGTCATGGAATGAGATTTACAAGCTCCTGAGTAAGCCTCAACGAAGTGCTTCTGTAGCAAGAACTACCAAGGAAACGGATATTAACATAGAAGTTAACCTTGATGGAAATGGAAAATCTTCCATTAATACCGGGTTAGGTTTTTTTGATCATATGCTTGATCAGTTGGCAAGGCACGGAAATCTTGATCTTGTTGTTAACGTAAAAGGAGATTTGCACATTGATGAACATCATACTATTGAAGATACTGCCCTCGCCCTTGGTGACGCATTTATAAAAGCATTGGTTGACAAAAAAGGAATAGAACGTTATGGCTTCTGCCTTCCTATGGATGATTGCCTCGCACGAGTAGCTATAGATTTTGGAGGAAGGCCATGGCTCGTCTGGGAAGCCGAATTTAAACGCGAGAAGATTGGTGAAATGCCCACTGAAATGTTCTATCATTTTTTTAAGTCCTTCTCTGATACAGCAAAATGTAACCTCAATATTAAAGCGGAAGGAAATAATGAACATCATAAAATCGAAGCTATTTTTAAGGCCTTCGCGAAATCAATCAAAATGGCAGTAAAGAAAGAAGGGAATCAATTGCCATCAACCAAAGGAATTCTATGAACCTCGTATTAATAAAATATAATGCAGGAAATATTCAATCGGTAAGCTTCGCCCTTGAACGCTTAGGCATAAGCTTCAATATAACTGATGATGCAGAGCAAATCCGCAAAGCAGATAAAGTAATTTTTCCTGGCGTAGGTGAAGCAAGTACTACAATGACTTTTCTAAAAGAAAAGAAATTAGACCAACTGATAAAATCATTAACGCAGCCCGTACTTGGTGTTTGCTTAGGCATGCAGTTGATGTGCCGGTTCTCGGAAGAAAATAACACACCCTGCCTGGGTATATTTGATGAAGACGTGAAGCGGTTTATTCCTGAAAGCACCATGAAGGTTCCGCACATGGGTTGGAATAAATTGCTCTTGAGGGAAGACTCCTGGCTCAACCCTGAGCTATCAGACCAATACGTATATTTTGTTCACAGTTTTTATGTTCCGGTCAACCGATACACATCGGCTCTAACAGACTACATCAATCCCTTTAGTGCAGCTTTAAAAAAAGATAATTTTTATGGAGTCCAATTTCATCCGGAAAAGTCAGCTTCAACTGGTGAACTGGTTTTAAAAAGCTTCTTAGATTTATGAGAATAATACCCGCTATAGATATTATTGATGGCAAATGCGTTCGCCTTACACAAGGAGATTATCAGCAAAAAAAGATTTACAACGAAAACCCCGTTGAAGTAGCCCAAAGCTTCGAGCAGGCCGGACTAAAATATCTTCACCTTGTAGACCTCGATGGAGCCAGGGCAGGAAGAGTAACTAACTGGAAAGTAGTTGAAGAAATTTCATCAAAAACAAAGTTGATTATCGATTTTGGTGGTGGTATAAAAACTGATGAGGAGGTAAAAAATTTGTTCGATCTTGGCGTAGCGCAGGTAAACCTCGGAAGCATTGCCGTAAAAGAACCTGACAAAGTAATATCATGGAGTAAGAAATATGGGGCAGAAAAATTGATCCTAGGTGCTGATGTTAAAGATGAAATTATTGCAATACATGGATGGCAGGAAAAATCACAACTAACAATTGATGACTTCATAAGCAACTTTCAAAAACATCAACTCAATCATATTACATGTACCGACATTAGTACCGATGGTACTTTAAAAGGACCAAACATCGGCTTATATCAGCATCTCATAACCAACTATAGCAGCATAAAACTTATTGCAAGTGGTGGAGTTGGATCCTTTGAGGATCTTCAAACACTACAATCAATCGGTGTCTTCGGGGTCATTATTGGCAAAGCAATCTACGAAGGCAAATTAAACCTTAAACAACTTGTAACTCTTTAGGAATGCTTACAAAGAGAATAATACCTTGTCTTGATATTAAGGACGGACGCACAGTAAAAGGGATTAATTTTTTAAACATAAGAGACGCGGGCGATCCGGTTGAGCTTGGTTCTTTATATGCACAACACGGTGCTGATGAATTAGTATTTCTCGATATATCGGCCACCAACGAAAAAAGAAAAACTTTCGCTTCCCTTGTAAAAGATATTGCGCGTCATATAAATATACCCTTTACAGTAGGCGGTGGTATAAGCAGCGTGCAGGATGTCGCCCCGCTGCTTGAAGCTGGCGCTGACAAGGTTAGTATTAACTCAGCTGCTGTAAGAAATCCGAAGCTTATTGATGATCTTTCCAGAGCATTTGGTTCACAATGCATCGTTCTTGCAATAGACGCAAGAACCGTTAATGATAATTGGTTAGTACATACAAATGGAGGCAGGCAGGCAACCGATATCCGGTTGTTTCCGTGGGCAAAAGAAGGCCAGGAAAGAGGTGCAGGTGAAATACTCTTCACAAGTATGGACCATGATGGAACCAAGGCCGGCTTTGCAACTGAAGCCTTGAACGCGCTTCACAACCTTCTTAATATTCCGGTAATTGCATCTGGCGGTGCGGGTAATAAAGAACATTTTGTTGAAGCTTTTACTAAAGGGAAAGCGGATGCAGCGCTTGCTGCCAGCATATTTCATTTCCGTGAAGTAGACATCCCGGATTTAAAATTGTTTCTTAAAAATAATGGAGTTAATGTAAGGCTATAATTTTGTTAAAGAATGATAATTACTGATAATATAGATTTTCAGAAACTAAATGGTCTTGTTCCCTGCATTGTTCAGGACGCTAACACAAAAAATGTCCTAATGCTTGGCTTCATGAACGAAGAAGCTTTCAATAAGACAATCCGCGAAAAAAGGGTAACTTTCTATAGTCGCACTAAAAATCGCCTCTGGACTAAAGGAGAAACTTCGGGTAATTTTCTTGAAGTACATGATATTTTAGTTGACTGCGACAGTGACTCAATACTAATTAAAGCGCACCCTATTGGTCCCGTATGTCACACAGGGGCTGATACATGCTTCAACGAATCCAACAAAGATTTTTCTCTCCTCACGTTAGAGTCAATCATTCAAGACAGAAAAAAGAATCCCAAAAAAGGTTCTTATACAACTTCCCTTTTTGAATCAGGAATTAATAAAATAGCACAGAAGGTTGGAGAAGAAGCAGTAGAGATAGTGATAGAAGCAAAGGATAACAATAAAGAATTATTTCTTAATGAAAGTGCTGACCTGCTTTATCATTTCCTGGTACTACTTGTACAAAAAGGCTTCTCGCTTTCAGATGTTGTAGAAATACTTAAAAAAAGGCACAGCAAATAGCCTAGTCATTAATAACAATACTTTCACCTTTCGGGAAAATCTTGATATAAGAAAGCTTATAGGTAATTGTTTTTTGCCTTTTAACCACAGAATACTCACCCTCTATTAATTCGGGCGATTCATTAACCATTGAGAAATTAATTACTTCACCACTTGGCTCTGTATGATGGTAAATAAAACCCTTACCTTCTGCAATGCTATTAAGATCTCCCACTATGGGGTATTTCTTATCATCCTTATAACTTAAAGATACTTCAATAAAATCGCGTTTAGTACCCATCCGGTCTTTCATTATAGCTACGCGGGCATAATTTTCTTTACGTTCTACAATCTTTGATTTTTCTTGAGAAGATAACAGCCCTTTCCCCGTCTTTGAGATAACACAGGAAACAGAATAAATACCTTCTACAGCATGGGTTGATTCCTTCAGAAAATATCTTCTCATCATATTTTCTAAATCAACTTGCTCGTATTGATACTTCTTTTTAGAAAAAAAACGTGTGCTTTTACCTTGTGCATGGGCTTGGGTAAATAAAAAAACAAATAGCAGAACAATGTAAATATTTCGCATAACGAGGTTTAAAACATAATGCGTGTCTTCCAAATCGCCTTTACAGCTTTAAATTAAACAATGCCATAGCGATAAAATATTGGTAATTTGTAAACACAACAATTCCAGGATACGATTTACAACTTTTTTATTCCCAATTCAATACCGCAAATCGAATTAATGCTCATTAGAATTTTCTCCTTCAAAGTATTAAGTAACAATACGCTTGCCATTTTTAATTACAGTTTTTATTTCGTTTAAATAATCTACTCCTGCACCTTTAAAAAAGGGTAGAAATAACGTTACCAACACCATGTTTGGTTTTCATTTAGTGTATTACCATGAATTTCTTGCCGATATTATGTAAATTTGTATAAGTCGGGCCTTAATCTTATCTAATGCAAATTCTGCATAAACTTGTATACACAGGGATAGGTTTTGCCAGAAATGCTTCCGAAAGAAGAAGCATTTACCTCTGCAACCTCCTTAGTGTAATTCTGTTTTTGTTAGGTATACTACTTTTTACATTATACTACCTGTGGTACGATTGGAGTGTAATTACCGCTACAATACCAGCAATTGCTGTACTATGCCTCTCCTCCATTCTTCTCAACTACTTTAACCTTTCGGCTCTTAGCAGAACCTGGCTTTGTTTGGTAATTCCGGTTACCACAATGGCATTATCAATATATTCAAAAAATATCTACTTCTATAGACAGGAAGAACTCGACTACTTTAGCTTTAGATTCATTATTTTATCAAGTAGCGTTTTCCCTTCCATTTTTTTTTCTATCAGGGAAAAAAGATTCCTTTTCGGCGTATCAATCTTAAACTATTTAATCCTTATTTTATTTGATCCGCTCCACCAGGCATTTAATGTCCCTTATTCAAAACATGATATGCTCAAAGAGTCAAATTATTATTTCATCAACGTGGTGGTTACCATTACGTATGCAATAATGGTTGGTGCAGTACTTTTCCTGAAAAGAATCTCCGAAGAAAACGAAATCAAAACGGAAGCCCTTATAAACGACCTCCATAAGATCAACAACGAACTTCTCAGTAAGAATAAAGAAATTGAAATCCAGAATCAGGAGATTACAGCCCAAACTGAGAATTTAAATGCCAGTCAAACAAAGTTACAGGAAGCCTACCAGCTTATAGAACAACAAAAAGAAAGGCTGTTAAAAACAAACAACGACCTTTCAAGCGAACTCGTAACAATTAATAACAACCTTACAAAAACAAATAACGAGTTAATCAAGCACAATAATGAGTTGCGCCAGTTCTCTTACACGGTGTCTCACAATCTTCGCGGCCCTGTTGCGAGTTTAGGAGGACTTATCAATCTCATCAGCAAAGAAAATCTCAGTAAAGAGAATACAGAAATCTTCAGTCACATCAATAGTTCTGTTCAACGACTGGATAGTATCATTAAAGACCTGTCTAATATTATTGATATCCGCCACGACTTGTTCAACATAAGACAAAAGATAGATCTTGACAAAGAAGTTTCAGAAATAATCGAAATACATAAAAAAGAAATAAATCAACTGGGCATTTCCATTAAAACAAATTTCAGCCAGTGTACAGAAATTTTTTCAGTAAAGCCGATGCTACACAGCATCTTATATAATCTCATAACAAATGCAATAAAATACAGGTCGCATGAACGGCCTCCTGAGATTAACATCTCCTGTCACTATAATGAAAATCATTTCATTATACATGTTAAAGATAATGGGTTAGGTATTGATTTAAAAAGTCATAAAGACAACTTGTTTAGGCTATATAAAAGATTTCACTATCACACTGAAGGAAGAGGTTTGGGCTTATACCTCGTAAAACTGCAGACAGAAATACTAGGTGGCCATATCGAAGTTGAAAGTGAAGTTAACCGCTTTACTAAATTCACTGTGTATCTTGCTAAGCCAATTAATATAGATAGACAAATACTTCACGAAAGTAAGTATGCAAGCATTTTCTACGATGCAACACTTGATTCAACAGGCGTTATATGGAATGGGCCTGTACCCGGAAACGAGTATAGAAACATTTTTGCAAAATGTGTTGAGTTCTTTAAAGTCTACAGTACCCCTAATTACATAACCGATCTGAGAAATCAGGGTCATGTAGGAAAGGAAGACCAACAGTGGGCATTTGAAACGATGATTCCGGAAGCCGCCCGCTACGGTATAAAAAAAGTTGCAGCAATCGGAATATCAGATGCATATGCTGATGAAAACATCAAAGATTACTACCTGGGAATACATAATAATCTTCTCAAATTTGGTGTTGAATTCAGGTTTTTTCCTTCCGTAGAAGAGGCGTCGCTGTGGATGGTGAAATCAAAAAGTTAAAACGTGGGGCACCTTAAATGGAACATCTTATTGAACTAGATAAAAAATTTTTTCTTCTCTTAAATAGTTTACACAGCGAAGAACTCGATCAAGTAATGATGTACATATCCCAAACTATTATTTGGGTACCCCTATACTTGTTACTGCTTTTTTTAATTTTAAGAAAATACAGGAATGATAGTTGGCTTCCCCTGTTGGGAATTTTAATAACTATAGTTATTGCTGATCAGTTTGCCAGTGGTGTTTTAAAACCGATAACACAGCGATTACGTCCATCACGCGAACCTTCCCTGGAAGGTCTGGTTCACATCGTCAACGGATACAAAGGTGGCAAGTACGGCTTTGCCTCAAGCCATGCCGCCAATACATTTGGCCTCGCTACTTTTATATGGCTCATCTTCAGAGAGAATTTAAAATGGTGCTTGCTTTTATTTATCTGGGCAGCTGTCGTAAGCTACTCACGCATCTATTTAGGTGTTCATTACCCTGGAGATATCGTTGCAGGTATACTCATTGGTGTTCTCGCAGCTTTTGCAGGATTTAAGTTTACGCAATGGCTGGGCAACATTACCAAACGTAAAAATTCAGTTACCTGATTTCTCTAATAATCGTTTAACATACTTTCCAATAATGTCAAACTCCAGGTTAACTGTATCACCTTTCTTCAGCTCATGAAAATTAGTATGTTCATAAGTATAAGGAATAATTGCTACCCTAAACGCATTTACCCTGCTATTGAAGCATGTTAAGCTCACGCCATTTACAGCAATAGAACCCTTCTCAACAGTAATATTACCAGAAGACGTATCATACTCAAAGTCATAAAGCCAGCTTCCGTTTTCATTTTGTACAGATGTAACCAAAGCCGTTTGGTCTACATGCCCCTGCACAATATGGCCATCAAACCTTCCGTTGTTAACCATGCAACGCTCCAGGTTTATTTTACTTCCACGCTTCAGTCCACCAAGGCTTGATTTCTTTAATGTTTCATCAACGGCAGTTACCCAATAATCATCAGATTCTATCTTTATAATGGTAAGACAAACGCCATTATGAGAAACGCTTTGATCTATTTTTAATGCTGGTGTAATAGCACTTCTGATTTTAAAATGACGGTTAGTTCCCTCATCCTTTATTTCGAGAAGCTCCCCCACCGTTTCAATAATTCCTGTAAACATTCCTTAAAAGTTTGCACAAACTTAAGCATTGTTCTGCATACTGCGCTTGCCAGGGTCTAGTCCCGTTAAGAAAAATACCAGTCAACCTCGATTAAAACATTATGCTTAATTCTGATGTTTTTATTTCTATTAAACATTAAAACATCTAGCTTAAAACTTTAATTCAACAATATGGAATTTGGCCGGGTATCACAAGAAACGCTTGACAGTGTAGATTTTAAACTACCGCCTGACAATGCTGAAACTTTAAAACTCCTTCAGGCGCACAAAAGGAATGTACCCACAGAAATTTTTATTGGATGTGCGAAGTGGGGCAGAAAAGACTGGGTAGGTAAAATCTATCCGAAAGGAACAAAGGAAGGAGACTTTTTAAATCACTACGCCAGGCACTTTAACAGCATAGAATTAAATGCAACCTTTTATAGGATACCAACTTTCGCTCAAACAAACGGATGGAAAAGTAAAGTAGGAAAAGACTTTAGATTCTGCCCCAAATTTACTGACCAGATCTCCCATATCAGAAGACTTAAAGAAACACAAAAACAAGTTGATCAATTCCTGGAAGGAATCTCCGGGTTTGGTGACAACCTAGGCCCCGTCTTTCTTATGCCTCACCCGGGCATGGGACCGAAAACTATAGATACGATCGAAGCTTTTGTAAAATCTTTACCGAAAGATATCAAGCTGTTTATCGAGTTAAGGCATGCCCAATGGTTTGCTGATGCCGAAGCATCAAAAGCTGTTTTCAGCATGCTCGAAGAAAACAACGTAGGCACCATCATCACCGATGCCTCCGGAAGAAGAGATTGTGTTCACATGCGGCTCACAACACCAGAAGCTTTTATCCGGTTTGTGGGTAACGGCCTCCATCCTACTGACTATATGCGTGTTGATGATTGGGTGCAACGAATAAAAACATGGATGGAAAACGGAGCACAAGCCATTTACTTTTTCATGCATCAGCATGAAGAAATACACTCGCCCGAATTATGTAAATATGTTATCGAACAAGTGAACATGCACTGCCACACCAACATCCCTGTACCGCAGTTCATAGGCAACGATCCGTTATTCGTATAACTATTGTTTAATAACTTCTTCAACGCTCTCTTTTCATTAATAAAACTAAATTCAGCCTTTTTTTGAGGTTTCTTTTCTTCGGAAACCAGTTTTTGACTTAAAGTAGTTAACCTACTGAAAAGCAATAGAATAGCATTAGATTGACTGGGAAATGACTCCTGCATGCTTACGGTGATGTTGGGTTACAATCGTTTTGACCGAAGGATACCGGGGATATACCGGAGTCATCCCCCAGGCACTCTGATGGGTTACTAGTGGGAAACTTATAGCTTACAGCGAGCTATTAACGCTTACAACACAATTTTTGGGTGATCATGAATATAGTGCCGCATCATTTGATGAGATAATATTAACTCTCCAAAAATAGATATAACGAATTAAATGAGGCTAACCGCTAACAGAAGCTATAACAATTGTGGATTTGGTGTTTAAATAAAGTTCGTATCCATTTATCTAGCATTCTCTATTCCAGTAGTAACTGTACTGCAATTATACCCTACTAATACAATGTATTCTTCAAAATAAGAACAGCATCACTATTAAATTGCCGACGACCGAAAAGAACCTCATTGCCTACTTCATTGAAATTAAACGCCCCAAGGAAGATATCAATGTCATTATCATTATCGTAATCTCCAGCTTCCATCACCAGCCATCGGCCGCGTATGGTTTCAGGAACAACCGAAGCTTTAAATTGAAGATTACCGGTATTCTCGAAATAGACGAAGTTCTGTTCAGGACGGGTCTTATAATCAGGAAAAAATGAAATCGCTGCGATGTCTAAATCACCATCATTATCAAAATCACGCGCCACGGCCTGTGATACCCCTGGCATAGCATGTGTCCAAACTTCTTTAAAGTTATTCTTCTGATCATTTTGAAAGATGCGCACTGCGTGATAAGGCTTTTGTATCATAGAGAAGTCTGCGTTATCACCATTCGTGGTAAGTATATCCAGATATCCATCACCATTAAAATCAGCAGTCTCAAAATAATTAGATCCATACACGGGTGGGAAACGGAGAATGATTTTTTCATTAAAATCCATCTTTCCATGATTATAAAATATCGACAGCTTCTCATCGCCTTGCGCCATTAACGCCATTACATCAACAAAGCCATCGTTATTAAAATCGTTTAGAAATACCTTACGTGCACCTGCAAGCGGATAAAGAACAAACTTCTCAAATTTTCCGTTAGGTTTTCCTTTATATACAATCAGCCCGCCCGTATAATTACCAAAGTTGCATACTACAAAATCATCAATACCATCCTTATCAAAATCAGCTTGCTCGAAGAACACCGGACGTTTTAATGAATCAAGCATCTGGCGTTGTTCCTTCATGTTGTCTGACAATTGAATCAGTTTTCCCTTGACCTGATCATTAGGGTCCATCCTGCCCATTAAGCCAACAGCCATATCGTTAGCCCTTATTTTCAAGTCGGCCGGTGTGCTTGGCAATTGTGTTGAGTCAAGAATCTTTTGTGTATGATTTGTCTTGTACAACATGCCCAGGCGTGTGCCTACATACAACGCCTGATGTCCGGAGTCATACTTCAACAGGGTAATGAAAGGCAGCTTAATAGATGATAGGGCCAGTGTACGAAACAGGTGAAGTGTATCATCAACATTTTTAATGGGTATAGAAAGTGCGTCAGGTCCTTTACTTACATAATACTCCGTTATCAGTTTCCAATCTCCGTCTGATACCATTTGCTGAGCGGGTATCGAACTTAATATAGCAAGGGCATCCTCTTGCCCGAAATCAGAGAGTCGTCTATGTTCTTTAAAGCCCATTCTGAAAGCCATTTGTGGCAACACACTCTTGGCCCATGTTTCTTTATCAAGCAATTCAGGCGAAGGAAAAAGATGACAGCTACTGCAATATATTTTAGCCAGGTTCTCTGACTTTTTATCTGACATGAAAGATTAGCAATACAAATAATTATGAAACAACAGATGCCTAAAGCACTAGATCTTCCCATTACCACTCAATTGTTTAGAGACCGGCATTTAAATTTACGTCTTTCACTACCCTGCTGTTGCCTTTAAAGTCGTATACCGTAAACTCAACAGTGCCTTTAGGAATCCGCCACGCCCGAGATGATTGTGAAAGATATCCTGAACCATAATAAAATTCCACCTTGTGTTTAGCACCATTTGCCAGTGTAACAGCGGCATAGCTATCAGATCGTTCAGGGGTATATAAGCTGGAGGCTCGAGCAACGCTATGCTTATACACCTTGATGCTGTCAATGTTTTGGGTAGCTATAAAATAATCGCTGTTGGCTGTAGAAAGTCTGGCAAGGGCTTTAGCATCACCCGGCACATAGAAACCACTTTTAGCACTTGACGATACGCTAAAATTGCCTTTACCGTCGCCCATAAGAACAACACCCGTCAATGCATCATAACGCCCTGAAAATACTTCATTGCCATAATCGTTACCAATAAGCATTACATCCAGGTTCCCATCTTCATTGATATCTCCTGTTACCAATCCATTAACTGGCGATGTTTGTGCGGGTAGCGGTAGCGGAGAAACCTTGAACTTACCATTGCCAGTATTTTCGATATAGCTCGATGAAAAATAATTTCCGTCAAGAACAAGCGCATCTTTTAATTCCTCGGGCTTGAACAATTTATCTAACGTAGTTTTACCATACTGACTGTATCGTGTAAACTGCTTCCTGAACCGTGGGCTTTGTGAATTTATTTCATCCCAGAAGTGAACCGGATAAAGTTTCCTAACATCACTTGTAAGCGACTCTTTAATGTAACATCCCAATATGGCATCTACGCTTCCGTTTCCATCAAAGTCTTTTGCAATTATCTTCAATGGCAGGTTGCGATGAACCTGGTACGTATTATTGGTGCCATGGTTACCAACTATGTAGTCAGTGTCGCCATCGTTGTCAAAATCTCCGCCAACAATACTATTCCACCATCCCGTCAAAGTTTCAAGTCCTGTTCCTGTTATTCGCTTAAAGCCTGACGCTTCATTTTTAAATACAGTAACAGCCATGAACTCACCCACTACAATCAGATCGGGTTTACCATCATTGTCATAATCTGTAAACAACGCATCTGTAACCATTCCAACATTTTCTAATTCAGGCGAAAGCGTTGCTGTTACGTCAGTAAACGAACCGTTATCATTACGTAACAAAATACTCTTTGCCGGATACGGATAACTTCCCGGCACAACCCTGCCACCAACAAAAAGATCAAGATCATTGTCTCTATCAAAGTCGGCAGCTCTTACGCAAGAGCCACTTACCCTGCCATCTGGAATGGCTTTAGTATCTAAGGTAAACTTACCCTTCCCATCATTTCTATAAAGCCTGTCCTGATAGTAGACTGATCCGGGTTCGTGTTCAATGCTTCCGCTTACTACATATAGATCAAGATCATTATCATTATCAGCATCAAACAATAACATGCCTTCATCTTCCGACGCAGAAAAACTATTCTTTGGCACTTCTGATTTTACAAACGTTCCATCCATCTTTTGAATAAAAGCCGAAGTAACATAACCGAAAGAGCCACCAATCAGTACATCTTCAAGTCCATCACCATTTACATCTCCTATGCTTATACCAGGTCCAGATTGTGAAAATTTGTGGGGCAACGTACGTTGAATATTAAAGTCGATACGATCATCCTCCTGGTGCTTATAGCGCAAATTTAATTGCTTCGAAACGTCACTAAAGTAACCAGCATCAGCAACATCGTTTAATGTTGCTTTGCGCGATTGACTATCGTAAGTAATAGTAAGAACCTGGTTGGCACGTATATTTCTTAATTGCTGTAAATTTCCGTTTGGCCATACAATTGATATGGAATCAACAATGGTAGCATCACCCAATCCAACATGGATTATATCTTCTACTGACGACAAATAACCTCTGGCAACATAGTGTTCGAAGCTCTGCATTAACCCTTTGTTATAGTACAAGGTAACTTTGGTACCCAGCGCTTGTTTATTCGGCGAAGGGCCAACCAGTTTAATACGCATATAATGCGTAGTATCGCTTCCTGATCTATCGGTTAATGTATTTTTATAAATGAAAGCTTTATCATTGATATTGTTAACGATGTAATCAAGATCACCATCATTATCAAGGTCAGCAAATGCAGCACCATTTGAAAAAGAAGGTTGCGTAAAACCCCATACTTTTGATATGTCAGTGAAAGTCAGATCGCCATTATTCTTAAAGGCATAATTAGAAATCTTTATAACAGGAATAGAATCAATCAGGTTTGAAATCTTCACAAACCGCTCAACATCATTTCTATAATTAGAGAAATCTTTATCAGTAATGTCCTTAGGAAATCCATTGGTAACCAGGAGATCTTTATATCCATCATTGTCAAAATCAGCAAAAAGCGGAGCCCAGCTCCATTCCGTTTGGTGAATGCCTGCCAGTTGTCCGATCTCACTAAACTTAATACCCTTATTCAATCCGTTATTAACATGAAGCATGTTTCTCACATACTGATACTCATAGCCATATCGCTCATTGTTGATATTATTAAGATAGCTCTTGTTATTAATAGTAGATTTCTTCCTGCTGTTTGTTTCAGGAAGCATGTCTAAAGTAACAATATCAGTAAGTCCATCGTTATTGAAATCCGCCGCATCATTTCCCATGGAAGAATGACTTTGGTGCGCTATCTTAGTAGGACTCTCGTTTCTGAAAGTACCATTGCCATTATTAATGTAAAGAATGTCGTTCGAGAGGAAGTCGTTAGAAACGTAAATATCGGGCCATCCATCTGCATTAAAATCAGCCATTGCAAGACCTAACCCATAGCCTTCATAAACTATACCAGCCTCCTTTGTAACATTAGTAAATGTATCATTACCGTTGTTCCGATAAAGCCTATCGTTGTTAGGCGAACTACCATCTACAATTTTAATTCTATAATCAGAGGGAGACTTTCTGAGATGTTGGTTGGTAAGTACGTAAAGATCAAGATCGCCATCCAGGTCGTAATCGAAAAATGCAGCCATCGTGCTGTACCCGGAATCAGCAATACCATACTGCTCGGCTACTTCTTCAAAAACAGGCACATTGTCTTTCAGTCCCTTATTCAAAAAAAGCATATTCTTCCGCAAAGAAGAATCAGGACTCATTGTAGTGGTTACATAAATATCTTTCCATCCATCATTGTTGATATCTACTACAACAGCTCCTGAGTTCCATCGACCATCCGTTATTTTAATACCCGACTTCTCGCTTATATTCTCAAATTTTAAGTTACCCTTATTAAGATAAAGTTCATTGGGAACCTGGTTTCCAGTGAAAAAGATATCCTGCAAGCCATCATTATTGAAATCAGCAACAGCAACCCCACCCCCATTGTATAAGTACTCCTCAGTTAAAATATTAAACGAATCACTCTCTGTTATTACGTTATTAAAATTAATTCCAGTCTCCCCCGCTGGGAGCAATTCAAAAAGTGTTTGCGAAGGCTTTTTACAACTTACAATAAGGATTGATACCACTAATAACCAATACTGCTGTGATCTCATAATATAAAATGCGCCTAATTTCATGGATACGTATTGTTATTTATTCAAGACAGGATTAGATCTTTTAAACACCTTTACAGGACTATTATTAATACCAACCAAAATTGCCTTTTCTGTCCCTGAAGTAACTATTTTCAAATCCCTTACTTCCCCTTTTATATTGATACCAGTTTCCTCAGGAGTAAGATATCTAAATCCGCCCTTACCATCTCCTTTTAGAAAAACACCATGATTAGCATCTTGTCGTCCTACCTCTGGCTTCAACCCATATATATTTCCGCAAAGAAGTAAGTCGAGATTATTGTCCGAATCCAAATCCTCCGCTACAATTGCCATTACAGGCGATACTTGAGCTTGTATTGGTAACGCTTCAATTCTAATTCGTGAATTCCCTTCGTTCCAAAGAACTGCACTTCTGAGATCAACCACTTTATAGGCATCTGCTGCCTGTCGTTGCTCTGGTTTAAAAAGCATTTCGTATGTTTTACCTGCATAATCTTCATAACGAATAGAATTCTTCTTCAATTGAGGTAATTGAGCCGTCATATCCATTTTTGAAGCAAACGGATAAGGCGTATTTTCCAAAGGTGGATACCAGTTTATAATAAACTCACTCTTTCCATTCTGATCGAAATCCTTTACATACATAGTTATCGGTCTGCTTTTCGATGCTCTGAATTTTGAATTCAGCCCCCAATTACCCAATATATATTCATCTTTTCCATCTCCATTAATATCTCCTTTTTCTATTGAAGTCCACCATCCCTCTGAATCAGGAAGTTTAGTCGGTGCTTCAATAGCATTACCTGTGTTATGACAAACCATAACCGGCAACCATTCACCAACCACAATGAGATCTTTCTTGGCATCTCCATTGAAATCACTCCAAACAGCAGCTGTAACCATCCCTACACCTGCCAATTCAAAAGGAGTTATATTAGTCCAATTACGACCTCCCTCATTACGAAGCAAAAAGCTTCTTGGTTTTAGTCCATAGTTGCCTGGCACAATTCTTCCGCCAATAAACAAATCTGCATCACCATCATTATCAAAATCCTCAGCCACAATACACGAAAAATTACCAATAGCGCGGGGGACATTTTCCTGCATTTTCTTCAGTTTTCCTTTTCCGTCATTCTGATAGTAACGCAACATATGCGCGTTTATTCCCCTGTTGAATTCATTACCTCCGGAGCCTATTAAAACATCCAAATCGCCATCCTTATCCAGATCAATGAAAATGCCACACGTACTTTCATAAGTAGAATCAGAGAGCAATACAGATTGAACACTCTGTTTAAACTGACCATTCCTTTGTTGAAAGTAGAGCTTGTCAGGATCACCATACGCACCTAGCACCATAAAATCTTCCATTTGATCTCCATTAAGATCACCTTTCAAAATTTTCGGACTCTCTGTAGAAACTTTTCTTAATAGAAGGCGCTCGTAATCAAAGTCATTAAAGTTATTCTCTTTATGCCTATAATCTCCAATTAAAGATTTCTCAGTTTCATCACTAAACAACACAGGCTTTTTGATCTCATCCTTTTGAAAAAAACGATCAGCCTTTGCGTGATCTAACGTTAATCTCTGATTGCTTTTTACATTATAAATTACCTGCCCCTTTTTATCAGGCCATATAACCTGTAAAGAGTCAACTGTTTCTACTTTGCCGAGGCCAAAAAGTAATTGTGGTTCTATAGAACTCTGATACCCCCTAACATTAAAGTTTTCAAGAACCTGAACATAGCCTTTCGAAAACACTTTTACTTTTGCACCTATTCCATAATAATTTTTAGATGGGCCTTTTAATGCAACTTTCAGATAGTTTTTCTTTTGTGTATTATTTCTATAGATATGAGAAGGCATATTTAGATTATTAACAACGAGATCTAAATCTCCATCTCCATCCAGGTCACCATAAGCAGCTCCGTTACTAAACGATGGTTCCCCTAGCCCTAAAGAGTCCGCGTTGCTGCTAAACACCAGGTTCTTTTTATTGATAAAAGCGTAATTTGGAATCTTGGTAGACGGAAGTTGCTCAAGAAGGTCCGTGTAATCAAACTTTCCTTTCTCCCTTACTATGCGTTTTACGTTATCTTTATCTGTGATGAAATCAACAAAATCCATTGAAGTGATGTCCTTGTAGATTCCGTTTGAAATAAATACATCCTTCCATCCATCGTTATTCATGTCGAACATAAGCGCACCCCAACTCCAATCCGTTGCCGCCATATTCGTTAAAAAAGCTAACTCCTGAAAATTACCCTGACCATTATTAACATGAAGACAATTTTGAAGAAGCTGATAATGATAACTTGACCGAACACGTAACTCCTTGATATTCGTTTCTTCGAAACGTATCATTGTTTTGAGGCGTTTATTATCGCCAGGCAACATTTCAGTTGTAAATATCTCAGGAGCTTCATCATTGTTTAAATCCGCCACATCAGCTCCCATACTAGAACCTGAGATCACCTCTGTACGACTAATTATTTCCTCAGAAAATTTACCGTTCCCTAAATTGATATACAGATAATCCCTTTCCCAAAAATCATTACTGATATAAATATCCGGATATGAATCGCCGTTGATGTCTCCAACTGAAACGCCCAAACCAAAACCAATAGCACTTTCATAAATGCCAGCTTCTTTGCTAACATTAGTAAATACGCCGTTATCATTCCTCAACAACTTATCCCCGCCGTCTGCATTTACTACCTCCCTGGACACATAGAATTGTTCAACCCTATCAATGGATTTAAAGCTATTATTTAATATATAGCAATCAAGATCACCATCCTGATCATAGTCAAAAAAAGAGGCATGTGTAGAATACCCCTTATCATTCAATCCAAACTCAGCCGCACGTTCGGAAAAGGTGAGGTCACCATTGTTAATAAATAATTCATTTTCCTTGTTTGCTCCTTTTACATCTCCAGAATTGCAGACGTAAATGTCGAGCAAGCCATCTCCATTAACATCAGCCATTGCAACACCTGTGCTCCAACTTTTTGTTCCACCAACACCTGCGAGGTCTGTAACATCATCAAATACAAAGTTTCCTTTATTCAGAAAGAGTTTATTCTTTCCTTGATTAGAAGTAAAATAAATATCCGGTAACGAATCGTTATTAATGTCGCCAATAGCAATACCACCTCCGTTATAGAAATTACGGTATGTAAAGACATTAAACTCCTTTGTGTCTTCAACACTATTGGTAAACGAAACATTAGTATCCTCAGGAGAAAGGAGAGTAAATAATTTTTCCGGGTTATTCTTCCTGTTGCAACTTATGAGTAAAAGCGAGAAGAAAATTGGGAGGCAGTAAGAGAAAGTTCTCATGAAGGTAGTTAGGCTTAGAATTACAAAGATAAGTAAGTTCGAATGCTTAAAAATCTAGTCCGCTTATAATTTAATAATCATCAAGGAGCTATAAAATCTACAATAAAAAGAGGCAGGTGTTTTCCTGCCTCCTTCTATTTGACTATTATAGGCTTCTATTTTACCAAGGATCGTTCTGCTTCAAAATCCGCTCTCCGTTTAGCGTGTTCGCCTCAATTTGTGCTTGGGGAATTGGATACCATCTGTGCTTAACATTATCATAAGCATCTGCATCTGAATAATATGTCCTTGACGCTTTTGTTTTATTTACAAACTTATTCAAGACATCAGCTGCAACTCCCCATCTTCTTAAATCAAAAAGTCTGTGTCCTTCTAAAGCAAGTTCCAGCCTTCTTTCCATACGTACTGCATTTTTTGCGAACTCCGGGCCATTAGCTACAAATGTACCTGTTGGATAAGGTTCTACCTTATACTTAGCCCATGTTATTGCAGGATTGTCTATATCTGTAGTTATAACTGCAGCACCAGTTATATCATCTGATGCAGGACCTTGAGCACATGCACCAGCACGCGTTCTAATCAGGTTCACAAGTTCTTCAGCACGATTTAGATTTCCCAGTATCACTTCCGCCTCGGCTAATAATAACATTGCATCCGCTAATCTTATAATAGGGTAATTTATACCGTTGTACGCGTTATTATTCCATCCTCCGCTGGATGTTCCATCAGTTTTATAATGAATGTGCTTTTTAGAGCTGTAAGGACCAGAGAAGGTTCTATCCCTTATCCAATTGGGAGCATGAACACCCCAATCTAGAAATGGCACTCCATCTCTACCGATCGTAAGATCAATACGAGGATCGACAAAATCTGAAGTCGCGTTTAAATCAGCGTCGTCAGAAGTATCAAAATCAGTGTCGGGTAAACCATTTGCGTCAACTTTAAATGCATTAACAAGATCTTGAGATGGCTGATGAAATCCGCAGCACCCAAATTGAGGCCCCGCAGGGAATGCTAATTGATTTAGCCAGTTAGCATTACGCGAATTACCACCATCATTAGTAGATGCCTGTACGCTAAACAGAACCTCCTCATGATTTTCTCCTGGCACCTGGAAAACATCTTTTAAACAAGGTGCTAATTTTTTAGCATTTACCACAATATCGAGTTGCTCTTTAGCTTTTGTAGCTATCGCGGCATCAACATTGTCTTGATAAAGATACATCTTCCCTAGAAAAGCACGGGCAGCAAACCTGTCAACTCTTCCTCGCTCCTTTTGTGTTTCCGGAAGCAGAGGTATAGAAGCTTCTACATCTGCAATTGCATTAGCCAATGGAGTAACACCAACGTTGGATTTTATATAGTTTTCACCATCAGCTTCTGTGAAATAAGGTACGTTCCCCCAAACTTTATACAATTCAAAGTGATAGTATGCACGTAAAAAACGGGCCTCACCTTCAATAGTCTTTTGTTTATCCCCTGCAATACCGTCTGTTTGAGACATCAGTTTAAGTGTGTTATTAGCACGTTTAACACCCTCATAGGATTGCACCCACTTATCATTCATGATAGCATTGCCAGCAGACCATTGGTATATCTCCAACTGAGTAATTTCAGGAAAATCTGTTTGCTCAGATCCCTTGTATGCGTCATCCGTGGGAACACTACCTAGAATCCAATTCCATGGATTTGCACTCCAAGTATTATTGTTGTCGAGGTTCATACCATCGAGGAGACTATATGCACCAATTAGCGCTGCATCTACTCCATCCTCGCTTTTCAACGTTTCTTCGCTCAGAAAACCTTGAGGCTTCTCATCAAGAAACGAACTACTACATGCTCCACCAATGGCAAGAGCAAGTATTATAAAAGAGCTGTATATTAAATATTTTCTTTTCATGTCTGTTTTACGATTAAGGCTAGAATCTTGCATTTACACCTATAATAAATGACCTTGATGATGGATAGTTACCAAGATCATAACCGGTCCATCCGTCATTTTGATTTTGACCATCTACATTTACACCAATATTAACGTTGGAGAGGGCAGGATCAAGGCCACTGTAGCCAGTAATTGTAAATAAGTTTTGTGTTTGCACATAGAATCTCAATGATTGAATGCCAAAAGAACGTCCAGTTGGAAGAGTGTATCCAAGGGTAACATTTTGTGCCCTTAAATAGGAACCATCTTCAACATAGGCTGTACTAGATTGGCTAGCAAAAGTGTCAGATCCATCTAATTTAGGTAATGACCCTCCCGGATTTGATTCAGACCATGAATCCGTAAGAACTTCTTTACTTACGTTAGAATTAAACTGTCCAAAATGTGTAAATAATCTATTATAGTTATAGATATCGTTTCCTATAGACGCGTATAAGAACATAGTAAAATCAAAATTCTTATAGTTTAATCCTAATGTTAACCCCAAAGTAAGGTCAGGGTGAGGATTGCCTATAACTCCTAAATCATCACCATTGATTCTACCGTCCTTATTGATATCTTTCCTTCTATATCTCCCGATGGCCTGGCCAGTTTGATACTCTGAACTAGCATCTCCATCAGCAGCATCTGCGGCATCCAACTCGGCTTGACTTTGGAAAATTCCATCATTTGTATATCCATAAAAGCTAGAAATAGGATAACCTACCCTCCATACGTTTACTTCTCCGAATCGCTTGTCTATACCTGCAGGAAAAACAGATGTTGCTTCTCCATCAAGTTTAGTGATTTCATTTCTGTAATGCGATAAATTAAGAGAAGCATTAAATCCAAGGTCACCTGTAATGTTTCCACGGTAATTGATGCCTAAATCCCAACCTGTGTTTTCCATTGAAGCAACGTTCCTGTAAGAAGGAAACGCATTTCCGGCAGCTCCTGCAAAAGGAGGATTATAGATTAGATCATCTATTGTACGCTTATACACATCAAATACGAGTCCGATTTTTCCATCAAGTATAGAAGCGTCTAATCCTATATTCATAGATGTATTCTCTTCCCATTTAATATCCGGGTTTCCATATCTATACAGAGTATAACCACGGGTTAGTGTATTGCCACCACCGATTGCATATCCTGCATCAGAAACAGTTCTTCCTCCGTATTGATTGTAGGCATTGTAAGCAGTTGGAATGTTTTGATTACCTGTGATACCCCATCCTGCTCTTAACTTTAAATCACTTAGGAACGTTAGGTTTTGCATGAATGCTTCATTGGAAATCCTCCATCCGACACTTGCTGCTGGAAATACACCCCAACGATTGTCTTCAAGAAAATCTGAGGTTCCATCCCTGCGCAGTGTGAAGCTTACCAAGTACTTATCATTATACTCATAATCTAACTTCCCAAACATTGATGCTAGCGACACAACGCGCTTATTACTTGACAAACTGTTAAAAGTTGAATACGTAAGATTCAAATATCTTACAGGGAGATCAATAAATTGAAGATTATCTACCTGGGCTTGATTTTGTCTAAAGTTGTTCTGTACAGCTTCATACCCACCTAAAATTCTTAGATTATGAACATCAGCAAACTTCTTGTTGAACTCAAGTGTGTTAGTCCATACCCAATTGAAGTTAGTCTGATATCTTTCCTGGTAACTATTACTGCTATTAACTTCTCTATCTTCGTATCGAGGAAAGTTTGCTTGAGGTAAGAAGTTATTACGGAAGTCAGCACTAAAACTAGTTCTAAACTTAAGAGCCTCTATAATTTTATACTCTCCGAATACATTTCCTAAGATCCGAAGATCTTCATTTTTATCATTTTCATTAAGTTTAGCAAATGCTACAGGATTTTTAGCATTAGAAAAGCCATTGGTCTTTGCACCAGCATAATTACCAGCAATATCATAAACTGGAACTATTGTATTCATCAACACAGTTTGTGTGATGGTGTTTTGTTCATTTCCATTACCGCCTTGTTGATCTACCTGTTCAGATCGAGAAAGGGATAGGGATTGGCCGATTGTGATTTTCTTACCAGGTGTAAATCTACTATTTAATCTAGCTGAGTATCTTTTAAAGTATGTATAATCCATTGTTCCTTGTTGGTTCATATAACCAATCGAAGCACTAAAGGTAGCGTTCTCACTTCCGCCGGATAAGCCGATATTATGCTCTGTGATAGGTGCAGGACTGAACACTGCATCCCACCAATCAGTTCCAGATGCATTTGATCGCATGATCAAATTATCAGGATAGTTATATGCACTCTCATCAACATTAGTTGCAGGCACCATCACGTCGTCAGCTTTGTCTGCTGTTCCCCTATCATCTGTTGCTGTTGGAAAAAAATAAGTTGGAATAACCGGATTATTTGCGTCGCCGCCATAGAAATGGACCATATTAGGATTTTTAGCAATTTGCACGCGGGCAAAATCCCTAGGGTCTTTAATCAAAATGTCATTGTATCCTTTAACAGGTGTTTGGATACCAACATACCCATCATATGTCACTTGAAGCTTGCCTGCTTTACCTTGTTTAGTTGTAATAATAATTACTCCTGCATTAGCACGAGCACCGTAAATTGAAGCTGAGGATGCATCCTTAAGAATTTGCATTGTCTCAATGTCATTCGGATTTAATCCTGCTAAGGCCTTATCTCCCTGAATCTGTACCCCATCAATAATGACAAGAGGATCATTATTCCCTGATATGGAACTGATACCACGAATACGAATGTTAGAACCCTCGCCCGGTTGACCGGAGGTAGATACAGTAATACCAGGAGCCCTACCAGCTAATTTTTGACCAAATGTGGGAGCGCGGACGGTGTTCAATTCACTTGCGTCAACAACAGCTACCGCTCCGGTGATATCGCGCTTCCTCTGTTCAGAATAACCTGTAATTACTAACTCAGATAATGTTGTTACATCCGGAGCTAATTGAACATCAATAGAAGTTCTTGAGCCCACAACAATTTCTTGAGAAGTGTAACCGACAAAAGTAATAACTATTGTCGCCTGATCGTTGTTAACGGGCAATGAAAATCTCCCTTCAACATCCGTAGCTGTACCCTGAGATGTTCCTTTAATTAAAACATTCACTCCTGGCATTGCATTTCCACTTTCGTCAGTGACCCTTCCAGTCACAGTCCTTTGTGCCAGAGCCGCCGAGGTAAATGCCAGCACTAACGCGGCTATTAAACCCAGGGATCTGTAGAGTTTTTTCATAATCATTTTTGGTTTGGGTTAATTTAAAGATAGTTATGCGTCACACACAATACAGAATTCTGCATAATGCACGCTCCTAAAGTATATATTCTTAATAGTCACTTAAAAGCAAAATCAAAAAAAATGTTATTCAATCGTTAGCACAATCGATTGTGAAACCGTTAGTGAAAGCGATTACTGTATGCTTTATGCGGTTTGTATTCATGTTGATCCTGTAAATTCATTTAAAGGAAAAAACCAACTTCAGTAAAGGCTCAGAGAGAGATAACTACGTGTAACAACAAAAGCGGAAAGATGTAGCAGTTGAGAGTTAGCGCTTTGAGTAAAGCCAATTCTTATCATTAAACCAAAGAATTGGACTCTCAGTAATAGATTATTCTCTATTTTGCCAACCTTTTGTAACTATGGCACTTTACGATCAACACCCGGTTTACTTAACCAATTCGCTATCTGGTAAAAAAGAGAGATTTGAACCTATCCATGGAGGAAAAGTAGGGATGTATGTGTGCGGACCTACCGTATATAACAAGGCTCATTTAGGTAATGCCCGTACTTTTCTTACATTCGACATTGTAGCACGCTACTTTCGTTATCTAGGTTATAAGGTAAGGTATGTAAGAAACATAACTGATGTCGGGCATCTGGAAAGTGATGCGGACGAAGGTGAAGATAAAATTGCAAAAAAGGCCAGGCTAGAACAGCTTGAACCAATGGAAATTGTAAAACAATACACTGAAGATTTCCATGAAGTAATGCGACAATTTAATATACTTCCTCCAAGCATAGAACCTACTGCTACAGGTCACATCGTTGAGCAAATAGAAATAACACAAAAGTTGATTGAGAAAGGGCTTGCGTACGTTGTGAACGGTTCCGTTTATTTCGATGTAAAGAAGTATAACCAAACAGCGGACTACGGCATTCTCTCCGGAAGGAGAATAGAAGATTTGATGGAAAGTGGTCGTGAACTGGACAGCCAGGACGAAAAGCGGGAGAAGATTGATTTTGCTTTGTGGAAGAAAGCTTCTACTACCCATATCATGAGGTGGCCTTCTCCCTGGGGCGATGGATTTCCAGGGTGGCACATTGAGTGTACAGTGATGAGTACAAAATATCTGGGAGAAACATTTGATATTCATGGTGGCGGTATGGACCTGAAGTTTCCACATCACGAATGTGAGATTGCACAGGCAACAGGAGCTAACGGGAAACCTCCTGTTAAATACTGGCTCCATTCAAACATGTTAACAGTGAACGGACAAAAGATGAGCAAGTCACTCGGCAATTCATTTCTTCCCCACGAACTGTTTTCTGGTAACCATCCCCTGCTTGATAAAGGATACTCGCCCAACACTGTTCGATTCTTTATGCTGCAATCACACTACTCAAGTACACTTGATTTCAGCAACGAAGCATTACAAGCTGCTGAGAAAGGTTATCGAAAATTAGGCTATGCATTAAAAGATGTAAAAAGATTAATGCATTCACCAACATCACACATAGATCAGGAGTTGGAAAAGGAACTTCAGGAACAAATTGAAGAATGCTTCGCGAGTATGAGTGATGATTTTAATACGGCAAAAACTATTGCTGTGTTATTCAGCATGTCGAATCGGATCAATGATTTTAAGGCTAATCCTGAAAAAATAGGTAGCGTGAGTAATGAGTTGTTTGATCGTTTTAAGACAGCGTACATTGGCTTCATGGAAGACGTTCTTGGTTTACCTGAAGAAGTAGCACAAAATGACGAGCTACTTGCCGGTACAATCAATGTGCTTATTGAATTACGCAAAAAGGCCAGACAGGATAAAAATTTCTCATTGTCTGATAAAATAAGGGATGATCTTAAAAAGATTGGTGTTAAGCTAATGGATGGCAAAGACGGGGAGATGACATACGTCATCGAGAACTAAAGGATGATTAAGAAATTATTTATACTGCCGATTCGAATCTATCAACTAACCCTATCTCCATTATTGGGTGCCCAATGCCGCCATACTCCCTCTTGCTCACATTACACTGTTGAAGCAATTAATGAGTGGGGTGTAACTAAAGGGATATGGCTTGGCATAAAACGTATCAGCCGCTGTCATCCCTGGGGAACAAGCGGCTTTGATCCGGTACCGAAGAAAAAATAGGTGTAACCAATTGTGTGCGCCCACACACTAGTATTCCTGATTATTTTTTTGTTGCTTAGCAGTAACACAGAAAAGGTTTGAAAGTTCTGCATGACAACAGCAAGTTGGTGCTTAACCTGAAAAACGGTGATGCCCAAAGTATGGAACTCCTATTCCGGAGGCTCTATCCACAGCTGTGTGCTTTCGCTAACAAGTTTTTACATGATCTGGATGAAGCAGAAGAGATTGTTCAGGAAGTCTTTTTTAAGATATGGAAAAACAGAGCCAATCTTAATGAAAATGAATCTATACAAAGTTATCTATTTACCGCAGTTAAAAATGGATGCTTTAGTTTGTTAGCCCATAATAAAATTAAAGACAAGTATGCCTCTTTACTTGAGCAGATTTACCTTTCTGGTGAGTATGGTACTATCAATCACGATTCACTTATCGCAACAGAACTTGAAAAGGATTTTTCAAGAGTACTTGAAACTTTACCTCCTGAATGCAGAAGAATTTTTGAGTTGAGTCGGTTTGAAGGACGTAAGTACCATGAGATTGCAAATGAATTAAATATTTCGATAAAGACTGTTGAAACACAAATGTCACGTGCTTTATCAAAAATAAGAGTTCAACTAAAGGATTACCTCGTAACAATAATCCTTCTTGAGTTGCTTAAATAACTTTTTTAAAAATTTATCTAATACCGTGTAAGGGTACCTGAAGGTTGATCAGTAGTATAGTCAAATAACTATATGAGGATTCAGCCTGACCAATATTATCGCGATCTTATTTCTGGCTTCTTGGAGAAGCAGCTGAGCGATGCGGAGCTTGATGAACTGAAAAGCTGGCTCATGCAAGATGCTTCGCACAAAGAATATTTCGACAAAGTCAACGAGAACTATCAGACTACAAAAATTCTGGATCAGTTCAATTCCGAGAAGATTGACAACGCATGGCTGAAACTCTCTGAAAAAATTAATGGAGAAAAGAACCGGCATTTTAAACAAAGAACGATAAGCCAATACTACTACAACTTCCTGCGAGTAGCTGCGTCTGTATCCATACTTGTGCTTACATCTCTCCTGCTTTGGAAACTATATAATTCTGTAGTTACTCCAACTTCAGATCTTATAGTTGTAGAGAACTCTCAAACACGCAACACACATATAGTTCTTCCTGATGGCTCACTTGTCTGGTTAAATGGCAGTAGTACCATTGAGTACAACAGCGACTTCGGTAAGACCAACCGCCAAGTAAAATTAAATGGTGAGGCATTTTTTGATGTAAAAAAGAAAGACAATCAAAATTTTATTGTAAGGACTAATAATATCTCTGTGCGTGTGAAAGGTACACGCTTTAATGTAAGCGCTTACAAAGGTCAGGAAGTTAAAACAACACTTGAAGAAGGTAAAGTTGAATTATCTCTTTATGACGATAAAGTCTACCCTATGGTGCCGGGAGAACAAATCATTGTCAACGACAAAGAGAATAGAGTAGTGTTGCAAAAAGTGGATCCGGCTGACTACACGGCATGGAAAGAAGAGAAACTTCTATTCGACAACACGCCGCTTGCTGACATTATCCTTAAACTGGAAAACCGCTATAAAGTAGACATTGTTGTCGATGCCCAGGTTGCGAGCAGAGAAAGGTTAACAATGACTATTCATCAAGAAACCATTGATGAAATTATGGAGATGATACAACTCTCCTCAAGATTGAACTGGAAAAAAACAAACAATCAAATTTTAATATATGAATAAACTAAAGCACAACTAACCTAACAACCAACTAAAACCCGAACATATGAGAAACCTTTATTTAACTTACCAGAGAAGATGTCATGGATGGTATACCATGATATCTAAGCTGCTCGTTCTTACAATAACGTTAGGACTGGGCACACATGTAACATCTTTTGCCAGTAATCAGGGGAGCCCTGAAATTATTTTAGAGCTCAAGGAAGCTTCTATTAAGGATGCCTTAAAGGCAATTGAAAAGCAATCGCGGTACAACTTTGTTGTTAATGATAATAGAATTGAGACCGTAAGAAAGAGTATTACAATCAGTATCAAGGGTACCGATATCCGGATGATATTGGATCAGATTCTTGAAGGAACAAACATTACTTACAGGATTAAGAAAAATAATATAACACTTATTCCTCCGTCAGATTCAAATGCTTCAGGCTTTGCACCCTTAGCAGACGTAGATCGTACATACTTTGAAGCTTCGGTTGGAGGACCTCAATTAAACAATTTATTTTATGCTAGACCTGCAATCGTTATCACTGGTAAAGTAACAGATGAAGCCAATGCACCACTACCTGGAGTTAACGTACTGGTTAAGGGCACAACAATAGGAACAGTAACAGATGCATCCGGTGTGTATTCGCTTGACGTTCCGTCAAATGACGCAACGCTTGTATTTAGTTTTATTGGTTATATAACACAAGAAGTACCTGTTGGAGCACAACAACAAGTTGACGTTATTTTGAAAGCTGACGTTAAAACGCTCAATGAAGTTGTTGTTATCGGTTATGGTACACAAAAGAAGTCAGATTTAACAGGCTCTGTGGGAACAGTAAAAGAGCAGGAGATAACAGAGAGGCAACTTCCATCCGTTTCACAAGCGCTTGCAGGAAGGGTTGCTGGTGTTTCTGTAAATATCAACTCGGGAAGACCTGGAGGACAATCTAATGTGCGCATCAGAGGGTTTAGTTCAATTAGCACATCAAACAATCCGCTTTACGTTGTAGATGGTGTTATCATGCCGCAGGGAACTCAAACTGACGGAACAACAACTAGAGGATCATATTCTTTGAATAACGCTATCGATAATATCAATCCTGCCGATATAGCATCCATAGAAATACTAAAAGATGCATCAGCTACAGCTATCTATGGTGCACGCGGAGCAAATGGTGTTATTCTTATCACTACCAAAAGAGGGAGCACAACAGGAGGACGTATTACGTACGATATGAGCTTAAGTGTTCCTACTATTGGACCGAAGCGTGTCGAAATGCTTAATGCAAGAGAATTTCTCGCTGTTGAACAATTAGGGTGGGATAACATAAAAGTTTACGATCCAGCAGGATGGAATCCTATTACCAATACGCACGTATCTAACCGAAGAAACCCTGCTCTTGACAGAGCTGAGGACAGAGGTGAGTATGCGCTGTTCGATGAAAACGGAAATCCATTGTATGATACCGACTGGCTGAAGGAGTCAACACAAAATAAACTTTCACAAAATCACCAACTGTCCTTAACAGGAGGAAATGCAGATAATAGCTATGGGGTGTTTCTTGGTTTCAGGGATGACAACGGTTTACTTCTTAATTCTTACCTTACCAGATACTCCGGCCGATTTGTAATGGATAGTAAAATAAAGGATTGGCTTAAGGTAGGTGGAAGTTTAGGATATAATACCCAAGAAGAAAACTTAGTTGACCATGGTACGGGCGGCTTAAATTCAGTTAGGATGATAACGGAAGCACTACCTATTCTTCCTGTGCGCTATCCTAACGGTGTGTATTCTCATAATAAAAATTACTCACCCTCCATTGAAGGCGGTCAAAATCCTGTAGATCAGCTCCTTCATAATAAGTTTATTCTCAGAAGCCGTACAACTTTAGGAAGCTTTTATGCTAACTTCAACTTAGCGAAGGGACTTGAGTTACGATCAACGGTCGGAACAAACATCTTGGAAAGAGAACAAGATCAATATACGGCACGTCCTGCCCCCCAAACACCTACATATGAATTTCCTGATAATGAAAAAGGTTCGGCCAGATTACAAAACAACCGTGAAACTTTTTGGTCGTTTGAAAATTACTTGACTTATAATAAAGATTTTAATGATATCCATTCATTGACAGCAATGGCAGGGATCTCATGGCAGGAAACCAACATTTTCTGGTACCAGGCCAGATCGCAAACATTTATCTCTGACTTCATTAATACAAATAACCTAGGCAGTGCTTCTAACTTTTTACCATCACCACCTGTAGAATCAGGAAGATCAAGATTTGCATTTAACTCCTATTTTGGGAGAGTGAACTATAATCTTATGCAGAAGTACTTGTTGACAGTTACGGGAAGGATGGATGGTTCATCTAAATTTGGTGAATCAAACAAATATGCGTTCTTTCCTTCTGCGGCACTTGCCTGGAGAATTTCCGAAGAACCGTTTTTAAAGGGTAATAATGTTATCTCTAATTTAAAATTGCGTTCTAGTTACGGGATCACTGGTAATTCGGAGATAGGCACTTACTCAGCATTGCCGTCACTACGTATCGTAACAGGAGTTGCAAACAATGTTAAAGTTCCCGCAGTAGCAATTAACCGACTTGGTAATCCTGATTTACAATGGGAAAAAACGGCTCAAACGGATGTTGGTCTTGAAATAGGATTATTTGAAAACAGGATAAACCTGGAGGCAGATGTTTACTACAGAAAAACAACGGATATGCTATTAGATGCACCACTACCTCATAGCAGCGGTTATGCCACCATTGTAAGAAACGTAGGCAGTATGGAGAATAAAGGGTTTGAATTCTCAATCACTTCAGAAAATATTCAGCGCGACAACTTTAACTGGACCACCACTTTTAACATCGCTATGAACCGTAACAAAGTTCTTAAGCTGGCTACTCCTGCTCCCATCTTTGGTGTTGGAAACCCTAACTTCACCAACCAGACTGGTGTAATTATGGAAGGCCAGCCTGTTGGTGCTTTTTGGGGCCTGGTACGCTTGGGCACATGGGGAACCGAAGAAGCTGATGAAGCTGCAAAGTATGGTCAAAACACTTACAGAGGAACAGGAAAACCCATTCTTCCTGGTGACGTAAAATACCTGGATAGAAATGATGACTATCAGATTAATGATCAAGACAGGATGATCATCGGAAATGGTAATCCAAAATCGTATGGTTCCTTGATTAACACAATCAGATACAGAGCTTTTGACTTCACCTTGGATCTGCAGTATTCTTATGGTAACGATGTATTGAACATGACTTACCATTCAGGTGAAGACAGAACAGGGCTTGCAAATAGTTTTAGATCTGTACTTAATGCGTGGACTCCTGAAAATCAAAATACAAACATTGCTGCTATTCGCGATTCCAAAGCAGGTTATGTTTCTAACGTAGACACACACTGGGTAGAAGATGGCTCTTTCATTCGTGGAAGAAACATTGTGCTTGGATATACCTTACCTGGTGCAATAACAGAACGCATCGCGCTCAGCAGGTTGAGAGTTTACGTTTCAGCACAAAATTTCTTCCTGGCAACAAAGTTCAAAGGAAACGATCCTGAAGTTTCAACCTATACAAATCCTTTTGCTCAGGGCCAAACATTCTTTGATTACCCCAAACCTACTATCTATATGTTTGGAATAAATGCAGGTTTATAAAATCAAAAAACGACAATTATGAAATTACATATAAGATACTTTAATCTCCTGCTGATGACAGGATTCTTATTAGTGGCGAGTGGATGTAACGAATTTTTGGAAGAAGAAGACCCTTCCAACATTGCTCCTGACACATTCTTTGCTACCCTTAGTGAGGCTCAGGCGGCAGTTGATGGTGTTTATCAGGACATGCGATTCCCCAGCGAAGGTGCCGGTATATTTTCTGCAAACTTTCAAATGCTTGAAGCTTTCAGTGGAACCGCAGAAACTGAAACGGGACAAAATTCAGATCTTAATAACCTTTATAGTTATCAACATACAGGCGATAATTTACACCTAAGTCAATGGTGGAGACAGTTGTATGAAGGCGTAGCTAATGCGAACCTTGCTATCGATCGGATTCCTACCGTGCCTTCTATCAAACCGGAGGATTTAACAAGACTTATGGGGCATGCTAGATTTCTGAGAGCATACTATTATTTTTATCTCGTACGCTTATGGGGTAATGTACCGCTTCTTACAAAACCAATTTATACATTTGATGATCCTAACATAAATCCTCCTCGTTCGTCTCAGGAAGAAGTTTACTCCCTTATTGTTGACGATTTACTTGCAGCTGAAAGCGCCGGATTCCCATGGACAGATGAAACAGGGAGAGCATCAATGAGCGCTGTTAAATCTTTATTGGCGAGAGTCTACTTAACGATGGCAGGTTATCCATTAAACCGAGGAACAGAATATTACCAAAAAGCTGCAGACAAGGCAAAAGAAGTGATTGATTATGCTAATGCAAATCCAGATAAAATTGGTCTGTTTCCTGAATATGCTGATTTAAGAAACATCAGCAATGAAAACAAAAAGGAACATATCTTCATGATTCAATACGCTGCAGGAATAGCGAACGCCGATTATCAAAGCTTCTTTTTACCGAACAACACTAACATAACTGCTTCAGGAGAAGTGGGTACAACCGTGCCAACCGAAAATTTTATCTCTTCATTTGAAGCAGGAGATAAACGCGTTATGGAGAAACAATTTTTCTTTACAAGTTATTTTCTTGGTGGAGGAACTGGTGCAGCTACTACCTTAAGTAGACCTTATGTTTTCAAACATTTTGATCTCGTTGCTAATGGAGCTCCTGGTGCTTCAGGATCAGGACAATCAGGTTTAAACTACCCGCTTATTCGCTATGCCGATGTTCTCCTGATGTTTGCTGAAGCACAAAATGAAGTAACAGGTCCTACTACTGAAACGTATGACGCACTGAAGGCGATAAGAGATAGGGCAACATTAACAACTCCAAATATTGGTGACTTTACTCAAAATACTTTCCGCGAAGCTGTCTGGAGAGAGCGGTGGCATGAGTTGTGTTTTGAAGGAATTACATACTTTGATATGCTGCGCTTAAGAAAGATCTATGTCGACAAGAATAATACGTTTGTAGATTTTGTGGGTGGAACCTTAAGTACTGATGTTACTTTACAGGAGAAACATTTACTACTCCCGCTACCTGCTCAAGATTACAGAAATAATCCGAGCCTCCAGGGTAATAACAATCCCGGATGGTAACTAGTTAAATATTACTTTGGGTTGGGTATCCCTGCTTTCAAATTTAATTTGGAGCAGGGACTTTTTATTCCTAAATAGAACATCCTAACATAACTATAGCCACTCATCAAACAATAGTTACCATTTATTACCCAAAAGATTACATTGAACAATATTTTTTAAATCTATGCCCGATTTCCAGATAAAAAAGAATGCAAAAGAGTATGATGTATGTATCATCGGCTCTGGCGCAGGTGGCGGCATGGCCGCATTCACATTGGCAAATGCCGGAATTAAAGTTGTTATGCTTGAAGCAGGCCCAATGTATGACCCTGCGAAAAATGTAACACAATTAAAATGGTCCTATGAATCGCCCCGGCGTGGCGCAGCATCTGTTCACCGTCACTTTGGCGATATGGACGCTGCTTATGGTGGATGGCAACTTGAAGGTGAACCTTATACCCATAAAAAC
>NZ_JAHESD010000034.1 GCF_018598585.1 Chryseosolibacter indicum
GCATGCGCTCTAGCGGGGCCTTGTTTACTTTCAGATATTTAATCTCTTCTTTAAAAGATTCAATTTCAAGTTTATTATTCACGCCCGAAATGAGCATCGAGAAGAAATCATAAGGATCAAAGATTACAAGCAAAGTTTGGCTTACAGCCTTTTTCATTAAAGGCGCCAGGTTCTGTTGGCTCAGTAAAATATGATTAGACACAACAGACATATAAGTAGCCAATGCTTCTTTAACTTCCGGATGCTCATAATCAAAGTATACACTTTTATTTTTCCGGGTCTCCTCCTTCCAGGCTTTAAACAACTCGCGGATTACAAAAAGATTAACCTGGTGAACACTGGATAATGACAAAATTTCTTTCCCGGTTATCTGATCTTTATCAGAAAAAAAACTCCGCATTACTTTATCCGAATAAGCATCTGCATAACGGGCAATAGCGTCTAAACTTATCTTCTCATCCATAATTAAAGATATGCCATTAAATAGCGTAATTGGCAATTATAAAGTTAAAACTTCTTGATTCAAATTAAATACCAATTTATCCATGGCCAAGATCCTCATCCGAAACCTTTTTGGGAAAATGATTGAAGTACAGGATCGTAGCAGAACGCTCTTACAACACTTTCATGATAATAGAATTGATTGGATGCATGCGTGCGGTGGAAAAGGGAGGTGCACCTCCTGTAAGGTAATTGTTGAACAAGGAATGGAGAATCTGGGAGATCTAAGCGTACCGGAACAGCGATACCGGCAAAATAATGGGCTAAAAAGTAATGAAAGACTCTCCTGTCAATCAAAACCAATTGGCGATATTGTCGTTTCAGCGCCTGCATTCTATAAATTACCCCATGTAGCATACAGCGATTAACACGCTTCCGGCTTATTGATTTAGACAACCATCTGTTAAATTGCACCATGTTTATTGAACCACATCTGGGCAGCAAAAGACACAACGAAAGGGTTGGATGGATAGAGGTAATATGCGGATGCATGTTCTCCGGAAAAACGGAAGAACTTATCAGAAGGCTCAACAGGGCTCTTATAGCAAAACAAAAGGTAGAAATCTTTAAACCGGTTGTCGATAAAAGATATCATCCCGAAAACATCGTCTCTCATAACGAAAACACCATCCGGTCAACACCTGTTAATTTTGCAAGTGACATTCTTCTTCTCGCGGGCGACTGCGAAGTGGTCGGTATTGACGAAGCCCAGTTTTTTGATGATGCAATAGTTGAAGTATGTAATTCCCTTGCTAATAGTGGAAAGCGGGTTATTATAGCAGGCCTCGATATGGACTATGAAGGTAAACCTTTCGGGCCCATGCCTTATCTGCTTGCAGTAGCAGAATTTGTTACAAAAGTACACGCTATCTGTGCCCAAACTGGCGAACTTGCATCTTTCTCTTATCGCTTTAGCGATAACGACAAACAGGTCATGCTTGGCGAACAGGGTGAATACGAAGCAAGAAGCAGAAAAGCCTTTTTCGAAGGAATGAAAGCAAGAAAGAAATGACGTCTAGAAAAAACACGATCCGCCTTTCTCAGATCTTTAATTTCATTTTCTCCTTTCTGTTCTGCCTTACCATCAATCATACAAAGGCACAAACCGATATCCCTGTTGGTACGTGGCGCATGCACCTTTCCTTCAATAACATCAAAGCCATTGCCCAAGGATCTGATAGGGTTTATGCAGCGTCTGACGTAGCTGTTTTAATCTTTGACCGCACAGACAATAGTTTAGACACATATACAAAACTTTCAGGACTAACAGGTGCAGGCATAACAGACATTGCCTACAACGAAAATACCAATCAGCTCATAATCGCTTATGAAGATGGCAATCTCGATCTTATCAAAGAAAATGAAGTAGTAAACTTTACACGACTAAGAGACCTCAATACCATTGTAGGTTCAAAAAGGATTAACCACATCACTATCAGTAACCGAATCGCTTACCTTTCTACGGATTATGGAGTCGTTCTCCTGGATCTAAACAACAACGAAGTAAAAGAGACCTGGCGCGACTTAGGCTCACAAGGTACAAATCTGAGCATATTTAAAAGTATCATCTACAAAGACAGCATAAGCCTTGCAACAAGTAAAGGTGTACTCATTGGTAGCTTAAAAAATAACCTGCTAGATTACAACAACTGGAAACGGATTGACAGCGGCGAACTTGCAGATACTGTTCACTCAATAGCAACGTTTAACAATACCCTCTTCATTGGTATAAATGGCAAAGGACTTTACCAGTACAATAACCAGGCTTTCGTTAATACAGGTTTGTTAAATGACATCAAGTTCCTCGCGCTTGAAGGAGCAGAAGAAAATCTGGCAATTACAGGATCGCAAAAATTATGGTTGTTAAACAAAAACAATCAACTACAGCAAATTGCTAATGACAACCTTCCTTCACCACAAAAAGCAATAATCGATCAGCATGGTTACTACTGGATTGCCGACGCTAAAAATGGACTCGTATCTAATATCAGTGGCACCTTTACTTCCTTCCTTCCCAACGGACCAACAATTACAAGTGCATTTCGCCTTAAACACATAAACAACAGACTCTATGCTTTGAGCGGAGGTTATACATCCTTAGGTATACCGTTAGGGAACGATGGCCACATCAATTATTTCGAAAATGGTCAATGGAAGTTATCCTCTTTACCTTTAACAGATGTTACTGACATTGCCGATTTAAGTAACACCACCTTTACTGCCTCCTATGGTAGTGGTATTTCCGCTGAAACCTCTTCCGGTTCTACAATCTATAACAATACCAATAGTCCGCTGCAAAACATCAATCCTGATGGAAAAGGCATCTATATAACCGCACTGGAAAATTCTTCACAAGGTGTCTTTGTGGCTAACTACGGCGCAGCTTCTCCCATCCACCTTCTTAAACAAGACAACACCTGGAATTCTTACATAGTTAATTATGCTTTGGGCAGATATCCCTTGCGGGTCGCGTCAGATTTCAGCAGCAACTTATGGATGGCTATAGATCCAAGACAAGGTGGTGGAATTATTGTTCTGAATACACAAACCGGAGAGAATATTTGGCTTAATGAAAGTGCAGGATCAGGAGGTTTACCCAGCAGAGCTGTTCGATCACTGGCACTGGACCGCGAAGGTAACATTTGGGTAGGAACCAACTCGGGCATCGCCTATTTCTATTCGCAAAAAGCAGACGCTGTTAAACCAGTTTTTGAAAACAGATTTCTCTTAAGAGACGAAATAATTACAGCAATTGCTATTGATGGAGGTAACAGAAAGTGGATCGGCACACAACAAGGTGCCTGGCTTTTCAATCCTACCGGCGAATCATTAGTGCATCGTTTTACTACTGAGAACAGTCCGCTCCCATCTAACCACATCTCCGACATATCCATCAACCACCAAACGGGTGAAGTATTCTTTTCAACGGATAAAGGAATTATCTCGTACAGAAGCGATGCTACCGTAGCAGAAGTAAAGCCTGACAACATCAAAATATTTCCCAATCCTGTCACTCCTGAATTTTCAGGAACCGTAGGCATTACAGGCTTAAGCGAAAATGCTTCTGTAAAGATTACTGATGTTAGCGGTAAATTGGTTTGGCAAGTACAAGCCAATGGCGGTACTGCCACCTGGAACGTTCGTGACTACAAAGGAAGAAGAGCTGCCACTGGCGTGTATCTTGTTTTTGCATCGAAAGATGATGGCTCAGAAAGCATGGTTGGAAAAATAGCAGTTATTGAATAAGCCGTGGTACATAAAACACGAGGTATTGTTTTCAGATTTGTTAAGTATGGAGAAACCTCTATAATCGTAACAATCTTTACCGAAACTTTCGGATTGCAATCCTACATTGTCAACGGTATTCGAAGCAAGAGCGCAAAAAACAAAATAGCCCTTTACCAACCCCTCACGCTCCTTAACCTTGTAGTATACCACCGCGAAAATGCGAACATTGAAAGAATAAAAGAGATTCAATGCTTCCATCCCTACACTACCATTCCATCCGATATAAAGAAGTCTACCATTGCACTTTTTCTTGCTGAATTATTGAATAAGATAGTCAAAGACGAAAGCCACGCTAAAGACCTATTCGAATTTATCAGCCAGTCCTTCATTACCCTCGATCTACTTGAAGAAAACTTCGAGAACTTCCACCTTCAGTTTATGCTTAAACTAAGCCGTTACTTAGGCTTTGGGGTGCAAAATGTCAACGAAGTTTTAGGAGGAAGGGTAACAAGCGAAGAAATTGAGAAAATCCTCGCCACGGTCTTAAAATCAGACTACCAGACTGCCATTAAAATGGCCGCAGATCAACGAAGAGAACTACTCGACTTGCTTCTAAAATTCTATGCAGAGCACATAGAAACCCTGGGAGAAATGAACTCAGTAACCATCCTGAGGGAAATTCTGCACTAACCAACTTTCCCAATCCTCACTTTCCATTTTTCTTAGACTTATGGCCAAAAGTGGCAATACTTGCCTTTTTAACCCTATTTCCCGACGTCTCACCTCCTATCAGATTCCCAGTTGAGCGGCTATTAACCTGACATCATCCCTAGGATGCTTCGAGGATGCTTCGACCATGCTTCGACTATGCCTCGAGTATGCCACGACTTTGCCTCGAGTCAAGGTATCTACAGGTCAATATCAGACCTGCATTAAGTTCACCGTACCATACACCACAGATACCTATAATTCTTACCGAAATGCTGGTTTTGCTTTAACAGGGCCTTAGAAGTAGCGCTAATAAAAACTGACCACCCTTTCTGGGATTAGTAGTCAGCAGGAAAAAAAGAATGTAGTGGTTATACACCCCGTACCTCAATACCAGGTTTTTCAGCAATAGGAATCGGTGCTTTGGTTATATAACAGGGGCTTCCTGGGAATACACTGGGTAAAGACTGTCAAAAAAGTGCGTTCTATCGCCTTTTCAATTAAAAAATGTTGACGATGTTAATTTTCTATTACTCTATCCGTAATAGTTAGAATCGATCCTGAAAGTTGCGTCTCGTATGTTCTTAGGGGTCGCCATGCCGCACCACTGGTAGGAGTTCCAGTAGCAAAATCAAATGTAGAATTACAACACGGATCAAACATATAGAGGTTAGAGGCATGTACCTCTACAGTAGAGCAAGCTTCGTTAGGTCTATAAGAGCAATTTCTCTCGTAAGCAATAAAAGTAGTAGGATTAGCCTGGTAAAGAATAATACCGCGTACACCACCACTGTTTATATAAGTATTACCAGAGGTTCTTAATTTTTGGTATTCCGGAAGATTCAGGTTAATCGAAATGGTACCAAAGCTGGCAAAGGGAATCTGATCATCCGATAAATCACGATCACACGACAACACTACCATAAGCATTACCAACACAAGCACGTTCCGTACCTTGTCAAAGCAATCTGTATTAAAATATCTCATCATCATTTCGCTATGTCTTCCTGTTGCCATTGTGAAATTTCAATTTAGCATCAGCAAGCGGTACATAGGTAACGGTCTAATCCTTTTAATTGTATAGAACCTTTCTGGTATTCTTAGTGGGAATGGCGCAGCAACACCAATCATCAAACAATGCCTTCTGTGTGAAACTGCTTAAGGAAGCGAATATCGTTTTCAGAATAAAGTCTTAAATCATTAACCTGGTAGCGCAGCTGGGTAACCCTTTCAATACCCATACCAAATGCAAAACCAGTAAACTCCTCAGGATCTACACCACAGTTTTTCAATACGTTTGGATGTACCATACCAGCACCGGCAATCTCTACCCAACCACTCTTTTTACAAACAACACAACCACTGCCTTTACAGATAAGACAAGTTACGTCTATTTCAGCACTAGGTTCTGTAAATGGAAAGAATGATGGTCTTAAGCGAAGCTTGATATCTTTACCATACATCTCTTTTGCAAAGTGAAACAAGGTCTGCTTAAGGTCTGCAAAGCTCACATTCTTGTCGACATACAATCCTTCAACCTGGTGAAAGAAACAATGTGCCCTTGCAGAGATAGCTTCATTTCTATAAACCCGCCCTGGCATAATAGCACGAACAGGAGGGCGTTGTTTTTCCAGCAAACGAATCTGCACATTGGATGTATGTGTTCTTAACAATATATCTCCACCTTCCTTATTTGATTTTTCAATAAAGAATGTATCCTGCATTTCACGGGCCGGGTGATTCTCAGGAAAATTCAAAGCAGAGAAGTTGTGCCAGTCATCTTCAATTTCTGGTCCATCTGCTACATTAAAACCCAGACGCTCGAAAATCTCAATAATACGTAGCCTTGTAAGTGTTAAGGGATGAAGATTTCCTACCTTATTTGGCACAGGAGGAAGCGTGAGATCTATATCTATATTACTACCGCCGGAAGACTCAAGGGCTTCATTAAGGGCAGCAAACTTGCTCTCAGCAGCCTGCTTTAACTCATTCAATACCTTTCCTACCTGCTTTTTCTGCTCAACAGGTACTTTCTTAAGATCTTCAAAAAGCTCAGCCAATGCACCCTTTTTGCTGATATATTTAAGCCTGAAATTCTCTAGTTCCTGTTTGGTGGAGGCAGCGAAATCTGATACTTCCTTTAATAACACCTGTATTTTTTCTTCCATTTCACCTGTTTTCGAGGTACAAACTTAAAGAATCAATCAGATAACCGCTATTTTTTATAAAAAGACCTTATTTTTTCACAGATATATCCAATCTGATTTTCCTCAAGCTCAGGATAAATAGGTAAGGAAAGGATATCCTTTTCTAATTGATTGGCGATAGGGTAATCATTTGGATCCAAATCTAAATACCTATAAGCTGGCAGGTTGGTTAGTGCTTGAGGATAATGAATCATAGTTTGAATGCCATGTTCAAGAAGATAGGCACTCAGCTCGTCTCTTAAGGCTGCTCTAACAGCATAGATATGATAAGTATGCCGTGATGAAGGCCTGACAAAGGGAACCGTTATTTCAGGTATGTCTTTTAACCCCTCATTGTACAATAAAGCATTCTTTATTCTCTTAACAGTCCAATCCTCTAAGTAAGGAAGCTTGATTAACAAAACGGCTGCCTGTAGTGTGTCCATTCTGCTGTTAAAACCCTCCATCAGATGGTCATCTTTCCTTAAAGCTCCATGATTTGCCAGCCTTCTAACTTTCTCAGTCAGTACAGGGTCGCTTGTTGTTATACAGCCTGCATCCCCATAAGCTCCGAGATTCTTTGTTGGATAAAAACTAAAGGCAGCCAGATGACCAACACTGCCAGCAACTTTGTGGTTATCTTCAGTTAGATGACCCTGCGCACAATCTTCAATTAGCGTTAGCCCGTGCGCATTACATAGATTCTTTAAATCTTCCGCGGGAGCACCCTGCCCGTATAAGTGTACGGCAATAACAGCTTTTGTCTTCGTATTGATCTTCTTCTTTACAGCATCAACATCAATGGTATAACTTCTGGAATCAACATCAGCAAAGACCGGCCTTGCACCACATGCTGAAACAGTTTCGGAACTGGAAATCCAGCTCCATGCGGGCGTAATGACTTCATCCCCTGCTTTAATGTCAACTGCTTTTAGGGCCAGAAAAAGAGAATCTGTGCCGTTACCTGTATTAATGCAATACTTGGATCCGACTATCTTAGAGAATTTCTCTTCAAACTCAAATACTTCCTTACCCTTAGCAAACTGAAAATTAGCTACCGCTGATAAAAGCCCTGCATCCATTCGCTCTTTAAAGGATTCATACTGCGCTTTTAAATCAATGAAGGGAATGTTCATATTAAGTTTTCTTGTCTCAATTGCTTAATCAAAAAGAAATGCAAAAGAAAACTTAATGTAAGAGATAACGCAACAACAAAGAATAAGACAGTCAGCTCCGAAATAGACTTCATCATCAACGCTCCGCTTATAAAGAACAAATGGATACTGGTAAGCAGTAATACAGCCTCTTGATGGCTCAACCCTATTCGTAACAATGAATGATGGATATGCCTTTTATCAGGTGTTAAAGGCGAAACTCCCAAGGACAACCGAATGATTATTATTCTTATAGTATCAACAACTGGAATTATAATAACAGATATTGCTGTTGAAACCGACGCTTCAAACCTGACGATACTGTTTAATGGCAAATCATAATTTATGTTGATGAATTTAATTGCAGCGATGGATATCATCATGCCGATAAGAAGCGCACCTGTGTCGCCCATAAAAATCTGAGAAGGTTGCCAGTTGAAAATCAGAAAACCGATAATCGCGCCAACCATTGCGAAACAAATAATACTCAGGTAAGTTTCTCCTACTACATAAAACCAGGTTCCAAAGAAAATAAGGCACACAACCGAAAAAGAACCTGCAAGGCCGTCAATTCCATCAATCAAGTTAAAAGCATTTGTAAGAATAATGATGGTAAAAATCGTAAGCGGATAACTAATCCAATCATTAAAATGAATATTACCAAAGAGACCATAGAAAGAAGAGAGCTTTATGTCCAAAAGAAAAAAGGCAACACTACCGGCAAGAGCTTGCCCTAGAATTTTTACTAAAGGCTTAATTTGAACCAGGTCGTCGAAAAGGCCTAGAACAAATGTGATAGATAAAACGGCAAGAATTATTTTCAATGCAGGCCATTCAACAGCATCGATCCAGAAAACTGATGATGCAAGGAAACCAGAGAAGATTGCAACCCCGCCTATGGATGGCGTTACCTGTTTGTGAATTCTCCTCCCGCCCGGGACATCAACAAACTTTTTTTTTTAGAATACTTAATTAAAATCGGGAATATTAAGACCGATACAATCAAGGAAGTTAGTACAGCACCAATAACACTGGTCATAAAAAGTATACAAGTCTATAAAGATAGACAATAGTATACTACGTGAGGCCAAGGTGTAATATTAGTACGCATTTTGATCTCCTTTAGCCATAGAGATCACTGTTGCTATAATAATCTTAAGATCCAAAAGGAAAGACCAGTTTTCTATGTAAAAGCGATCAAGCTTAACGCGGTTTTTCATCTCAATTAAATTCTGCGTTTCACCTCGATAGCCCTTACTTTGTGCCAGTCCAGTAATTCCTGGCTTAACATTATGACGAGCCATAAACTTGGTAATAAGCCGCGAGTACTCCTCCGTATGTTTTAACATATGAGGTCTTGGACCTACAACAGACATGGCACCTTGAAGAACATTGATAAATTGCGGCAATTCGTCCAAACTAGTTCTTCTCAAGAAAGCTCCAACCTTCGTAATCCGCGAATCTGATTTTGTTGCTTGTTTAGAGTCTGCCTCATTGTTAACATACATAGTTCTGAATTTGAGGCAGAGAAAATCATTATTGTCTTTACCAGTTCGTTTTTGTCTAAAGAAAACTGGCCCTTTAGAATCCAACTTGATTAATATCGCTATAAGAGGAAACAACCACGATGCAATAAATAGAAGGAATAACGAAGAAAACATGATATCGAATCCACGTTTTACTATTTGATTCTGCCTGTCATCCAGAGGAATCGATGAGACATTTAAAACCGGTATATGGTCATACCTCTCTAATTCCAACCCCTTGAAAGAGAAGGCCCTAAAATCTGTAATCACTTTCACTTTTATAAGCTGGTTCTCACAGTAATCTATTATCTTCTTTATTTGGCCGTATTTAACATAAGGAAGGCAACAGTAAACTTCATCCACAAGAAGTTTATTAGTCTCAATATACTCCTCCAATTCATTAATGTCTCCTAGCTTCTTTTTACCATTTGCATGATCATCAAAATAACCAACAAACCTGTAACCATATTCTGGATGTACAGCAAAAAAAACCTCAAGTTGTTTTGCTATTGATCCAAAACCAATAATCACAACATTTCTATAATTATAGCCTCTCGCTCGATATATACTAAGAGAATAGTACAAACTGAGCCTCCAAAATAGTACAATAATTAGAAATGCAAAGTGAACAACCAGAGGTCCCCATTTATGCACAATAACAAAATCTAATAGATATATGGCAGTACACGTAATTAACAAATGCTGCCCAACTGAGTATACGATTGAACTACTAAGCTTCAACAGAGAATTAACTCTGTTTGACTTATAAGGGTTAGCATAAAAAACTATTGCAAGCCAAGAAAGATTGAGAACCGCTAGAAAAAGAAACCATGAATTTTCTGATGTATCAATTATAAAATGGCCTGTAAGATACAATGTTAATACCAATCCATTCAGAGCTAGGATATCACCCAAAAAAGTAAGGATTCTTAGATATTTCGAGTACCTGTGATGTTGCATAGAGTGGGTTTTGGCAAAATTAAAAAATAAAAACCAATTTAAAATCCATCTCAATAGCTTAGACACAATAGACTTTAATTTAGTTGGAATAGAACTTATAATAGAAGAGTTTTGTATTTGTATTAAGTTGTAATATTAATTGCTGGCGATGTACTTAAGGAGTTTTACAGAAGAACAATGAGCTAAAGAAAGTAAAAAAGATAATTCCCTTATTTACCTCAAGCATCGATTCTGTAAGTGAGGCAATTGAGAATAGTACCAAAAATGATAGAAAGAGATAATCTTTTGTTCTAATCGCTCTGAAAATCAGATATAAAAGGCTGGAAAAAAGTAAAAACAAGCCTAATACACCCAAATCTATTGTAGTTTCCAAATATTGGTTATGAGCATTATAGGAAATATCTGGATAGAACAATAATGCTGCGTAATTTTTAGCTCGATAACACTCTTCCAACTCGTCTATCGCATCTCCTGTACCCACTCCAACAAATAAATTTTCCTTTACAATATCAAAGCCGCAATCCCACATCAGCAACCGTTCTGCCCTCCCACCCCATTGTTTTTCTATTGTATACTCTGATTTATAATTTATTGCCTCTTTAAATCTCTCCCTATTTATGGGATTCAAAAAAACCAACACCAAAAAAATTAAGCTTAATACACCGAATGAAATAAATGCTCTTAACAATTTCTGCTTCTTTTTAAAATAGATAATTAAGAATGCAAATGAAATAATGTAAAAAGCTAATATCTCAGCTCTCGCTGATAATAAAAAAAGAAAGATTATGAGATAAATTAAGACAAGATAAAAAACTAAATGACGTATAGCTTTATCCGTACCTTTTGGCCTGTAGAAATAAAAAATTACAAAGCAGGAAAAACAAATATACATTGCAAGATATATAGGATGAATACCTATTACCTCTACTAACGGATAATAGAAAAAATATTCAATTGAAAAATTTAATAGGAAACGATAAATAGCGTATGAGAGACAAATTAGAGAAGAGAGAAGACATGCTACAACAAAAACAGTTAAGATATTTTTAAACGCTTTAGCAGTTAATCCCGGTAAACTGGATAGCAACACGGGAAAAATTATAAAGGTCATTTTCTTCTCCAATTCAAAAAAGGCTTGCCTACTATTATCTGAGTAGAAAACACCTACAAAATGAAGTAAATAGAATAGTGAGAAAAATAACACGAGCCCGTTTTTAATATGTAGATTTCTTTGAAATAGCCAGTTTAAAGCTAAAAGAATGATAAAAAAGTTTGTTATTTTAGGTAACGATGTAAGCGGTAATGTGCCAACTATAATCGATAATAAAATGATATTTAACCTCTCCGAGTAGCTTTTTATCTCGCTAATTTTCATATACTTCTATCCTTAGCTCTACCCTGAAGCCATTCCTTAATTATCAAAAAAATGAATAACGTATTTGTAAATAAATAGCGTTTCCACATTCGCTTTGGCTCCTGGATTAATCGATACAGCCATTCAAGAGATAGTTTTTGCATCCATTTTGGAGCACGCCTCTTCAGTCCAGCAAAAACCGCAAATGCTCCTCCAACACCTAAAAGTGGAGCATTAATCCTTTCTGAGTATTTAGCCATCCAAGTTTCCTGTTTCGGGCACCCCATCCCAACTAACACAAGATTTGCATTAGACCCGTTTATTTGTTTAACATAGCTCTCCGCTTCCTCTTCAGAGAATTCATTAAAAGAGGGAGAAATTCTACCAGCTATTTTGAACGCCGGATAAAGGATTCTAAGTCGACTCTCAATTGCGCTCAGGACATCCGGTGTAGATCCAAATAAAAAAACCGAAAGTTCATTTTCAGCACATGCCTTAATAATAGAGGGCATAAAATCCATCCCTGCAATCCTGTCCTGCTTCACACCATAAAACAAACGCAGCACCTTTACTATAGGCATACCATCCGCAAATAGAAAGGTGGCGGCATTGACAGCCTGGGAAAATGTTTTTTTCTTATACGCCTCAATGGCCATATGGGCATTAACAAAACATGCATATCCTGCTTGTTTTGCGCGGCCTAATGCTATAATACTTGTAATGGCATTGTTATAGCGTATCAAATCGATGTTAAGAACGATCACTTTTCTCCTTTCTGTAGAAGCTGGCAGTAGCATAGATGGAATCCCGATGATATCGAAGTTAAAAAGACCGTAAACTATTATTTTTGCAACTTATATAATTGAGTTTAGAAACTAAATATCTATTACAGAATTAAGTTTCAAAATTCCTCTATCAATTGGAAACATGTTATAGTCAATATTACATGGATTAACTGAGGAGTTCTAGACCTTAACAACTCAACTTCATCACCTATTCCTCAAAATACACCTAAACAACACGAAGGGCACACCTTTAATGTTAGCAACCTATCACATTATTGAAGAGTAAACAGACAATAGTTATCACTGTTACTCATAACTCAGTAAACCTCAGTCTTTAGCAAATAATAACCTCTAAGCAGCAATTAAAAAGTTAAACTAGTAAGAAATAGCTAAATTGTTAATAGAGAATTCTCTATATTTCTATAATAGGATTGTAATGTAAAATTTTTCAGAAACAATGACCTCCCACGTGCGCCCATCTCCCTACGTAAGTCACTATTTAAAATCAAATCCTCCAGGTATGCAGCAACCTGTTGCGCGTCTTTTATTGAACACAGAAAGCCATTATCTCTGTGGGTAACAATGGAGGGAATACCGCGCCATCGTGTGCTAACTATTGGCAAACCAAAAGAGCAAGCTTCCAGCAATACCACCGGAAAACTCTCTGCTTCATAGAAGCTTGGAAAACAAAAGACATCGCTATTTAAATAAAAAAGGTATTTATGCTCACCTGTAACCACCCCATGAAAGTGAATATTCTCATTTAAAAAAAGAACCCTCACTATATCCCTTAACTCCTTTTCAAATTTTGCGGACTCAAATTTTCCGAGTACATCTAAGGCAAAATCAATTCCTCTAGCCTTCAATGAATGACAAGCTTCTAAAAGAATTTTTATCCCCTTACTTTCCGTTAACAAGCCCACAAAAAGCAACCGACATTTAGTTGACCTACCAGGATTTGTACGACGTGTATTAAAATGATCTTCTATTCCATAGGGTATTATAGCTTGTTTTTTTATTTGCAAAGGAAGGCAGTCGTCCGTGCTGTGTTGTGAAAGTCTAATACCCAGATCTGCAGAAAAATAGGCTTTTCTAAAAATGAATTTTGAAAAGGCGTCCAGCGACGGATATAATTCTGAAATGCCCGCTGCATGAAAGTGGAAACAGACTTTTTTAAAAAAAGGTCGTGTTATCGTGAGAACAATTGCATCACGGTAAAAGGCAATCAATTTGGGTCCAGTTGGAGGAAAATATAAAACAGGGATGCTGTAACGAAAGCGTTTATAAAGGATCTGAATAATGACCATAAAAAGATGGAATACCTTCCTAACATTAAAGCGCCCGATAGCATCAAGGTCTTTCGAGAATGCCATGCGTACATGATAGAGCGAAATCCGATTGTAGTTTACTTTCAGCATTTCCTCGATCATAATAGCTTGTCCATGATACGGAGGAGGAGTTTGGCCAACCACTAGTATTTTCCTTTTTATTTTGCTCATTTTATTAAAGAGGTGCTGTGCTTACTGCTGTTGAATATCTTTATTTCAATAGTTTTGAAAATAAAAAGGTAAATCATCACTATTTCGGGATATTCTAAAAAATTGTCTGTAAACAAATTTAGGACAAAAAAAATGGTCAGAAATTTAAGAAAATATAAGTTAGCTGAATAGGATCCCTGATCATTTTGTTGTTTCAATTTCTGAAGGGTAGATCGATACTTATTGCTCGCTAACATTGAGATGAATAGAGAAACGATAGCTCCAAATTCAGCAAATAAAGCAACTATTGATGAAAACGGTTGGTTACGGGTTCCATCCATATACTTTCCCGTATTCGTTGAATTCCAAAGAGGATAAACATACTTCTGAGCGTATCTCGGACTATGTTGACCAAATAATTCAATAACAAATTTATGTTTTGAGTAGTCGCCGTTTAAAAGGAAGTAAGACCTGCTATTGAAGGTACCTGGTCCACTCCCTGTTAAAAATAGAATTGGTTCCCTCAGATAAACTTCGACATAATTTCTATACAACATTAACTTCCGGGGTATTTGATGAGCATTTTTTTGGCCGTCATCATTCCTAAAAAATAGTGCAACACGCTGAAGATTTTCATAATTGTAAAGGAAGGTCTGATATCGGAATGTATAGAGCAAACCTGTAAACATTACCATTACAAGAACAAAAATAAAGATCGATCGAAAAAAAGCCTTTAACGAAAATTTATATATGAATATAGATAGTATGAAGATAATAAGACCTAGTCCATAAAAAGACAAGATAGCTGAAGAAATAAAAAACAAAAAAAGAAATAGTTTTATTTTGGACTTTGAGTGCTGATAAGCTAAAAAATAATAAGCACATACAATAAAGTTAACAAGAGATAAAGTATGTGGTCCCAATCCCCCGGCACCATAAAAACCGATAAATGCATCATCGTTTACGGCTGGGGCGTACATAAATTGAACAAGGCCAATGATGTTATTAATCACCAGTACTCCTGTCAGCACCTTTATAAAGTACTCAAAGTAGTTTTTATCCTCCACTTTTGGCGTTGTGAAAAAGATTATTAAGACCGGTACGATTAAAAACAGTGATAAAGCAATATTAACAAAATTAAATTCACCTGTGTATAAAGAGCTCGCAAAGACTGAAAAAAAAAAGATTACCATTAACAAGAAAAGTACATTGTTAACCAAACGAACTTTAAACAAAAGAATAAACGAAATTGTAACAATAGGAAGGAGTGGGATAAACAGTGGTCGTAGCACTAATGCTAAAATGGACAAACCAACGAGAAACGATTTAACGAAAAAACTTCTGTGTACAGCTAAACCACCACCGACATACGAACTATCTATTTTCAAACTAATAGTTTAAGTAGGTTAAAAATTAGTTAAATGTATTTATCTTTCCCTATTTAGCAAGCAAATCAAGCATTACCTTTTCATACGATGGTATGATTTTTTCAAAATCGTATTTATCTACAGATTTTGCTATTATAGCCGGTTTATTAACAGGTAAACTAGCAACTGCAGTAATGGCTTTTGCTAATCTCTCAATATTTCCATTTTCAACTAACCATCCATTACGGTTTTCCTCTATAATCTCATGCATTCCTCCTGGACTATCAAAGGCTAGAATAGGAATTCCCAAAGCATTTGCCTCTATCGCTGCATTGGAAAAGGCTTCTGTACGAGAAGTAATTAACATTAAATCACTTTGTTTAATATATTTATAGGGATTATTTGTAAAGCCCAGAAATGTTACCTTTTCAGTCAATCCATATTTTGACACTAAATTTAATACATAATCACGGTACCCAGGATTTTCAGTTGTTTGTTCCCCCAATATTGTTAAATGAAAATTGCTTAACGTTACTTTAGCCAATGCTTCTATAAGAAGATCGTATCCCTTAATGTAAACAATTCTTCCCACAGCAATAAGGTTTATTACATTCTCCGGGAGAAGACGTTCATCAGTCATTGCGGCTTCACTTAAATCTTTTATGCTAATTGGATTATTAATAACAACAATTTTTTCTGGATTGACAGAAAAATTAACAACCAAGTCTTGCCTCATATAATTTGATTGAGATATAATTGTATCAAATCTTTTGAAAGCTAATTTGTAAAGAAATTTTCTTATCCCTACTAAAGGATAATTATCTAAAAAACTACTTAAAATGACCGCTTCACGGGTAATAAATTTTATATGAGCAGGCAGAAAAAAAGATAAAAGCGCAATAACAAGATTCATATTGTTCACATCAAAAACAAAAACTAACTCTGGATTTAGTTTCTTTATAAATCTGTAAAGTTTAAAAGCAGCGTAGCGTACTCTTGATGTGTTTAGATAAATTTTTGTGACTTCCTGTGGCACATCGTTATAGAATTCACCCTGACTTGTAAGTACACATAAGGTACAATCAAAAATATCTTTAGAAATTTTTTGAAGTAAAATTGATAGAACTTTTTGTGCTCCACCTGCGTCTAATGCAGGGATAATAAATAAAACTTTAGTTCTTATTTTTGCTTCTAATGACATTTATCTCATTTACAATTATCCAAAAATTAAAAAAGGTTTCTCTTAATCAAAGCTTTCACTTTGTTCTTAAAATCCTGAACATTTTTTATTCGTTTTATCTTGTAAATTGTACGTTTCCACGCGCCGTGATATAAGGTATAGGTTCTAAGCAATTTGTCGGTTTTAATAACAGAATCGGCGTTATTATTATTTTTAAATAATAATGAATTTAATCCGTCTTTATACTTACTTTTTAGTTCCCGACTACCCAACAAATAACTCCATAATTCTATGTGCTTTATTGCGTAGTCTTTCCACGTCCAATGTGCAATTGAATTAATCAACATTTGCTTTTCCTGTGTTAAATGGGCCAAAATATTTACTAGTTCTTCTATTGTATTAAATGAATGCACGATTCCGTTCTCAGCGTCGAGATGGTAGCCTTGCGGTGTTACAATTGTTTTTACGCCTGCAGCCAATGCATCAATAAAGCCCATAGAACCTTCGTCCTGTCCTAAATACAAATAATAGTCAAGGGTAGGTATTAATTTAACGTATTCTTCGTAATTAAATTCAGGGTAATACGTGACATTAAAACCTCGATCATATAATTGTTTAATAACCTTATCCCATCCGGCGCCCATAATTTTAAAATGATAGAATGCAGGATTAATATAAGCTGATAACTCTACCAGCATACCTTCTCTCTTACAACCATCGGGCTGAACTTTACTTGTTATCCCAACAGTGTAGGGTTTAATGGAAACAGCACCATCATGTGCAGGATTAACAAAACATAACTTATTGGCGGGTATTCCATCAATAACAAGTTGATCCATGACTTGTTTGGACATGCACACACCAACTGAAGCGACCTCCAATTGTCTTTTCAATTGCTTTAACTTTCTTATATCATCGATATGGGTGATCATGAGTGTATCCCTGTGGCTACCTCTCATCTCGTCATAGTTAATATAGATGATATGATGGTTTATATCTGCATCCGGATCTGAAACATTGCTAATATCTGCATCCACGCCCAGCTTGTTCAGCTCTTCATTAAGTTTACGCGCAAACTTACCGAGTATCCACGCATTCACATCTTCATATGAAACAATCCGAACTCTCATGTTATCCAATTTTTCTTGCAATAATACTGATATTCCATTCCTGTGGCGTTACCACTTTATCCATATGCATAAACGGGCTTATCTGTAAAATTTCAAACCGGTGCGATTGAAGCAGATTCTTCATTTCAGAAAAATAGTAATAGTGCAAATGATGGATTTCCTCAAATTCCGCTAAACGAACATTATCACTAAAGTAGTTGCAGGTAAATTTTACGGTGGCGCTCTGCGCAACCTGATCCAGGTTTGTTTCTGAGATACGAATAATCTCAGCATTCTCCTGCTTTTTTCTTAGGATCTTCACAGGCGAGTAACTTTCTGTTACGGCACAACCGTTCCAATAATCGAAGATAAACAAGCCGCCACTATCAAGAAGCTTATGAACATTAGACAATGTTTTACTTTGATCAGCGTAAGACGTAAGATAATTGATTGCTGAAAACATTGAAATCACAACGTCAAACGTCGCATTTATTTTATCTGATTCCTGAAATGAGTAGTTATAAAATTTAATATGCTTGCCGTTTGCTTCTGCGTTCTTTTCTGCGACCTCAATCATTGACTTTGATATATCACTACCCGTGAGAGCAGCAAAACCTTTTCCAGATAATTCAATTAAATGCTTACCTGTGCCACATGCGAGGTCAAGTAAAGACGTAGTGCTTTTATTTTTATCTAAAAACTTTGTGATGAGTTGATCAATGTAGTGCGCCTCTCCACGATAATCCTTATCCTTATACAAAAGGTCGTAAAACGCTGCATAAACATTAAATTGAGAATTTTCTTTCATTATCTTATTTTAAAATAGCTCTAACAGCATCACAAACAACATCAATATCATCGGGCCTTAATGCCAATCCACTAGGTAAATAGAAACCTCTGCGTGCAACTCGTTCCGACACTGGGTACGTTTCATTTTTAAACAGTCCCATTTTATGAAAAACCGGTTGTTCATGCATAGGCCAGAAAAAGGGACGCGTGCCAATTTTTTTTTCTGCCAACTTCTTCATTGCTCCCTCAGCATCAAAACCAACGGTGTCGTCTAAAACAATAGCATAAACCCAATAAATATTCTCTGCCTCATTGTTCTTTTCTAGAGGTAACTGAATGCCTTTAACGTCTTTCAACAACGAAGTATATTTTTTACCCATAGCTCTCTTGATGGCAATAAATTCATCGAGTCTTTCCAACTGCGCCAAACCCAATGCAGCTTGTAGGTTAGTCATCCTGAAATTGAACCCGAGATCGTAATGTATAAATCGCTTCGCAGGAATAAAACAAAGATTACGGAGTGATCTACATTTCTCTGCAAGCGCTTCATCATCGGTCATGATCATTCCACCTTCCCCTGTGGTAATGTGCTTATTGGGATAAAAACTAAATGTGCTTATTTCTCCAAAGCTTCCAATAGGTTTTCCGTCATATAGTTGACCATGCTGTTCTGCTGCGTCTTCAATGATTTTTAAACCATGTTTTTCCGCAATAGCAATAACAGCGTTCATATTTACGGGCAATCCGTATATATGAACCACCATAATAGCTTTTGTTCTGTCAGTGATTTTCGCCTCAATCTCATCTACGTTCATATTCCAATCGTCCGGATTACAATCAACCAATACGGGTTTGGCACCAACCCTTACAATTGCAGCCGCGCAGGAAACAATAGTAAATGTAGGCATGATTACTTCATCACCTTCTCCGATACCGAGGGCTAGAATAGCAGCGTCAATAGCCACGGATCCATTAGAAACAGCTATACCAAATTTTCTCCCTACCTTAGCAGCCATTTTTTCTTCAAATTCTTTAATAAAGGGACCCTCGGAAGAAATCCATCCTGTGTCAATACATTGGTTTAGATATTTCTTTTCGTTACCGTTCAATAGCGGCTCATTTACTGGTATCATAATTAAAAGTGGGTTTTATCTGCTTCTACACCATTATACGGACCTTGTTTTACTTCAAGCATTTCGCAATCTTCGAGCATTTCGAAGCCGTGGCCCCCTGACGCCAATAGAATGACGTCTCCTTCCGACAAAATTACACTAATAATGTACTGGAGGGCATGGTCAAAAAGGTTGACCTTAACTTTTCCCCTCCTGATAACCAATACTTCCTGGGTGTAGTGTACTTCCCTTGTAACTTTATTGTGATAATGTGGTTTGATGGTGCCGCCTTTGGGATATTTAATTAGCCCAAGCTGTTGCGAGTATTCTCCTGGGGTAAAAAACTCAGTCCTTATAGGTTGATAAGAACCCCGAATTATGTGACAAATGGGAACACTATGATCTTTGTCATATATCACTTCTACCCCTTGAGCTAATTCCTTTACCATAATTGCTTTAGTTTTATTCAATTTAAACTTCTTTAGACTGAAGCATACCTTTTACTGTTTTGATTATGACGGATGCATCAGAGATTTTGAGTACAAAGAAAATTAATATTATGTAAACCATAATAGCTAGTACGCCGCTCAAAAAAGTAGCAATCCATTCAGGAAGAACATTTGTGGCTTGGTAAAAGGTATGTGCTACCAGTCCACAAAACATTGCGCTTAATAGTAGCTTTACTGTATCAACAAAAAGACCAGTAATACGAACGAACTTCCACTGAAGCAGAAATGCCAGTGATGCTACAATTGTGAATCCCGTGCTTAGGGTCAAGGTGAACGCAAGGCCAAGGTAGGTATATTTTAAGGACAGGATGTAGCCAACAACAATATAGATACCTACTTCGGCAATGGCTATTAACGAAATCGTTATTGTTCTATTAGCGATATAGAATACCTTAACAACAATATTACCCAAACTTCCAAAAATAAAGGCGCCCATTAAAAGAGCCATAGTATTTGCCACTGCATGAGTGGCAACATGATCAAATGCTCCCCTTTCAAACAATATTGCTATTACCTGCTCCCGCATCGCAATAAGTATGGCGGCAATGGGCAAAGTTATGATAAGGATGAGAGTAATACCACGATTAAATGCATTATTAAAATCAACTTTATTTTCGGAGATCCACGCATCTGACATCAACGGATAGAAGGTAGTTACAATACTACCAGAGGCAATTGTTGCTAGAAGGAGGTATATCTGATTTCCATACCCAAGATAGGAAACACCGCCAGGTGGCAGATTAGACGCAATAACTCTTTCTACAATAGTTGTTGAGCGATAAATCGCCCCTGAAAAAAAAAGAGGAAGAGCGTTGCTAAACAATGTTATTACATCTGCGTTAGCTTTCTTTGAAGTGGAGATACGAATTTTTTTAGAATACCGAAATACAAATGGGAGCAATAGAATTGCACTAATTACTGATCCTGTTAAGGTCCCTATAGCTAAACTCTTTATTCCAACACTGTGAAAGAGCAAAACCACGATTAATGCAGTTATTGGTATCATAATTGGACTAATGGCAGGCAAAAGAAATTTACTTTCAACATGATGAAAAACAGCAATGAAGCTCGCCAATGATTGAAAAACCAAAGTGAAAATAAGGATATTGAATAATTCAACAGTGGCATTTAATTGAGTCTGGTTAAAGCCTGGTGCTATCAGGTGTACTATTTTCTCTGAAAAGAGAAATCCCAAAAGGGCAATTAACGTGAGACTTGCAAAACATAATAGTAAGACGCTACTAATAAAATTCTCTAGTTCCTCTTCAGATCTTCTCTTCTTTAATTCTATGAGAAAAGGAAGAAACATAACAGTTACAGAGCCTGTAAATAGTGTAGTAAAATATGTAGGAGCCGTTATAGCTAAAAAATACGAATCTCGCTCTTCCGTTGCTCCAAAGAAATAGGCTAGTACAATTTGTGAAACAAAATTAATTCCCACAGAAAGAAGAGAGAGGCCTGTAATTAGAATATTTGATCGTATAAATTTTGCAGAACTCAAAATGTGTGATTTAATTTATATAGCAAGTTATAGCAATGATTGGATTTTTACTTTACCATTTCTAGTCCTGGCTCTTTAAAAAATCATTAGGTCATTATGTATTTTTAAATTTTAAGACTTTTCTACCTTATTTACCTTTTTATTTTGTAGCTCATAAAGAATATAACTCTCCGGGCATGTTGCTAGTCCTTTTTCGTTAAAGATAAGCTTATGACCAAACTCACTCATCCATCCCACTTGCCTTGCCGGGTTTCCTACCACTAAAGCATAATCAGGTACATCTTTTGTTACCACTGCTCCAGCTCCTATAAAAGCAAAGCGGCCAATATCGTGACCACAAACAATAGTTGCGTTGGCACCAATAGTTGCTCCTTTTTTTACGAGGGTTTTAGCGTATTGGTTTTTTCTATTAACAGCACTTCGGGGATTAATTACATTTGTAAATACCACTGACGGTCCGAGAAAAACATCGTCTTCACAAATTACACCAGTGTAAATAGATACGTTGTTTTGAACCTTTACATTATTGCCCAGAATTACCTGAGGAGAAACAACAACATTCTGACCTATATTACAATTTTCTCCTATTTTACAATTAGGCATGACATGGCAGAAGTGCCATATCTTAGTCCCTACTCCTATTTCAGATCCTTCGTCAATTACGGCCGTTGGGTGTGCGAAGTATTGATTTTGTTCTTGCATAGCTGCTTAGAAGCTGGAAATAGTTTCGCAAATATAATCTAATTCTTCTTTTTCCATTTCAGTATGCACGGGAAGTGAGATGACAGTTCTCGAAAGTTTTTCTGTAACAGGAAATGAACCTTCATCGAAACCCTCCCTTCGATATGCCTTTTGAAGATGTAAAGGCACCGGGTAATAAATCATGGAAGGGATGTTTTTTGAAGTCAGGTACTTCTGAAATTCATTTCTATCCCTGTTTACAACCTTTACTGTATACTGATGGAAAACATGTGTTGTGTTGATGGCACGGTAAGGTAAGCTTAGGAATGATTTAGGTAAATGCTGGTCGTAATACAGAGCCACTTCATTTCTCTTTTTCTCGTACTCATCCAGATATTTAAGCTTTACATTTAAAATTACTGCTTGCAATGTATCTAATCGGCTGTTAACTCCGATGATGTCATGATGATATTTTACCCTTTGACCGTGGTTAGCAATCATCCTGATTTTTTCAGCCAGCGTTGGATCATTTGTCATGATTGCCCCTCCATCGCCATAGCAGCCTAGGTTCTTGGAAGGAAAAAAAGATGTAGTGCCAATTGTACCAATAGTTCCGGCATTTTCTACTGTCCCATCTGAGAAAGTGTATTTTGCACCTAAAGCTTGTGCAGTATCTTCAATAACAAATAATCCGTACTTATCTGCTATTTCCATGATAGGCTCCATGTCGGCGCACTGGCCGTATAAATGTACGGGAACAATAGCCTTTGTTCTTCGGGTTATTTTGTTTTCAATCTGATTGATATCGATGTTAAAGGTATCTTCATCAACATCAATAAAAACAGGAGTAAGTTTTAACAAGGCTATCACTTCAGCAGTGGCAACGTATGTATGTACGGGAAGAACTACTTCATCTCCAGGCTGAAGATCTAATGCCATCATTGCAATCTGTAAAGCATCGGTACCATTCGCACAGGGAATCACATGATCAACATTAAGAAATTTACTTAAGGAAGACGCAAATTCATTTACTTCCGGGCCGTGTATAAATGCCGTTGAAGTAAGCACCCTTTCGATTGCCTGATCTATTTCTGGCTTAATGCGCAGATACTGCTTATGCAGATCCACCATCTTAATCCCTGTCATTGCTAAGTGAGGTTCTTTCGTTTATTGATTATTTAGACATTAACTTCTTCTCCCATTGCCATGCGTGAAGCAGCCCCTCAGCCATTGTATACCGGGTTTTCCAATTGAATGCCTTGTTTAACTTATCGGCATTAGCATAAACCTTCTCTACATCACCTGGTCTTCTTGGCCCGATTGTATAAGGCAAATTTACGCCGGTTACTTTCTTAAATAGTTCCACCAATTCAAGTACTGATGCTCCAACACCTGTACCAAGATTGAAGACGTCATACAAATTTTCCTTTGGTTGACCATCTAAATACTCCATTGCTTTGACGTGTGCTGTAGCTACATCTACTACATGGATAAAGTCTCTGATACATGAACCATCGGGTGTGTTATAATCATTTCCAAATACAGTAAGCTTCTCTCGTTTGCCCGCAGCTGTTTGCGTAATAAAGGGCACCAAATTACCTGGCACTCCTATCGGCAATTCTCCGATTAATGCAGAAGGGTGAGCTCCGATAGGATTAAAGTAACGGAGTGAAATGACTCTATAGCCTGTCTTGTAGGCATCTTCAAGAATACGTTCACACATTTGCTTTGTCGCGCCATAGGGAGACTCAGCCTTTTTAAATGGCGTATTCTCATCTACTTGTACTGAATCAGGTTGACCATATACGGTACAAGAGGAAGAGAATATGATATCAGCAACGTTATTTTCCTTCATCACCTCGAGAAGCGCAATAAGGGATCCAACATTGTTGCGATAGTATGCTAATGGTTTTTCAACAGATTCATTTACGGATTTAAAAGCAGCAAAATGCAATACACAGGAAAAAGGTCCTTGGGTGGAAAATATGTTTTGAAGAAATTCTTTATCCGTACAATCTCCCTCCAAGAACGTTGGTTTTTTTCCAAGTATCTTCTCCATGCCGTCCAAGAGCGTTCTGTCACTTTTTGAAAAATTATCTACTATTACTGTTTCATAACCAGCTTGTATAAGCTCGACTGCTGTATGGGCACCAATAAATCCGGCACCACCTGTTACAAGGACCTTTTTATTACTCATCATTTTTATAATCGTGCTGTTATATCTGATTTTTTCAAAAAGCCTTTTACGTCATAAACTACAGCGCTTTCATGCTTTAGTTTATTCAGGTCTAGGTCTGCAAACTCTTTATGACTAACCGCCAGAACAATGGCATGATACTTCTTGCTAATGGAGCTTATCATTGTTAGGCCATATTCATGAAAAACCTCTTCGGCTTTTGCCTGAGGATCGTATATATCTACTTTAGCCCCAAAACTTTGCAACTCTCTAATAACATCCACTACCCTACTGTTTCTGATGTCAGGGCAATTCTCTTTAAATGTTATGCCAAGAACCAGCACTTCTCCTTGGTTAATTGGAAGATTATTACGGGCCATGAGCTTGATAACATTGTTTGCGATATGAATACCCATGTTATCATTAATTCTTCTTCCGGCTAGTATCACTTCCGGATGATATCCTAATCCTTCTGCCTTATGTGTAAGGTAATAAGGATCAACACCAATGCAATGACCACCTACGAGGCCCGGGCGAAAGGGAAGAAAATTCCATTTAGTACCGGCTGCCTCAAGAACCTCGATTGTATCTATGCCCATGCGGTCGAAAATAAGAGCAAGTTCATTGACAAAGGCTATATTGATATCACGTTGCGAATTCTCAATAACTTTAGCAGCTTCTGCAACTTTAATAGATGAGGCCTTATGTGTTCCAGCCTTAACTATCTTTTTGTAAAGGAGATCAACTTTTTCAGCTACCTCTGCCGTACTTCCGCTGGTTACTTTTTTAATTGTACTCACACGGTGTAATTTATCCCCTGGATTGATGCGTTCCGGCGAGTAACCACAGTAAAAGTCTACGTTAAACTTTAATCCGCTTGTCTTTTCGAGAATAGGAACGCATACTTCTTCAGTGCAACCTGGATATACTGTTGACTCGTAAATCACAATATCCCCTCTTTTTAAAACGCTGCCCACTGTACGGCTGGCACTTTCAAGTGGCCTTAAGTCAGGCTTTTTAAAATCATCGACCGGTGTTGGGACTGTTACTACAAAAAAGTTAGCACTTCTAAGATCGTTAGTATCAGAAGAATAAGAAAGATTGGTAGATAAGCTTAATTCTTCTCTGTCAACCTCACGCGTGCGATCAATTCCTCTTTTTAATTCTTCAATCCTTTCTTTATTGATATCAAAACCTATTACGTTCAATACTTTACCAAATTCCACAGCGAGCGGTAGGCCTACGTAACCAAGACCTATAATTGCAATTTTCTCCATGTAAACAAATAAACTGCAAAACTAATAGATTAGGGCGATTTTATAATATTTTATATTTTCGCGCTGTAATTTGTCAAATGGAAGCTAGGAACACGAACCCGGACGAAATCGATTTACTTGATCTATTCTTAAAATTCGTCCTAATCATTAAAAATAACGCCCTGACAATACTCCTTTTCTTTATCGTTGGTACTGTTATTGGAACGCTATATTATTATTCTTCGAAAAAGGTATATGAAAACGGGTTGCTTATAAGATCAACTATACTAGCGGATGCCTCCAGTAAAGTGATTTTTGAGAATCTGAACAATTTCCTTAAAGAAGATAATAAAGCAGAAGCTAGCAAGTTATTGAACTTAACACCTGAAGAAGCTGCTAATATATCATCAATTAAAATTGACGATAAAGAATTAAGAGAAAGCATGCCTCAAAATCCAAAAGAGAAACCTGCAGTTCTATTTCTTATCAAAGCCAGAACATACAACCAGGATTTTCTGCCGAGGCTTGAAAAAGGAATTATATACTTCATTGAAAACAATCCATACGTAAAGATTCGGATTGAACAGAACAAGAAGAATCTAACCGAGTTGGTTAAAAAATCGGAAGAAGAGATCAAGTCATTGGAAAGCTTGAAAGAGCGGTTCTATGAGGGATCTTTCTTTAGAGAGAAGAAGGACGGCAGTATTTTATTTGATCCGACAGAAATCAATAGCAAAATTATAGAGCTTACTGAAAAGAAGCACGAGTATCAAAACGAGTTAGACCTGGTACAGAGCGTTCAGGTAATTCAACCATTCATTGCCCTTCAGAATCCCGTTTCTCCCAACCTGGCTCTTACTATTTCAGCAGGTGCCTTTTTCGGAATGGTGATGGTGGGAATTTTCATTGCTTTTAAGTCTGTAAGGAAACTTGTGCGAATGGCAGAGGCTAACCAGTCAGCAGCTTGATTTATAGATTAATAGTTAAAGAATTTACACTAGAACTAAGACGAAAATCGGTCATTTCCGGTATTGCGCTATACCTTATAAGCCTGGTTTTTATTTGTTACCTCTCTTTCAGCTTAAGATTAAGTGTTATATCTGAAGCCATATGGTCTGCATTATTCTGGCTCGCAATTCTGTTTTCCGTTATTAACAGTGTGGCAAAAAGCTTTATAGGCGAAAAGCGCGGGCTGTCCCTTTATTACTATACTATCGCCAGTCCTAAAGCTATTATCATTTCAAAGATTATCTACAACTCGCTACTTTGTTTTATACTCTCGCTTCTCGGATATGTTTTATTCCAGGTATTTATCTCTGATCCTGTTCAAGACACTCCGCTCTTTTTCCTAACCCTTATCCTTACATCAACCGCATTTTCTTCGGCGCTAAGCCTTATCTCCGGAATAGCGTCAAAAACCAATCACAGTAATATTTTGATGGCTGTTCTTAGCTTTCCTATTATCATAAGCATTCTTTTAATGGCTATTAAAGTCACTAAAAATGTTCTTGATGGGCTGGATTGGTCTGCCAGCTATGACGAGCTTCTTAACCTCATGGCAATTAATTGTATTTTATCAGGGTTAGCGTACCTACTCTTCCCGTATATTTGGCGGAGCTAAAACCAGGCACTAAAGCAATCATCAGTAGCCAAGTCTACCCAGTTGCTAAAGCCACCAGATTTTATGAAAACATGGATTAAAATACTCGGCGTCCTACTTCTTTTCTACGCTCACATAGCCGGTTTATTAATGGAGGTCCCGAGATTGAATATCGTTAATGAAACTATAAGAGCCACCTATTTTCACGTGCCAATGTGGTTTGGGATGGTCTTTTTATTCCTGATGTCGTTATACTATTCAATTTTGTATCTGAGAAAACCATCTCTCGAACTAGATATAAAAGCAGAATCTTTTGCTCATGCTGGTCTTGCATTCGGGATTCTTGGAATTCTTACAGGCATGATTTGGGCAAACTATACATGGGGATCGCCCTGGCATGGAGACCCAAAGCAGAATGGTGCTGCCATTGCAACCCTGGTCTACCTTGCCTATTTCGTATTAAGAGGTTCAATTGACAACATGGAGCAAAAGGCACGACTGAGCGCGGTCTATAATATTTTTGCCTTTGCAGCTATGATTCCGCTGATCTTTATAATTCCACGACTCACTGATTCGCTTCACCCCGGAAACGGAGGCAATCCTGGTTTTAATATGTATGACCTTGATAGCAGAATGAGATTGGTACTTTACCCAGCTATAATGGGATGGTTTATTATTGGGTATTGGATGGTTTCGCTTCGCATTAAACTCAGCAAACAACTTGATATTTTATTAGATCTCGAAGATGAAAAACTTAAATAAAGCACTGTTAAGTCTCCTGTTGACATTTCTAATCACATTCTCATCTCAAGGGCAAGATGCCGAAATGGCAGATGTAATGCGATCAGAAGGAAAGATATATGTGGTTGTAGCTATCATTCTCCTTGTTTTGGCAGGACTTATCCTCTATCTGTTCCTGCTTGACAAAAAGGTTACTAACCTTGAACGGATGATTAACGAGAAGAGGAAAACTAAATAACCCGAGACATCGTTGTTAAATTGATTTTAATACTGCACATCCTGAAGTACCTTTGTCTTATATTTTGATTGTTATCTAGTCATGAAAAAATCTCACATCATCATTATTATTGTTATAGCTGCTGCTATTGGTATTCTTGTATCTACAGCTGGCGATGCAAGTACTTATGTTGGTTTTGGTGAAGCATTTCAGATGGCGAAAGCGGGTAGCAAGAAAGAAATTCACGTTGTTGGAGAATTAAAGAAAGACAACGCAGGAAAAGTGATTGGCATTGAAGAAGGAATGGACAAAGTTTCGTTTTCATTTGTGATGATTGACGAAAATGGCAAAGAACAGAAAGTTGATTACAATCAGCCAATGCCTCAGGATTTTACTAAATCAGAAAAAGTTGTTGTGATCGGGGCTTATAACGGCGATACTTTTAAAGCAAGCAAAATACTTCTTAAGTGCCCATCCAAATATCAGGAGCAAAAAGTTAATGTTTAAAGCTTACATCATGAGCTTTAACATTAACAAAACAACCTTTTCAAAAGACTCCTCAAATTGTATTAATAATTCGAACCCAGTAATTTATATATTGTAATGATTCATTACTTCATAGGTGACTTAGGTCACTTTTTTGTTGTTACGTCTTTCATAACAGCGATAGTTTCCGCCTTCACCTATTTTAAAGCTGCTACCAGCACTTCACCACTAGATGGCATCTCGTGGAAACAAAATGGCTTAGTGAGTTTTTATGCTCACGCCATTTCGGTTTTAGGTATATGCGTTACGCTGTTTATTATTATTGCTAACCACTACTTTGAATATCATTACGCTTACAGTCATTCCGACAAAAAATTACCTGCTTACTACCTGATATCTACTTTCTGGAACGGTCAGGAAGGGAGCTTTTTACTATGGATGTTTTGGCATGCTGTACTGGGTATTGTTATTATACATACAAACAAATTTTGGGAGGCTCCGGTAATGACGGTCTTTGCGCTTGTACAGGCATTTCTTGCCTCCATGATTTTGGGCGCTGTAATTCCTGGTATTGACTTCAAGATAGGCAGCTCGCCGTTCATACTCCTTCGGGATGTAATGCAAAATGCACCCATCTTCATAAGTAATCCTGAATTTGTGCCTAGCGATGGAAATGGATTAAATCCGCTACTTCAAAATTACTGGATGGTTATTCATCCTCCTACACTCTTTTTGGGCTTTGCTTCTACGCTTGTTCCTTTCTCCTATTGTATTGCTGGCTTATGGCTTAAGAAATACCATGAGTGGGTAAGGCCGGCTTTGCCGTGGGCTTTGTTCTCAGCTGCAATACTTGGACTTGGTATTTTAATGGGTGGGTATTGGGCCTATGAAACATTAAACTTTGGCGGCTACTGGAACTGGGATCCTGTAGAAAATGCGGTATACGTTCCGTGGTTAATTCTTGTAGGAGCTATCCATACAATGATCACCTACAAGAACAGTGAGACAGCTTTGAAAGCTTCTATTATTCTTGTTATTGCCACTTTTGTATTGATCCTGTATTCTACGTTTCTCACGCGCAGTGGTGTGTTAGGCGAATCTTCGGTTCATTCCTTTACTGATTTAGGTTTATCAGGACAACTACTCATATACCTCTTGTTCTTCCTTTTTGCGGCTATTGTTCTTTGTATTATCAGATGGAAAGAAATACCATCAACAGAAAAAGAAGTAGCAACTTATTCAAGAGAGTTTTGGATTTTTATAGGTGTACTAGTGCTTTGCCTTATGGGTTTCCAGGTACTTATGCCAACGTCTATCCCGGTGTGGAATAAGATCGTAAATCTTTTTGGAGGCGAGTCTAACATGGCGCCGCCCACTGACCAGGTTGGGTTCTACACTAAATTTCAATTATGGTTTGCTGTATTGGTAGCTATTCTTTCTGGTATTGGCCAATTTTTCTGGTGGAAGAAAATGGAACCGAAACAACTTATTAAAGAAGTGCGGGGACCTCTCTTGCTCGCTTTGATTATTGTTGTTGTACTCCTTCAAATCATAATCTTCCAATACGGAACGGATGTTGTAACGAAACCGGGCTTTCTTTTCATTCTGCTATCGGGTGTTATTACTGTTACATTAAATAGTAAGATACTCCTCGCACTACTTAAATCCAGTCCTACGCTTTCAGGTGGGTCCATATCACACATTGGTGTTGGTCTTATGCTTATTGGCATTATGTTCTCTTCGGGGTATTCAAAGGTTGTATCATTAAACAATACTGGATTAATATACCGTCGTGAGGCTAGTGACGAATTTAATCGTGAGAGTCTATTGCTATTTGTTAATGAGCCAAGAACAATGGCTAATTATAAGATCGAATTTAAAGGCGAACGTCTTGAAGCAAGAGAAAGAAGTGGCTATGTGAATCCAAGTGATGTTGAGTTTATGGATGACCCGTACATGGTGGTTGCGAAGAAGGATATAATTTATAATGGGAAAAAGCTCTATCCTGCTAAAGACACTTTTGAGATCTTTCCTGAGAACAGGTACTATGAAGTAAAGCTTACCTCTCAAAGCGGTAAAGAACACAGGCTTTACCCGAGAATACAAGATAACCCTAACATGGGATTGGCTTCATCTCCTGATATAAAAAGAGATGTAACGCGGGACCTATATGCGCACGTGGTTGACCGCAGCCCTCAAGAGGCTGAATGGAGTAAATTGGAAGAGATGAAGATCTCTCCGAACAAAGAGTTCTTCGCTAACGATTATGTTTCTGTTCTTGAAAAGGTAGAACGTATATCTACAGTTGGAGGCGTTAAGCTTGACTCCGCAGACATTGCAGTTAAGGCTTTTATACGCGTTAAGGGTGAGTACCAGGATTACGTGGCAGAACCTGTATTCATTATCAGAAACAGGATGATTGGAAGAATTCCGGATGAAATACGTGACCTGGCGATTCAGTTTACGCTATTGAACATTCACCCTGAAACAAACGAGTTTAGTATTGGGATAAACACAAGGCAAAAAGATTACATTGTGTTAAAAGCACTCGAGAAGCCGCTCATTAATGTGTTGTGGATGGGTACGGTAATGTTGGTAGTTGGCTTTGGAGTTGCTATTGTTAGACGGTATAGAGAATTTCAGAAGATGAAGTTAAAAGGATTGGAGTAAGGGGCCCTCCTAATCTGATTTTGAGACTAGAGATTGGAGACTCGTAGTAGTCATCTTATCCTTATTGTTATCCTATATTGGACGAGAATGACATTATTTCCGACTGTGAAATTTAATTCGGCGCTACTGCCCTGGTTCTCGTTAATCCTGGCTCCGTCCTGGTTCCGTCGTAGCTCCGTCCTTCCTTCGTCCTTACCTTACTGGCTCCTTTTTAAGCCGTTTTGGCAGTAATTCAAAATATTATTTGGAGAAAGAAAAGCTCTTCTATATATCAATAAAAAGCCCTCACAAGGAGGGCTTATATTTCAAGGGATGAAATTGCTTAAGAATTCTTTCTTAGGTAGCTATGGAATCTGCTATATGTGAAATACACAACCAGACCAATTGCCATCCATATTACGGCTACCATAATGGTATATGGATCTAAGCCGGCGATCATTAAAGAACATACGATGATACCTAAGATTGGAACCAAAGGTACAAGTGGTGTTTTAAATGCTCTTTTCAGTTCAGGATTTTTAACCCTCATTACCCAAACCCCTACACAAACCAGAACAAAGGCAAACAGGGTACCGATACTGGTTAAATCTCCGGCCATGCTTCCTGGAACAAAACCACTGAAAACACCTACAAATACAAATAGAATCAGGTTAGACTTATAAGGTGTTCTGAATTTCGGATGAAGGTCAGAGAATACTTTAGGTATAAGACCATCATTTGCCATCGAATAGAATACACGAGACTGTCCGAATAACATAGCCAGGATTACAGAAGAGAATCCGGCAAGGATAGCAATGCTGATTCCTACTTCGAGCCATTCATAGCCTTGCATGTAAGTCTTTATAGCATAAGCAACAGAAGCTTCTTTACCTACAGTTTTAAACTCTTGCCAGTTAGAAATACCGGTGAGCACGTGAGAGAACAATACGTAAAGTATCGTACATACTACCAGTGATCCTAGGATACCAATTGGCATATCGCGTTTTGGATTTTTTGCTTCCTGTGCTGCTGTAGATACGGCATCGAAACCGATGAAGGCGAAGAACACGATACCGGCTCCACCAAGTACGCCTCCCCAGCCAAACTCTCTCCATGTATCATGACCAGGAGTGCCTGCAGGAATAGTATATGGAACGTAATTCTCGGGTTTGATATAACTCCATCCTAAAAAGATGAATACAAGAACAATTACAACTTTTATAAATACGATAATGGCATTAAGGCCTGCTGACTCTGATGTTCCTTTGATAAGGACCAATGTAAGAACAAGAAGGATGATAAGCGCGGGAAGATTCATGATACCCTGATGAACAATGGCATCACTAGCCAGCACCTCAGTGGTAGAGATCAACTTCAGTTCACCTCCAATCATACGGTTTACTGCATACTCGAAAGGTGAGTGACTTAACGAATATGGTATTACACCTCCCAGTAAGTTATTAAGATATTCGCTCCAGGCAATAGAAACAGTAGCCGCACCAAGAGCGTACTCAAGAACCAATGCCCAACCAATAATCCATGCTACGAGTTCGCCCATGGTAGCATAGGCATAAGTGTAAGCACTACCGGCTATCGGAATCATCGATGCAAATTCAGCGTAACATAACCCGGCAAATGCACAACCAACAGCCGCTATAATAAAGGAAATAACTACGGCAGGACCTGCAGCTTCACCTGCAGCAGCAGCTGTTCTTACAAACAGACCAGCACCAATGATGGCACCAATGCCTAACGCAACCAGGTTGCCTGCACCAAGGGTACGTTTTAGTCCCTTGTCAGAATCTCCAGCCTGTGCAAGCAGTTGCGCTAAAGGCTTCTTGATAAACAAACTCATGTAGCTTTTAAGGATTTAGGTTTAACGAACTTCTAAAGGTAATAAGAATAATGAATTTGACTAACAGGCGTTTAGTGAATGGTAGAAAATACTACGTATTCAGGTAAAATTCTTATTGAGGTGGAGAAGGTGGTTTTGAAAGAGAATAGAAAGAGAATAAAAAAGTCTGACCATTTAGATCAGACCTATATTTTAAAATTTCTCATCAAGGTTTGATTGTTCTCCTGGTATCGTCCTTCCCCCGGGCAATACATCATTATCTGAAGTATCGAGTGGTGGGTCTAAGGTATGTTCGGAGAGATGGTCTTCTGCATCTCCCAGTCTATCTTCGTCGTGCTTTTCTTTAAAAAACCTTCTTTGAAACAGAAGTATAATGACAACACCTACGAAAATTGAAGAATCAGCAATGTTAAATACGGGACTAAAAAACAGGAAGTAATCACCACCTACAAACGGAACCCATTCAGGCCAATATAACTCGAAGAGCGGGAAGAATAACATGTCAATTACCTGCCCATGAAACCATGGTGTTGGTGAATCTGCAGGGTGGTTGTTTAACAACACACCATAAAAAGTACTATCAATTACATTACCAACAGCACCACCCAGGATTAAGGCCATACACCAAAGGAAACCAGTATGTGCACCTCTCCTTGCCATCTTCCATAAATAGTAACCGATGCCAATCATGGCAGCGATACGAAACACTGTTAACGCCAGTTTTCCAAATTCGTTGTTCCAACGAATTCCGAAAGCCATACCTGGGTTGAGCAGATAATGAAGACGAAACCAATCGCCAAGGACATTGATCTCCTCATGGAGATACATGTTATTATATACCAAAAGCTTTGATGCCTGATCGATAATAATAACCAGAACAGCAAGAATAAAATATCTGTAAATCTTCATGAGGAGAATAGGCGGCCTATTTACTTATTTATTAACACTGATTTTTACCTTCAACATAAATTCATCCATATCAACTTCAGCAGCATCATTTACCTTTTCTCTGAGTTCAAGGGTTAATGCCTGCGTTTCAGTGCTAATATAGTCTTTAAAGGTATTCAGTGCAGATGTTACCATCTCTCCATCACGCTCTACTTCAATGTTTATCTTATCCAATACCTCGAGACCCATGTCCTTACGAAGATTCTGAATCCGGTTTACAAAATCTCTGGCTATACCTTCTTTTTTCAAATCTTCGGTAACGTTAATATCAAGCGCCACTGTTACACCAGATTCAGTAGCTACCGCCCATCCTGGTATATCTTCTGATGTGATCAGAACATCTTCAAGAACAAGATCAAACCCCTCACGTGATAATTTACCCTGTTTTTCTATGGCAGCGATGTCTTCTTTTGTAAAAGCGGTGATTACAGCAGAGACCTCCTTCATTTTAGGGCCATATTGTTTTCCTAAACGTGCGAAGTTTGGCTTTACCTTTTTCACCAATACACCGGATGTATCATCGATGTATTCAATGCCTTTTACGTTTACTTCTGAAAGGATGATCTCCTCGACTGTTTTAATACGCTTTGCAAATGACTCGTCCAGCACAGGCAGAAGGATCTTCTGCAATGGCGTACGCACTTTGATCTTATGATTCTTCCTGATTGAGTGCACCAATGAACAAATACGTTGTGCATAAGCCATTGACTTCTCAAGTTCTGAATCTATAAGATTCTGATCAGGCTTAACCAGGTCTGTTAAATGAACAGATTCATGACGAAGGGCAGTGTTGTGGGCAACCGCCTTATCCCTGATATTCTCTGTTAAACTTCTATATAAGTATTCGCTAAAGAATGGCGCTATCGGCGACATTAATTGTGAGCACGTAAGAAGACAATCGTACAGTGTTTCGTAGGCTGCTTTCTTATCCTCACTCATTTCACCTTTCCAGAAACGCTTACGATTTAAGCGAACATACCAGTTGGATAAATGATCGTTTACAAAATCTTGTATAGCGCGTGCAGCACGTGTAGGTTCATATTCCTCATACGCCTTTGTTACTTCAATAATCAATGATTGAAGTTTTGAAAGTATCCAACGATCGAGGTTTGTTAAGTTTTTAGGTGATACCTTGTTCTGCTCATCTTTTACATAACCATCGATGTTAGCGTAGAGCACGAAGAAAGAATAAGTGTTTGAGAGTGTGCCAAAGAACCTACGCTGAACTTCTACGATGCCATCAAAATCAAACTTAAGGTTATCCCACGGCGGTGCATTCTCGATCATGTACCAACGCACTACATCAGGGCCATACTTTGCAAGTGTTTCAAAAGGGTTAACAACGTTACCCTTACTCTTCGACATCTTGTTTCCGTTTTTATCAAGAACAAGACCGTTGGAGATTACATTTTTGAAAGCAACGCCACCGTTGTTCACCTTCTTATTAACCGATTGTATTTCGGTGCTGCTTTCGTTAATCATGGTGGCGATAGCATGCAAAGTGAAGAACCATCCGCGTGTCTGGTCTACACCTTCGGCAATGAAATCAGCGGGATAATTCTTTTCAAACACGTCCTTATTCTCGAAAGGATAGTGCCATTGTGCATAGGGCATCGCACCGGAATCAAACCATACATCGATAAGGTCTGTTTCACGAGAAAACACCCTCTCATAAATTTGAGGCCCATTATTCCAACTACCATAAGCCTCCATTTTTTCTATAAAAATCACGCGATCAATATATGGCCTATGCAAATCAATACTATCTATTACAGTTGAAACTGGTACTAGATATTCTAGATAAACTGATGAAGGGATTCCCTTTAGATTCAACTGTTCAGGAGTAATACTTTTTAACTTGCTAAGTTTATCGATTAAAACATTACTATCAAGCAATGAACGTTTCACATTTATACTTGAAGTATCCTTGTAAGCTTCATAGGCAGAGATGAATTTATCAAATAAATTACCTGACTTATTCCTTATCTGTGACTCTAATTCAAAATATTTATCCTCTAGATAAAACCATCCTTGCTGATTAAACTCCTTTAGACTTCCTACTGCAATTAACCTATTTTCATTATCTATAAAGCCTACTTCGGTACGCCAAATAGGAAGTGGTGTTCCCCAATAGCGTGAACGCGACAGGTTCCAATCAACAAGGTTTTCGAGCCAGTTACCAAAACGACCGGTACCTGTTGATTCTGGTTTCCAGTTAATGGTTTTATTAAGTGCTACCATTTTATCCTTTAGTGCCGTGGTTCTGATAAACCATGAATCTAACGGATAATACAGAACTGGTTTGTCTGTTCGCCAGCAATGCGGATAGGTGTGTTCGTATTTCTCGACCTTAAATGCCTTATTCTCTTCTTTAAGGATGATGGAGATGATGACATCTGTATTCTTATAGTCGGGGTTTGACTCATCCTCGCTTGTATAATTCTTTACATAGAAGTCGTCGGCACCAAGAGGCTTGTGTGTTTTGATCTTATACTTCGCTACACCTTCCTTCAGCTTTTCGCCTATGACAGTGATGAATCTTCCTTTACGATCTACAGTAGGCATTTCGTTGCCCGCTTCATCTTTAACAGTCATTGCCGGGATACCATTTTGTTTGGCTACCCGGAAGTCGTCAGCACCAAAGGTTGGCGACGTATGAACAACGCCGGTACCATCTTCTGTAGTAACGAAGTCGCCCGCTACTACCTGGAATGCTTTATCTTCATCATAAAGTGGTTTAACGTAAGGCATGAGTTGCTCATAGCGTACGCCTACCAACTGCTTACCTGTTAACTCCTGCACGACCTGATAAGGTATTGCCTTATCACCAGGTTTATAATCTTCTATTTTAAGATCCTTATTTTTTTCTGAGAAGTACTTACCTACAAGATCTTTGGCCAATACCACACTTACTGGCTTATGCGTATAAGGGTTAAAGGTGTTGAGTTGAACATAGGTGATCTTCTCTCCAATAGTTAATGCTGTATTTGAAGGAAGCGTCCAAGGTGTTGTTGTCCATGCCAGGATGTAAACGGATTTAAAGTCACCTTTTAATGCACCAAATAAGAATTCAGATTTTGCATCTTTTTTAACCTCAAACTGTGCTACTATTGATGTGTCTTTAACTTCCTTATAACAGCCGGGTAAGTTTAGCTCGTGGGAGCTAAGACCTGTTCCGGCACCTGGGGAATAGGGCTGGATGGTGTATCCTTTATATAGTAATTTCTTGTCGTAAAGCTGCTTGAGCAGCCACCATAACGATTCGATGTATTCTTTCTCGTAAGTGATGTATGGACTGTTGAGATCGACCCAATATCCCATTTTACGGGTAAGGTCATCCCACTGATCTTTATACATCATTACCGTTTCGCGGCACTTCTTGTTATATTCTTCAACAGAGATCTTCTTGCCGATATCGTCTTTAGTAATACCGAGCAGTTTCTCAACCTGCAATTCCACAGGCAAGCCATGGGTATCCCAACCGCCTTTACGTTTTACCTGGAAGCCCTGTAATGTTTTGTAGCGGCAGAAAATATCCTTAACGGTACGCGCCATTACGTGGTGAATACCGGGAGTACCATTTGCTGATGGCGGTCCTTCATAGAAGGTGAAGGTTTCGGCACCCTCTCTATTTCCTACAGATTTCTCAAAGATTTGCTCCTTGTTCCAGAAATCCAGTACTTCCTCAGCAACTTTTGCAAAATTAAGCTCCTTAAATTCTTTGTATTTTCCTGCCATGATGTTGAAAAACAGCGGTATAGTGTGAATAAGACCGCAAAGATATTCTATAAAAAACGAATTTCGAAGTAAGAATTACGATCAATACGATCCAATGTAGTCAATGGTCAATAGTCAATGGTAAAACCAGGACTTCTACTTGTTTAACTCTTTTTATATAGAATTAGTTGAGGAAAATATAAATTATCCGATTCATTGACCAATGACTGTTAACTGACTATTCCGCAGCAGAATGTCTGTTATGGATGGTGATGCGGCTTAGGTCTATTTCTTCGTCGTCTTGCTCGCCGTAGAACGATGAATCAAAATCATCGATTAGGAGGTATTCGCCTTTTTTCTTCTTGGGTTTATCAAAAGTCATGATAAGCGCCGGTAAAAGAATAAGGTTTGTAAACATCGAAATAACGAGCGTGGTTGACGTAAGCAATCCAAGTGCTATTGTTCCTCCAAAATCAGAGAAGGCAAAAATGATGAACCCGGCAAACAACACGATGGAAGTATACATGATACTCTTACCCGTTTCGAGGATGCTATCGGTTATTGCCAACGGTATATTAAACTTATTTGACAATATCTCCTGACGGTATTTTGCCAGGAAGCGAATCGAGTTATCTACTGAGATACCAAAAGTGATACTGAAAATAAGGGCAGTACTGGCTTTAAGCGGAATATTGAAAAAGCCCATAAGACCTGCGGTAATCATTAACGCCAAAAGATTTGGAATAAGGGAGATGACGATCATTCTTACATTGGCAAAAAGTACTGCCATGGAAAGTGTAATAAGGATAAACGCCAGCAATAAACTCTCCTGAAGGTTCGCGATCAGAAACTTGTTTCCTTTGATGAAGATCTTAGTAGATCCTGTTATGGCCGTGGTGATCGAATCCTTTTCTGTTGAAACAAAGATTTCCTTCATCTTTGGTTCAATTGAGTGATGCACCAGTGAATCGAGCTTTACAGAACCGATATCCGCAATCTGGCATGAGATCCTGATCTTACTGAATGTAGAATCAACAAAAGATCTGACGAGACTTCCTTTCGTATTATTCTTTGCCGTTTCACCACCCACTTCTATTTTGTTTTTGGCGTCTGCGCTAAAAACATCACTCTTCATAATATACTTCTGTATAAAAGCCCCCTCACTTTTACTTGAAGGAATTGCATATCGTGATGGGTTGTTATTATAAAAAGCTTGCTTAGAAGCTTTCACAAAACTTATCAGTGACACTGGCTTCGACAATTGAGGAAGAGAATCCAGGTAAGTTTCGAATGCGTCAACCTTCTGCATATTGTTTAAATCGAGCACTGGACGCCTCTTTTTTGATTTAAATTCCACCACCATTTCCAACGGCATAATACCGCTGAAGTTAGCTTCGAAGAATTTTAAATCTCTTTTTACGGGACTGTCTTCAGGAACGTCATCAACCATATAAGAAACAGAACGCAGCTGTAAAATGCCTATTACTGATACGATTGCCAGCACAACGGATGTGGCATAAATTGCAACTCTTTGCTTACGTACAATGAGGTCTATGTCTTTCAGGAATCGCCCCATAATCCTGAAATTCAAATGTCGCAGGTGTTTTTCAGACGGTGTAGGAAGCCATGAAAAGATACCAGGGATCATGATAAGGCTTACAATAAACAGCACCATGATGTTAATTCCGGCAACTATACCAAACTCACGAAGGATAATAATATCGGTAGCAAGCAGTGTAAGGAAGCCAATTGCAACGGTAAGGTTAGTGAGAAATGTAGCCAAGCCCATCTTCTTCACTACACCTGTGATTGCTTCTACTTTGTTTTGCGTTTTGGCGAATTCGAGATGGTATTTATTAAGCAGGTAAATGGCATTTGTAATTCCTATGGTTACAATAACAGGTGGTATTAAGCCACTTAGCAGTGTGATCTTGTAACCGAAGATAGCGAGGGTACCGAGAGTCCATATTACTACAATGGCAATAATGATCATTGAAAAAAGAACGGCTCTGAATGAGCGGAAGAACAGGAACATGATAAGTCCTGTGATAATTGCCGACGCGATAAGAAAAAACCTCATTTCATTCTTCACCTGCCCAGCTACTAGGGCCCTAATAAACGGAAGGCCTGCATAATGTAGTTGTATTTTTGAGGTTTCTTCAAACTGTTTTCCCTTCTCTAAAAGAGAGGTGATAAGTGCTTCGCGCTTTGAAGAGTTCATTACCTCTTTTTGAACAGAAATGAGCATCATGGTGGCGCCATTAGCAGAATTTACAAGCTGGCTCATGTAAAATTTCTGATCCCCTGCCTTACTGAGAAGACTATCAAATTCCGCTTCTGAATTTATCCTTTTAGGAAAGGCATCAGCGAGATAAAATTTATCTTCAACGGTGTCTTTCATGATAACCTTCATGACAGGTAATGCGATTACCTCATTAACACCAGATAACTTTCTTACTTCCTGAACGAGCTTTCTGAATGCCTCAAAGTTCTGCAATTGATATACGGAACTATCTTTTACCCCTACAGCAATAATATTCCCATCTTCACCGAACTGGGCTTTAAACTGGTTTAGCATCACCATGTCAGGGTCATCAAGAGGAACTGTTCGGGCAAAATCGTAGCTCATTTGTACCCGTGAAGCGTAGTAACCCATCACTACGGTAATGAGTCCTATAACAACAATGAGGGCTAAACGGAACTGAATAACAAAGCGGGCAATACTATTCCACATGATGCAGAAGATGAAAGATTAAGTCGGCAAAGCTAATGAATTAAATGGCAAAATTTAGATAGAATTTAAGCAATTAGAGCCAAGTACTATTTCTCATAATATTGGAAATTAAGTACTTATAATGAGATTAAAGACAAATAAAATACTTCTGACTCGCGGTTTACACGAGGAATCTTTTAAAGTAAACTAGAAATGTAGAACCTTCATTGGGTTGACTTTTAATATCAATTTTGCCACCCATTGCTTCTACCTGTGTTCTTACAAGATACAAACCTAAGCCTCTGCCTTCCATATGCAGATGGAATCGTTTGTATAAATTAAATACATTGTGCTTATGCTTTGAAAGATCAATGCCTAATCCATTATCAGTAATGCTTAAACATATGTATTCATCTTCAATGTGCGTCTCGAGAAGAATAAAGGGCATACGTTCCGGAGCGCGGTATTTAATTGCATTACTGATTAAGTTGTATAAAATGCTTTCAATATAGGGCCCAACAGCATATACACTTTCTGCTTCTGAAAAATTATCTGCTATTACTGCATGTGTGTCCTCAATCTCTTTCTCCAAAAAGCGCTTCACTCTTTCGAGGGTGTCGCGAAGATTAACAAGCGTCAGATTACTTGTCTGCCTTCTGATATTTAAAATTGTATTTAAATCACGGATAACAAAATCAAGATCATGCGTTGAGGCAACAAGTTTCTCCATGGCAATCTGCTTGTCATCCTCGGTATGACTGATCTGTATAAGATTAGCCAGACCCATGATCCGGGTAAGTGGCGCCCTGAGATTATGCGCGGCGATAAAGGCGAACTGCTCCAGCTGATTATTCTGTTCCAGCAGGTGTTTATTAGCCTCGCGTAGTTCTTCTGTTCTTTTCCCAACATCTGTCCTGAGTTGCTCATTCATTTGCTGGATTTCCTGATGCTGAAGCTCGATTGTTTTCTGGGCCTCATAAAGCTGTTTATTCTGTATGGCTAAAGCATCGCGATGGGCTGCAAGTTCTTCGCTTTGGGCTATAATCTCTTCGTTTTGAGCAGTAATCTCCTGTACGCGCTCATTTATCTTTCGTTCCAGTATTACGTTTTGCTCTAGCAAGATCTTGTTTCTTTCGTCCTGGGCTTCGCGAAGCATTTCTGATAGGTTTATGATACGGGCAGACCTTATTGCCGTATATATGAGCGTAGGCACACAAATAATAAAGAGTAAAATTTGAAGCAGTTGATTTCTAAAAAGTGCTGACTCATATTTTGCCTGTGCTCTTTTATCAAGCTGATCAATAAAATTGCCGATATGACTTTCAACCTGCAGATACATCCACCATAAATGCGCTCCCCTATCTTCAGCAAAGCTTGTTTTGAATTCCTCATCTTTTCCCTCATCCAGCAAGTCCATAAGACGAGCGCTGTAATTGGCATAGGAAATCAGTGAATCTTTGAAGATGTTATATTCTTCAAAATTGTAGTCTAGCGCTTTCAACGGCTTTTCGACATTGGTGAAAATGCTATCCATCCAGTGCATGCCGGTGCGCAGCGGTTGCCCGAACTTAGGTGTCTTTACAATGGCGTAGCCACGAAGACCAATATCGATAGAGTGAATAACAGATTTCCCTATTTGATCATAATAAATGCGGATCTTCTCTATTTCTTCCTGGACTTTTCTGTTTTCAGAAATAATGTTGTTATTAATTCCCGTAAGGATAATGTTTAGCACCAGCAGTATACTAATAAGTGCTACAACAAGGTAAATGATGTTTTTACGGGGCTGCAAACGCATTCAATAGGGTATAAAAATCGTTCTATATTTTAATACTTGTATAAATCTTAACTACTTAACTATTAATAAGAAGGTAAACCTCAGAAAGCGATCCCTTTAATTTTTCTGTATAAAGAAAGCGCATGCCTGTCGGTTAAGCCAGATATAAAATCGATAATGTAACGAAGCATAATATAGTTGTTTTGCGGATTTGTCTCAATAGTTGTGACAATTTCAGCAGGAAACAAAAGGGCAAGGTTGTCATATTTTCTAGAATTCTTCTTTTGCATCAAATAAGAACCAGTTTTTACAAACTCTTCCAGCAAACCGGGTAACACTTCATGGCCCGATGCTTCTATTTCGACAACATTCTTCGATCTATAAATCTTTTCTACAGAGACATTGATTATTTCCTTTAAAGCGGCTCTTGACGAGCAAACATCTGCCAATGCGGTATCGAAAGTACCTTCCAGAATTTGTTTTTCATGGTCGAGGAACAATGCCGAACATTCGCGTGTAAGGTCTCCGATTGCAAGGGCTCTTAAGTAACCTGTTTTCTCCTCGCGGCTTGTTAGCTGATTCAGTTTACCCAATTTATCGCGACTAAACGAAATTACACCTTCAAACAGATCCTTGGCTTCTGTGTAAGACACCAGCCCCAGGCTGCAACCATCTTCCAGATCGATGATGCTGTAACAAATATCATCTGCAGCTTCTACCAGGAAAGCGAGCGGATGCCTTATCCAACTTTGTGCTGAGGAGGGTATCAAGCCTAATTCATCGGCAACAAGCCTGAACATTTCTGCCTCTGACTGAAAGAAACCAAATTTCTTTTGACTTCTTTTCGACTTATCTCTCTCCTTAAATAAAGCCTGGCAGGGATATTTTGTGAAGGCACCTAGGGTGGCTGCCGTTAGTTTTAATCCGTATTGATTCTTGTTCAAAATCCTAAAACCTTGTGCATTGCCTTCAAATCGCATTAAATCTTCCCATTCTGCCTCATCTACGAGACCTTTAAACTGCTGTCCTACTGCATTTTCTATAAAGAAATCAGAGATGGCATTTTCTCCTGCATGTCCAAACGGTGGGTTGCCCAGGTCGTGAGCTAACGAGGCAGAGGCTACAATTGCGCCGATATCCAACGATGTAAACTGTTCGCGTAAGGCAGAGTTACGTTGAAGTATAACCTCCCCTACTGTTCTCCCCAGTGATCTTCCGACACTAGATACCTCAAGGCTATGCGTGAGTCTTGTATGTACGAAATCATGTATGGGCAGCGGATGCACCTGTGTCTTATCCTGCAACCTTCTGAACGGGTGAGAGAAAATAATACGATCAAAATCCTGTTCAAAAGCACTTCGAGACTGATGTGCATCTGAAGGCCTGCGTTGGCCAATGCGATGAGAAGAAAGCAATTTAATCCAATCCACTACTAAAAGTTTTAGCGGCAAGTTTAATACTAATATTCGGTTCTGTATGAATAAAAGACGCTGACTGGTAACGAATCGGGAAATTTACGTAATGAAGAACCCAGATCTCACACGTCAAGGTAACGTTACTTTAAATTATAGGAACAATTTTTTAACCAGTTGACTCATATAAAACACGGTGCTATGAGCGTGGATAAAAAACTTTTGGATGACATTAACAGTGAAAACAGAGTTAATGAAGTAATTGCACGTGACGAAGAAAAGAGAAACACGACGGAGAAGGCAATACCGCTGGCTGAAACAGAGGATTTGATTCGTCAGCTTCCAAAGGATCATAACGGAAGAAACAACTGGCTCTCACAGTTTGGTATATCCGATGAAGCAGAAGAAATTCGGCATGGCAGGAACGAATCTACTTCTTAGTTGGATGTTGCCTTGCCTGTTAGCAGAGATGTTAGGCGGTGCCTAAAGATTGTTAGGTTAAGAATTTTTAATCAGACTCTAAGATTTTTAATAAATGCTAATAACAAGCATTTTCAAAAAAAATATTTGAATAAGCACTCCATCATTCTATAGCTATGCTTTCAATTAATAAATTTGTAGAAGTCCTTAGCTTAATACATGACAACAAACTACAACGAGGCTGTCTCGACCAGGTATCACATTTATAACAGCCTTTTTTTAAATCTCCCATATTCCGGGATTTACAGAACAGGTACATTACTTCCATTACTGCAACAAGCTTGTGAGGCTGGTTTTGAAAAGGGAAAGGATCCGAAATCTATCATAAAAAAGTTCTTTAGCGATTTTACGCCGAGTGCTTCACGTGACGAACAATTCGATCTGCTATTCAATTTTATTCAATATACAGAACGTCAGGTAGTATTATTTGATTCTATTGAAGATGCTGCATTTGAAGAAATAAATGACCTTAACGGAAGAGGAACTATTAATGCGCTTTTAATACGTGCTCAATCAGAAGGTGTTATTGAAGATTTAAAACGAAAGCTACAAGATTTCAGTGTTCGTCTTGTTCTTACCGCACACCCTACGCAATTCTATCCTGGGAACGTTCTTGCTATTATTAATGATCTCGAAGAAGCGATAAGAGAAGGACGACTTGAAGATATTAATCTTCTTTTGCGCCAGCTTGGAAAAACTGCTTTTATCAATCGCGAGAAGCCTACGCCATACGATGAGGCTGTAAGTCTTTGCTGGTTTTTAGAAAATGTATTTTATCATACCATTCCTACCATTGTTCAAAAGCTATTTAGCGGCTTGCAGATAAATGCAGAAGAATGGAAGAACTTTGATCTTATCAAGATCGGCTTCTGGCCTGGTGGAGACAGGGATGGTAATCCGTTTGTTACCCATGAGATAACGCGCAAGGTAGCACAACATCTTAAAAGAACTTTGATGCGTTGCTACTATAGAGACGCCCGTTTTCTTAAAAGAAGATTAACCTTTAAGGGCGTTGATAGCATTATCGCTGATGTTGAGCGTAAGATATATCCATTGGCGTATGGAATAGGTGATGGTGAAGTGTATACAAATCCTAGTGAGCTCCTTGAAGACCTGTTAAAAGCAAGAAAGTTGCTTATTGAAGATCACCGAGGTCTTTTCCTGGATTTGCTTGATGAGTTTATTCTTAAAGTAAGGATCTTCTGTTTCAATTTCGCTAGCATGGATATCCGGCAGGATAGTCGCAAACATGGTTATGCATGGGAGGCTATTCTTAAACAACTCCAAGCTAAAGACAAAAAACTAAAGAACTTTAATCAGCTATCGGAAGAAGAACAAATTAATACACTACTTAAGCTGAAGTTTAAACCTGCGTCTTTAAAATTTGATGATCCCTTCGTTACGGAGCTTATTGAAAGTATTGAAGTAATCAAAGATATACAGGCGCAGAACGGAACCGAGGGATGTCATCGCTATGTGATCAGCAATTGCCAGTCTGCAGTAGATGTTATCAGGGTTTACCAACTCGCTAAATTACTTCTTGCCAAAGGCGATGAACTCAACCTTGACATTGTACCGCTATTCGAGACGATTGAAGACCTTGCTTCTGCAGCTGATGTAATGCGTTCTCTATACAGTATTCCTAAATATCGTGAACACATAGAACGCAGGGGTAACAAGCAAACTATTATGCTTGGATTTTCTGATGGAACAAAGGATGGTGGATATTTACGTGCTAATTGGTCGATTTTCAGAGCTAAAGAAAACCTGACACTGCTGTCGCGCGAGTACGGCATCACAGCAGTATTCTTCGATGGTAGAGGAGGTCCTCCTGCGCGTGGCGGAGGAAATACTCATGACTTTTATGCCTCTTTGGGTGATACTATAGAAGATAAAGAAGTTCAAATAACTATTCAGGGACAAACGATAAGCTCAAATTTTGGAAAGCTGCCTTCGTGCCAATTCAATTTAGAGCAATTGCTATCTGCCGGCATTGAGAATAGCGTTTTCAAGAAAAGAAAAGTACAATTATCAGATACGGAAAAGCAATTGCTTGAGTCATTGGCAGAGGCCGGCTACAAAGCTTACCTTGAATTGAAGCATCACAACAAGTTTGTTCCATACCTGGAGAAGATGACACCACTTCCTTTCTTTGGTGATACGAACATAGGATCGCGACCCGTAAAAAGAAATCAGGGCGATAGCCTTAAGTTCGAAGACCTTCGTGCCATACCCTTTGTTGGAAGTTGGGCGCAGATGAAACAGAACATCCCCGGATTTTACGGTGTGGGCAGCGCCTTACAGCAGATCAAGAAAGAAGGTAAGTTAAATGAAGTGAAAAGATTATATAACCAATCACTTTTCTTCAGGACACTGTTGGCAAACAGTATGATGTCATTAACAAAAACCTATTATCCTGCTACAGCATATATTGGAAAGGATAAGGAGTTTGGAGAGTTCTGGAAGATCATGCATGATGAGTATAAACTTTCCGTTAAAATGATTCTTGAGGTCTCTGGTCTCTCGGAGTTAATGCAGAACAACCCGATCAATCGTGACTCAGTTAAGCTTAGAGAAAGAATCGTGCTTCCGTTGATAACCATACAACAATTTGCGTTGCAGCAATTAAGAAATATGGAAGCTACGGAGAAGCAGTACGAGAAGCAGTATCGAAAACTTGCCTTACGATGCATGTTCGGAATAATAAATGCTGCACGTAATTCAGCTTAAGAGCTTTCAGATACAATCAATGGACCTTCAGCTTCTTATTAGAAACTATAGACGCGAAGAAATTACTATTAATCCTACAAGCGCCAACATCTACGCGGTGATACTCATGATGCCGATGATGTTGGCGCTTGGACTTCCCTACTATCTTTTATGGAAGGAAAACTTTACTGCGGAACGGATTACTGTCTTTGTTGCGGCAAATAAACAGTTAGTTACCTATAGTGCACCAATTATAATTTGTACCATGATCATTGGCGTTATCCTGCATGAATTGATACATGGCATAACCTGGGCCTGTTTTGCGAAAGATGGATTTAAATCAATCAAATTCGGAATAATATGGAAAGTGCTTACACCTTACTGTCATTGCACAGAACCATTAACAATTAAAAATTATATAACAGGAGGCATTATGCCTGCTGTTGTGTTAGGATTTGCACCCGCCGTCATTGGATTAGTAACAGGACATCTTGCTTTTTTTACTTTTGGCCTATTCTTCACTACTGCCGCCGCAGGAGATTTTATGGTCATCTTTCTTTTAAGGAAAGAGGATAAAAATAGTTTTGTTCAGGACCATCCGAGTAAAATAGGATGTTATATCTTCAGAAAATAGATGCGGAGTCTCTACTATCTAAACAGTCTGTTACTTTTTTCATTTTTTCGGTGTTTTTCCTTGGTTCTACCCCTTATTCCCTGACACTTCCCTGAGACTTCTCTGAGACTTCCCTGAGACTAGCCTGAGACTTCCCTGAGACTCGTGCTATTTTTCTCCTGCTTTATTACAAGTTGTAATTAAGGGTTATGGAAGAAAAGGCGGATTTAGACATCGGAGGGTTTTGTCAAGATTTAACAGAAGAGGTTTATTTGTGTGAACTAAAAAGGCTTTGTGAATTTATGAGGCGATATACATATTTGGGAGATAAGCTTACTGATGGAGCACTAAAAGGTGCTGGATGTTATGCCATTGAAAGGCAAGATGGAAAATGCATCAGGGGAAGGAACGGAACTATGCTGGTGTAGATTAACGGATATCGTCATGTAGTTATTGGCAGGTTATTAAGAAAAGTAGCCCATACATAACAATGTCCTCTATCAAGACACAAGCACCAAAATCAGCAATACTTTTCTATAGCCATAGCAACGCCATCTTCAATGCTTTTCAATGTTATTTCTTTAGCAATTGCTTTTACCTCATCACGTGCATTGCTCACTGCTATTCCAAGTCCGGAAATTTGCAGTAAGTCGATATCGTTATAATTATCCCCAAAAGACATAGCATCTTGTGGTTTCAAACCATACATCTTTCTCAGGAGAAGTTCTAAAGCGGTTGCCTTTGAAATCCTTTTTGCGGCAATCTCTAAATATGTTGGCCTTGAGCGATAGATGTTTAAGTGGCTACTTAGTTGTTGCCCGAGCTGTTTCTCCAGTACATCCATTTCTTGCTCAGGGCCCATAAACATTACTTTATGCGCACCAGAGTTAGTTGCGATCCAACCTTCTACTACTTTATTCGGATCCTTAATAACCGGTTCTACCTTGGTTATTTTTGCTTCTCGTTCAGCCCAATAATCCATAGCAGGTGCATACCAATTATCTTCAAAATAAAGACTTGCATGAATGGATGTCTTCTCTATCATAGACAACATGCCCGCGCAAATATCCGCCGGTATAAAAACAGATTCGAATACCTGGGGATTAAGAGATCCGTCTGCGTAATGAATCACATACCCACCATTATATGCGATGAGTGGGTAATGCAGAATATCCAACTGCTTTTGCAGATGCGTCATGGCACTGGGCATACGTGAGGAAGCCAGTATTACAGGAATCTTACTACTAACTTTTTTAATTGCAGCGATTGTGCGATCAGAAAGTTCTCTTCTATTATCAAGCAACGTTCCATCAATATCAGTACAAATAGCTTTAACTGCCACGAAATAGTAAGGGGTTTAATAAGTTATAGTATTATTATGATCAACAAGTGATTCAAAAAATGTTAATGTGGTTTTTAGTGTACGGTGATCAGGGTACGAGTCTGTTTTACCAATTGTCCGAAAGGTTTAATTGAAAGACCATTATGGCTAACAAGTTTTTCAAACGCTTCTGTATGTTGAGGTTCAACGGCAATCAATAGGCCACCACTGGTTTGAGGATCTGCAAGAATTGCTTTTTGTTGTTCTGTTATGGCACTGATCTTAGTACCATAGCTATCCCAATTTCGTGTTGTTCCACCAGGAATACTTTTCTGAGATATGTAGTTTTGAAGAAAATCAAATTGAGGCACTCTATTAAACTCTATTTCTGCTGACAGACTACTTCCCTCACAAACCTCACTTAAATGACCAAGCAAGCCAAAACCTGTTACATCCGTCATCGCTGTTACATAAGGAAGTTTTCCTAATTCCGCTCCGAATTTATTTAAGGTGAGCATAGTATCTGTAGCCATTTTCAAATGAGCTTCTTCAACAATTCCTTTCTTTTGTGCTGTAGTTACTATTCCGATGCCTAATGGCTTTGTGAGATACAGCAAGCAACCTTCTTTTGCTGTGTCGTTGCGCTTAAGGTTCTCCTTTCGCAATTTACCTGTTACAGCTAAGCCGAACACAGGTTCAGGGCAATCTATACTATGCCCGCCTGCAAGCGGAATACCTGCCTTTGCACATACACTGCGGCTACCATCCAAAACATATTTAGCAACTTCAGCAGGAACTTTGTTAATAGGCCATCCTAAAATAGCAATGGCCATCACCGGCTCTCCTCCCATGGCGTAAATATCACTAATGGCGTTTACGGAAGCTATTGCACCAAAAGTAAATGGATCATCGACAATAGGCATAAAGAAATCGGTGGTACTCACAACACAGTTTCCGTCGCCTAAATCATACACTGCGGCATCATCTTTAGATTCATTTCCTACCAATAAAGAAGGAAAAGACATTTTAGGAAAATCAGAATGTAGAATTTTATCTAAAATTGCAGGAGATATCTTACAACCACAACCAGCCCCATGGCTATATTGTGTTAATTTAACTTGTTCCATGAGTGCAAATTTATGAACTTATCGGTCGCAGAACCATTTATTGACAAATGACCGAAGAAAAAATTCCTGGGATTCATAACTATTGCGACCGTTGGTGTGAGCGTTGTGTTTTTGCAAATCGTTGCGCTATTTATGAAAAGGAGAGTGATGCAAGGCAGGAGCAACTGAATATTAAGAACAAAGCATTCTGGGAACGGCTCTCACAAAATTTCTCCAAAGCAAAGTCATTGCTTGAAGATGCCGCAAAACGACAGGGACTTGACCTCAATTTATTACAACAGGAAATTGAACTTAATCAGAAGAAAGAAGAGGAAATACGCGTTGCAAGTGAGGAACATCCTTTAAACAAACTAGGTATAGAATATGAAGACTTCACTGAGCATTGGTTGAAAACCCAACCAGGAATGTTAGAAAAGCTGAATACGTTAAAGGAAGAACTAACACTTGGAACTCAGAGTCATGATGTAGCCAAAGCGCAAACCGTAATTATTAAAGAAAGTCTTGCTGTGATACAATGGTATAGTACATTAATACCATCTAAGATTATTCGCGCATTGACAGGCAAATTGCATGATGACTTATGGGAAGAAGATTATAACCAACGTGATTATCTTGGCTCAGCGAAGATAGTTCTATTATCTATTGAGCGATCGATGCACGCATGGCTGAGTCTTTTTGAATTGCTTCCGACACAAGAGGACGAATTCTTAACTGCGCTTTCACTTTTGGAACGCATGAAGAAGGCTACGTTGCAAGAATTTCCAAAGGCGATGGCTTTTATAAGACCAGGATTTGACGAGTATATCGTATAGCTATCCTCTCAGGCGATTAGCAATATCTTCGATGCTATTTCCATTCCATGCAAATCGCGCCTTTATTCTATTCTGCTTTTTTGAAAGTCCAATAGAATAACTTTTGTCGTAGTAATTTAGAAGAATATCAATCGTAGAAGCCATATCACCTGCCAACAACTTTTCTTTTGCTGCCTGAAAGTGTTGCCCGCCTAGCTTTTTTACAATTCTTGACATCGCATCTAAGAACTCTTGTTTATCCGCTTTTCCATATTCTTCAACTAATCTTTGTACACGAGTTTCTCTATCTGCGTCGATATGTATAACAAGGCTGTTACACATCTGCCGCCAGAACGGTTCGGGCAATACAACATTTCCGATCGTTATTGACTCATCCTCTACCCAAATGGGTTTTGTTAAATCCAATTGCCTGATTCTTTCGAAGAGGTTATTCTGAAATTGTTCTGTTGTAGGCTGATGGGGTTGCATGAGTCCTCCGAAAACAGAACCTTTATGATTCGAGAGCTTCTCCAAATCAATGACTTGTTCTCCGTTGCGTTCAAGTTCACGAAGAATATCCGTTTTACCACTTCCTGTAAAACCACTTATGATTTGCAGGTTTAATGGCCTTTCAAAAGATGTTACAACTTCATGTCTATAGCCTTTATAACCGCCTTTCAGCTGGTGCGTTTTAATCCGCGCCATTTCAACAAATTTACAGAAGTTAGCAGAACGCATACCTCCTCGCCAGCAGTGCACGAGCATTTCATTGCCTTTAGATACCTTTTCCGCTTCGTTGATAATGTCAATAATACGTGGCCCAACAAGTCGGACTCCCGTTTTAATCGCTTCCTGCTGTCCGCGCTGTTTATAATCTGTGCCTACAAGAACCCTCTCCTGGTCATTGAGAATGGGAATATTAACTGCTCCGCGGATATGTCCCTCACCATATTCTTTTTCAGATCGCACATCAACCATGGGTAATTGATCGCGATATTTAAAAAACTCTTCTATGGTTATAATCACAACACAAATTTAACACTTATTGAGAAAAGTTAAGATTTACGTTCTTTTTAATGTGGATCTACGGTGGGAATCCTAGTCGGCAACTTTATTCGTGTAAACGAGACACCCTTTCAATTTCCTTAAATTTCCATTGGTATAAAATTAGTCGAAATTTTTTACCAATCCCTCTCCTATGAAAACACCTCTACCCTCCTTCACAGTAACAACCCTGTCACTGCTGCTTGTATGCTATGATAAAGCCGATGCTTTAAATAACCATCCAGGTTCTATATCACAAACTTCAGAACTTGAAGCTCCTGCATTCAGACCTCCGGAATATCCGGCATTTGAAAACGATCTGATCTTCGGGGTATTTAATCCAAACTATGAAAGCTTTACCGAGGTGTACCGATCGCGAAACAGAAATTCGGAATATGAGCTGGTAGCAACTATACCTTATAGTGATGATCACTATCTTGATAGAGACTTACGGCCCAACACTACCTACTTCTACAAATTAAGGGCTGTGCAAGACACCCTGTTTTCCGATTACTCTAATGTACTTGAATTAACCACGGGCTATAAATTATTTGCACCTTCCCTTACAGCTACCGCAATTAGTAGCACAAGCATATCATTGCAACTCACAGATAATAGTTACAACGATGTTTCGTATGTTATCTGGCGTGAAGAAGCAACACAGGCATTTAATGTAAAATCTATATCTGCGCCAGATTCAGGTGAAGTATTTACCATAGTAGACGAAAACCTGAAACCAAACACTACTTATAATTACAGGGTAGATGTACATGCACAAGGACCGGGTAACGTATTTTACCCTGGCATGGTGCGCGCTGTGGCAACCACCCCTCCCCCAACTCAATTAACAACGCCTGAATTTGGTCCTCCTGGAGAACCGGTATGCGGAAGCGTTATTGCATTTGGTTACATTAATACCAATCCAGAAAGTGAAACGGAGATCTATCGATCTCTTACGGAAGATGATGACTTCGAAGTTATTTATGTATCAGCACCAGGATCCGGAACATATATTGATGAGGACGTAAAACCCCGGACTACCTACTACTATAAACTAAGAGCTATCGGCGAAATTGATTCAGAGTTTTCAAACACGGTAGTGCTAACAAGCGGATCCGATTTTTATAATCCAGGATTGACGGCAACTGCCGCAAGTAATACCAGTATCGCGCTTAAAATAACAGACCGAAGTTATCTTGACGGATCGTATGAAATTTTCAGGGCCGAGACAGGTTCAAATAATTATACATATTTAGATGAAATTATTTTATCAGACTCCGGGCAGACCTATTCGCATATTGATGAAGGCCTAGCACCCAACAAAAGCTACACTTATCGTCTTGATGCAAGAGCAGGCTGTGAAGGATTGCCAACTTACTATAATGTTGCAACTGCTACCGCTTCCACCACAAACTTGCCTGAGGTTACGAGCTTTACGTTGGTACAACCCTTAAATGAAGAAGATATTATGGAGTTGTACGATGGCGTCTCCTTCAGCGCTGTTGGCCAACCCAATATCCGAGCGAATACAAACAATCGTACACAAAGTCTGGTGTTCTATCTCAACGGAAAGCGCTATGGTGAGAACCAAACACCATACGCATTATTTGGTGACTGGCAGGGAGACTACAGGCCGGGTAAACTTAAGCCTGGATCATATACCCTTACTGCTATACCTTACGGCGAGAACAATGCAAGCGGAATACAAGGAGATTCTCTAACTATTCATTTCACTGTTATTGCCGAAAACATTAACGCATTTGCAGCAAATGAATTTAATACATCTGGCAGTTCTGAACCTGTTTCTGTTTTTCCTAATCCGATTGTAACACAATCCACAATAGCAGTTCAGGGTGAGGCTTACTCAACTATTAGTATAAACATAACAGAGCAGGCGGGTAATCTCTCACATACACTACATCACGGTATTCTTGATAACAATGGAGTGTATAAAAAAAACATTGATGCAATAAACTTCAAACAAGGCGCCTATGTAGTTACAGTAAAAATCAATGAACAGATCTATTCGAAGAGGCTTATTATAAAGTAATCACAGCCTCTTTAAGGATGAACACTTAAATGGTGTTGCTTGCGTTGCCATGTCTTAATGTACATGGATACTATTCCACCTAAATTTTCAATTAATGAATAAACAAATTCAAAAATCCTCCTATGACAAAAATTTTATCCAGAGTAACATTAATAATGGTTGCATTGATTATCGGACTTGTTCCTGATACTCATTCAACCGAGTTTGCAAAATTCAGATCCGGCAAAACGGAACATGTAACAAATTCGAATTTAGAAGAGAGAATTGAAGTAAACAGGCCAATTGAAACACAGGAATTTGTAGAACCACCAACAATCCAGCACCCACAATATGCCCTGTATGGAACAACGATTGATCTCGACATAAAGAATAATAATGAAGAAGGTGTTACCGAATTGTACCGGTCGAGAAACGCCAACGATGGCTTTCAGCTGATTGCCACGCTGCCCCACAATGTAGAATTCTACAGGGATGAGAATTTGAAACCAAGAACAGAATTTTTTTATAAGGCTAGAGCAAAAAAAGGTAATGAGTTTTCTGAGTTTTCAAATGTATTTTCATACACTACCCATTCTAACTATTATGATCCTGAGTTAACAGCAAGCTTACAACCAGATGGAGTTGGTGTTGTATTATCTTTAAAAAGCCATACGTATGCTGATGTTAGCTTTGAAATTATAAGATCCAACGAGGGATTTGATGACCTCATAGGAGAAATCGCAGCAGATTCAGGAAGCACTGCAACTTTTGTAGACGAGGGAACTCATCCCAATACGACTTATACGTATACGCTTAATGCAATATTTCCAGGCCCAGATCTCGGCCCTATATATGGCGTTGCTTCTGTAACCATTGAAACGCGCGAGCCGTTGTTTAAACCTTCTATTCAGACTTCCGAAAATTCTATTTTCTATACTACGCTTAGATTTCATGTAGAGAATCTTAATGAAGGAAGTTCTTCTGAAATATATAGATCAACCAATGCAACAGAAGGATTTCAATTAGTAGGAACGATTGGTTTGGGTGAAGAATTTATAGATGAGAACCTGAAACCGCGCACCAGCTATTACTATAAAGCCCGAGCAAAAAGAGACACACAGCTATCAGAATTTTCTGATGTCGTAGAACTCACAACGCAGTCGCTATTTTTCAATCCGGAATTATCAGCAGTCTTGCTTCCCAACGGCGCAGGTGTGAAACTTACGATAAAAGATCATTCGTATGCTGATGACTCTTACGATATTTTAAGGTTTGATGTTGATGAAGAAACAGAAGAACTTATCGGAAGTATAAGCTTGCCTGATTCAGGAAGCACCGGAACTTACGTTGACGCTAATGCACTACCCGACAAGAACTATATATATTCACTTAATGCACACCTTACTGATCCGAGACTACCGATACAATATGGTGTTGCTTCGGCAACCATCACTACAAGTTCTTTAGCGCCACCTTCTTTATATTTTACAGAAGAGCCTCCACATACTTTTGATTGCGGCAATGAAATTGGTATGGAATTTATGAATACTAATGAAGGAAGTATCACTGAGATTTACAGATCGAGAACACCGGAAAGCAACTTTGAACTTATATATAGTGCTGTTGGATCGGGTAGTTATAAAGATGACAGTCTGGTTTCTTTAAAAACTTATTACTACAAGGCACGTGCTGTAAAGGGAGACTCTGTGTCAACTTTCTCTACAGTTATCTCCAAGCAAAGTGGTTATGGATTTTATGCACCTGAGTTTACACTTACTGTATTGCCAGATCAATCAGTAGAAGTTAAAGTTACCGATCACTCTTATCTTGACTATTCTTACGAGCTCTATGGGTGGAACCAGCAAGATGGAGTAGGCACAATTTCAACAGGATTTCAACTGCTCGACTCAGGCAGCACCTATACAATAATTGATACAGAGGTTCTGGCAGGAGAAACCTACACCTATCATATCAACGTTAACTTAAATTGTGACGGACAACCTCGTGTTGGAGAGTTTGTATCAGACCCTGTTACTATAGGATTTACTGAACCCGTGACAACCGCATTTGCTCTCATCGAGCCGAACACTGATCAAGAAGTAGGTACATTATCTGAAAATGATACCATTCCTGCATCACCAAGATTTAATATCAGGGCCATTACAGGGCCAGGTGCTCAAAGTGTAGTCTTTTATCTGAATGGGGTGAGGTATGGCGAGAACCAGGAACCTTACGCTTTATTTGGTGACTCGCAAGGTAATTACAAATTAGGTAGATTGAAGCCAGGTTATTATACCTTGTCGGCAAATGCATATAGTGATAATGGTGCAAAAGGAAAAAAGGGAAGTACTTATACAATTCACTTTACAGTAATAAATGATGGTAATGCAAGCACGGATATGCATGGCGATTATAATGCAGTAAACGTATATCCAAATCCTGTAGTAACTGCTTCTGCTATTGAGGTAAATGGTGAACCAAACAGCTCGTTAAGAATTAATATCGCTGATCACTTTGGCAATTTTAACCAAACCATTTACAAAGGAACCTTAACCGAGGAAGGAACATTTGTGCATGCTATAGGTGATACAAAACTAAAAAAAGGCATTTACGTAGCCCTTGTTACTATTAACGACAAAACGTACTCAAAACGATTTATTGTAGAGTAAGTGTTTTCAATGTTAATACAAGAGGCTATCTTAAAATAGATAGCCTCTTTTTATGTGTTATCATCCAAACAATTGATCTTAAAGCAAGAGTAGATATACGTACGATAGATATAGTATAGGTATACCCTAAATATAGGCTACCTTAATCCGTTCTCCACTCTTGTTGCACTCGTTCTCCACTCGTCCTGCACCCTGGCTCAACTTTTCAGGTGTATTATTCAACAACAATAGGTGGGAGGAAATCAATACGTAGAAAGAACCAGAAGATAACAAATTTCGAATAAAAACTGAAGCATTTTAAGATAATTATCGCATTACCATCCGGATTGTGATTAATCACTAAACGATACGGAGATATTAGTAGCTATACCAATACGAAATCCATAATCCTGATACTTTCCATTTTCAAAAGATGCTGCAGCCTCAAGTCTGAACATTCTCAAGATCCCGTCAATAGAATAACCCAATTCTGTGTAATTCAATGAAGTCGGCGTCTTCAAATAATTAACAAAAATGTTTTCTCTAATACCTGCAAGACGGACATAGGGTATTACTGTAAGTATAAATTTTCTGAACTGGTAGCTAGCATTTACCACCAAATATTGATCGGATGTGCTGTGTCTGTAGTAATCAAGCAACCTGAAAGTAGCAACGGGGTCGCTGGTAACAAAAGGAGTTTGATTACCGAGGAAGTGTTTGAAGTCCATAAAATACATTTTATTTGCATTCAAAAACTTACCTGCCTGCAGGTTGAATATCACTGATCCTTTTGCTCCTAGATCGAAGCCATAACGAAAGCCTAACTCTACCAGGTCGTAGTCTACATCGCTACTCAGAACATTGTTAAAGCCTTTGGTATACCTG
>NZ_JAHESD010000035.1 GCF_018598585.1 Chryseosolibacter indicum
GCATCTCATCAACCTTTCCGCGTTGTTCCGTTTTTTGATCCTGGACCATGGGGAGGGCAGTGGCTGAAAGAGGTTGCTGACCTTGATCGCTCAGCTTTGAATTACGCCTGGGGCTTTGATTGTGTACCTGAAGAAAACAGTTTACTGTTGAAGTTTGGAGAGACAACTTTTGAAATACCATCGATCAATCTCGTGCTGAAAAAACCTGTCGAGTTGCTCGGAGAAAAGGTCTATGGAAGATTTGGTGCTGAGTTCCCCATCCGTTTTGATTTCCTCGATACTATGGACGGAGGTAATCTCAGTCTGCAGGTGCATCCAACCAATCGGTACATCAAAGAACATTTTGGAATGGAGTACACCCAGGACGAGAGTTACTATCTCCTCGATGTGAAAGATGGCGCTCATGTTTATCTCGGGTTAAGAGATGATGTTGAACCGGAAAAAATGATTCGGGAATTGAAGATGTCTCAGAATGACGGGATGCAGTTCGATGCAGATAAACATGTTCAAAAGTGGCCGGTGAATAAACACGATCATGTTTTGATCCCTGCAGGAACTGTACACTGCTCCGGTAAAAATAGCGTTGTGCTAGAGATAAGCGCAACACCGTACATCTTTACATTCAAACTTTGGGATTGGGGCCGATTAGGACTCGATGGAAAACCGAGACCCATCAACATCACCCATGGTGAAAAAGTAATCCAATGGGATCGCAGGGTGGAATGGACGAAAAACAATTTGATTAACCGCTTCGAAAAAGTAGCAGAAGGTGATGGATGGGTCGAGGAACGGACAGGGTTGCATGAATTTCAATTTATAGAAACGAGAAGGCACTGGTTTACGGGCACGGTACCTCATCATACCAATGGAGGAGTTAACGTAATCAACCTGGTGGAGGGACGTGAAGTTTTGGTAGAAAGTCCCAACCACGCATTCGAGCCATTCATCGTTCATTATGCTGAAACGTTTATCGTTCCTGCTGCAGTAGGCTCATATACTATTCGACCATACGGTGAATCTGTTGGAACAAAGTGCGCGACCCTAAAGGCTTTTGTGAGAACTGAACACTTGAAAAACGGATATCATTTATCGGTCTCTAAGTAGGGTCGTTTCTCATGTAAACAAAGAATGTATGAAGGGTTAAATATGAGGAAGATGAATTTATAAATTTAAATAGGTGGAGGAACTGGCACTAGATTCGATAGAATCAGGCAATAAGGTTGCCGTGGTTGATAAGAGATTTTAATAGTTGGGCAATGAGGATCAGTTTTTCCGGCATGTACATAAGCGAGCGTCGCGGCGCACTCTCGCAACTTTAAATCTTGCCCTTCCAGAAGAAACTGGAGAACCGGGCAGATTAAGTGTTTGTAGTATTGCCATTATAAACTATTATAATAAAACATCGGGAACACCTTGAGAAGACAAAGATGTCAAACTGAATAACACAATGTAGGAGATAGTTTCAACTATCTCCTAACTTACTGAAGCATGTTTTTTCTCATGCGCACTGCCAGCGTTAATACCATTTTTTACTTTGTCTGAAATTGTCGCCAGCGAGTTCTCTACTGTTTGAATGATCTCTCTTGCTTTCTCAGAACCCAAGGTGTTAGATAGGGTTATACCCGCTAATGCTCCACCTAATGCAGCGAGCGCTACTTTATTGCTTTTAAAAAACGCTTTTAAGGCTTTCTTGCCCTTCTTTTTTGATTTCTTCTGTGCCATAACTCTTGTACATATGCAACCCGGGCGAAAAAATCATTCCACAAAGGCTATAAAACGTAAAAAAGTTGAAAACTTAACATTAGATCTTGCTACTCTAACCCGAAGTCTTCCCATCGGTACACCTGAAAGGTTCGGTCATTACTCATTGCTACAAATAATCCTTTTGGAAATCCAGGAAGTGCGTCACTCGTTGCATCATTACCGTCACTTTCTCGAGTTGATGCCTTTATAACTTTGATCAATTGATGGTCATGTGGATTTGACAAAGAGCCATCACGCGAAAAAACCATGAATTGATTTGCTTGCTGATCGGACACAAGAATATAACCTTTCGTTCCGGATTTTTTATAAATAGATATTCCTTCATGGTTATCTGTGAATCCTATCTGTCCGAAGAAAGCCAATTCAGTATTAGTGCTGTCTGGATGGGCGTAATATTTTCTGACACCAGCTCCTTCATCTGAATAGTATACATAACCTAGTTCGTTATCAACGGCAACAGACTCTATTTCATGCTTACCACTGTAGTTGCCAAATTTTCTCACAACTTTGCCGGTAATAAATCCGTTGCTTGCTTCAAGCCTGTATTGCCAAAGATATTCGCCACTAATACCATTTTTTCGGCTCACAATGGCGAAGGTATTTTTATTGGCATCAGTATATAATGCAACGCCCATAGGAGCACGAGCCGTATCTGATTCAAATACAGGAATTCCGCCATTGTCCAAGGGCTTCATTTCTGGTAAAGAAAATACTCGAATAGAATTAGTCAATCGCTCAGTTAAAACAGCTATGTCTGTTAATTTTCCATTGATATTAAAGTCATAAGCAATATCAATATTATTAGGTCGCTTGATTCCATGTACTGTTTTGTCCTTTACTTCTTTTCCATTCAAGTCGAATACATAGATTGCTCCATCTCCTGTATCACCACCTTTGTCTGTTCCCAGAATAAGACTCTTTGATTTATCCTGACGATTGATCCAGACTGCTGGGTCATCAGAGTCATGACGGACAGAGTCAGTGACTAAAAGCGGCCTAATAGTTCTTAAAGAATCTTCTTCTTTAACTTTGGTCTTTTGGTCCTTTACAGAACAGGATACTGCTGAAACTAAAAGAGCGCTAACGGCTGATAGAAATAAAAGACATTTGTACATAGGTGAAAAAAATATTAGCCTTTAATAAGTTTAAGTGTTACGGTTTTACCATTTAACAATTCTTCTCCCACTTTAAAATTATTTTCATCAACTATGTGTTCGATAGTAAGATTAAGGGTGCCGTCTTCGCTGTTAGTGTATTCTGCTCGCAGGATAAAGTCAACCTCGTCTTCAGCTTCTCCGTCCTCACCAATAATTTCGTGACTTCCCTCTAAACTTAGTTCACCATCGTCAGCTTCATAATCAGCTTCAAATTCAATTATTTTATTTTTTATTTCAATCTCCGTTTCTCCATCTTCACAGCTTACTACTTCCTCTTCTTCAGCTAATTCAATTTCCATTTGCATTTCACCATATTCAAACTCAAAAGCAACTTTGCCAGTAATATCAATGAATTCGAGTTCATCAATGTCATGACTGAGGGGAGCAAAGATGCTTTTGAACGTTTTAAAATCTTCTTTATCGGCGATGTCCATTTCCCATTCACCCGCAACATCACTGTTAAGTACTTCGTATTCAAATTCTATGGCAGGCCCAAGGATTACTCTTTCAGAGGTTTCTAGGGATGTGAGTCTAAAAGCAAATGATCCTTCCGTATTGTCATTTCCGGGAAGGGTAAGGACAATTTCAAAAGTTTCAGGTACGGTGCCAAGATCAGGATCAGGGGTAATCAGGATTGACCCACTCAGACCGTCGTTAGAAGGTATAAAATTAATCTCTCTTTCAAAGGCACAATCATCTTCTTCATATTCATAAAGCACTTGGTCAATGTGAACTTTTCCTTCCATATCACCTTCAAAATTATCTATTTGATAGGAGAGGGTAAAGGTTCCTTTAGGCAGTGATCCAATATAATCAGCAAATGTTACTTCAATGCTGTAATCTTCTGCATTTGGCAAATCTCCGCCTTCATCTGCATCGAGGATTATTTGAAATGGAAAGTTTTGATCTTCAGGTGTTACATCAAGTTCATTGTCTGCACAGGCGAAAATTAACGATAGCGAGGCAATAAGTATATTTTTGAGTTGAGACGTTTTCATAAGCATATTTTAAAGGTCAAGTTTTAAACCAACGCGCGTCCACCAGGAATAAAATTCACGTTGAATGAATTGATCAGTAGAACCTTGATAAACTTCAAAAGGCTGATTGGTAATATTCAGGAATTCGGTAAACATTCGAAGTTTCGGTGTGATAGTAAAGGTAGCAGTCGCATCCAATTGCATCCGGTCATTTACATATAAATCGTCATCCGCATCTTCACCTACCTCGCTAAGATAGGAGCCATTAAAGTTTGAGGATATCCTAATATTCAGGCGCTTCCAATCGTAAGCAATGGATAAGTTGCCAATATTTTTTGCCTGTCCCGGTAAACGGATGCTCTCTGATTTGGATAAGTCATTCCTAGATTGAATATCTGCATTAGAATAGGTAAAGGTATAATTTGCATAGATGCTTAGATCCTTCAAAACACCAGGAAGAAATGTTAGATTGTGCTGATACGCTATTTCGAATCCGAATAAGGATGCATCTTCTCCGTTTTGCGCTTGCGTTAAGGTAAGGTCAACACCTTGCGCACCTGGATAGTTAGATGTTTGAAACCTTCTATTAAAGATGAAGTTGTTGAGTTTTTTGTAGAACACTCCCCCTGATAAAATGCCGTTTGCACCAAAGTAATGCTCTGTCATAAAATCAAGGTTAGTCGCTTCAACCGGTTTAAGTGCTGGATTCCCAACAAAGCCCTCTCGGGAATTTAATTCAATTTCCTGGCTGGGGATTATGTCCTGAAAATTAGGACGCGCATAGCTACGTGTAGCAGCAAGACGAATGTTTGTATTTTCCTTTAAGCTATATTTTAAATGGAGCTGGGGCAAAACGAAGTAGTAATTGGTGCTTCCGGAGACTGGAATAATCTCCTCAAGATTTCCCTGGAAGTCGTATATCACTTCTTTTGAATCGTAGCTAACATTTGTTTTCTCATATCGAATGCCGCCAAGTATCATTAATTTGCTTATCTGCCACTTACTCATCAAATACCCTGCGTATACGTCCTCGGATGCCTGATACGCTTCTATTGCTTCTGCAGCCAACTTGCTTTCAACGTCGAGCTCATAACCATTCTTGTTCTGATTAAAGTGTCGAATTACTTTTGCAGGGTCTGCATTTGCCCGAAGTTGGTATCGATTATCTAGAAAATTGTTATCCACAGTACCACCTTGAAATTTTTCAAGTGTATAATTGCCTTCTTCAAAACCAGGGAAACTTACATTCCCACCTTCCCAGCTAAATACATTCTCGCTTACATCATACTTCTTTTCTTTCATTCGCACTTTGCCGCCTAGTTTAATACTACCGCTCGCATTACCCGACTTTAAAGGAAACATCAGATTAATCTTCGCTGTTTTATTAATATCTGTAGCATATGTTCTACCCATAACAAACTCGTCAAATTTGTAGATGGAGTTATCAAGATATACATTGGATGGACTGGTGTGAGGAAGGTCATCAACGCTAAACTGCGGGAAGTCTTTATCTGAGGTAAAATCGATAGCGAGCTGATCCACTTCTGCTACGCTACCAACTTCTACGTCGAATGGTGTATCCTGTATTGCTTCTGCATAAGCTGCCTCGTAATCAAGCGAAAAATGAGGGAAGTTGTGTTTAGCACCCAGGTTGAAGCTGCTCACCATCTGTTTCTCGAGACGGTCTTTGGTAAATCGTTCTATATTGTTCTCTTCAAATGGTGAGTCATCAATATTAGGTACGAAAATGTAACGTCGTCTTAATTCATGATCAGTGAATTTATTGTAAATAGTTCTGAAGTAAACTTCATTAGAACCATTAAACCTATAATCAATAGTGCCGCTTAACCCCAGTCTTGTGCGTACAAGATCATAGTCACGAAGTTCAAGGTCGTTGTCATCACGTTCCCAATTGTCGGACCCTCGATCGGTTTCATAATAACTGGAATTGAGCATGATGCCCAGTTTGTCATTGAAGAAGCGCTTACTCACTTCAAGTGATCCTTGGAGATTTGTTCTACCTACCAGTTGATTATATCCTGCCAGTGCTGAAGCACTTATTGAGGGAGATGACGATTGGGCTGTGCGTGTTATAAGGTTTACATTTCCCCCAATTGCATCTCCATCCATATCTGGAGTCAGTGCCTTGCTCACTTCAATAGATGCAAGCTGATCCGCAGGAATCGCATCAAGTGCAACAAACCGAACGCCAGCTTCCGGCGATGGAATCTGTTCTCCGTTGATGCTGATATTTGTAAATTGCGGCGCCAACCCGCGAACAAGAACATAGCGACCCTCGCCTTGGTCTCTCTCGATATTAACTGCAGGAACCCTTTGTAATGCTTCTGCAACGTTAGGGTCCGGAAAACGTCCGATCTGATCAGCACTTACCACGTTCTTTATATTTTCAGCCGAGCGTTGCTGATTAAGAGCACGTTGTTGACCTTGCATCATCCCTGTAATCGTAACATCTTTAAGTTCCGTAGCATCACTAATCAGAGAGATATTTAAAACTGAATTTTGATTTGAGTTTATCAAAGCACTTCCTTCAAACTTTTTATAACCAATGTAACTTACTTCAACCTGATACTCGCCTTCCGATGCGCGTAATAGATATTCACCGTTTACATCTGATGTTGTTCCGATCGTCGTTCCCGCAATATAAATGGTGGCTCCTGGTAACACTTCTTTTGTATGTCCGTCCGTTACCCTTCCACTGATTGTTCCTTGTGCCGCCGTACGTCTGGAATTCACTACAGATTTTACAAGAATATTTGTGTTGAGTTGTTTAAATTCTAATGAGGCCTCTAGTGCCAGAAAGTCAAGCAGTTTTCCGAGCGTATTGTAATCCTTCTCAATGGTAACAAGGCGGGCTAAGTTGATGTTTTTACTGCTATAGGTAAACCTGAATTCAGTACGATCCTCTATGCTTTTGAAGATCTCATGTAGTGGTGCATTACTAACTTTGAGGTGCATCTCTACAGCATAGATGTCTTTTGCTGAATGAGTCGCCCCGAGCAAGGGGTTTAAAAAGGACAATTGGAGTACTGAAATCAGCACCGCAAATCCAGCAAACCCGATTGCTTTTTGTTTTGCTTGTTTTAGGTTATTCATGGTAAAGGTTATTGCTATTATTGTTGTGTTGTTTTTTATTCGCAGCCTTTTAGTAGGTTGATCGTCTTGTTGTGCACTTGAAATTGGGTACCTGTACTAAAACTGATGGCCTTTAAAATGTCCTCAAGACTTTCATTCCTGAATCTGGCAGTGATTACACAGTCTTTGATACTTTCAGGGTCAACATTGTTTTCAAGGTCAAAGCGATTTGCTATTTGAGTGACTACAATATCAAGTGGTGAATCTTTAAAGCTGAATGAGTTGTCTATCCAGCCCGTAACTTCATCTGTATCGATGCGTGTTATTAGAAATGTGTTTGATGAATCAGCTTTTATCTGATCTGCTATGTTGAGAATTGCCTCACGCTGATCATTGAAAACCTTAACACGCCCCGAGATTACGGTAACTGTACTGTATTGTTTCGTTGTGTGAATATTAAATGATGTGCCAAGCACTTGTGTAGTAACATGCTTACCAATCACTTTGAATGGTTTGGCGCTATTGTGCGCCACTTCAAAAAATGCTTCGCCGTTTAATTTTACCTCTCGTACTTTTGAGTTAAATTTTTTTGGATAGGAGAGGGAGGAGTTCTTATTCAGAATAACTCTCGAACCATCCTCTAAGTAGATCGTGTCGGTTTTAGTTGTCGTAATAGCAGTAACCATTGTTTCAGATGGTGGAGTTGCTTTGAATATAAACCGTATTGTGATTGAACACGCTATCAGCAGTGTGATCGTTGCAGCAACTTTAAAAAGAGGAATACGCAGGGTATGTACATTTGAATTTTGAGCATCTATTTTCTCATTTACTGCCTTAAGCGCCAGATGCGCGTTGTACTTGTCTTCTCTAACATGTTGGCTTTCCCAAGCCTCTTTAAACTCATGGAAGATTTTCTGATGTAAAATATCTTGGCTAACCCAATCAAGTAATTGATCTTGCTCAAGATCAGAAGCTTGATTAGAAAGATAGCGAGCAATTAAATCAAAGGGTATTTCCTTCATATACCAGTAAGAGTAAAGACGATTGCTTTACCACTACGCGGTGATGTTAACAATATGTTATGAAGTGATTAAGGGGATGTAAAGTGTCTTTTAGGAGTCTCGAGTATCCGCTCTCGTAAAATCTTTAATGCTTTGATTATCTGGTTTTCTACAGTTTTCTCTGATACATTATAGAGCTGCGCAATTTCGCTATACTTAAGTCCATCAAATCTGCTTAGCATGAAAAACTGTTTGCATTTTTCAGGGAGCGAGCCTATAACGAAGTGGACGTTGTTTTCTAGCTCTTGAAATTCAAGTGACTCATGCGGGTCATAATCATCCGATAAAGTTTGCAGGGCGTCATCTTCTGGTTTTATCAAGATCATATTTTTCTGTTTTACAGCACGAAGGGCTTCATTACGCACGCAAGTAAAAAGGTATGCTCTGACACTAGATTGAATATGTATCGTTTTCCTGTTTTTCCATATATTAAGGAGTACTTCGGAAACTACCTCTTCAGATGCGGCCTCATCCCTGACGATGAAACTTGCAAAACTGCACAACCTGGAATAATATCGAAGAAATAGTTGATTGAATGCTGAGCGATTGCCAACAGCAATTTCATGCATTAAATCAATTTCAGATAAATCAGTCACGGTAATAAAGGTTGTGTTGCCATGAGTAATATCAAAGAAATGCGTGTTATGAAATTATAAAGAATGTCACAGCGTCTTGGATGAGTTGTACTAATAATTCTAAACCGGTACATCTGAAGCTTCTTCTGCGCGCTTCCTTGCTGAGCTATAATCAGCACAACACAACTTTCATCTTGATGAAACACTGAAGGATACGTATAAGAATCTAAATGCTTGCGAGGTCTTGCGTTTGATTGGGCAGGATATGATGGCAATTTTGATCATGTTCACGCTGCAAGAGTATTCACGCGCAAACCTGATGACTTGGCTATCGAACATGAGGCTGAAGAATACCGGTGAACTCCGTGGGAATCATACCTGGGATGATGATGGAAGATTTTACACCCGCGTGCTTCCTTTCATAAACAAGTTCTTAGTTTATGAGTAGCATCATTTGCATTTTCATGCAGTGGCCATTAAAGCTTTTGCCGAATAATCGCTGATATCAAATTAAACCACTACTTCCCTGCTTAAAATATTCCCCACGCATCTTGCGCAACTACCTTAATTCTATTGATCTTATTCCTCCTTGCTGTATACGCATAATGCCAACGTTGAAAATTGTTAACAGTCTCCGCTTCCTCTACAATTAGACCATCCTGCCCTAATGCAATTATCTTTATCACTTTCATTCGAAAGTCTTTCTTGACTGCACTCACCTTTACGCTTAAAGCAGTGTCCTCTATGCTTACATTCACTTCTTTGATGGTTGGCTTCCTCATATAATCAGAAAGCACTGCAGTATAAGCATTGGGGAGCTTCAGTTCCTTAGCCATGACCCAGTAATAAGCCTTCTTTTCCGCAATCAGCATCATGCCCTTTGCATACGCTGAAGTCTTCTTCAAGCGCTCACAGTTGTCGCGTTGCAAAGCACTCTCTTTCGTAGCAGGCTTCGCCCTCGGGCTACAATTGTTTTACCCCTTAATTGCTTAAAAACGAATTTACGTCCAAACTTTCCGCTCAATCCTTCAGTAAGATCGTTTTCCCTGACATATGCCATAATGTTAGATATTTTAGGAAAGGTAAACCCGGCTTTTGACAAATAGTGTCAAAACTCATTTCCATCAAGCGCCTGAACACCAAAATAAGCAGTACGAGTGCAGAATGAGTGCAGCAGGAGTGGAGAATAGCCTATCATCTGAATCGAATAGCGCTATGTCCCTAATATAGGTGTAACACGCATCTACCCGTGGGGTTCAAAGCTCTTATGTCAGGTAGGGAAAAAGAGCTTTATTTTCAAGGCTCCGGCGATCACCAGGAAAAAGAATGTTATTGAAGTGTTAAGTGTCGAACACGTTTTCTGTTTCTAAAACTCTGTCATTTTACTTCATCCTAAAGCAGGTGCTTCACAAAACTTTCATTTTCATGGGTTAACATTCATGCATAGGTAACCTCTTTCTAAACACAAGGTCAAGGGAAAAGCAAACCTTTGCCCATAATGACAAACTGGCAACGGAGGAGATCAAACAACTTGCTGCCAGTTAATTTAAACATAAACCTATGTACAAACATCTACCCATCAAATTCATTTTAGCCAAGAAGCAGCGAACGTTGCTCACTGTCTGGGCAGCATTGATCTTTTGTGTCAATGCCTTTGCTCAGCAAACCATTTCCGGTCGTGTAGTTTCAAGTGAAGATTCATCTCCGGTGCCCGGTGTTAGTGTCGTAGTGAAAGGATCTGCCAAGGGCACATTGAGCGATGCCGATGGCAACTATCGGATAAGTATTCCCGACGACAAAGCAGTGCTTATTTTTTCTTTTGTGGGTTATATCACCCAGGAAGTTATGGTAGGCAATCAGTCCGTCGTTAACATTTCCTTACAAAATGATGCAAAGGAACTTTCAGAGGTGGTAGTCACAGCGTTAGGGCTTGAGCGTGAGAAAAGGGACCTTGGTTACTCGGTGCAGGAGATAAGCGGAGATGCCATGACTAAGGCCCGTGAAACAAACATAGGTAATGCATTGGCAGGCAAGGTTGCAGGTGTCACTGTTGTTGGTAATCCCGCTGGCGTTGGTGCTTCATCCAGAATTACGATTCGCGGTGAACGCTCATTAAATATAAATGGCAACCAACCCCTGTTTGTTGTCGATGGTGTTCCGATTACAAATGAAGTGTTTGGCTCATCAGGCAGAAATAACCAGGAAGTTGATTATGGAAATGGCGCGGGTTTAGTTAACCCTGATGATGTTGAATCGCTTACTGTTTTAAAAGGACCTGCTGCCACTGCGTTGTATGGTGCACGTGGTCAAAATGGAGTCATCATCATCAAGACTAAATCCGGAAAAGGAACAAGAGGGGAGGTAGCTTTCAATTCTACTGTTACCTTTGAAACACCACTCAGGCTTCCGGACTACCAGAATGTTTATGGGCAGGGACTGAACGGCGAGTTTGAATTCAAAGATGGCAATGGCGGTGGTGTACGTGATGGTGTGGATGAAAGCTGGGGACCAAAAATGGACGGACAACTCATTCGCAGTTTTGATTCTCCAACTTCAAACGGACTAAGGGGAGGAGATGTTGGAAATCTCAATACTCAAATTGGTCCGGTTGATCTTGCAGCACAACTCGCTTTACGTGGTGAAATTACGCCTACACCATTTGTAGCTCGGCCGGATAATATCAAAGACTTTTTTGATACTGGCGTCACCTACACGCAAAATGTTTCCGTAAGTGGTAGTAATGATCACGGATATGTGCGAGCATCCTATACCTATCTTGATCAAAAGGGAATGGTACCAAACACCGATCTTAAAAGACATACTTTCTCACTCTCATCCGGATATAATCTTACCCAGCGGTTGTCATTCCAGGCCACTGCCAACTATGTAAAAAACCTGAGCGACAATCGCCCTAATCTTAGTTATGGAACCGAAAATATAATGTATCTGCTCAATTGCTGGTTTCCGAGAAACATAAATATTGCATCATTGAGAAATTACTGGCAGGAAGGTCGTGAGGGCTTAAATCAATTTAATTTCAATTACAACTATCATGACAACCCTTACTTTAATCTTTATGAAAATACGAATGGACAGGAGATTGATAGATTGTTTGGAAACGTTTCTGCTACCTACAAATTTACAGATTGGTTAAAGATTATGGCTCGTGTCGGAACAGATTACAGTGATGAGTTTAGGGATAGAAGACGTGCCTACAGCACACAACGTTATCCATTAGGAAGCTATCGTGAAGAGCAAATTTTCCTTCAGGAGACAAACGCCGACGTATTGCTAAGCGCGCATAAAGAAATATCATCAGACGTGAGTTTGCAGGTAAGCCTGGGTGCCAACGCAATGAGAAGAAGATACAACTTGTCCGATATCAGCGCCCCGCAACTGACAGTTCCCGGCATCTACAGTCTTAATAATTCACGGGTTGCACTAACTTATTATTCTTATAAATTTGAAAGGCGGATTAACAGCATGTATGCTTTTGGACAAGTAGGTTTCAGGAATTACTTGTTTCTAGAATTGACGGCCAGAAATGACTGGTCTAGTACTTTGCCTTCCGATAACTGGTCTTATTTCTATCCATCGGCTTCATTGAGCTTAGTGTTGTCAGATGTTGTCAATCTTCAATCTACTCCTATAAACTTTGCCAAACTCCGTGTGGGATATGCAGGTGTGGGTAACGATACGGATGCATATCAACTGTATTCTACCTTCAGCGCGCAGATACCAGTACAAGGGCTTCCAGCCTATTCAGAATCAGCAACAATCGCCAATGCTAACCTCAAACCTGAGCAAAGCCGTTCTCTTGAAACGGGATTGGATGTTCGCTTCTTCGATAATAGAATAGGACTTGATGTAACTTATTACAGAAATCTCAGCGAGAATCAGATTATTCGTGTGCCACTCAGCAATACTACCGGGTTCTCATCCCGCGTAATCAACGCGGGTTTAATTGAAAACAAAGGGGTTGAAATAATGCTTAACCTCGTTCCAGTCAAGAGCAACTCATTTGAATGGAATGTGGATGTGAACTTCTCGCAAAATCGCAGCAGGGTCAAAGAACTTTATAAAGATCCGGAATCCGGTCAGGAGATTAAAAATTATGTTATAGCCGATAGTTATGTTACTGTCGAGGCACGTGTCGGTGAACGAATGGGCGACATGTATGGAATAGGATATCAGAGAGTAAGCCAGGATCCTGCCAGTCCATATTATGATCCAACAGGGCAATATGTCGGACAAATCGTTTACAACAGTGAAGGTAAACCACTCCCAACTGCCGATAAAATCAAACTTGGAAACTATAACCCTGACTGGCTCGCAGGGATTTACAGCACATTTAATTATAGAGGTCTTACATTTGGTTTCCTCTTTGATATCCGGCATGGAGGCAAGGTTTATTCGCATACACAGACCGTGGGACGAGAAGGTGGTATCATCAAAGAAACACTGGAAGGAAGGGCGAATGGGTACGATCTTTCACTACCGGGAAACGGTGTTACAGGTGAAGGCGTTGTTCCGGTTACAGATGGAGAAGGAAATATAACAGGATACACGCCTAATACAACAGAACTTTCTGCAAGGGAGTGGCATACTTCCATAACATTAGGACGCAGGATTATTGAAGGAATGGTGTATGATGCATCTTTCGTGAAGCTGCGTGAAGTAAAGTTTGGATATACTTTGCCATCTTCACTTACAGGAAACTTGCCATTAAAAAATATTAACATCTCCTTTGTTGCAAGGAATCTTTTCCTGTTGACAGACGTGCCTCATATTGATCCTGAGACAGCCTCAATAAATGGCGGTACAATTGTTCCGGGAGTAGAGTCAGTTGCTATACCCTCATCACGCAGTTACGGATTTAACCTCAGCTTCAAGCTTTAATTACAACATGTCTTTATGAAATTGAATCTATATAGAAAATTTTCCGTTGCCCTTCTTGCCTTCGTTGTCCTGGGATGTACTGGCGACTTTGAAGAAATAAACACGAACCCTAATAGTCCTCTTGCAACACAACCAGCGCTTCTCCTGCCGGGCATAGAGCGGGATATGATACATGCAGTTTTGGGAGAGGCATGGAGTATTGGAAATGTGGTGATACAGCACACTGCGAAGAACCAATTCGTCAATGAGGACCGGTATCTGTGGGGTGAGTTAAATACGATATGGAACGCTGTATATGACAACATGCGTGATATAAATAATATCGTAAAGCAGGCCGAGGTAAGCAATCAACCTAACTTCCGCGGCGTTGCGCTGGTATTGCGTTCATGGATGTTTTCTCTTGTTACCGATAGCTATGGCGATGTTCCGTACACCCAGGCAATGAATGGAAAGGAAGGAATCTTCTTCCCGGAATATGATCCACAACAAAAGATATATGAAGGGATTTTGAACGATTTAAAAGAAGCTAATACTTTACTTGCCGGAGCCATCAACATCAATGGAGACGTGATCTATGGAGGAGATGTAAAAAAATGGCGTCAGCTTGCTAATTCATTACGCTTGCGCTATCTCATGCGCATTTCTGACCAGGTTGACGTCAGAGCCGAAATGCAGGAAATAGTAAATGATCCCGTTGCGTATCCTCTTTTCACGGGTAATGCTGATCATGCCGTATATTCTTTTCAGGCTAACTCACCAGATCAATTCCCGTTGTTCACGGCCCGTATTGGATCCTTCAATGAATTTCGTGCAAGCAAAGCCTTAACTGACAAACTTATTGCACTTGCAGATAATCGCCTCTATATTTTTACACGCCCAACTCCGGTTACTGAGGCCACCGCTTCTACATCTGACGATGTTTACGTTGGTGTTCCTAACGGATTGGACGATGTGGCAGCACTCGAATACAACGGAGGGCCTGAGTTCCAGTCAAGAATAGGACCTCTCTTTTTCGAGCAAGCTACCAGTCCAAAAGGAATTGAGATTGCAAAGGGCGTTATAATGACGTACGCGGAACTCCAGTTTATTCTGGCAGAGGCAAGAGAAAAAGAATTCATTACAACAGGAACAGCGGAAGCATATTATCTGAATGGGATCAATGCGTCTTTCAGTTTCTATGGTCTCACAGCATCACCTACATACCTGTTACAATCAGAAGTTGCCTATACAGGTACCAGAGAAGAGAAGCTTGAAAAGATCGGTACGCAAAAATGGATATCATTGTTTTTCCAGGGACTTGAAGCTTGGTTTGACTGGCGAAGGACCGGTTATCCAAAACTTCAACCCGGTGTAGACAACCAGAATGATGACCGCATCCCTGTGCGCTTTATTTATCCGCTCATTGAGCAATCTCTTAATGCCGACAACAGAACTATAGCGGTAAACAGACAAGGTCCTGATGATATTAATTCCCGTGTGTGGTGGGATGTTAAATAAGTCATGGTTAAGAACCGATTGATTTTATAACAACCTATTGCTGACAGGACGACTGGCTGAAATAAACTGAAACACCATTTAATTTGAAATTTGGAAAAATGAAAATAACCATTAACACCATTCTTTTTTGTCTGGTCATGTTTTCCGTGCAAGGCCAGATAAAGCAAAAAACAGAAAATGTAGTATTGGTCACACTTGATGGCTTTCGCTGGCAGGAGCTGTTCCATGGAGCGGACTCATCGCTCATGAAACAACAAAAGCAATTCAAAGACAGTGAGCTAAAGAATAAATATTGGCGTGATGATTTAAGCGAAAGAAGGAAAACATTGTTGCCATTCATCTGGACTGTAATTGCCAGGGAAGGACAACTCTACGGCAACAGGCAATTGGGATGTAAAGTGAATGTTACCAATAACCAATGGTTCTCGTATCCGGGTTATAATGAACTGCTCACTGGGCGCGCAGATAATGAACGTATCAATAGCAATGATAAAATTTATAATCCTAATAAAAACGTATTGGAGTTCATCAACAGTCAGCCGGAATATAAAGGAAAGGTAGCTGCATTTACATCATGGGACGTATTCCCATACATTATAAATGACAAACGTAGTGGTGTCTTTGTGAGCACTGGAAACTTCCCGATAAAGGGTGTGAACTTGTCAGAAAAAGAAATTATACTCAATCAACTGATCAACGCGTTGCCCAATCCCCTTGGCGATGTGCGCCTGGATGCGTTTACCTTTTACTATGGCCTGGAGTATATGAAGAAGCATAAGCCAAGGGTAATGTACTTTGCCTTTGATGAAACAGATGACTTTGCGCATGCCGGAGAATATGCGGCGTACCTGAATTCGGCTAATTATACTGATCGGTTTATTTCTGAGCTTTGGAATTTCCTTCAGTCAGATGCGCAATACAAAGGAAAAACAACGCTGATCATTTCCGTCGATCACGGGAGGGGTGTTGATGCTGAAAGCTGGAAACACCATGGACAAAAAATTGCGGAAGCAGACCAAATCTGGATGGCAGTAATAGGTCCTGATACAAAACCAATGGGTGAAATTAAAGGTGATCATCAGCTGTATCAGAGTCAGATAGCTAAAACATTGGCAGCATTCCTTAATATCAATTACACCAGTACATCAACAGAAGGTGTTGTTGTAAAGTCTATGTTTACTGGCAAGTAAAATGAGTTTCATTATCTTGATAATGGCTTAGAAAACAAGCTCCTGTTTTTTCAGGAGCTTGTTGTTTACGGAAACTCCTGTATTGCTTTATCGCCCTGAAACCTTCCTAAAACACTTCAGCTGCAATGTGCGTGCTTGTGTAAGGATTAGTTTAGCGACTGAACTTAAAGCTGGTTAAGGAATGCTATAAAGACTTTTTTCCAACTTGCCTCAAAGTGCGTAGACGAACAATTCTTGTATGTTAATCAATTAACGAAGCGGTATTCCCGGCCGTGTATGGTAACATGAAGAAATCGGATTTTTTGTCTTTTGGACATCGGGTCCAATCGCCGAGCCTATCAAGCCGGTACAGCAAGTGATATAACCAAAACGGAGCGAATCAAAATTAATTTTCCTATGGCAAAGTAGAGATAGCTGAACTCTTAAGTTTCAGCATTTTAAAGATAACTGGCAGATGGAGATACTAAGTGGTATCTTTCCGTTGTAAGGTTGCTAAAGCCAGAACAACAAAATTAAAATCGAGACGAAGTCTTTCAGGTACAACCGAAGTTCTTTAGCAGACTTGGTTAAATGATATTGTATAGCTTTCTCTGAAAGATTCATTTTCTCAGCGATCTCTTTTACAGACCAGCCTTCTAATTTATTAAGTTTGAATATTAACTTGGATTGTTTTGGAATGGTTGCCAGACCTTTTTCCAATGCTTCGTTAAGTTCATTAAAAGCAATGGCCTTGCTCGTTGATTCATCATGTCTAGGAAGGAAGGTCTTATAATGCTCCCAGTGTTTCTTCTGTGTAATTTTTGATTCAATGTAATTGATACACTTGTACTTTACGCAGGAATATAAATAAGCAGAGAAATTGTCAATTGAAAGATCGCTACGTTTATCCCATAATTTCATAAATATCTCCTGCGTCATTTCTTCAGTAACAGCGACGTCTTTAATTCGGGAGTAAATCATATTGTATACATTCTCCCAATGACGGTTAAACAATTCAGCAAATGCGTCTTTACTATCATTACGCACTATTCTGATAAGCTCTTCGTCACTATAACTTGCATACTGGTGTTGCGTAGTCATTTTCATAAGTTGATGAATCAACCCTACTTTTCGCAGATCTCAATTGAGAGACAAAGTTATTGTACAACACAGTTCTTTCTGGCAGTCACATCAATATCGAATTGTGAAGTGTGGGTTACGAAATTGTTTCCTGGTTTAAATAGATATAAAGTTTGATCGATCATTTAGGCATTCCCGATGGAGATCTGTCTATAGGGGTGTAATCGCTCCTCCTTTAATATAAGAGTTTGCTTACATGCAGTATGGACAGAAAAGAGTTTCAAAAATTACTAAGAAGGTACAGGAAAGGACTTTGTACACCGCAAGAGGAAGCGCTTGTAGAAGTGTGGTTCAAATCAATGGAATCAGCTGAAGTTGATCCACTTAATCCATCAGAGAAAGCAAAAATTAAAGAAACGACTTGGAGCAAGGTTTACGATTACATAACCGATTCTAAAGAGGAGAGACTGACACGACGAATAATGCTTCCCACTATGGAAAGCGGTTATCGTACAATTTCTGCCATTGCTGCCACTGTATTGTTACTGATACTTTCGTTCGTTTTCCTGACTACCGGCTTTAAAAAACATGGTGAACAACATGCGGAGCTACATGTAATTAAGAGAAATATTTTTAATAACACTGACAAAATAATGAAGGTGTATTTACCGGATAGTAGTGTTGTTTTGCTACAACCCAAAAGCACAATAGCATTCTCAAATCCATTTCGCAATTCTCAACGCATAGTTGTATTGGAGGGTGAAGCGTTTTTCTCTATATCAAGGGATACGCTGCGCCCGTTTCTCGTGAATACAAATGAGGTAGTCACAAAAGTGCTGGGTACTAGTTTTAACGTTTCTGCTTTTCTAAATGATGATAACGTTACTGTAGCGGTAAAGACAGGTAAAGTTTCGGTGCTTACAAGAAAAGACAAGCATGCCGTTGAGCCATACCAGGAAACAATACTAACTCCCAATCAAAAAATCACTTACAGCAAAAGTAAAAAGATAATGTCTCGGGCAATCATCGATGAGCCATTACCAATCGTTTCCGCAGAAGTCGTGAAGCGTATGCATTTCGAGGCTGCACCGGTAAAAAAGATTTTTGAAGCATTGGAGCAGGTATACGGTATCGACATTGAATTTGATGAACATCGATTCTCCTGTTCACTTACGACTTCAATAGCCGGGGGGAGTATTTATAATAGACTCGATATGATTTGTAAGGCTATCAACGCACAGTATGTCGTTCATGAAGACCGGATTGTGATAACGGGTTCCGGGTGTACCCATAGCACCAATTTACCCTGAAATTCAAGTTCTGATTCTACCGTTTATGATTGATGATACATAAGTACAAATAAATGAAGCCGATGATGTTACGAGCATCATCAGCTTTTAATAGTCTTCTTCCAAGGGAAGAAGTACATAAGTTCTTGCCTTTCTAAACAAAAACTAATCGAAAATATGAATAAAACTCTACGTGCTCAAAATATTTTCTATGTTATTATGAGAATAACTCTAATACAAATACTGTTGATGGCATTTTTTGTCTCACTGGTGTCAGCTGCGGACGTCAAAGGACAAGAGATACTCAACAGGCAAATTACGCTTGATGCGCATGATAAAAAGATCAAGTCCATTCTTCATGATATAGAAAAACAGATATCGGTAATATTTACTTACAGGCCTGATCAAATTGAAGATTCAAAAAAAGTTTCTGTTAAGGCCGACCGCTCTAAACTTAGTGAAGTTCTGGAGCAACTTTTTGGCCCGAAGGTTGAATTTATTGTGAACGGAGAAGAAATCTTGATAACCACTATTCCAGCTGCGTCAATGCAGTCAGAAAAGGTGGACATCCCTGGGGTCCCAACATTATTTGAAGTCAGTGGAACCATTGTTGATGAAGAGGGAGAATCACTTCCTGGCGTAAATGTGATTGAAAAAGGTACATCATCGGGAACGGTTTCAAATGCCGAAGGCAAGTTTACACTAAAAGTTTTTAGTGAAAGTTCAACCTTGGTTTTTAGCTTTATTGGCTACCGCACGCAGGAGGTCTCTGTTAGTGGAAGATCTGTAATTGATGTAACACTTGATCCTGATATTCAGGCTTTAGAGGAGGTAGTGGTTGTCGGTTATGGCACACAGAAGAAGGTGAATCTCACCGGTGCTGTTAATCAGGTTTCCGGCGATGACTTTCGTGACAGACCTGCTACCACAATTTCGTCGATGCTGCAAGGTGCTATGCCAAACTTGAATATAAGGATGGCCAGTGGTACTCCAGGTCAGATGGGTAGTCTTAATATCAGGGGTATTACTTCCATTAGTGGTAATTCTGCTCAGGCAGGTTCTCCGCTTGTTTTGATTGATGGTATCCCAGGTACGTTAGATCGACTCAATCCGGAGGAAGTGCAATCAATCTCTGTATTAAAGGATGCATCCTCTGCTGCCATATATGGAGCCAGGGGTGCGTTTGGTGTAGTACTCGTTACTACAAAGAGTGGTAATGCCGGAAAAACTGTAATTCGGTATAATAATTCTTTCGGATTTTCTACACCAACAGTAAGTACTGATTTCCTCACAACGGCCTACGACTGGATGAAGCTGAATGATTCAGCGCTTGCCCACATCGGCGGTTATTCCGGTTACACAGAAAGCGATTATGCAGAGCTGTTGAAAAGGCGTAACGACAAAACAGAGGATCCATCAAGGCCTTGGGTCACCATTCAGAACAGAAACGGTAAAGACCAGTATGTATACTACGGAAACTATGACTGGTGGGACATCATGTTTACAAAATACCAGCCTATGCAAAACCACAACATATCCTTAAGTGGCGGAAACGACATGATATCCTATATGGTTAATGGTAATATGAAAATGCAGGATGGTATCATGCGCATACATACGGATAAGTATAGCTCTAAAACATTGCGGACAAAAATTGCAGCGAAGCTTAATCCATGGTTGAAGATTTCCAACAACACAAATTTTTATCACTCAAGTTATGATTACTTCGGACGTGAAGGCGGAGGCAGCGCTAATTTTACACACATCAATGTACATGCTTCTCCTGCCTATGCTCCAATAAATCCTGATGGAACAGCAAGTTATATTACTGGTTTAAATAACTACGACATTGGCGATGGTATTTTTGCCATGCTTATCAATGGTAATACCAGAGGACGTGACCGTAAATATGAGCTTACCACCATCAATGAAGTAACGATAACACCCTTGAAAGATCTGAACATTACTGCAAATTATAGTTACAATATGTATACAGATCCAAGCTATTATCGCCAGGCGCCTGCAACCTATTCGCTATACCCTGATGTAGTAGAGGTTACACCAAAGTATAATGTCAATAAATTAACAGAATCACAGCAGTTTAATCAGGTACAGGTGGTAAATGTGTATGCAGATTATTTCAGGAACTTCAACGAGAAGCATAATGTTAAAGTGCTCGTCGGGTATAATCAGGAACTGAACACACCTAAAAAGATAACCGCAGAACGTTTTGACATCGCTTCAGAAACACTTAATGATTTAAGCCTCGGTACTGGTGATGCAACTGCAACTGGCGGATCAAGCGAATATGCACTTCGGGGTGTCTTCTATAGGTTGAATTATGACTATCAGGGTAAATACTTGCTGGAAACGAATGGGCGTTATGATGGTTCTTCCCGTTTTCCCAAAGCAAGCCGTTGGGGTTTCTTTCCATCCGTGTCCGCAGGATGGCGTGTAAGTGAAGAAAACTTCTTTAGTCCTCTTGGTGGAGTTATCAGTGACCTCAAGCTCCGAGGATCGATAGGGTCTCTGGGTAATCAAGCGGTAAGCAGTTCTTATCCTTACATTTCAACCATGACCCCTGGTACCATGTCTTACATATTTGAAGGCCAGCAGGCAAAATACTTTAATCCACCAGCCCCTGTCTCAAACAATCTTACCTGGGAAGAGGTAACATCCATCAACGGAGGTATCGACATCAGCTTTCTGAGAGACAGGTTGAGCATTAGTTACGATAGGTATAAACGTACTACATCAGGCATGTTAAGCAATGGCGTGAAACTGCCAAATGTTTTTGGTGCTACCGAACCCTTGGTCAACGTTGCCAGCCTGGAGACAAAAGGATTTGAATTGAGCATGGACTGGCGTGACGAAGTAATGGTGGGAGGAAAACCGCTTCGATATAACGCTACCGCTACCCTTAGCGATAATTATGCAGTTATTACCAGAATCAACAATCCGACCAGACAGATTAATGACCTTTATGAAGGTAAAAAAGTGGGTGAAATTTGGGGCTATATCACAAATGGTTTTTTTGAAACTGATGCGGAAGCTAAAACCTATCCTGTAGATCAAAGGTGGTTAAACAAAGTGCGCCAGGATAATAACATTCCTCTTCGCGCAGGCGACTTGCGATGGCTGGATCTGGATGGCGATGGTAAGATTAGCTCAGGTACTAATACTGTGGATGATCCTGGAGATCAAAAGGTGATAGGAAATACAACGCCGCGCTATATGTATGCGTTAAACCTTGGTGCCGACTGGAATAATTTCGACTTCTCCATTTTCTTTCAGGGGCTTGGTAAGATGGACTGGTATCCGGGTAGCAATGCTGACCGTTTTTGGGGACCTTATTCGAGGCCATATTTCTCCTTCATCCCGGAGGACTTCGAGAAGGATGTTTATTCTGAAACAAACAGAAATGCCTACTTCCCTAATCTACTTGCTTACGTAGCATTGAATGCTAATAACGAGTTAAGAGCTACAAACAACAGATACCTGCAGGATCTTGCTTATGTGAGATTGAAAAATCTTACAATAGGTTATACGCTGCCCCGAGATCTGCTTTCAAGGTTTAAAATACAACGACTAAGGGTATTTGCCAGCGGTGAGAACTTACTAACGTGGACAAAACTGCGAACAAAGTACATTGATCCTGAACAGGCAATGTCTCAGGCTGACGGACGTGTCTATCCATTCAGTAAGACATACGCTTTCGGTATTGATCTTTCATTCTAAACCTAACATGATTTTTTTTTTATGAAAAATATTAATAGCGCTATACTTATAGCTGCCTCCGCTTTAGTTGCAATGTCGTGTAACGATGATTTCCTGGAAAGGTATCCTACAGCATCAGCTTCACCTCCTACATTCTTTAAGACGGAAAGTGATTTTAGAACCTACACGAATCTCTTCTATTCGTATTTACCCGGAGATGCGGCAATTTATGGGGAGTCGGCAGACAACATTGTTAAATCATCTGTAGATAGGGAGATCGCCGGCACTCGATTAGTCCCCACAACAGATTCTAAGTGGGATTGGAGGCCGCTGCGAAGCATTAACTTTTTACTGAACAGTGAAAACGTAAAGAACTACAAGGATGCCGCCATCAGAGATAAATATGTTGGGCTTGCCAGATTTTTCAGGGCCTACTTTTATTTCGAGAAAGTGAAAATTTATGGTGATGTTCCGTGGTACAACGTAGTGATTGAACCAACAGATGAGGCGAACTTATATAAGCCACGTGATCCTCGTACATTAATAATGGACTCTGTATTAGCAGATATTAATTTTGCTATAGATCATTTGGATGCTGCTAAAGATGTTGAGCGCGTTACAAAGTGGACAGCACTTGCTTTAAAATCCCGCATATGTTTGTACGAGGGAACATGGAGAAAATATCACACGGAATTTAATCTTCCTGACGCAGATAGATTTTTGAATGAATGTGTTGCTGCCTCTGAAGCACTCATGAATGATGGCCCATACCAGGTTTATACAAAAACAACAGGGCCGTCAGGTAAGCCTTACCAGGATTTGTTTGCAACACTTAAACTCGACCCCGTCGCCGATGAAGTTATTCTTGGTCGTCGTTATTCGGGTGACCTGGGACTAAAACACGGCCTTCAATTTTACATTACTTCAAGAACACAAGGAAAACCAGGGCTTGAGAAAAGACTGGTAAACAGTTACCTCATGGCCGATGGTTCACGGTTCACCGATATACCACGATACGACACCTTGCAGTTTTATGATGAGGTACAAAACAGAGATCCGCGCCTCGCGCAGACAATTCGCACCCCGGGCTACACAAGAATAGGCGAGAAAACTCCTGTTGCCCCTGACTTCGAAGCCACCATGACGGGTTACCAGCCTATTAAATGGATGAACGCCGTTACCTATGATGGCAACAACCAGTCAATTCAGGATCTCCTGCTTTTTAGATTCGGAGAAGTATTGCTCAATTATGCGGAGGCAAAAGCAGAGCTTGGCATTCTTACTCAGGCAGATATCGACAAATCGATCAGATTATTGAGAGACCGCGTAGGTATGCCAAACCTTGATGTTGCTGAAGCCAATGCTTTGCCTGATCCTTATCTCATGGCAATGTATCAAAACGTTAAAGGAGACAACGTTGGTGTTATTCTCGAAATAAGGAGAGAACGCCGCATTGAGCTTGTCATGGAAAACGGGCTGCGATGGGAAGATTTGATGAGATGGAAAGAAGGTCATCTGCTAACAGCCACATTCCAGGGAATGTATTTTCCTCGGCCAGGACTTTATGACCTCGATAAAAATGGTACCATGGATGTAGAGGTATATAGCGGTAGCAAACCTCCTGCTAAAGGACCATACCAAATACCTGCAAGTGATCTTTCGAACGGTACAAAAGGAAACATTTTAACCAACAAGAATATCATCAAAACATTTAATGAACTGCGTGATTACTTGTGGCCATTGCCTGTTGAAGACAGAACTTTGAATCCTAACCTGGAGCAGAACCCTTACTGGAATTAAAACAAGAATTTATATTATGAAACTCATCAGACATCTAATAGAACATATTTTCTTTTCCTTGATATTATGGATAACCCTATCAGGCTGCCAGGAAGATGAGAAAGGCCCCGAAGCACCAATCATTACCATAAGCGAGGAGTTTAAGCATGTAGACAATTTTAGTGTAGGAGAAGAGATAAGGATTGGTGTAAACGTAAAATCATCTATTGGGGTGAGAAGGCTTGCATATTACTTCGTTACAAGGACAGCCAACGGAACTTCATCGGGTACCCCTGTTACTATTGATAAAGTAGATTTTCCACTAGAGATAAACGAAGAAATAGTGTTTAAAGTAGCACCGGATCTTGTAGAGCTTGTCATTATTTCTTTTGACCGGAAAAACAATAATTCAGAGATTCACTTCACCCCGGCAAACATCAGAACAGTACCGGTGCTCACATTTAAAGACAATGTTAAGTACCGCGAGACTGTCTTTGAAAACAAAGTGTTAAACGTTGAAGGCCTTGTTACATCTGAATTCGATTTATCTGCCGTTACTTATCAAACTATTGTTAATGGTACAGCTTCCGAAGAAAAAGCCATAGCTCTTGCAGATAAAAAACAAGTACCTTTTGTCGTTAATGTACTAATCTCTAAGGGTCTTACTGGTATCATTATTAAAGCGGAAAATATCTATAAGGGAATAGCAGCAGATACATTCAGGATAGCGACCGTTGTAGGTGATGGCGTTAACATTACTTTAGAAGGGGGCAAGACAACCATTCCAATTGCTTATGTTAATTCAGAAAACACACTGAATGGAACAGTGTCCTCAGGTTCCCCTATGTCTAGCCTCACATATGCAATTAAAGCAAACGGCGTGTATGGAACAGAAGTGCCTATAACAATAGGTAACCCTAATGATGAATTTTCTTTTGTGATCAGCTTCGCTCCTGATAAAACCATCGAAGCCATTCGTATTTCCGGACAAAACGGGAGTGGCAAAACAAAAGTGTCAGAGTTTGTTGTTGAAAAAGTGTATACAAAACTTCTTCACTTCGCGGATGTAAAGCTTACCTCAGCTGTTGGCTCCGGGTTGAATAACTGGTTTTCAGCCTATCGTGCGCCACATGTTTTCGATGTAGCAAATGCTGCGGCCAATGACGTAATGATGGACTTTGCGCTGATAAAGTTTAATGCTACCAACTTTTACATTATGGCCCCGTCTGTGTTTGCAGCAGGTGCAGACTACAAAAATGCTACCGCTCCTTATATGACGAGCTTCTCTAAAGCTCCCTATACTATGATAACAGTAAACAGGAATGCAATTGCCCAGGACGCCTTCAATAGCCTTGAATGGGACGGGCAGATGATGGAATTCCTCGATACCAAGGTGAGGGGTCCTGTTGCGTCTGGTGGAGAAAATTATAATTTCTATGGCACCAACCGCCGTTTTAATAATAGTTTAAAGCCCGGTGCAGGGTTTATTATCGGATGGGGACAATTTGATCCAACACAGAATAAAGCTTTTGGTATCGTCATGGTCAAAGAGTTTAATGTAACAAACGGCGTCGCTACTGCTACATTGGAAATCAAGGTGCCAGCAGAAGACAACCGAACGAAGTATAATCCTGTTTCCATTTTGGATTACGAACCATAAAGCTTTATAGTATGTCAATACCTTCCTTAAAGCCTTCGCTCTTAGGAAGGTTTTGTTTATTAATGATCAACTTTAAAATAGTAACGTGTTTTCGTTATACAATAAACATTCATTAGCGCAAATGATAAGTACTTTCATTCCATCATTCTTCCTTTGGTTGGTAACAGCATGCAGCTCAGCGGAGAACCAAAGCCCACAACCAAAAAATCCTCCGCTTAACATAATGACCTACAATATTCATCATGGTAATCCGCCATCCCGCGAGAAGGGATTTATCGACCTGAGCGCCATTGCACAGACCATTCGTAAATCAGGAGCGCATCTTGTTGCCTTGCAGGAGCTGGACAGCGTCACTATCAGGTCAGGTAAAACCTTTCAGCTTAAAATATTGGCGGATATGCTGGGCATGCACTATTACTTTGGTAAAGCCATTTCATACGAGGGCGGTGCTTACGGCGTGGGCATTCTATCGAAGTATCCGATTACGCAAGCGTCAACCACATTGCTTCCTAAAACCGAGGGCTTTAAAGGTGAAGACCGAGCCCTCGCATTGGTTAAGGTAACACTGCCGGGCAATAGGCAGGTCTATTTTGGAAGCACACACCTTGATGTTAGCTTGGAGGAAAACCGGCTTCTGCAGTGCAGCGAGATAGTATCAGTAGCTGAGCACCTCGATGCTCCTGTTATAGTAGGGGGTGACTTTAATTCCACGGATGAGAAGGCGCCAATGCAGGAGTTACTGAAGTATTTCAACGATGCGAGCACATTAAAGGCGCCTACGATACCTGTTGTAAAACCTACCAGAAGAATTGACTACATTGTGTATTCTCATAAGGATGATTTCGAAGTGCTGAAAGAGGAAGTTATGACAGACGACAACTACGGGTCAGACCACCTCGCGTTTTGGGTAAGGCTTAGATACTAGTTGCTAGAACACACCAAATAATTAAAACGTCATGTCTTTGAAGCTAACACCAACGGGCGTTGCTCCCGTTGGTAAAAGTAACGTGAAGAAAATACAAGGCGCGTTAAAACGAACACAATTTATCTCTACTGCTGCGCACGCCTGCGCGTGTGCCAATACTACTACGAGTAAAGTCTAACAACGCCCCAAGATACTGACGTATTTTTACCTCATCCACGTCATTAGTCACTATTTCCACTGCTGGCGCACGCCTGTGGCTTGTGCCAATATTACTACTAGTAATGATACTGGAGTATTTTATCTCATCCGCATCAGGAGTCACTATTTCCCAGAATTCTGATACACGTTAAATCATAAGCATCCATCTGCAATTACATCCATTATTTCCCTGCTTAAAACATTCCCCGCCTCATCTTGTACAACTACCTTAATTTTACTGATCATATCCTTCTGTGTTGTAAACACATAATGCCAGCGTTGAATATCCTTTACAGTATCCCCTTCCTCTACAATTACATCATCTTGTCCTAATGCAACTACCTTTATCATCTTTATTCGAAAGTCTTTCTTTGTAGCACTCACCTTTATAGCCAAAGAAGAATCTTCCGTAACAACATCTACTTCTTCAATAGTTGGCTTCCGCATATAATCAGAGAGCGCAGCTGTATAAGCATTCGGGAGATTCAGCTCCTTAGCCATGTTCCAGTAATAGGCCTTCTTCTCCGCAATCAGCATCATAGCCTTTGCATAGGCCGAAGCCTTCTTAAACCGATCGCGGTTCTCCCGTTGCAGCGCACTTTCTTTCGTAGTCGGCTTCGCCCTCCGGGCTACAATGGTTTTGCCCCTTAGTTGCTTAAAAACGAATTTCCGTCCAAATTTTCCGCTCAATCCTTCAGTAAGATCATTTTCCCTTACATGTGCCATAGTAGTTTTTGGGAAAGATAAACCGGGCTTTGACAAATAGTGTCAAAATCATTTCCAATCAGCGTCGAACATCAAGAAGCATGGCGAGTGCAGAACGAGTGCAACACGAGTGGAGAATGCTTAACATCATGGTAGAGCACTTAAACATAAAAAGCAACACCATGCCGATTCCTGGTACTTATTCCCAACTCCTATTATTTAGTTAATTACTTGATGCAATAATGTTGCATTTATCGAAGAATCACTCTAGATTAGCACCTGATTTTAAACATGTATATCAGAATCACATCCAAAAAGATAAAGCGTTGCGTCCTCAGGGTGTTTACGTTGCTTTTGTTGATTCTTTATCTTTCCGCCTCATCTCAGGTTCAATTGATTCACTTATTCGCTCATAATCATAAGGCCTTGATTTCACATTCAGATGAGCAGGAAAAAGATCCTTGTCATCGCTTGCTTTATCACAATGATACAGAACAAGGTTGTGACCACGGTTCTCACTTAATTATTTCTGATAAATGCCAAATGTGTGATCATGCTCACCCGAATGATCAAATGTTTTCATTGAATTTAACCTTCGCCTTAACGAACTGTTTGTTTGCATATTTTGACTTTTATAAGTCTAATTGTGATAGCTATTGGGCCGTCATATCTTCTTCACGAGCACCTCCCGTTCTCGCTTAATTTATCTTAAGCCCGGAGGTTTTTGCCTATAAGCTTTCAAACTTCCCTTTGCCATAACGGTAGTATTCTTCACTTGTCGAATTTCTTATTCCATGTTAAATGGAGCAATTACGCTATTACTGGCTTTGTATTCTTACGCTGCCAATCACAGGCATTGTGTCTGAGTTTTCCATAAGAAAAAACTCATTAATAACGGGGATAACCATTTGCCACGTGTGGTCATTCTCATCAACCTGAGGTGAAGCCGGGTCAAAGTATAAAGTTAAGCATTAACCGAACCTGACACTGCTACTTCATCATCACAGCAGGCAAAACGGTATTGCTATTGAATTAATATAAACGTTTACTAAAAGTGGTAAAAAACAATAGAATGATTTCAAGGTCATATCTTTTAGATAAGACCGGAATGTGGGCTTCTGCATTGTGTGCTATCCATTGTATGGCAGTTCCCATAGTTGTGTCCATGTCTGCATTTACTGGGTGGGCTTATTTACATAACGATAGCATTGAGACCGCAGTATTGATGCTGAGTGGTTTGATCGCCGTTGCATCGCTCGTTCCTTCATATGTAAAACATCACAGAAAGCTTTTACCGATTATCATTTTGTCTTTTGGATTTATTCTTATTGGGGTAAGTCGGTTGTCTCTTGATGTTAATGAACCTGTCTTTGCTTCTTCTGGCGCAGGGTTAGTGGTGATAGCGCACTTTTTAAACATTCGCTTCTGTAAAAAATCACATACATCATGAACATTCTGTTTGCAATTATGCTCGCAATAGGTGTAACAAAACAACCACCCTCAAATGGATGGGATATTTTCGCGAAAGTGAAGTTTACACCGCAACTGGTCAAGGACGTCAATGAATACTTTCTGATTCCTTTTTTTGATTCGCGTATCAGGTTCTACGAAGGGAAAGAGCTAACACTCGAAGGCTACTACATTCCAATGGATCTTGAAGGAAGATATACCATCGTCCTGTCAAAGAGTCCGTATGCACAATGTTTCTTCTGCGGAGGTGCCGGGCCTGAATCTATATCCGAGATTATTTTTGCTTCAAAGCCTCCAAAATTTAAAGCCGATCAGATTATTAAAGTGAGTGGCACGCTTAAACTAAATGATAAAGACATCAATCACCTAAACTTCATTTTAGAAAATGCTACCCTTAAAAGCATTCAGTAAATGAGTGTGCCGAGTGTTGATAGGGAGCGCACTTTCAGCTTAATATATAAGTACAATAATCCTTTGTGTAAAAGGATTGAGTCCAATATGTAAATGAGCCAAAGAAATTATTAAAACATAAATATCATGCTTCAAGCAAAAAACCTTACAAAAGAATTTAATGGAAGAAAGGCTTTGGACAACCTGAATCTTTCTGTCCGCAAAGGCGAGATCTATTGTCTGCTCGGCCAAAACGGAGCTGGCAAAACAACAACAATCAATATCTTTCTTGGGTTTCTTGATGCGACTAGTGGCGAAGCTTTAATCAATGGAAGTGAAGTGAAAACCAATAGAGCAGCAACAAATAGAATGATTGCCTATATACCTGAAGTTGTTCAATTGTATGGAAATCTTTCCGGCATAGAGAACCTTGACTTCTTTAGTCGATTGGCGGGCTTCTCATATTCCGAGGCAGAACTAAGAGTCTTTCTAACAAAATCAGGTTTGCAGGAAGAAGCGCAGACAAGGCGTTTATCAACTTATTCAAAGGGAATGCGGCAAAAGGTAGGGATCGCAATAGCATTGTCAAAAAAAGCAGATGTAATTTTCATGGACGAGCCTACATCCGGACTTGATCCAAAGGCTACAGCCGAGTTCACCGAGCTCTGCAAAGCCTTTGTCGCGGAAGGTAAATCAATTTTCATGGCAACACATGACATCTTTAATGCTGTAAATGTCGGAACGCGCATTGGGATTATGCGTGAGGGTGTACTTGTTCACGAGCTTACCACCCACGACATCAACGCTAATCAGCTTCAACAACTTTATCTGGAGACTATTTAAAATATTCAGTAGGATGAAAAGATTATTACTTATATCAATTCTGCTCTTCGTAATGACGTGCTCCTCAGGATGGGCACAAATTGTTGTGACAGGTAGAGTTATAAATCAGTCTCAGGCAGCTGTGACAGGGGCCTCTGTCACTATCAAAAGTGGCAGCAATGCAAATGGAGGCACAACAGATGAAAGTGGAATTTTTAAAATTGAACTTCGGGCACTAGGTATTTATGACGTCGAGATCAGCTCCGTTGGATATGATCCTTACATTCGCTCATATACGTTTAATGAAATAAAAATCTATAACCTCGGATCCACTGTTCTGACAGAATACACACAGGAATTGCAGACGGTGGAAGTAGTAGGAAGGATCGATCGGGATTACCACAGTGACTATTCGTTTTCAGCAACGAAGTCTGGTATCAAAAACAAAGAACTGCCTCAATCCCTGTCTACCATTACGAAAGAATTGATTTCAGACAGACAAGCCTTTCAATTGGCAGATGCAGTAAAAATTGTAAGTGGTGTGTCGCCATCCAGCTTCTATAATCAATACAATATTAGAGGAATCAGTCAGAACGAAGAGGGCCAGATCATTAATGGCATGCGTACACGCCAATATTATTTCCTTCAACCCATCACCTCAAACATTGAACGAATCGAAGTGTTGAAAGGTCCCGCTTCAGTAACCTTCTCAAGTGTCGACCCGGGTGGAAGCATCAACATGGTTACCAAGAAGCCTTTGGCTACCGAACGCAGGGAAGTAAGCATGGGGGTTGGTAGCTTTAGTACTATGCGTGCAACACTTGATTTTACTGGACCTTTGAATGAATCGAAAACTTTGCTTTACAGAATTAACGGTGGGCTACAGGAAGGAAGGTCTTTTCGGGACCTCGTAAAAAACAATGCAGTTCTTGTCTCCCCATCCATAAGCTATATTCCCAGTGACAAAACTGCAATCAACGCAGAGATGATTTATAGTAATAGCACAGGTACGCTGGATCGTGGCCAGCCCATATTTGGTGCAATTGCCGGTGCCACAGATCTTAACAGTACTCCAATCAGCTTAAATCTTGGTGCTGCAAATGACTTTTTCAAATCCAAAGAGATGATCATTATGACCAGCGTAGCACATCAGTTTTCGTCAAAGATTGGGTTCAATACAACGTATATGAAACAAACCTGGACCGAAAATCTTCAGGAGCATCGTACGACTAATGCTTTCGCAGTTGATATTAATAACGAACCCGTAACAAATCTTGCCGCAATGCAGTTTGTGCAGCGTCAGCAATACTGGAACACCGATAACCTGACAGCGTACTTAAACTTTGATTTTAATACTGGCAACGTGAGACATAAACTGTTGACCGGATATGATTTGAGTAGGTGGCATAAGACAAAGGGTGGCGGACAGAACGCTGCAAGAGGATTTCTGCTGAATGATGGGACCGTTGCCAGTTCATTCATTCCTGCGAATGCATCCAACTATCAAACAATAACAATTGACGGAAGAACGCTGCCTAAGCCGAACGTGAATCATTTCAACCTCAGTAATCCTTCTTACACAATTCGTAATGTAGATGATTACACCATGAACTCGCGCACCGCCGTTCCATCTGCAATGACAAGCACAAATGCAGTATATATTCAGGAGCAAGTTAAAATTGGAAAATGGTCTGCGTTGCTGAGTTTAAGAAATGAATGGTTTGAGGACATAACAAACTACAAAGCTCCTTCTGAGGCATCATTTGATAACACCGCGCTGATTCCGCGAATAGGAGTAACGTACGAGATTGTTAAACAAGTTCACGTTTATGCTACTTACCTGGAGGGCTACCAGCCACAGTCCAACACTGTGTCATTGATGCCTAGCACAGGCGCATTTTTCTGGGATCCAAATTCGCCAGCACGTTTTAAACCATTGATCAGTGACCTGAAGGAACTGGGGGCAAAATCTGAGTTGCTTGGCGGAAGAATAATCATGACATTGGCTGCATACGAGATCAATCAAAAAAATATTCTCATCAATGCAAATCTTCCGGCATTTCCTGATTCACTTGTGCAACGTGGAGCAGACAGAAGCCGTGGAATTGAATGGGAACTCTCAGGTTATATTACTCCTGACCTTCAGATCAATGCTTCCTACAGCTTTATAGACGCCAGAATTGTTGAAGACAGCAACGAGATTTTGAATGGCAGGCGAAAAGAAAATACCCCCACTCACAGTGGTAATATCTGGATGCGTTACAATTTTTCGCAGTCAACCCTTCACGACTTAGGTGTGGGAGTGGGGATGCAATACAACGGGAGTAAGGTTCCATGGTTTTCTCGCTCGTTTGAAGTTCCCGGGTATACCATAATGGATGTTGCACTGTACTACACGCCGTCGAAGGCCCACATGCAACTCGCACTCAATATCAACAATGTGTTTGATACAACATATTGGATAGGAGCGCAGAATTACCTGCGTCTTTTCCCTGGTGCGCCACGAAACTTCATGCTTACTGCCACTTATAAATTCTAAGTTGATGAATCAGATTATTGTATTATTGATCGCCAGGAACTTTGTTAAAAACACGTTCCATTCAAAAGCAATCTATGGAATATTGGTTGTGCTCATGCTGACGGTAGCTTATGCAGCATATACGGGTTGGAAAACCTTTAAAGATCAGAATCGAATGAGAGAACAATTCCAGTCAAAAGCACGGGAAAGCTGGGAGAACAATCCCGATAAGCATCCGCATAGGATGGCACACTTTGGATCTTTTGCATTCAGAATCAAACACCCGCTGAGTGTCTTTGATTTCGGTCTTGAAAGCTTCACAGGAAATGCAGTTTACCTGGAAGCACACAAACAGAACACAATAAATTTTTCAGAGGCAAGTCTCTCTACTGGATTGTTACGGTTTGGAGAAATTAGCATGGCGATGTTACTTCAGATCATCCTGCCACTGGTGGTTATATTTCTTGGTTTCAGTGCAGTCTCTTCTGACCGTGAAAACGGTACACTCAAAATTATCCTGACACAAGGCGGGGGTTGGAAGGAAATATTAATTGCAAAGTCGTTAGGCTTGTTTGCCGTTGTGTGTTTGGTACTTGTGCCTGTAATGCTGATTACATTTGCGTTGTTAATGGAGTCGAGCGCGTCCATTAACGTCGAATGCCTGGGCCGCTATGCTGGCTTGCTTGTCGTTTATCATGTATTTATAGCTGTGGTTTGCATTACTACCGTTGTTGTGTCTGCAACAAGTTCATCTTCAAAAAATGCACTTATGGTTCTCCTTGGAGTCTGGCTGCTTCTGGCCGTTATCCTTCCAAGAACCACTCAAGCTGTTGGAAGCTATTTTTTTCCAACGCCTTCTAAGATTGAATTTGAAACTGCCATTGAAGAAGATGTTCTTAGGGAGGGAGACAGCCACAACCCGAGTGATCCACGTTACAAGCACCTGAAGGACTCTGTGCTTCAGGCCCATCATGTAGAGTCGGTAGAAGAACTTCCTTTTAACTACAGCGGATTTGTTATGCGGGAAGGAGAAAAAATTAGCACGAATATTTATAATGATCATTTAAAAAAATTGTTGAACGTCTATGAAAAGCAAAACAGTCTTACAAAATTCTCTTCGTTCATCAACCCACTCACTGCTGTCCGGAACCTCTCTATGGCGCTTTCCGGAACTGATTTTGAATCATACAAAGTATTCCAGGATGAATCTGAAGCATATCGTTACCAGCTCGCGCAGAAAATGAATGAACTGCAGATGAAATTCATTAGTAATAAAAAACTTGGCCCAAGTGATAAACCGTACGTCATTGATAGGCATCATTGGAAAGAAGTGCCGGACTTTAAACCTAGCTTTGTCTCAATCGGTACTTCCCTAAAGCACGAAATCGTATCAATCATCGCGTTGTTGTTGTGGTGCGCCGGGGCATGGATTGTAACTGATCGTATCTCTAAAAAACTTAAAGCCATTTAGCCATGTACTCACTTCTTATTAAACAATTCTTGAGATCACGTATCTCAATTTTCGCCCTGATCCTCCTGTTGATCATGGGAATAGTTGCGATTATCATAGGCAGGCAATTTCTGCTAAAGCAGAAAGAAACAATATCACGCATCACAGAACATCAGCAAAAGCATATCGAACGCAATGTTGCAGCGCATGATGAAATGGGACTCCTGCTTTATTATATAAAATTCTCTTTGATTAATGCCCCAGATAAGCTCGCTGGCTTATCTATTGGCCAGCGGGATATAAATCCTGCAATTCAAAGTGTCACGATTCGAACACTGGAAGGTCAAAAGTATGATACAGATCTGGCCAATCCGGTTCATTTGCAAATTGGAAACCTTGATCTCGGCTTCGTGATCATCTACCTATTTCCACTTGTGATTATTGCGTTTACATTTAATCTCTTGTCGGAGGATGATGAGTCGGGAACCTGGAAGCTGTTGACCGTACAGTCGAGGTCGGCATTTCGATTTTTGCTAGCCAAGCTTCTCGTAAGAGCCATATTTATCTACGGTCTACTACTGATGCTAATGATAATTGCAGCTATTATACTTTCACTTCCCATGAGCACTTCGTTATTAGCTTTCTTTTTAATAAGCGTATTATATATCGCGTCCTGGTTTACGTTGTGCTTCTGGTTATCCGTGTTTAAAAAAAGTTCCCGTTTTAACGTTCTTACGTTGCTTACAATCTGGGTCCTGCTCACCATTCTTGCACCTGCTTCCATTAACAATCTCGTTTCGGTTCTTTATCCTGTCCCTGAATCATTGGGGACTATGGTAAAGCAACGTGATGCTTATCATGAAAAATGGGACATGCCCAAGGAGGTTACTATGCAGAGGTTCTACGCCCACTATCCGCAGTTTCAGAAGTATGGTATTCCGCAGGATTCGTTTGGCTGGCTTTGGTATTATGCGATGCAACAGATGGGTGATGATGAGTCACAGGTTCAGAGCATGGCTATGAAAGAGAAAATTCTTTTGCGTGAAAAAACTAGTCGAGGCATTGCTCAACTACTTCCAACGCTCCACACTCAAATGCATTTAAATGATCTTGCCGGAACTAGCCTGACTGATTATGTCACACTGCTCGATAGTGCCAGCAGTTTTCATGAAAAAATGAGAATGTTTTTCTATCCTAAAATTTTTGAAAATGCGCCGGTGGAAAGTGTAGACTGGTCGAAATTGAAGCCAGAATATTTGTCACCTGATCAGGAGATCCATTGGCTTGACATGGTAATGCCGCTCGTTATTTTTATTCTTGTTCTAGGAGGGTGGACATTCTTCCGATCATCACAACTTTATTCACTTGAATAATGCTACCTGGTTGACTTATTGTATTCATAGGCGTTGCTTTGGCGTTTCGAAAACTACTCGCAGCATGCAGTAGATTTTGAACGCCAGCAATCCTCAATCCTTAACGACATAGAAGCATATGAATGTTACAGTTGATGGACAACTTTTGGCCGGTATTGCCGACGAAAGATTTAATGAAATGAAGGCGAAGAATTTAACTCACATTTATAACCTTCATATTGGCTGCGATCCGTTCGGTCTCGTTTTGTGCAGAGACAAATGCTGTCCAGATTCATTCTTCAAATTGGCAATTGAGAATGGATTGATTCCTCTTAAAAGCTTCATCACCTTAACGATGACTTCATTGTATTCTCTTTAGTATACTCCTTGCGTGAAGGGGAATTAAATAAGGCACCTGTCCATTGCAATTTTTATAAGTACTGCAGTGTTTTTTGCTTTAAGTTTGGCCATGAGGTTTCGTCTATGGCTCTCAATCGTTAGCTGACTGACAAATAGCTTTTCAGCTATTTCAGGAGCTGTAAAACCTTCCGCAATAAATTTGAGTACCTCTTTTTCTCTTCGAGTAAGGGGTAAAACCTCATCAGCATCGTTACTACTTTGTGGTTTATATAAGGTATTACCGGCCTCTTTACTGATAAAAATATTGCCCTTGTATGCCTGACGTATGGCTTCGTGTATTTCAACAATGTCTGTGTTCTTAAGAATATAACCACGTGCACCATTTTCCATCATTTTACTTACATAGCTTCGTTGGCTAAAAGTACTTAGCGCGATGATTTTCAGATACGGATGAGTAATGAGCAGATCGGTACAAAGATCAATACCGTTTCCATCAGGTAAGTTAATGTCCATCAGAACAACATCCGCAGTGTTGCCTTCAAAGAAGCTTCTGCAGGAAACAGCATTGACGGCATGTCCTACAACTTCTATATCCTGCTCATGTTGCAACGCGGATCGAAGCCCCTCAATAATAAGACTATGATCATCAACAATAAACAAACGTATAGCCATCAATCAAATAGTAAATTCTATTATAACGGAAGTTCCCGAGCCGAGTTTCGAGTCAAAATCGATTTTACCATTCAGGTAATCTACACGGTTATAAATATTCGCCCATCCTGCACCTTTACAAGTTTTCAAGCTTGCACTATCAAATCCTTTACCGTTATCTTCAACTGTAAGGCTAATAAGGTTGCCATTCTTTATAAGCTGAACTATAACTTCTGTGGCTGCGGCATGCCTGAGGGTGTTGGTAATGAGCTCCTGCACAATCCTGTATGCGGCAATTTCTTTTGAATTGTCAAATCGTCGAAGCATATTGATGGAAATAAATTCGACCTTGAAATCCGGCGTAGTTAGATTATTACAAAAATCCTGCAGTGCTTCGTTAAGGCCGAAGCGTATAAGCGCCTCTGGCATCATGTTATGAGCAATCCTGCGGAGCTCCGATATAGAGAAATCAATCATATCAATTGACCTGGTAAAAACAGAGACATGATCGCCTGTTATTGTTACATCACCTTTTATGCTGGAGAGTGTATGTTTCACACTTGAAAGCACACTTCCAAGCCCGTCATGAATATCGCGGGCAAGACGGCTGCGTTCTTCTTCCTGACCCTTAAGAAGAGATTCAATGGCTATAAATTGGCGGTCTTTTTCCAATTCAGAAATGCGTTGTTTCTGTAGCTCGTTGTTTTTTAAAATTATTTTCTGCTTTTCGCGAATGAATAGATAACTTAGAAAGACGATACCTGATGCTCCGATAATAATTGCGATAAGTAATCTGTTGTCCTGGTTTTTTTCGCGAATCATAACATTTTGTTTTTCGCGTTGCTCTTCAAGCGCAGCTATCTTCTCTTTTTGTACAGCGGACTCATATTGCGTTTCAGCAATAAATATTTGCGCATGCTTATCCGCTTGCAGCAAGCTGTCATTGATTTGCAGATATTTACGGTAATAGAAAAAAGCTTCCTTTGGTTGATTTAATTCCTCAGTTAACTCGCTCAATGCTTTGACGGCAAGGCGTTTGGTGAAGACACAATTTATCTTATAGGACATACGCAACGCATCCAGCAAGTTTTTCTTTGCCTCTTTTTTAAGCCCTGACTTTCTTTCTGTAGTTGCTATATAATATTTTTCCTCTGCCAGAGGTGAGTATGCATGTACTTCATCATAATAAGAAATCGCCTTTTCACTTTCTTCTATAGAAGTCTGTAGCATACCTTGCAATTGAAGCTTAGCAGCGCGTATACTGTAATAATGGCCAAGGCAGTACAATTCCTTCAGTGCTGATGATAAGGCGTAGGACTTGTCATTATAGTAGTCGAGTTTTTTGTAATCTACTGGTTTAAAACCTAATTCGGCTCTGGCGCGATAGCTATATGCATATGCCATTGCCCTTTTGTTATTAATGCGTTCCGCAACTTCAACTGCTTTACTTGTGTAAAACCTGTTCTTGTCGGAGACTTCAAATAACGCGTATGTGATCGCAATGTTGCAATATAGAAAAACAAGCGTGGGATGGTTGGATTGCTTCTTTTCGAAATAACGAAGGGCTTCAAGATAATTAGTAATGGCTGATGAAAGGTTTACTTTTCCAAGATAAGTATCGCCAATATTCATCGTAATAGAAGCTTTTAAAAACTCAGCAAAACGATCATTATCAGAAGTAAGAAGCGCTAAACCCATGTAGAAGTAACGAAGCGCTATATCGTGTTTGTAATTGTGTTCTTGTAAAACGCCAGCGGCCCGATAAGCCATTGCCTTTAAACGGGGATCTTTAACGTTATCTCCCAGCAAGAGTGCTTCATTACAGTATTTCCTTGCCTTTGCGGTATCGGTATTCGTGTTCAGGAACAGTAGTTGCGTTAAGATCATCATTCGAGCCGAATCGGTATTGTGCTCGTTTAACTTACGTTCCAGTTCGTTAATGTCAATAGGTTGAGATGAACAGTATGTAACCCTAGCAACGTATAGGATTGCAAATAAAAGGAGATAGGATTTCATTAATTTCCGGAATTTACCTCATGAGAACAGTTAGCTATTTGTAAATGCGAAATGGATAATAAGTCATTGGTAATTTCCCTAAAATGAATGAATAGATCATTATCCAACCGATGAATTACTGATTTTATACTGAAAAATACTGGTTTTATGGGATATGATAGATTGTCAGATTGTACGAAAGTGTTCGAACCTATTGATCTGTAGTTTTTTTAACTTTAGCCAGATTTTTAAATGTAAGATACTTTTGGAACCCATTTGCAAAGTATTCGTATAATGCTTTTCTAACCCCCTTGCTATGGTTCGAACCCTGCTGCTTCTATTCATCTTTCTTCATGGCGGAAAAACAGTTGGGAAGCATGTAAATGGCCTTATTCCTCCACCGTTCCTTTTCATGGGTTCTGAGGTAGGAGATACGCTACAGGTAAAGTTCCTATTGGATGCTGCAAAGGTTAAAACGGATAATGGCGAGCTTGATTCAGCCAGATATTATTTTTTAAAGGCAGGAACACTAGCAAAACGGCTTCATTTCAATTCGGGCTACTTTAAATACGCGGGTGCATATGCGCATTTTCTATATCGTCAGCTTCAGTTTAAAGAAGCGCTTAGGGTCAGTGAAGAGCACTTGCAATATGCAATGGAAGTTGGCAACAAAGCCATGGTAGCCAATGCTTATAATAATATTGGTGTACAATGTCATGCGCTGGGTGATCTCGACCGCTCTGCGGAAAATTATATTCTTGCAATTAAAGCTTCTGAATCCTTAAGTGACAATAAAAATATTCACAAGTACTACAGTAACCTCGCCTCCATCTTTCTGGATTTGAAAGACAAAAAGAAGTGTCTCTATTATGCCAGGAAAGGGTATGAAACTGCGCAGCTATTAAAAGATACAGCACGCATTGGTAACAGTCTTGTAAACTTGTCGTGTAGCGAAATTCTTAATGAACAGTTTGATGATGCTAAGGCACACCTTAACCAATTAATTAGTATTGCTTATAAAGGTAAGAATATGCCTTTGGTAATGGATGGGTATATTAATTTAGGAGAAGTTGCCTTACTTCAGCAAGAATATGAGCTGGCGCTGGAATGGAATAAGAAGGCACTGTCACTGATGGATGACAACTCACCGCCGGACTATGCCATCTATATTTACGATGGGTTAGCGAAGTCTTATGAAAAGCTTGGACAATTTGAGAAAGCAGAAGCGTGTTTTGAAAAGAGTTTACGTCAAGCGGAGTCAGCAAATTTCACAATGAATGAGTTAAAGGAACTTTACCTTTTTGGTGCTAATTTAAAAGAAAAGCTTAAGAAACCTTATGCAGCTCTTGTGCTACGTAAGAAGTATGATGTTCTGAAAGATTCCATTCTGAATGAAACTACTCAGTCACGGGTACATGAGATGGAGTTAAAATATCAGACTACATTGAAGGAAAAAACGCTAGCGCAGCAGAAGCTTTTGATTGCGCGGCATGAATACGAAATTCAGCGGAAAAATAAGTGGATCATTCTGTCAGTGTCAGGATTATTTTTTATTTGCTCCGGTGGCTTAATCATCTTCTTATTTTACAGACATCGGGCGAGGATCGTGCATGCCAGTAAACGTGCAATGCTTTTGCAAGCACAGATTAATGGCGAAGAACAAGAACGAACAAGGCAGGCGAGGGAACTGCATGACGGAGTAGTAGGGATTTTGTCTGCGGCGAAGATGCACCTTAGTCTTCTCAAGCCTTGCCAGAACGATGAAGAGAATAAAAAACTTTACGAGAAAGCGTTATCCCTTATTACAGATGCAGGCATTGAAGTACGAAATATCTCTCACAACCTGGCGCCGGAAATCCTGCTTCAGGAAGGTTTCGAAAATGCGATCCGTGATTTCTGCAGGCGTGTTAGCCATTCGGCCCTTCGCATTAATTTCTATGCCGTCACCACGATTCCAAAGCTTTCACCTCCCCTGGAGCTGCTCATCTATAGGATAGTGCAGGAATCAGTGAATAATATTATTAAACATGCCCAAGCCACTTTTGGGATTGTACAGGTGGGAATGGACAATGGTTGTCTTAGCCTTACTATTGAGGATGATGGAAAAGGATTTGATGTAAAGAATATTCAATTTAAAGGATTAGGCATTCAGAATCTTATTGCCCGCATTGAATCAGTGGGAGGTACCTATGAGCTTTCATCGGCATATGGAAAGGGTACCACGATACATCTTATTTGCGATGTAAGGCGTTACCTTACTGAATCTTCAATACAACCTGTAGAAGCGAAGGCCCAATCGGGCATTTCTGGCCCGGAGGTAATAATAGCCTAGATCAGATTGTGCTCCATAGCGATTTTTATCAGCGAGGCAACATTTTTAGCCTTTAGTTTCGTCATAATATTTCGACGATGACTTTCTACAGTAAGTTGACTCAAGCAAAGTTTTTCTGCTATTTCTGGTGCGGTTAATCCCTCTGCAACTAGTTTAAGGACATCTGTCTCTCTACGTGTAAGTAGCGGTAAAGTTTTATTCTCACTGATATCTACCTGATACAGGTTGTCGCCTGCTTCTTTGCTCAGAAAAATGTGTCCCTTATAGACCTGCCTTACTGCCTCTCTGATCTCATCAATTTCTGTATTCTTCAAAATATAGCCCCGCGCTCCCAGGCTCATCATTTTGCTAATATAGTTTCGTTGTGTATGGGTTGTCAGAGCAATAACTTTAACTGAAGGTCTTAATTTTAAAACTTCACTACAAAGGTCAAGGCCGCTTGCATCCGGAAGGCTGATATCCATAAGTACAACGTCGGCGCCATTCTCCTTAAAATATGAGCAGCATGTATTTCCATCTGTAGCATAACCGATCACTTCAATATCACTTTCAGCTTCAAGTGAAGCGCGCAGTCCTTCTATTATCAGCTTGTGGTCGTCCACAATAAATACCTGGATTTTATTACTCATCATTTTGCAAATAAGCAATTCGCCGAAAGAATTTCAAATGCTCTATGTAAGGTGGAAAGCTGAAAGCTTTGTAGCATATCCCTTTATTATCGCATTTAAAAACTATAGCTGTAGATGACTCCAACAGTTGTTTCCCGGAAGGGTGGTTGTGATCTTTCAGCCGCGGCACTTCTACGCCTTAAGAATACTATGCTTGCATTCAGGTTATGCTTTTCGAGGAAAACATACATGCTATTGAGTCGCACATTAAAGACTTCATTGGACATTATACCATTGTTGGAAGTTTTGTTGTACGATGCAGATATACTGTTTTTTAATTTTAATATAGGTTTTGTAATAACTAGAGTAGGTCCCCAAGTTTTTGTTTCCATTCCAGGCATGTTGCTGAAGTTGTAGTTCAATGCTGTTGTTAAACTCAAATTTTGGAACCCAAGTGTATAGGAAAGATTACTATTATAGAATTCTGAAGTATTTAACCCCTCGCTATTTTCTCCCTGTTGATCATCTGTCTGCTGTACCGAAAGCATGCCAGTAAGTGTTTGAGTAGTGCCGTTTTTTTTAGGGAACATATAAGTAAAATTGCCATTGTAGTTCTTTGCCACCTGACTGAAGTTTAATGTGTCGATGTTGTCATACGGAGTGAGTCTGTTTATTCTTTCAAAAACAGATCGCACACGTGTAACAGTTTGAAAATCGGAATAGGTCCCTGAGAGCGTCAGCCTTTCTGAAACAGCGTAGCTTACGGAGGAAGACAGGGAGAGCCTTCGGGTGGCACTCATCTTGTTATCACGTAGATTGTTGCGTTGTGTACCCACATTAATTGACAAATTCATTTTTTGTTTAAGGAGCCGCGTAGCGAGGTTAGCAGTGATATTCTCAAGATCGTTATTAAAATAATATGCACCTAAAGTCGTATAATCAGGATCAACATATTCGTATGTTGCTCCTAATGAGAATAATTTAAAGTCATTGCTAAAATTTCCTTTGAAAGCCTTATAGTAAGCGCTTGAGTTGTTGATGGACATGAAGTTTCCATAGATGCGGTTAACGGGAGAATGGTCACTTGCTGATTCGTCAAGCATTGTATTTCGCGTCAGTACACTTCCTGCATATTCTGCACTTACAGAAAAGGTTTTAAGTATGCGTGTATTCAATTTCAGGCTGGTTGATAAATTGTCCTGAGGAAAAATCTTAAATGAGTCAGGTACAACCGGAATTGAAGAACGGTCGTCTTTAGCGCCGAAGAGAATGAATTCAACATTCCCTTGTACATTACGTGTTGACGTTCGTATTTGTGGCAGGACGAAGTTCTCTTTTAGTTCGCCATCTGCATTGTACTGGCTTTCATACTGAGGTTCATGGATCACCTGACGTTCATGTGAAAAGTCATACCCAACCTTGATGCCATAGCCTGTCCTTCGGAATGATGGTGTTTGTGATTCCCTCTCGACGTTAAGATGAGGAGTAGCCTCCCTGAACTGGCCATAGAGGGCGGCAGCTTTCCATTTGCCCGGAGGTGTTAATTCCACACCTGCGCCTTTAAATGTGTGTCCGCTCATGGTGTATGGCGAAAAACTCATGTTGTTATACCCTGCGTGCACTTTAATCCATTTATAGGATGGCTGGATGCTGAAGCGATTAAAGCTAAATGGGTTATTGTATTGATAACTAAAATTCTGGTTGGAGTATGAGAATGTGAGGGGCATGCTCCATTGCATAAATGAGAATGTCACGTTGCCGGAGGCAAATATTGAATATGGATCTCTTCTCGCCTTTATTCCTGCGACTGAATAAAAATTTTGTGTGACACTTGCACCACCTGTGATATTTAATTTTTTTTCACTTTTGATCAAAGCCTCTACATCCTGTCCACCTACCCGGTAGGGGTTAAGTACTTGGATCATAATCAATACAAAGGTGATAGTGAGGCGATGCATCAATAAAAGCGTTTCCTGTTGCAACGATAAAGTTTTGTAAATGTTTAGGTGCCGGTTCTATTTCATGTAAAATACTGGATTGTTGAGAAGCGGTATACCTACTTTTGAGGATATACAAACTACTGACTTTTGTTTTTTAATATCATGTAGTAAGGATTTTTGAATTTCAGATAAAGAAAGTTCCTGGATAGTGCCAACCTGCAGGCTATACTTGCGTATCAGAAAGCCTATAGGACAATTGAATGAACCCCACAATCAGGACGCTTTTTTTTGTGTACATATGTTTGGTAGCATATAACGTTATGGCTAACCGTGATACGCTGTCCCACACGCCGGAGAAGCGAAGATCCCTTACACGTCCTTTGCTGCCAACGTTATATGGGCCTGTTGCAAACATTAAAGTAAAAGAAGATTTCAGAACATATTTTCAAACATCAATCAATGACATTCGGTTTTCCCGCAATACTGAAGTAAGTGAGAAGCTTGCTTATGCGCGTTCACTCTGGAAGAAAGTTACTCAGGAAAATCGGTGCCTGGATTCATGGGATGCAATTTTTCCTGTGCTTACTGATGCATTGACAGGTAATGTAAAAGAGCTTCCTATTGCCTTATGTATCGGTACCGGAGGTGAAAGTAAGCTTACTATTATCTTTGACGAGATCCTGCTCACACCGGTTTCTTCTAAAATAAAAGTGTTTGCCATGGTACCGCTTCCTGAATCTGTTACCGGTGATACAAACACTGACGTCGGTAATAACCTGGAGTTTATGGGTGAAGTGGAATTTTCTTACACCGGTGGAATTCGTGAAGCAAAGTTAAGCCTTATTGAGGATCGTGTTTTCCTTAATGATGAAAAAGGTGATTACATGATTTCTTTTAAAGCAAAGAAAGATAACACTACTGGAACCCACTTGTCATTTGACTGCGATGGTTTTCAAAGCGTGGCTGCGGACGTAGACGTGGAATTCTCCAGAGAAATCATTGTTCCAATTGTGGAAGATAATCCGTCTCCTGATCCCTCCATGATGCCACGCGTAAAAGGGAACTTTCAGCTTGAAATGGGAAAAGATCTTTGGAATGATTTTATTGTTGCAGTATCGCTTCCTCCGTTTGAACATGCAAAAACCAAAGGCATGGGCTTCGGGTTCTACCTTGATCAGGCGTATATTGATCTCAGTGAAAAACGAAATCATCCTTCCTTTGCATTGCCTGAAGGGTATTCTACGGACTGGTTACCTGAGCCTAACAGTCCACTATGGAAAGGGTTGTTCATTAAGCATGCTTACCTGCGGTTGCCGGAATATCAGAAAAAACTTAATCCTGTCTCTAATGGAACAGAGGAGCCGCGAAAGATCGGAGTTGAAAACCTAATTATTGATGACGCAGGCTTTTCAGGGACAATTTATGGCGAAAAGCTGATGCAAAAATCTGATGTGGCTACAAAGAAGTTTACCATTGAGAAAGTAGTGTTGAGTTTCCTTGCAAATGAGCTTAAACAAGGAACCATGGAAGGAGAAATCATTCCTCCTTTTTCAAAAGATTATCGAAAGGCGACAGCTACAAACAAAACAATAGCGCAATCACTAAGATATGCTGCGCTTGTTGAACCCGACATTGGTGTTACACTTACAGCGTCTGTCCCTGAAGGGAAGTTTTTACCGGTTTCACTATTTCCTGGAATTGACTCCCTTAAACTGAACGCTGCATCCTTATTGGAAATTCGTTTTTCAAGCAAAGACTTCCGGATGCTTGCTAATCTGAATGGATCGATGAAGATAGGAGGAGATCTTTTTATGACGCCAGAGATTAAGTTTGAAGAACTAATACTCGAAGCGAATAAAGAGTCTGATTACATTCCGGCATTCAAGGGTGTAAAAGCTTTTTCTTTTGGCGATGATGAATCGAAGCTGTCAGGCATGCCCGTAAGTATTAGTCGTCTGAAACTTGGTAAGAATCCTGATGATGACTCAATGGTTGGCCTTGAGTTCGACTTACATGTTAATGTAATGGGAGAAGGTTCTAAAAATCTTTTTGAGAGTAAAACTTCGCTTGTACTCTGGGCCAAGCGTGACCCGGTGATGAAAGAATGGGGGCCTTCCGGTCTTGAGTTACGCGATCTGGAGATTAAAGGAGAAGCGGGGAGTGTAGCAAAGTTTGAAGCCAAGTTGACTGCATTTAAGGCGCATGCCATTTTCGGCAACGGATATTACGGAAGCGGAAAGCTGGAGCTGTTTCAGCAATATAAGATTTCGGCCACAGCCCTTTGGGGAAGTATCAATAATATAAGATACGGTTACTTTGATATACTGGCAGAGAACAAAGCACCAATCTGGCAAATACCAGGAACAATGGGCGCAATGTACATCTATGGTTTAGGGGGGGGGTTTTATTACAAAATGAAGCGTGCAGGTTTTGATTATTCTTCTGCTGATGGAATCGGCGTGTCACAGTCAGGTACAGCGTATGTTCCGGATGCTGCCACGAGCTTTGGCTTCAAGTTAATGACGGTAGTTGGCTCGCCAGACAAGATCAGTTACAATGGGAAACTGGCGTTTGATGTAAGCTTTGATGCAAAGACCGGCGGGGTACGGAATATCGGCTTTGATGGAGAAATGAATTTCATGACACCAAAAGCAATTACTGAAGAGAACATGATCTCGTCTGTGCAGGGACAATTGGTGGCACAAGTACAAGGAAGTGGCTCGTATGTTGATCAGGCTAAGGCAAACAATGATTATGGTATCAAAGGAAAAGCAAGGATTGACTGGGACCTTGCTAATAAGACCCTTCATGGTGTAATTACCGTGGAGGTCAATATGGAGGTGATCAAAGGTGTAGGAGCGAATAATTCAGCAGGACAAGCCACTATCCATTTTGATCCGAAGGATTGGTACATCTACCTTGGCACACCTGACAATCGCATGGGACTAAAGGCTAAGCTGGTGATGGAACAACGCATTACAGCCTACTTCATGACAGGGAACAGGCTTCCCAACTTTCCTGCACCACCACAGAAGCTCACGAAAATTCTTAATGTAAATGAGGCCCGCGATGAGGTTAATTACGATCAGCTCACCCGAGGTGCCGGGTTTATGTTTGGTGGAAGCCTGGGTTATAGTATCGATGAGGTCACCTTCCTGATTTTCTATGGTGCATGTGACGCAGAAGTGGGCATGGATGTGATGTTGCGGTATTTTGGTCCTAACGTATCATGTGGTAATAAGCCCATCCGGGGATGGATCGCTAAGGGACAAGCGTATGCGTATATAGATGCTGTCATTGGCGTTAAAGTTGATATCGCTTTCGTGAAAGGAAAATTTGAAATTATTAACGCGGGTATTGGAGCGCTCGCCCAGGCAGAGGTGTTTACTACTCCAATCTGGTTGAATGCTAAAGTTGGAGGTTACTTCAGCGTTCTTGGCGGCGTTGTAAAAGGTAAATTCAGTATGGAGTTTGAATATGGCGAGAAGTGCCAGCTCCAGAATGTTGGAGATTTTGATATTGCTTCGCAGATGGCTGTTATTTCAGATCTTACACCTTCTGATTTAAGTGAAGATGTGAATGTCTTCAGTACACCCCAGGCAGTCTTCAATTTCGCGTTAGAGAAACCTTTTAACATGATGGATGCGATGGAGCAGGAACGGACATATCGGATCCGACTTGATAATTTTACTGTACAAAATTTAACAGGAGGCAATTATATAACAGGTAGCCTAAAGTGGAACGATGATAAGACTTCTGTGTCGCTTAAACCTTCGGATATACTTCCACCTCAATCGCAAATAAAGGTCAATCTAGCTGTTGTATTTGAAGAGCTGGTAAACGGAGCATGGCAGGCAGTGATAGTCAATGGGCAACCTGCAAAAGAAGTTCGGGAGAGCACAGTGACGTCAGGAAATGCACCTGATTTTATTCCACTGGAGAATGTTGCGTTTAGCTACCCAGTTATTGGCCAGATGCATTTTCATCCTGCTGAATATAGTCAGGGATACATTATCCTTGACATGGGGCAGGACTATCTGTTTGAAAAAGATGCTGCGTGGAAAAAACAAGTTTTGCGTTTTACTGACAGCGATGGTAAAAAACTCGAATCGGATATTAGTTACGATCCATCTCGCAACAAGATATCATTTAGCCTTCCTTCGGGAATGAGAACAAGCATGGTTTATACATCAGAGATTGTAAACATTCCGAGTGATAATCAGGTTAATTTAAATGAAAACATTGATAAAGTAACTACGAACTACAAGGTAGGAGAGGAAACTAATATTAACATTGAAAATAATATAGCTAAAGGAGAGTTGACAAATTACCGAGAAAAATCTGTGTTTGGTTCGAATCCAGCAAAGGCATTTTTTAGGACGAGTAAGTTTGCAACGTTTGGTGAAAAGGTGGCTCAGCTTCAATTCTCCGGCTATGCTAGTGTTATTCTTTATGATAATGTGAGACAGTTAAAAAACGGATTTCAGACTACAGAGTCGTTTGATAAGTTTGAGATAAGGGACACCGATACGCAGCCGGCGTTGGTTCAATTTACAGATCAATTGACAAACAATTGGTTTGTTCAAACAATAGATCCAAATATCTATAAAATTTTCGAACGGAGTGGATCAGTTATTCGATGGAGGAACCCAGAAATCGCAGGTCGACCACCTAGACGGGTTTATAAGATAGTTCAAAATCTTGATTACCCAGTTTTAACGGATCAGAACAAATCAGTAATGGGAAGTTACTCTATTGATTCATACCTGGGAGTAGACTACAATACTTCTTACTATTCCGAACGTGATTTTGTTGATCTTAAGAATGGGATTGTAAATCTTGGTAGATATGCTACTTACTACAATACCCTTTCGTATAGTTTTCCGGTGATATATGCTGGTGAGTACCAATGCGAAGTAAAGTATGTACTACCAGGCACCAACGTCGTTACTTCCGCACATCATTTGAAGATTACTAATTTTTAATTAATACAGATGAAACAGATATTATCAATCATTCTGGTATTTTTTTTAGCAGGCCTTCTACTGGTAACCAATGCACAAACAGTTATTAGCTCTATTGATCAAGGCACATATTCTTCATATGCCTTAAGGTTGAGATATACGTCTTCAGAGCCTTTGAATGTAACTTATGTTACCAATTTAATTGAGACGAGAACGTATATTTATGAAAGCACAGCACGAAATGAAGTTGATGCCTATGTTTATAGCGGTGCCACTCGCCTGGAAGTATTTGAAGTACGAGGCGGTTCAATTACTAAATCATATAATCAGAGACCTACCCGCATCGTTATTAGGGCAAGAACAATGACCCGCACCACCGCTACCTATACGGGTCAGGGAGGAGGAGATAATACAGATACGGGAGAGCGTTTTAATTCCTGGACCGAGCAAGAGATAATCATTGAAAACTTTGCGAACTACAATGAGGAATTCTATGCCCTTGGTGGAAACGATAACGCAGGTAATGCTGATTTTTATTTGAGCGTTGCTAAGGAACCGGAATTGAGCGCAGCCTTAGATGTTTCATTATGCGGCGTTTCGGTACCTGCGCTTAAGGGTGAATACGTTGGCCCAAATCATTCATATAATATCTTGACGATGTCAGAAGTTCCGGTTAATGGGAATGTTACGAAATATGGTAATGGATCTGGTACAATAAATTTTTCAGGACTAAAGTTAAATCCTTCAACACAATACAGACTTCATATTAATTATGGCGTAGCAGGTTTATCTTATAATAAGGTAATTACCTTTACTACACCTTCTGCAATTTCTATAACACAAAATTTGCCCAACGCAGGGCCGACCTGTGCTGGTGGTAATGGAAAGATTGTCATTGACGGAATTTATGGGGGAAGCGGAGGTCCTTATGGTTTTTCAGTTGTGTCTTCCGGAAGTGCTGCACCTGCGGTTGAGAGCTTTACGTCTATCACTGGTTTTCCACTTACTATTAGTCAACCTTCCGGTAATTACGATATATGGATTAAGGATAATAAGGGCTGCGCTGCGCAGGTTGGAAATGTACAGCATATTCCTGCATACAGCCCGATAGGCGTGCAACTTTTGAATGAAAATCTTATCCATCCGTTTTGTGATGGAAGGCCAAATGGGTCCTTCACTTTTAATATCACAGGGGGTAATGGATCAAGTTATGAGTATGCCCTTAATGGGTCCAATAGTTTCACTGCAATTACTACTTCCGGAGGTTTATGGTCACTTAAGGAACTTCAAGAAGGTACTTATTCTTTTGTTTTCCGCAATCCCGGTTGTGACTCAGATAAGCAAACTGTTACCGAAAGTTTAACTTACATTAACAGCGCGCCTTTAGTAACAGTGGTTGAACATTTAGACCCGATATGTTATGCGCACACAGGTAAAATTATATTTGAGGTTTCCGGTAGTAGTCCATATGGTTATGAGGTATCGATTGATGGAGAAGGATACAATGCAATATCTTTAACAAGTGGACAGTGGACTGCAAATAATCTTTTAAGTAAAGAACATACCTTTGCATTTAAAATTGCGGGCTGCAATCCTTCGTTTTCTATTTCAGAAACAATTGCCCCGGCTCCTCCTGAAATTAACGCTGCCATTAATCCTGTAATCAAATTTCAAACTTATCACATTACCTGTAACGGTGGTAATGACGGACAAATTGAAGTGTCTGGTGTATCTGGCGGAACAGCACCCGGTGGTTTTTCTGATTATGGTTTTAGTCTTAGCCTTGATGGAATTTTTCTTAATGGCAATACAAATACTACGGAAGAGAAAATAAACTATTCAAACCTTAAGGCAGGGAATTATACGTTTGAGGTACGCGACAAAAATGCTTGTGTTAAGCAATATCCGGTAGTGGTTGCTCAACCTGACCTGGTAACGATTAGTTCTGTACTTAAAGAAGATGAAGTGTGTCTCGGGGCAAATGATGGAAAAATTACGGCCACGCTGGCCGGTGGAACACAATCGTATACGGTTCGCCTATGGGAAAATGGAAATGAAAGAACCGATGTCTATCTCCATGAGGCCACACTTACAAATGAAACACAAGTTACGTATGATGCAATAAGTCCTGGCGCATACAAAATTGGCATAAAAGATTTCAATGGTTGTCCTGATAATTGGCGCGTTTCAGGAATCATTACTATTGAAGCAGCGCCATCATTACTTGGATTTACGTTCGATGCCATTGCTCCTGAGACCAAATTATTTGTTCAATGTAAGGATGATTCCAACGGTTCAATAAAGGTTGTCGCCTCCGGAGGATGGGGTGGATATACATATTCCACCAACAATGTTGATTTTGTTAATGACGGCGACTCGCATGTATTCAACAGCTTGCCTGCCGGGTTGCAAAGCTTCTATGTGAAGGATTCTCATGGGTGTACCCGTGAATTTGATGTTTCGTTTGATGAACCATCCGTTGCACTATCCCTCAATGCTTCCATTATTCAACCCCGGTGTCCTGGAGAAGATAACGGAACCGTGCTGGTACAATCTTCAGGAGGGTGGGGGAACTACCAATTTTCGCCCGATGGATCAACCTACTATACTAACACCGAGCATCCGGATGAATTTAATTTTGAAGGATTTGCAGCGGGCGAATATCGATTTTACGCCAAAGATCAAAAAGGTTGTGTTCAGCCCACAACTATCCATATCAGTGATCGTGAGGTACTGGAAGCCTCACTGGTTAATAAGGAAGATATAACATGCAATGGAAGAAATACCGGTAATATTCTTATTCAATTGCAGGGAGGAACAGCTCCCTATACATCCACAGCAGTCCATACTGCAACAGGATTGGTAACTGAATCAGAAAATGAGACTGACTTCACTTCTTTGGCCGCCGGTAGTTACAACGTAATTGTCGTAGATAACCTTGGTTGTCGTAAAGTGATTCCGGATGTTGAGATAGATCAGCCCGATGCACTGGCGATAACAGTGGATAATGTGATATTACCTACTTCATGTGGTGAAAGTGATGGGAGGGTCGAGGTTTTGTTAAGTGGTGGTTCCTCACAATTTGAGCACATATGGTATCATGGGGATGATGTACTGTCACATGACCAGAACCTGTACAATGTTGCCTCCGGTGCTTACACGTTACGCATTGCCGATTTGAACGACCTCTCATGTATTACTGAACGTACCATTGGTGTTTCCGATCGGTCTGCTCCGTTGATTAATATTGATAATATAAAACCTGTGACGTGTTTGGGTGGAAATGATGGCGCTGTATCCATTAGCATTTCTGGTGGTGTTGAACCTGTTATAATTACCTGGTCCAATGGAAGCACTACATTGTATAACGACGGACTTCATGCGGCGGATTATGTTGTTCAGGTGCAGGACGCATTGAAATGTATTGGAACGGAAACGGTAACAATTCCAAACTTGCCTGCACTTGGGATCACAGCCTTGCAACTAATACATCCAAGTTGTCCGCAGCTGCCCGATGGTCAGATTTCTATTGCTATTGTAAACGCACAAGGAACTGCACAGTTTACATGGCATGACGGACACACGGGTGAGACACAGCGGGAGCAACTACAGGAAGGTAATTATACGGTTACTGTAACAGATGATGCAGGATGTGCTGCTAGTGCTACTTTCTCACTTCGTGATCCTCTTCCTGTAACCATTAACACCATTAAGCAAAGTCAATTGAATTGTTATAACGACTGTGATGGGGAGATTCAAACAGTGCCCTCTGGTGGGTCCGGGAATTATCGATATGAATGGAGTAGTGCGTCCTGGGATAACAAGCGCGAAACTGCTTCTATTAACAGATTGTGTGCAGGAATATATACTGCCTCTCTTAAAGACGATAACGGATGCAGTATCTCGAAAACATTTACTGTATTAAATCCGCTAGAGATCGCTATATCTCCCGTCATTACATCACCCTCGTGCTTTGATGGTACTAACGGCAAAATTGTGGTGAATACACAAAACGGTGTTATGCCGTATTCTTATAGATGGAATCATGAGGAATGGAGTGACGAGCTTGTAACTCCAGAAAATGAATTGCAAGGGCTTCATTCAGGAACATATGATCTTATTCTTACTGATGCTTTGGGATGTACCAAAGAAACAGGTGTAACACTTATAGATCCGCCCAAGGTAGAAATTAAAATTGACGATGAAATTTATTTGTGTGGAGGGGAATCCATTGAATTAAATACGGGCTATCCAGGCAGCATTTATTCATGGAAGTCAGACAAGGGCTTTTCAGATCATGGGCAGGTCGTTACGATTGGGGAGCCTGCCACGTATGAAGTTGAAGTGGTCACCGAAGCAGGGTGCGTTGACAGTCATACATTCAAAATTGTCAATTCGAATGAATTGCTGAAGGCTAATTTCCTTCTCTCCAGCGAGGCTGTTGTGGGTGATACGGTAGTGATGATAGATGTGTCCTTTCCAGCACCAACGCGTATCCAGTGGGATGTTACAGGGAACCCGGAGCGGTTGCAGGAGCCGGATTCTTACTACCAGGAATTCAGATATTACCATACAGGTGAAGAAGAGGTGACATTATATGCATACAAGGGTGATTGCATGGATGCCGTGACAAAACGAATTACAATTTATGGATCGAAGGAGACGCTCGAACAAGGGAGATCAGGTCTTGGATATGAAGGTCTGACCCTTCAGGAATTCAATGTCTTCCCCAACCCCAACAAGGGTGTATTTAGAGCATCGGTAACGTTTAGTGCACCAGCGGATGTAAAGCTCAGTGTGATGCCACTGGATCAACGTTCTACTTTAAAAGTCATTACAGGGTCTGGCCAAAATCATTATGAATTTGACCTGTCCTTGCCAGGTGAAACAACAGGGCTTCATGTGCTCTACCTGGAAGCCGGCAAAATAAGAGAGGTCAGCAAATTTCTAGTTCATTGATCCACTTCTATACCTGTGAAAAACTTTTTGTTTCTATTGGCAATTGTAGGTTTTACTACCTCTACATGGGGACAGCTTTATCCGGTGCGGGGTACTGCCTCCCTTACGCCACCTTATTCCCTCTATCTCTCTGACTATGCCTCAAATATATCAGAAGGATTAAAAGTGAACCTGGTACTTGCTGATCGCAATGAGCAAACTTATAATATAGGCCTTGATGTATCCATTGAAGGTGCAGGTATTACCTTGAGGTTAAAGCGCGGCCTTAATCTTCCGCCTATCGTAATAACTGGCGGCATGGCAACGCTCATCAGCGGAGCGGACCTGGAGCCATACTTTAATCCCCAGAATCTGGATTTCCAGGGTTTGTCTGCATCCAATTTCATTTCTACAGGAGGAAAGCTTCCAGAAGGTGTTTACAACTTTTGCTTTCAGGTTTATGATTACTATAAACGTGTTCCAGTATCTACTACATTTTGTACAAGTGCCTGGATATTTTTAAATGATCCACCCTTTTTGAATCAGCCTTTTAATCACTCAAAGGTTACAGTGCAAAATCCCCAGGTCATTCGCTTTCAATGGACGCCCATGCATCGTAACTCGATCAATTCCGCTTTTGACACCGAGTACAACCTTTATATCAAAGAATATACGATGGACGATGTAAATATCGATCCTTATGAGTTAATGCGGTCTCCTATACGTACTCTATTTACAACCACAGTAAATGAAACAAGTTTTGTCTATGATATCGATGAGCCGGCATTAACACCCGGTAAACGCTATGCATTTGCAGTGCAGGCGAGAGACCGATCGGGCAGAGACATGTTTAAGAACGAAGGAATGAGTGAAGTATTTATCTTCACTTATGGTGATCCACTTGACCCTGTCGATGGGATCTCCGGTAAGTCTACAAGCTCCAGGGAAGCAGAATTTAAATGGGATTCAAAGACATCCCAGAACAGATATACTTTCCGTTATCGCGTTGCTGGCTCTGAGCAATGGAATGAAAAGGAGCTTGTGCTTACCAATTTAAAGTTGACCAATCTTAGCGCTAATACAGACTATGAGTACCAGGTGCGTGCTATTTACGGCGCAATGGAAGGTCCATGGTCATCAACACATCGCGTAAAGACACTGTTGGAATCTTATGAATCCAACTTCACCTGCGGTGCTACTCCGGCATCGTGGAGCCTTTCGAATACAGAACTGATTTCTTCACTGGTTGCCGGAGATACAATCTTTGTCTCAGACTTCGCTATTGTTCTTGTGGATGTTACAGGAGGAGATGGAATCTTCTCGGGAAAAGGTATGATAGAAATTCCTTTTTTGAATCAACATTTAAAGACCAATCAAACAGATCCCAAGGTTAAGTTACTTGTACAATTTGACAACATTAACGTGAACACTGCCAGAAGAATGATTGCAGGGGAAGTAAAAGTAACCAGTGGTGGAGTACAAATTACAAGTGACTACTATGCAAGGACGATCAGTGATGCGGTAACAAAAGTGGAAGTAGTGCTGGCTGACCTGGAGGAGATTGCTACCATGATTGAAGACATAGAGGAGACAATGGCAGAGTTTCTTGGCGACGAGGAAGTGCAGATTGATGAAAGTGCTTATGCCAATTACAGTCCGCTGGAGCTGGTGGAAGAAGCAAAGAAGCTGGTGAAGGAAGCTGAAGAAGCAGTAAAGCGAAAAGATCCGGATGCTGTTAAAAATCTGAAGAAAGGTCTGGCACTTATGAAAAAGGCACTTCAATTAATGGATGAGTTTAAGACCACAGGTGAGTATGCAGGAGACTTGTTAGTAGTGATCGTAGAGATTATGAATGAAAACGCTGAGCTCTATGCAACGAAGGCGGAGTCTGTTAAGAAGTTGATTGAAGGAGTGGCGAGTTCTTTGGGTATGGATGAGTCAGAAGAAGAACTTGATGCAGTTGTGATTAACGAGGAGTTCTTTATCGAGGTTCCACAAGCTGATCTGTCTGCACAGGAGAAAAGTTCCCTTGAAGCAGAACGATTATTTAAAGATGCGTTTGACTTCATCATTATGAATCGCACAATCTTTCTCACCTTAAAATACTACACCACAGGTGATAATTATTCCGTTTTCCTGCAGGATTTTCTTCATCAGATCGATGGTGTCTACAAAGAATATCGCAAAGTGAAGCAAAATGGAAGCGAAGGTGAAGTGCATAGCTTTCTTAAAACGAAGCTGGTAGCGATACTCGAGAATTATGTTGTTGAAGCCGAGAAGAATAAATAATCTATATCATTCTTAAAAAATCTGAATTAGCATGAATCATAATAAGCTGAGCGCTCTTCTTCTTTTTTTAGTGCTTTTTTTTCACACTGCATTGGCGCAAACAGATTATTTTAAAGTGCAGGAGAATGCTATTACAAATGATTACAACCCAGTGTTTGTTCGCTATTTCTCCACATCAGGTACAGGCGTAAAAAAATATTATCATGAGGATCGCATCAAAGAAATTGATGTACTGCTACAGCAATATGCTGCAGTTGATTTTCCTGTACGGTCAATGTTAGAGGTGCGTGGTCCATGGCAGTCTATTATCAAAGAAGGAATTAATTT
>NZ_JAHESD010000036.1 GCF_018598585.1 Chryseosolibacter indicum
CACTCTTTTTTTTAATGACCGGCCCACCACCCACACCTACACAGCCAACTGCGTCGGCCGCGACTCATGTGTATAAGACCCACAAGTAGAAGACGCCGGCACGGCAGCGGGTAAAATCGAAGACGGAAAATAAAACGTTGAAAAACTACGCTACATTTCGCGAGATACAAAACGATCTGCAGCGCGGTACCCTCACGTGCCTTGAATTAGTCAGGCATCACCTCTCTGTTATTAAATCCAAATCACACCTCAATGCATTTTTGAGTGTGTATGAAGCGGATGCCCTATCACGCGCAGCTGAAATTGATCAAAAGATAAAAGAAGGATCAGCAGGGAAACTTGCTGGTCTTGTTGTTGGCCTAAAGGATGTAATCGCCTATAAAGATCATCCGCTACAGGCAAGCAGCAAAATTCTTGATGGCTTTACTTCTCTTTATAATGCTACAGTTGTAGATCGTCTACTGGCTGCCGATGCAATCATTATTGGCCGACAAAATTGTGACGAGTTCGCAATGGGCTCATCCAATGAAAACTCCGCATTTGGCCCCGTTCTTAATGACATTGACAATACAAGGGTACCCGGAGGATCTTCAGGCGGCTCCGCCGTTGCCGTGATGGCCGATATGTGCCAGGTTTCCATCGGTTCCGATACAGGTGGGTCGGTTAGGCAACCCGCTGCATTTTGCGGCATAGTTGGCTTAAAACCTACATACTCGCGGATTTCACGCTACGGTTTAGTAGCTTACGGCTCTTCTTTTGATTGCATCGGAATCTTTGGTAAAAGTGTGGAAGATGTTGCTCATGTGCTGGAAGTTATTGCCGGAGAAGACGATTTCGATAGTACTGTTTCCAGAACACCTGTCCCCACTTATTCCAAGTTATTAACTGCGGAACGGAAGGCCTATAAAATAGCCTACGTTAAAGAAATTGATGATTCAGCCGGGCTTCAACCTGAAATCAGGGAAAGCATTCAGCGTAAGATCAATCAACTGAAAAAATCAGGATACTCAGTAGAGCCTGTTGAGTTTCCACTGATGGAGTACATTCTGCCAACCTATTATATTCTGGCAACGGCAGAAGCAAGCTCCAATCTTTCCAGGTTCGACGGGGTTCGGTATGGATACCGAAGCCCAAATACAACGGATTTACATTCGATGTATAAAAAAAGCCGATCAGAAGGATTTGGTAAAGAAGTGCAACGTAGAATATTGCTGGGCACCTTTGTGCTAAGTGCAAGTTACTACGATGCCTATTATACAAAAGCGCAAAAAGTACGCAGGATTATTCGCGATAAAACGAAAGAAATCCTTGCAAAATATGATTTTATAGTGATGCCAATTACACCTACCACAGCGTTTAAGTTAGGTGAACACACCGAAAACCCTTTGGAGATGTATTTGGCAGACCTTTTTTCTGTACAGGCTAATGTGGTCGGAGTGCCTGCCATATCAGTGCCGTGCGGAAAAGATAAAGATGGATTGCCCATAGGACTGCAAGTAATTGCGGATGACTTTGAAGAACAGAAACTTTTAAATTTTTCTAACTACTTAACGACTATTGACCAGGAATGAAGAAGGCTTTTTTCTTTTCGTTGTCGATCATTTTTTCAACGCACGCATTCGGTCAGATATCGTCTGACACCACTGTTCGGGATCTTGAACTTGTTATCGACTCACTTGAAGTAGCGGAAGCTGAAGAGGAAATGATGTACAAAGAAGATACAGCAGATTATGTATACTTCTATCTTCCAACTGAACTCGAATATGTTCCTGGCGATGATCACCCAGCTGTTATCAGCGATCGCTTACATTGTATTCAGAAGAAAATTCCACTTGTTTACAACGATAAGATTCACGCTTTCATTAATTACTTTACTGTAAAAGATCGCGAGTACACCAAACTGATGATGCGGAGAAAGAACTTATACTTCCCGCTTTTCGAAAAATACCTCGCAAAGTATAATCTTCCTGATGAATTAAAATATTTGTCCATTATAGAATCTGGTCTTAATCCACGCGCTACTTCACGTGTACGTGCTGTCGGGCTATGGCAATTTATGTCTGCCACAGGCAAGTTCTATGGCTTGCGTCACGACTGGTATATAGATGAACGTATGGATCCTGAAAAGGCTACTGATGCCGCATGCAGATTCCTTCGCGATCTTTACAGAATGTTTAACGATTGGGAGCTTGCGCTTGCTGCATATAACACGGGTCCAGGAAACGTGAAACGTGCGATAAGAAAATCAGGATATACAAACAAAAACCCGGAAGGCGGAATGAGTCAAAAAACATTCTGGGATATCTATCAGCATCTGCCACGCGAAACACGCTCTTATGTTCCTCAATTCGTAGCTATTATTTACACCATGAACTACCTGGATGAGCATAACTTCTATGATGAAGGAGAAGAAAGACTTGTTCGCCACGATACCCTTCATGTCAATAAGTTTCTGAACTTCGAGACATTTGCAAACTTAACAGGTACTTGTGTTGAAGATCTTCAAAAACTTAATCCTGCAATTCAAAGAAATGCAATACCAGAAACAGCCAAAGCGTTTACCTTGCTTGTTCCTCAAACTGCAAAAGAAGTTTTAGCAAAAAACCGTTATGCTATTCTTGATTCAGCATCTAAAATTGGCAAAAAGGAAATAGAGCTTCTTGCAAAAGCGTCTGAAGGCTCTACTTATGGCCGTGATCGTATTGTATATAAAGTGAAGAGCGGGGATGTTCTTGGTTCAATTGCTATGCGTCATAAAGTAACTGTGACGGACCTTAAAAAATGGAACAACCTCAGAAGTAACAACATCAGGGTAGGTCAGCGTTTGAACATATGGACAACCCAATCCGGAAGAAGTACAGTATTGGCTTCAACTAAGTCTTCTTCATCCAAATCTGCTTCAACCCATAAAGTAAATGGTAAGAAAACTTATGTCGTTCAACCCGGCGACACGCTATGGGAAATAACACGAAAGTTTGAAGGACTTACCATCGATAAAATTAAATCGATGAACAAGCTCGACAACAACAAAATCCAACCCGGACAGAAGCTTGTAATTGGTATGTGATCTTCATTTAGTCATAGTCAATAGTCATTTCGGCATTGTTATTTTAGCAGCATTATGCGTAAATGACTATTGACTGATGAGCTCTCCTCCCCGATACCTATTCCTGAAATCCAATGACTATTAGTAATGATTGACATTAACTAATATTATTATATTTGGCCCTTTAACTGACCAACCCAGAAATGTCTATTAAAATCCGTAAAGAGGATGCCTTGAATTATCACATGCAAGGGCAGCCTGGTAAGATTGAAGTTGTTCCCACAAAGGTTCTTAGCTCACAGCTGGACTTAGCGCTGGCTTATTCTCCCGGAGTTGCAGAACCATGTAAAGAAATAGCAATTAACAAAGACGATGTTTATAAATATACATCGAAAGGTAACCTGGTAGCTGTTATATCTAATGGTACTGCAGTGCTTGGATTGGGTGACATAGGGCCAGAAGCATCAAAGCCTGTAATGGAAGGCAAGGCAGTACTTTTCAAAAAGTATGCTGGCATTGACAGTTTCGACATTGAAGTTGACGAGAAAGATCCGGATGCTTTTATAAAGATTGTAAAAGCCCTTGAGCCTACCTTCGGAGGCGTAAATCTCGAAGACATTAAGGCGCCAGAGTGTTTCAAAATCGAAACCGAGCTTCGCGAAAAAATGAATATTCCGATCATGCACGACGATCAGCATGGTACGGCCATCATTTCTTGCGCTGCACTGCTCAATGCGCTTGAATTAGTGAAAAAGAAAATTGAAGATATTATCATCGTAATGAATGGTGCAGGTGCTGCCGCTGTAAGTTGTGCAAAGCTTTACATTGCTGTAGGTGCCAAAAAGGAAAACATCATTATGTGCGATAGCAAGGGCGTGTTGAACAAGAACCGCACAAACCTTGATGATATTAAAAAGCAATTTGTAACAGACCGGACAGTTAGTACACTCCAGGAAGCCATGAAGGGTGCTGATGTATTTGTAGGTCTTTCTGTTGCAGATGCTATTACACCAGAAGATCTGCTTAACATGGCAGATAATCCAATTGTATTTGCGCTCGCTAACCCCAACCCTGAGATTGCTTATGATCTTGCCCGCAAAACAAGGCCCGATGCGTTACTCGCGACTGGCCGGTCAGATCATCCCAACCAGGTAAATAACGTCCTGGGCTTCCCTTACATCTTCCGTGGCGCCCTTGATGTTCGCGCTACAGAAATCAATGAAGCTATGAAGCTGGCAGCAGTTTATGCGCTTGCAAATCTCACAAAAGAGCCCGTACCTGATATGGTTGTAAAAGCTTATGGTGCTGACAAACTTCAGTTCGGACGCGAGTACCTTATTCCCAAGCCACTTGATCCACGGCTGATTACAACGGTATCGCCCGCTGTAGCAAAAGCAGCGATAGATTCAGGTATAGCAAAAAATCCAATTACTGACTGGGATGCTTACCATCACGAATTACAGAAGCGCATCGGTATCGATCAGAAGCTGATGTCCAGAATCATAGACAGAGCAAAGAAGAATCCGAAGCGTGTCGTATTTGCAGAAGCTACGCATCATAAAATTCTAAAAGCCGCGCAAATTCTTAAAGATGAGGGAATAGCTCATCCTATCCTACTTGGTAACAGACAAGAGATACTTGCTTTAATAAAAGAACACGACCTTGACCTTGAAGACTGCCCGATCATCTACCCGAGAGAAGATGATGAAACAGTAAAACGTTACGCTGAAGTTCTTTACAAGAAAAGACAACGCAAAGGACTCGCCTACCAGGATTGCCTGCGTCTGATGCGTGAGAGAAACTACTTCGGATCAATGATGGTAGAACTTGGAGACGCAGACGCATTGGTGTCAGGTCTTACAAAAGACTACCCGAAAACAATATCTCCTGCATTACAGGTTATAGGTGTTGCCGAAGGTGTTAACCGTGTTGCAGGTATGTACATCATTACCAACAAAAGAGGAACTTACTTCTTCTCAGATACAACGGTAAATGTTGATCCTAATGCACAAGAATTGGCGCAGATCATTGAACTTACAGCACGCGGTGTAAGCTTCTTTAACATGGAGCCGAGAATTGCCGTGTTGTCTTACTCTAATTTTGGATCGTCAAAAGGTGAGATTCCTGACAAGACAAAAGAAGCAGTGCGATTAGCAAAGGCAAAAAATCCAAAGTTGGTTGTTGAAGGAGACATTCAGGCAAACGTAGCCCTTAATACAGAAATTCAACAGGAAACATATCCATTCAGTGCTCTCTCTCAGGAAGGCGCAAATACGCTTATATTTCCAAACCTTGCATCTGGTAACATAGCTTATAAATTACTGATGGAAATCGGAGGTGCAGAGGCTATAGGCCCTATTCTTCTGGGAATGAAAAAGCCAGTACACATCCTTCAGCTGGGAAGCTCCATCAGGGAAATTGTGAATATGGCCGCTATAGCTGTTGTTGATGCACAATTACACGATCAGAACGACCACCTTTAAAAAATACTATAAAAGCTTTAATCTATGATTGCTTTCCTTAAAGGAAGACTGGTGCATAAAGAGCCAACATTTGTAATTGTAGATGTGAATGGAGTTGGGTATCAGGCAAATATTTCACTACAGACCTTTTCTGAGATAAAGGACCAGGAAAATATCATGCTTTTTACCCACCTCAACATTCGCGAAGACGCACACGTACTGTTTGGTTTTAGCCAGGAGTCGGAGAAAAAGCTTTTTCAGCAACTGATATCTGTAAATGGTGTTGGCCCCAGTACCGCTATTGTTATGCTCTCTTATATGAACAGCCAGGAGCTGAAGACAGCGATTGTTCAGGAAAACGCGGGAGCACTGCAAGCCATTAAGGGAATAGGAGGAAAAACTGCGCAACGCGTAATTATAGAATTAAAGGATAAACTGAAAAAAGAAAGCTGGGAAGAGAGTATCCCAAGTATTTCTTTAGGGCCTCACAATACCCTACGCAAAGAAGCGTTATCTGCTTTACTCACGCTGGGTCTGCCAAAGGCTACAGCAGAGAAAAGTGTTGATTCAGTCCTGAAAAAATCAGGAAATACCATTACCTTAGAAGACTTAGTAAAGCAAGCACTTAAAAATGCTTAAGTGTTAGAGAGTATGTGTTGGATGTAGGCAGATTTACTTTTCTAACCAGGTAAATTTTGTCCGTCTGACATTATAAATAAAGTTTACCTTGACGCCTACGATAAAGAAGAATTGCAATGCGCTTTCCCTCGGCCTTGTTACATGGCTGGTGTGTCTATTCTCTTTTGAAAGCTATTCACAACGGCAGGATAGTACCCGTGTAACAAGACAGGATACCTCAGGAGTATATAAACCCAGTAAAAGACCTACCTATAGGCCTACTGATCGCTACGGCGATCCTTTTTCAAATTCCACCACTGCTTCACCTTTATTTCTTAAAGATCCCAATCAAATGAAGTTAGACGTGGAGATCGATACCGCGCTTAATTATACTGTATACGAGAAGATTGGTGATCTCAACTATAGGCCTACTACCAGTATGTCCTTCTCCGAGTTTCAGCAATACCAGGACAGGAAGATTCTTAAAGATTACTGGCAGTCCAAGGCAAGAGCAATGGACGGCGAAAGTGCAGTTGCAGGAAGAGGTTTTACGCCCAAAATATTTGTGAGCCCTGTGCTCGATCGCATATTCGGCGGTAGTTATGTCGAACTCCAACCACGCGGTTTTGTTACCTTAGACTTTGGCGGTTCTTTTCAAAGGATTGCTAACCCCAACATACCTGCGCGACAACAACGTAATGGCGGCTTCGAATTCGATCAGCAAATTAATATGAGCGTTGTGGGTAAGGTGGGTGAGAAATTGGCAGTAACAGCCAACTTCGATAACAACAATTCATTCGACTTTCAAAACAACATGAAAGTTGAGTATACGGGTTTTAAAGAAGATATCCTCCAAAAACTTGAGATAGGAAATGTAAGCTTACCGCTCAACAACACCCTAATCCAAGGGGCTCAAAATCTTTTCGGTATCAAGGCACAAATGCAATTCGGGAAATTGAATGTAACTACCATTGCATCTACACAGCGCGGTAAAGTTTCGTCTATTGATATTCCAGGAGGCAATAATGGACAAGGAAGACCATTTGAAATTGTAGCTTCTAATTATGATGAGAACCGACATTTCTTTTTAGGACACTTCTTCAGAGACAACTACCGGAAATGGACCAAGAATTCCCCTCAAATAACATCCGGTGTTAATATAACACGTGTTGAAGTGTATATTCTCAACAGAAATAATGATACACAAACGCTTAGAAACGTAGTTGGCCTTATGGACTTGGGCGAACCCACCAGAATTCATAACGCTACAGTAATAAGCAGCCAAACTACCCTAGCCAACTCAAATGAAGCAAACAGTCTGTTTCAATATGTTACAACACAATTGGGTGGCAGAAATGCCGATGCGATAAACGGCCAACTGGATAGCTATTTTGCTGGAGAGGTAAATAATGGAACAGACTACGAAAAAATTACCAGTGCACGTAGATTAAATGATACAGAATTCACTTTTCACAGGCAGCTGGGTTACATAACACTAACGCGCAAACTGCAAAATGATGAAGCATTAGCAGTAGCGTATGAGTTTACTTATAATGGAAGACCTTATAAAGTTGGGGAACTGTCGGAAGATTATGCATCGCGTGGTGATCAGGAAGTTATTTTCCTGAAACTACTAAGACCACGCAGGATAAATATACGTGATGAACGGAAACGTATAATCCCCACGTGGGATCTGATGATGAAGAACATCTACTCGCTAAACGTAAATCAGTTATCTAGAGAAAACTTCCAACTTAGAATTATTTACCGCGATGACCGCTCAGGGATTGACAACCCTCAATTTCAGGAAGGAAGCGCCGAGATGCGTCAGAAACAATTGGTTGAGATTTTCGGACTTGACCTCTTAAACCCTGTGAATGACAGGCAACGTGATGGTAACTTCGACTTTGTTGAAGGCGTAACTGTAAATACCGAATCAGGATTAATCATCTTCCCTTACCTTGAACCATTTAGTGAAGCGCTGCGTGAAGAATTCAACAGACCTTACAATACGCAATTTAGAGATCAATTAATACAAAAATATTCTTACGATACTTTATACCGCACCACAAAGGCAGAGGCAGAGTTGTTTGCAACAAAGAATAAGTTCATGCTCGTTGGCCAATACAATGCAGGCTCCGCACGTGAAATATTAATTCCGGGTTTTGGTGTATCACAAGGTTCTGTTAAAATCTTTGCGGGTGGTATGCCATTATCAGAAGGAACTGACTATAGTGTTGATTACACATTTGGAAAGGTTACCATCCTGAATGAAAGTATTTTAACATCAGGGAAGAATATTAGCGTTCAGTACGAGCAATCAGACCCGTTTGCCTTCCAGACAAGAAGCCTTGTAGGTTCACGTTTTGATTACAAGCTCAATGATGATGTTAATTTCGGCTCAACTATTCTTTACTACAACGAAAGACCTCTGATAAGTCGCAACCAGGTTGGTACTGAGCCAGCAAGAAACCTTCAATACGGCCTTGACTTCAACATCCAGAAGAATAGCAGGTTCCTTACAAAGATGATAGATGCACTGCCTATCATTCAAACAAAAGAGCAATCCTCTTTTGCTATCTCGGGTGAATTTGCTCAGCTACTTCCAGGAACATCAAACGTAATTAATGGTGAGGGAACTGCTTATATCGATGACTTTGAGAATTCAGCAACTCCGATTTCGTTGATGACACCACTTGCCTGGAGGCTGTCCTCAACGCCAGTGCATGACTCGCGCTTCTATCCTGGCGGAGTAATCTCAAAAGACAGGAGCGCCGGGCATAAGAGAGCCAAGCTCGCCTGGTATCAGATTGACAACATGGTATACCGCGATGGAGGCCCTAACAGACCCGCTAATATTAGTCAGAAAGACATCGAAAACCACTATATAAGACCCGTTGATCCGCAGGAAATATTCCCCTACTATAACAGGCAGCAGGGAAACTTCTACCAAAGCATTTTTGATCTTGCCTATTATCCTGATGAAAGAGGTCCATATAACTACAACAACATAGACTTCAATAAGACCACCGGTAAGCTTGCTAACCCCAGAGACAACTGGGCAGGTATAACCACTGCCATTAAAAATGAAGTCGACTTCGACAAAGCCAATATTGAATATATTGAATTCTGGATGCTCGATCCATTTATTGAAGGAGAGAATGGAAAAATATATCTACGGGGAAAAGAACAGTGGACTCACCAGCAATCAGGAGGACAGGTGCTATTTCAGTTAGGAAATATTTCTGAAGACGTTATTATTGATTCAAAGCATGGGTTTGAAAATGGATTACCTCCCACTGGGGTTAATAACCCAGGCCAGGTATCAGTACAAAGAACTGAGTGGGGTTATGTAACGAACGAACAGTTTTTAAATAACGCGTTTGACAATTCACCGAATGCCCGCACCAACCAGGACGTTGGTTTAGACGGGATATCTTCTGAGCAGGAGCGCTCCTTCTTTACTGAGTTTAGTGATCTTACTGACCCATCCGGCGATGACTTTAGATTTTATCTTGACGAAACGTACGACAACACCAATGCACAGTTGTTGGAGCGCTATAAGAACATCAATGGCATGGATGGCAACTCTCCGATTATTGGAAACGATCGTATAGCAAGGTCGGGCACTCAAACGCCAGATAACGAGGACATCAATGTTGACAATACCCTCAACGAGCTTGAAGAATACTATGAATATGCTTTTGATCTTAAGAAATCAAACCTTGAGGCAGGAAAAGGATATATCGTTGATCAAATTACTACACGACCATCCTTCCCGGATGGGTCGAACGAATTAGTTACGTGGTACCTTGTTAGAATTCCTATACGCGGACGGAAAAGCATAGTAGGCAACATGAGCGGGTTTAAGTCTATCCGTTACATGCGAATGATTCTTACAGGCTTTCAGGAACCTGTGGTTCTTCGCCTTGCAAACTTCAGGTTTGTTGGAAGTAAATGGAGAAAATACAATGAAGATCTTCGTACAGGATTGAACCCGGATATTGAACCCAATGATGATTTTACAGTATCTGTTGTAAACCTGGAAGAAAATGGTTTTAAGAATGAAGGTGAGCAAACACCACTTTCTGCCTATACAATTCCTCCTGGCGTGGTGAGAGACCGCGATAACACTTCAAGTGTTGCAAGACAACTTAATGAGCAATCTGTTCAGGTATGTGTCGACGAATTGAAAGATGGAGATGCCCGTGCTATCTATAAAACCAGTGGATTTGATCTTTTTAACTACGGCAAGATTAAAATGTACTTACATGCCAATAGTCTTGCCCCAGACAATGAATTGCACGCTTTTCTAAGACTTGGTACAGACTTCGATCAAAACTATTATGAGATAGAGATTCCTTTAAAAATCTCTGATCCTAATAACACCGATGCGCGTGCTGTTTGGCCCGAAGAAAATGAAATAGACCTTGACCTCAACGAGCTCTACGCATTAAAAGCCTCAAGAGACCGAGAGCAATTTCCTACAGGAGAATCGTATCCAAGAGAAGGTCCAAAAGCAGTAGGGAAACATTTGATACGCATTTTTGGTCGCCCGGATATGAGTAGTATCCAGGTAATGATGATCGGAGTGCGCAACCCGAGAAGTGAGGACAACCGCTCTTACTCAGCCTGTATATGGGCTAATGAATTACGTGTTACTGATTTCGACAGAACAGCAGGATGGGCGGCTACTACTACTGTAAACGCGAAGCTTGCTGACTTTGCAACACTAACAGGCGCACTGCGCTATACAACTTATGGTTTTGGTAGTGTGAGTTCGAAGATTGGTGAGAGAACCCGTGATGAGACCACAGCGTATGATATTTCAGCAAATGTAAATGTTGATAAACTTCTTCCTGGAAACACAGGTATTAAAATTCCAATGTTTGTGAGTTACGAGAATACTACAGTAAATCCGAACTACGACCCTGCTAATCCTGATATGAGACTCGAGGCAGCTCTTAAATCATTACCTACTCAGGAAGATCGTGAGAACTTTAAGAAACTTATTCAGGATAAGACTACAAGGAGGAGCCTGAATTTTGTGAACGTGCGAAAGACCAAAGTTAAGCAAGACGCCCGAACGCATATCTATGATATCGAAAACCTTTCGTTTAGCTATTCATACAGTGAAGCGAACCAAACAAACTTCCTGACGCAGGAGTCGACATTAAAACAATACCGTGGATCAGTGGCCTATAACTTTGCGCCAAAAGCTACGGGAATTGAACCTTTTAAGAACAGCAGTGCATTTAACTCCCCGTATTTAAAGTTCATCAAGGAATTTAATTTCAGTCTTCTTCCCACAAGTATTTCCATTCGTGGAGATCTCGACAGATCGTTTAGCAAAAAAGTATACAGAAATTCGACGGGAGCGTATGGATCATTTGTGCTATCTCCACCTAATTACCTCAAGTACTTTACCTTTAACAGACAATACAATGTACGTTGGGCTCTATCCAAAGGCCTTACTTTGGAATATACTTCAAGAGCAAATGCTATTATTGATGAACCAGAAGGAGACATAAGTACGAGAGAAAACAGAGATAGTGTGATGTACAACCTGAAACGATTTGGTAGGATGAAAAATTTCGACCAGATGGTAACCTTAAACTACACTGTTCCCTTTGATAAGTTTCCTGTTACTGATTGGCTAGGCGCAGAATATCGGTTCCAGGCAAGCTATAACTGGAAGGCGGGTCCGATTAATGCATTGCCAGATGATGTAGCCGAAAGCCGAGGCATTGTAGATGACCTGCCCGACGAATTTGATTTTAAAAACACTATACAAAACAGCAGAGACAATAATGTAAGTGGCAAGATTGACTTTGTTAAATTATACAATAAAGTCAAGTTTCTTAAGGACCTAAATACGCCTCCACGGCCAGCTTCGACCAGGCCACAATCGGGAAGGCCGGTACCAACCAGACCGGCAGCTCCAGACACGGTAAAAACAACACCGCAGTTTGTAAAGGGCTTCTTACGTCTTTTAATGTCACTACGTTCTATCAATGCTACCTATACCTTAACTGAAGGTACAATTCTGCCTGGCTTTACTCCTACACCAAAACTTTTTGGAATGGACAAGGATTGGAACGCGCCAGGATGGGATTTTATACTGGGAAGTCAAAATCCTAACATTCGAAAAAGAGCTGCAGAAAATGGTTGGCTTACAAATCTTCCTGAACTAACAACTCCTTTTGCACAGGTAAAAGACGAGAACATTTCTATCAGGGCCAACATAGAACCTTCTTCTGAATTTAAAATACAGCTCGATATTAAAAAAGAGACTTCTACATCATATCAGGAAATTTTTAGGTTTGATCCATCAAATAAATTCGCGGATGAAACTGGCTTTGCTTCTTTAAATCCTACACGGAGCGGAAGTTATAGAATTTCATTCCTCAGTATTAAAACTGCGTTCGATGGAAGTAACGATGATACCGAGTCTGCAGTGTTTAGTAAATTCGAAGAGAATTTGGACATCATCAGAAACAGATTCAGTATTGCACATGGTGGTAAAGAATTTGATTCGACCAATCAGGACATTGTAATCCCTGCTTTCATTGCAGCTTATAGTGGCAAAAATGCAAGAGCGGTAAGCCTTTCTCCGTTCCCTTCAACTCCCCTGCCTAACTGGCGAGTCGACTACACAGGATTAAGTAAGATGGACATATTTAAGGATATATTCCAATCAGTCACTATTTCTCACGGATATCAATCAAGCTACTCCGTGATGAATTATACTAACTCTTTAGTTATTTCTGATCCTAGCAAAGTAAGTGTAAATCGCCCTATAGAGGATTATAATGTTGATTACTTAGGGGAGGTAGACGCAACAGGAAGGTATGTACCAATATATGTTATATCTCAGGTCATGATCTCTGAGCAATTTGCTCCGTTGGTGGGTATTAACGTGAGAACAAAACGCCGTCTTACTGCGCGGGCTGAGTACAAGACAAAACGAGATTTAGCCTTAAACATTTCTAATGCTCAAATCACAGAGCTTAACAGTAAAGATGTTTCTTTTGAGCTTGGCTACACCAAAAATAACATGAAGCTTCCCTTCAAATCGCAGGGAAGAACAATTGTTCTTAAAAATGATGTTACGTTTAGAATGAATGTTACGATCACAAACAGCAAAACCATTCAACGTAAAGTGGACGAACTTAACACCATAACAAATGGAAACATTAATTTCCAACTAAGGCCGAATATCAGTTATGTAGTTAATCAGAAGCTCACACTACAAGGCTATTTCGAACGTACTATTAACGAACCCGTGGTCACTACTTCCTTCAGAAGGACAACCACCCGTTTTGGCGTTCAGGTAAGATTTAGCTTGGCTCAATAAGTGACGCACTGAAGTTAGGCAATCGAGCAAAATTTGCCATGTGCAATTGTTCCTAATTAATTTTATTATCTAACTTAATACGCTCATTTTTAGCAAATTGAGCATTTGACATTACTAATAATCTCACTACCCAATTTCCCTTTATTATAATCTTCCGCTATTTTTGGCAAAATTATAACTCATTATAAGTAACATGAATATCCCTGACGGCCTGAAATACACCAAAGATCATGAGTGGATCAAGATTGAAGGCAATAAAGCAATTGTTGGTATTACAGATTTTGCCCAAAGCGAACTAGGTGACATTGTATATGTAGATATTACAACTGTAGGCCAGGAATTATCAGAACAAGATGTTTTTGGTACCGTAGAAGCTGTAAAAACAGTTTCCGATCTATACATGCCTGTAGCAGGCAAAGTCCTCGAGGTGAATCCTATTCTGGATGGAAGCCCTGAAAAAGTTAATGAAGACCCATACGGAGAAGGCTGGATGGTAAAAGTAGAGCTGAAAGGTGCACCAGAAAATCTACTTTCTGCAGCAGAATATAAAAGCCTCATAGGCAAATAAAATAAACCAATTTACAGCGTCTGCTGTTTCTATATCAGATCTGTAACGCTATAAGTCATGATTGAACTACCCGTAATTACTCAGGAGGAGACACGTAAACGCAAACCAAATTGGCTTAGGGTTAAATTACCGGTTGGCCCTGATTATGCCCGGGTTAGGAAATTGGTTGACAATTATAAACTTCATACGATCTGTGAAAGCGGTAATTGCCCAAATATGGGTGAATGCTGGGGAGCCGGAACAGCCACTTTTATGATTCTTGGTAACATTTGCACAAGAAGCTGTACTTTTTGTGCTGTTGCCACCGGCCGACCTACCGAATATGATGTGGAAGAACCTAAAAGGGTTGCTGAAGCCATCAAATTGATGCAGGTAAAACACGCTGTTATTACTTCGGTAAACCGCGATGAACTTAAAGACAGGGGCGCTGAAATTTGGTATCAGACTGTTGTTGAAACGAAAAACTTAAGTCCCGAAACTACCATAGAAACCCTTATACCTGACACCAAAGGTAATTGGGATGCATTATACCGAATGATAGAGGGGGGCCAGGAAGTTGTCTCGCACAATATGGAAACGGTGGGCCGGCTATACAGAAATGTAAGACCACAAGCCAAGTACGAAAGAAGTTTAGAACAGATCAGAAGAATCCGTGAAGCAGGAAAACGAACCAAGTCTGGAATTATGCTCGGTTTAGGCGAGACCAAAGATGAGGTTCTTCAGGCTATGGACGACTTAGCTAATAACGGATTACTAATACTTACCCTTGGTCAATATCTTCAGCCTACAAAGCTACACCATGAAGTAATTGAATTTATTCATCCGGAAACATTTGAAATGTACAAGGAAGAAGGCTTAAAAAGAGGACTTCGCTATGTGGAGTCGGGTCCTTTGGTTAGGTCTTCATATCATGCGGAACGGCATGTTAATGTTCCCATAGTTTAAGCAGCCTTATTTTCTATTCAAGTTACTCCCGGTTGGTTATTTAACTTCATTAAAAGTAATTCAACTCTTATAACCGTATCGCTGCATTTAATGGGCATTGTGTTTTAATTAATGTTTATACTAACAACGTTAGACTTAAACTATTGAATTCAATGTTCAACTAAATTTTAAAAAAAGATGAAAAAGCTATTGTTTGCTATTCTAGCCGTTACAGCGTTTGCTTGTGGTGGTGGTTCTAAAACGGAAAATCAAGAGGCGGGTACTGAACAAAGTACAGAACAGAACACTGATGAAACCTTGTCTCCAGACACAGCATCTACAGAAACACAAGCTACTGATACAACTGCAACAGATGGTGGCACTCCAAGACAACCATAGTAATAAAAAAATAGGCTCATGAGAGCCTATTTTTTTACATAAGGCTTCGCCTTTCAATTATGAGCTTCTGGATTTAATACAACTTGTACATAATTAGTTGTATCAAGGTATTTGTTCGCGACCGCTTTAATATCGTTTGATGTTATTGCTGATATCCTTTTTTCGTAAGTAAGAATGGAGGATGGTTCAATACCAAGTTCTCTATTCTGGAGAAGTTGCCTCGCCCAAAACGCATTATCTTTAATATTAACAAGGTATTGTTGCTTCCACGTTTCTTTAACTTTATTTAAGTCAGCTTCTGAAGGGCCTTTTGTTTTAACTTTTACTATTTCATCCATTGATGCTTTTATAAGTTTATTAACATTCTCGGGTCCACATGGAAGCGATAGCCCTACCGAATAATAGCTATATGGATATTTATTTAAGCTGGCATACATTCCTCCTCCATAAATGCCACTAAGGTCTTCCCGGAGTGTCTCTGTTATCTTAATATTCATAACCTCCGCCAGTGCCTGAAGTTTAAGCTGCTCTGCTTCTGAGTATGGCGCCTCTCCATTCCAAAAAATACGAATGAAACTTTTAGGCTCTGTTCCCTTTCTTACCTCTCTCTGTATTGGACCCTTATTGGCCCTCAATCCCACATCTTTAAAAGAAGACACTTTCCCTGTCGACGGTAGACTTCCGAGATATGTTTTAAGCAAAGGCTTTATTTCTTCGACATCAAACTTCCCCACAATAACGAATGTAAAGCCTGACGCATCACCAAATCGTTCTTTATAAATTGCCAAAGCACGATGTCTGTCTATTTTTGAAAACGTCTCAGGGGTAGGGAGCTTAGGAGCCCAAGGGTGGTCTTCGTACAATATATGAATTACAGAATCCTGAAAAGTATATTGAGGATCTGAAGTCATATTTTGATACAGTGCTTGCTGTTTCGTAACGAAGGAATTAAAAAGTTCTGCGTCCTCTCTGGGTTCTGTAAAATACAAATATGTAAGCTGAAGCATTGTCTCTACATCAACAGCACTACATTGCCCGCTTACCGACTCAGAAACAGAACCTATGCGTGGAGATACACTTGCATTCTTACCAGCTAACACTTTACGTAAATCTACAGGAGAGAATTGTCCAACACCCATTTGAGTAATCGCAGTTGATGCAAATTCGGCATTGAGCCTTTCCTTCGGATCGTATAAATACTGACCTCCAAACCGCGATGCATTCATAACCACCTGATCATTTTTATAGTCAGTTGGTTTTAAGATTACCAGTACATCGTTAGCAAATTTTATGGTAGTCGTTCCTAATTCCTTGTTTTCACTTTCATTAACAATTTTACCAGGCGCGGGAGCCTTTTGAATTAAGGATGTGGCTATCTCCTTTTCCTCATAACGCTTCACTTCTGTTTTACTTGCTTCTTCAGCAATTCTCAGCAGTTCTTCATTTGTAGGAATCTTGAAGTCTGCTTTATCAGGACCTGTAAAGATGACTAGCTTAGGCGCATTATCAGCAGGAATTTTTTCCGCTGTTAGTCTATTAACTTCCTCGATCGTAATATTTTCAAGAAATTCTTTGTAATAAGCATATTCATTTTCAATACCCGGAATAGGCTCTCTATTAAGGAAATGATGAATATATTCTTCTACTAAGTTATCTGACTCAGTTTTATCACGTTCATTAAAACTACGCTCAATACTTTTGAGCATTACTTTTTTTGTTCGTTCCAGTTCCGCAGCTGTAAACCCAAACTTTCTTGCACGTTCATTCTCCTGCATTAACGCCTCAATTGCCGGCTTAGGACCACCCTTACTTACATAAGCGAAGGAATTAAAGCCCTCATATCCCCTTGCCCAACCCCCTATGTTACTAGCACCAAAAACAAAAGGTGGTTCAGCCTTTTGCGTAAGCTCCTGCATACGCTGGCTTAGCATATTTCTGAAGAGTATTTCTACAAGGTACGTTCTATAATCTCCGACTGTTTTCTCTTCCTTTACTTGATGATAGGGGTAGTAAATTTCAACAACATGATTCGTCGCTTCTTTATCTGTTACCACAAGTCCTTCTGATTTAGATCTGGGAGGCACAGTTGCTAAATCCCTATTTCGTTCTTTAACAGGATTTTTGAGATTAGAAAAGTGCTTCTTAATTAAACGTTCTGCTTCTGTTGGATCTAAGTCGCCCACAACAATCACGGCCATCAAATTAGGGCGATACCAATCCTTATAAAACCGTTTGATTACATCTGGCTTAAAGCTTTTAATAATCTCTGCTTTACCAATGGGCAACCTGTTGGAGTACTTAGATCCCTCAAACATTTTAGGATACGTAACCTTAAATATGCGATCGTCAGCTCCTTTACCTAGTCTTTCCTCTTCAAGTACAACGCCACGTTCTTTCTCAATTTCACCTGCATTGAACGCAATTGTACTTGCCCAATCCTCAAGAATCTGAAAACCTTTCTCTACGTTCTCCTTCTTTTCAGTAGGAATTGGTAGTATGTAAACTGTTTCATCAAACCCGGTATACGCATTAAGGTCTGCACCAAATTCAACGCCAATGGATTGAAGAAAGGAGACGATATCATTTTTCTTAAAGTTTTTTGATCCATTGAAGGCCATGTGTTCTGTAAAATGAGCAAGACCTTGTTGGTCTTCATCTTCTAGAATAGAGCCTGCATTAATAACTAACCTAAGCTCTACTTTCTTTTCAGGACGACCGTTCTTACGAATATAATAAGTTAGCCCGTTCTCTAACTTGCCAATTTTAACAGCGGGATCTAGTGGTAGTGGTTGCTGAAGTTTATCCTGGGAAAATACAATTAAAGGAACAAAGACGATAAGTAACACCAACGTCTTAAACGCCATCTTATTAATAATACCCATAGTTTTACAAACGATACAAGAATGAATGTATTTTACTAGTATCCCCAACGCGTTTTAATTAGCTGAAGCATCTCCTCATGGACTAACATATTAGCAGCACATAATTCATTACCAAAGACAAAATCTTTTCCTCCTTTAAAATCAGTTACCTTACCTCCTGCTTGTTGAACAATAAATGCTCCTGCTGCAACATCCCACGGATTAAGATTGTATTCAAAAAAGCCTTCAAGTCTTCCGCATGCTACATAAGCAAGGTCAATAGCTGCGCTGCCCAGCCTTCTGATTCCATGAGTATGTTTAAGGAAGTGCTTGATGATATCCAGGTAAAGCTCGCTTTTACCAGAGTGATTATAAGGGAAACCTGTTGCTAGAAGACTCTCTCTTAATGTGGGGATTGCAGATACTCTGATTTGCTTCTCGTTACAGTATGCAGCATCGTTTTCTATGGCATGAAAACATTCATCACGACCTATATGATATACAACTCCAAGAATGGTGTCGTCACCTCGTGTTAATCCTATACTGATGGCATATGTTGGCATACCATGCAAGAAATTTGTAGTACCATCAAGAGGATCGATAATCCACTTAAACTCCTCTTTCACATTTTGTTCTACTGTTCCCTCTTCTGTTACAAATCCTGCTTCAGGAACAAGCTTATGAAGGGCATCAACAAGTCTTTTCTCAGCTTCCTTGTCAACATATGAAACTAAATTATTGAAACCAGTTTTCTGTTCGATACGAGTTCGATCGAACGCCATGCCTTCTTTACGTATGAAATCTCCAACCTCTAGGCTTGCTTTGATTACCCCTTTTTGTATTGTTTGTAAGTTCATGATTAAATCTATAATGGAGACTTATAAATTCTGTAAGCTCCTTGTTATCCTTCTGTTATATTAACAATTCATGCAAAAATGAATTCTTTAAAATGCTGTTTATTTAACTTTCATCATTGGGAAGGTTCTCTGAATTACCTTCAACAACAATAACAATCTCCCCCTTTACTTCTTTGCTTTTAAAATGCTGCAATACTTCTTCAAGCGTCCCATTAACTGTTTCCTCAAATTTCTTTGTCAGCTCCCTTGACACAGACACTTTTCTGGTGCTTCCAAGATGTTCAACCAATTGCTCCAACGTTTTTACCAGTCGATAAGGTGACTCATAAAAGATCATTGTTCTTTTTTCAACTGCCAGTTCTTTAAGCAAAGTTAACCTACCTTTTTTATGCGGAAGGAAACCTTCAAATACAAATCTATCTGCTGGCAACCCCGATTTAAGCAGCGCAGGAACAAATGCTGTTGCTCCCGGTAAACATTCAATTTGCAGGTCGGCGTGAATACAAGCTCTTGCTATAAGAAACCCAGGATCAGAAATACCCGGTGTTCCCGCATCAGAAACCAGTGCCATAGTTTCACCTTCCGCTAATCGCTTTAGAAGGTTATTTAATATCTTATGCTCATTGAAATTATGAAAGCTCTGTATCGGCTTATTAATTTCATAATGCTTCAGAAGAAATCCTGACGTACGGGTATCTTCTGCCAAAACAAGATCTACAGATTTTAGAATTTCCAAAGCCCGAAGCGTAATGTCTCCCAGATTACCGATAGGTGTAGGTACAAGAAATAAAGAAGTCTTTCTCCCTTCCCCCATTATATTAACTTATTTATTTCAGCAGCAAGGGTCCTGTCTTTATCGGTAATAACGTTGCCAGCATCGTGCGTGCATAATTCAATTAAAACCTGATTATAAGTATTTGTCCAGGTAGGATGATGATTTATTTTCTCAGCTACAATGGCAACCTTTGTCATAAAGCCGAAAGCTTCTATAAAATTCTTGAACTTAAAATTTCGCTTTAAACGATTGTTCTCTTCCTGCCAATCCATAATGCTCCAAGTTTTACAAGTACGATTTAAAACATTTGGCAAGAAAAGCAAAGCTTACAAAGCAATAAGTCCTTCAATAGTAGAGGCTTGCTCATAAATATCAACCACGGCTTCACTTGAGGGCATCATCATCTGTATCGTTATACTTGTGTATTTACCCTTTGTAGAATGTTTCTCTGAAGCTTCATGCTGAGGAAAAAGTCTTTTTACTGCATCCTCTTTTCCTGTAGGTACAATAAATTTAAAAATATATAGGGATGGCCAAGCATAATGTTGGTCGAGTTTGAGCTTAAAGTTTTCAATCCACTGCTTATCCATAAAAATAAAACCGCCCTTGCTTTAGACAAGGGCGGCTTCTCGTATTAAAATCGATTAATAAAATTTATAACGCTTGTCTTCAATATCTGCATTGTCTTTTATAGCCTCTGCAATACTAAATGAAGATCTATTCAAGGCATTCTGTTCCAAAGGCGCTTTAAAATTACTGTATTCCTGAATCTCAGGAGCAACCGTTTTATTTTGCACCTCTATTACAAACACTCCATTTTCACCGGCAAACGGCTTAGAACGCTTACCATTTTCAAGAGAAAAGGCTACTCCAATTGCCTTAGGATCAAAGCCTGCCGTTGGTAATGAATTACTGCTAAGCTTTAGGTCACTTGTACTGTAAACATTGGCATCACTTCCATAAGCTTTTGCAATTTCATCTAACGTTCCGTTAGCAGCCTGAAGTTTCTCAATGATTTGCTTGCTCTTAATTTCATTGCGAACCAGAGGTAAAATTTCATCTCTAACTGTCTCGAGAGAGCGGTATCCCTTATCAGTTTTACCAGTAAGTACCGCTACCGCGTATTGATCCTGAAGGTCAAAAACCTCAGATACTTTGCCAACAGAAGCGTCTCTGAAGGCCCACTGAACAATTTGACGTGCTTCACCTAGAGTACCGATTCTTCGCTCGTCAGCACCGATGTTTTTAGCATCAAGAGCCGCATAACCTTCTTTTTTTGCTCTCTCTACAAATTCCTTTTCATCAGATAAATCAGCTGCAAATGCTTCTGCTTTTCTGTAGATTTCGTTTGTTGTTTCATCGCTTGCTGATATCTCCCTTTGAACGGTAGCTAATTTATAAGCTGTATTATCCTTAGCATTAGTAACCTTAATGATGTGATATCCAAATTGCGTTTCAACTACATCATTAAGCAGGCCCGGTTTATTAACAGCGAAAACTGCATCTTCAAAAGGCTTAACCATTCGTCCGGATGAGAACCATCCCAAATCGCCACCGCGTGTTGCAGTTCCGTCTGTTCCGTGTTCTCTTGCTTTTGCCTCAAAAGAAGCTCCTCCTTTAATTTCTTTTAAGATATTTCGAGCCTTTTCTTTTGCCGCCGCTTTTGCCTCAGGAGTCTCGTTATCCCATTTTATCAAAATGTGACTTGCTCTAGCACTTGAAACAGTGTCTTTTGTAATACCTGACACCTTCACTACTTTGTAAGTATTGCCATCAACAAATGGGCCGATTACTTTGCCTTCTTTTAGATCCTCTGAATTAATAAACTCAGGAAGTGAGGATACATTAAAGGTCCCAAAAGCATCTGGTCCCTCAGAATTTGAACTTGCATATGCTGAATCATCCTCAGTTTTAGATAATTCTTGAGCAATCTTTTGCATTTCATTTTTTATAGCAAGTGTATCATCTGCTGTCGGAACAATAGGAAAAGCTGCGTACTTAACATCCCGTGACTCCTCAGTTTTGTATTTTTCCTTGTTTCTGTTGTAGTAGTCTTTAAGGTCAGAGTCGCCAACATTGGCAGCTGAATCACTTACTGCATAATAAGGGACGTAAACAAACCTTGCTTCCGCTACATCTGATTGTAAGTGATACTCACGTTCTGCCTCAGCTTTTGTAACGTAGTTTGTCTTGATAAGCAAATTCTCATATTTAATGCGCTCACGTCCGGGAATCAAATCACGTTGAAATATCTCCCAACGCGTACGCTGTTCCTGCCACATTTGTCGCATCTGAGGATCTGCAGGCGGGTTATTAAGCTCTTTCAAATAGCTGATCAATCTATCTTTGTCGAACTGGCCTGTCTGAGGATTGGTAAAAGCTTGCTTAATGTTTTCATCAACGTTTTTACCCCACACCATATCTTCCTGTTCTTCCGCTGGTACATCAACCCCAACTTTATCGTATTGCTTTTGAATGGCGTATCTTAGAATCAACAACTCCCAGGCTTGCTGACGGAGGGTCGGCATCTCATTTTCACCCGGCTGACGGCCAAAGTTAAGGATATAGTTTGCTTCACGCTCCTGAACCGCCTGTTGGTACTCCTCAAGTGAAACCGAATGCCCTCCGATTTCTCCTACTTCGTTGTTGTTAAAAAGTACTGAGCTGCTCCCAAAAAGATCGTTCAGGATAAAAGCTAAGATCGCAACAAACACAAATATCACCACCCAGGTGCCCATTTTGTTGCGCAAGGTCCCAATCAATGCCATAATTTATTTGCTAGTGTTATTAAATGACGTAATAAAAACTGCCGTTTAAGTGATACTTCAAATGAATGAAGCCTGCAAATTTAAGTGGTTATTGTCATTAGTAAAACATAGTGCGTAAAAAAGAAATACACACGTTCACATCAAGCAGAAACAGAAGGATAAGTAATTGATAATCAATAAGGCTATTTTTTATCAATCACTAATTTAACTATGTTAATTCTTGTCTCTTCTGTTGATTCTATAATAAAAGTAAATGGTTCAAGCCTTATTATTTCCCCCGGTTTAGGAATATTTCGCGCATTTTCAAGAATAAGACCTCCTAAAGTTTCATAATCACCTACAGGTAAGTTCCACCCATAATTGTCATTTAAATAGTCGATTTCTAACCTTGCACTAAGCCTGTATGTGTTATTATCAATCTTTAACTCGATAAGATTATCTACATCATGCTCATCCTCTATCTCTCCAAATATCTCTTCAATAACGTCCTCCATACTGACTAATCCGGATGTACCACCAAATTCATCGACTACTACGGCAAGGCTTTTGCGTTCATTAATTAGCCGGATCATCAACTCATTTGCCAAGGTTGTCTCCGGAACTGTAATGATAGGAGTTAATATTTCTTCAATTGTCTTAGGTTTTTTAAATAAGGCCGATGAGTGGCAATAACCAATAACATCGTCTATTGCTTCCCTATAAACAAGTATTTTTGAATGCCCACTATCAATAAAAGTTTGATGCAGCTTTTGAATCCCATCGCTAAGGTTCACAGCAACAATTTCAGTGCGTGGAATCATGCAATCTCTTACCCTCACCGTTTTGAAGTCTAGCGCATTGGTTAATATCCTCTTATCAAGTTCTATGTTTTCTTCATCAGGCTTAATTCGGTGAATACTTTGCAAATACTGATTTACATCGGTTAAGCCGAACACCGGTCTCTCTTTAGAGTAGGCTAAACCGAGCACACTTACAATGATAAACTTTGAAAAGGAGGTCACTAAGTACACCAATGGGAATAAACACAATGCGAATAAGGCAAAAGGAATTGCCAATATTGTAAGCATCTTGTTTGAATTAATGATGAAAAGGCTTTTTGAAAGAAATTCAGCTGTATATAGAATAATTAGCGTAAGCAGAAATGTAAGTATCACAAGCAGTAGCCAGATACTGGTAAGTGTAGGTGCCCAGCTGACTAAGGCCGGAACAATCAATTGAGTTGTTAGCGTAGAGAATAGAATAAGTGCTGCGATGTTTCCAATTAGTGTTGTCCCGATAAACCAGGTAGGACGATCAATAAAAAAACAAAGTATCTGACCGGGAATTTGCCCTAGCTTACCCTCAAGTTCTATTTGTAATTTATTTGCTGATAAGAAAGCTACCTCTATTCCTGAGAAAAAAATGGCGAACGTGAGAGAAACTAAAATACCTGCTATAATAGGAGCTTCCATTTATGATTTATTTCGCTTTCTTAAATTTAGAATAAAAAAAAGAATCAACGCCACCATTACAACCCAGTAAGCATTCGCAAATCCGATTGTCATGATTTGATGGATGCCGATAATTAAGAAAGCTACAGCGAGTGAAAGAAGAATAACGTCAACGAGTTTCATAACCTAAAGCAAAGATATCATGGATTACAGTAGCAATCCTATTCCTTCACTGCAAATTCACCAGTTGGTTGAAGGATAGTGTAATCAGACATATCCTGTTTTGCGTCAAGACCTTTACCGTAAATGACATCCTCCTCCTGGCGTATTGTAACAAATTTCTCTGTAAAGATTTTCTCTTCCGCAGGTTTCCAGAAAAGCTCTTCTGTATTAAGCTGCTCATTCTTCGCAACATTCTTTACCTCTACTTTTCCCCTGCCACGCCATTGATTATCCTTTTTAAAATAGTAAGCCTCATTAGCACGAAGGGTTGATTCAAGTTTACCTGTTAAATCGTAGAATTCAAGATAAATGCCTTTAGGAAACTCCCTGTCACCGTTTTCATATTCATAAACCTTATCTGCCAGCATCTTCACCTTTACCCTGTCATTTTCACTGTAGAACAACTCCATTTTCTCTACCTCCCGCGCTGGCCCAGTGTACTCAACGGGCTCCTTAACCTCAGATTGATTACAACTTGTCAAGCACAACGAAAGCAGGAAAATCAATAACGAAAAGGCCATAGGTATGCTATGGCCTTTTGGTGCATTAATATTTCTTATCCTTTTAATCAAATTTCCTTCTGATAAACCACTGATCATTGAATGTTATGCCAAAGTACACCCGAAAATAATCCTCTTCGAAAATGTTCTCTTTTCTGTTCCCTCGCTTCCCATATTTAAATGCAAAGTCTAAGCTTGAACGGCCCGTGGGAAGCGAAAAGCCAAAATTAATGCCAATATCTTTCACACTGTTATTATTTGCTAAATAAGGATATTCCTCTATTGAGCCGCCTACCCTATAGGTAATTCTTTTAAGGTAGTTCTCTGAAGCAAAAGCATCTGGAGTTATTTCACCACCTAAAGAAACCCTCCATGCACTCTTTAACCCCTCGTCGTCTTTATTTACACTTTTAAAGTTAGTCCAATCACGATAGCTGACTTCAGTACCGATTGTCCATTTGCCCCCCCTGCTCAATGAAACACCTGCGGTAATAGCGCCCGGCATTGAGATATATCCTTTATGTGTTGAAAGTGTGTCCTCGTCTGCGCGATCATCAACATTGGAGACGCGGTAAATTGTTGTTCTTTGCCTGGTACTCAAATCTGTTGCAAAGTCATACACCGCTCCAAAACTCAAGCGGTACTTTTGCCTTGAGAATAAGGAGTCGCGACTGAACGAAAAACCTGCTGAAAAAGCAAAGTCTTTTACATAACTACGCTCTTCAATAGCAGCAGGATAATTTATAGGCTGCTGCGAGGTTTTTAATTGTCCTTGATATGTATTTAAAATAGAGCCGAATAAGTAAGATGCCCTCAATCCAATTGCAATTTCACGTGTTAACCGAACGCCATTAGACCAGCTCAGTTGCGTAACCCCTCCTTCACCACTTTCTATTACATTTATTGAGTCGGTGCCGTTAATAACTGGTTCTGTATAAGACAACCTGTAATTAACACTTGTATACGGAGACAAAGATATTGAGGTAGACCACTTGGTCGGCTTTATAGGAAAAGCAGTTGTAAGGTAATTGAGATTGCCCCCTGTATTTTTTTCCCTAGCATCAGCTGCCCTTAAGGTTCTTCTTTCACCTACAACACCAACCTGAAATACAGTTAGGTTGTTGTAAACCAATAGTGCTGGGTTCTGGGAATTTGCATACCAAAATTGTGGTTGGCTCACGCTTACACCTCCCATTCCCTGGTTATTTACCAAAGCATTACCATACTGCTCACCAATACCAAATGTACTGAAAGGTGTTTTGGTCGCTTGCCCGTTTACTTGTGTTATTGCTAATAAACTTAATAAGGCGAAGAAATACGATTTAGAGATTGACATTATAGATCAAAATGCTGTTTAACCCAACAAGAACCAAATCCGGGCTTGCAAATATGGAAGCTTTAAGTTTGTTTTCAAAAAAGCGAGCGTCTCCGCCGCATAAAATCACCTGCAAATCACCAAATTTCATCCTATATTGTTCAATTATTCCATCCAACTCGGCAACTAAGCCATTAATTACCCCGCTTTGAATACAGGTTTCGGTGCTATCGCCTATCAACTCAGGAGTTTCTATCGGTGATATTAACGGTAAGCGGGCAGTAAAAGTATGAACGGCCTGAAAACGCATCCTTAAACCTGGTGATATCGCTCCTCCCCGATAGTTTCCATCCTTGTCAATAAAATCAAAGGTAATGCAGGTACCCGCATCAATAACAAGGCAATTATTAAATGGAAATAGTTGCTTTCCTCCAGCAACACCAGCAATTCTATCAACACCTAACGTAGCTGGTGTCTTGTACAAGTTTGTAAGGGGCAGCGGAAGTGTGTGTCGCAGAATTAATCTTTTTCCATTCACCAATGGCCATTCTGCTATTTCGTCCGCTTCACTTTTTACTGAACTGATTATAAAATTATCGGCGGTTGAACTTTGCAAAAAGACTTTTAGATCTTTCTGATCGTTAAAGCTATGCTTTTCCATCAGGTTTTGATGATCGAAAATACCTACCTTGGCGGCACTGTTACCCAAATCAACAACTACATTCACAGCACGGATGTATTAAATATGAATCGACAATTACGTCAAATGTATGGATTCAAAAGATAAATATAAAGTTATCGGATTGATGTCAGGGACTTCATTAGATGGTCTTGATATAGCCTTTTGCAGCTTCATTAAAAAAGAAAAAGGATGGAGTTTTAAAATTGATAAAGCTGAAACAGTTAAATATTCATCCTCCTGGATGAATAAACTTTCTCAGGCACATCAGTTGAGCGGCGAGCAATTAATCGAGCTCGACATAAGCTATGGCGAGCTCCTTGGCGCGCTTACAAAAGACTTTCTCGTAAGAAATAAATTGAAGGCCGACTTCATTGCATCTCATGGTCATACCATATTTCACCAGCCGAGAAGAAAATTTACTTATCAGCTTGGCAATGGTAATGCAATTCATGCGATAACAAACACGCCTGTTGTTTATGATTTCCGATCGCTTGATGTAGTACTCGGAGGTGAAGGTGCTCCCCTTGTACCTGCAGGAGACGAATTCTTGTTCGATGAATATGACGTTTGTCTTAACCTGGGTGGTATCGCCAATCTTTCTACGAAGGTTAAGAAACAACGACTTGCTTACGACATCTGTTTCACCAACATGGGACTAAACTACCTGGCGTCACTCGTCAAAAAGAGTTACGATAAGGATGGTGTCATGGCAAGTACTGGTGAAATAAACAGTGAATTGCTAAAAAGTTTAAACAAGATCTATAACAAATTTCGCAACAAACGTCCATCCCTTGGGAGAGAAATGTTTGAGCTTCAAATCCTGCCTCTTTTAAATAATAAAAAGATTCCGTTAGAAGACAAACTCAGAACTTTTACGGAATCCGCAGCAAGGGAGATAATAGATGCAATTGTATCGCATAAGAAGAATGTGAAAGTACTATGCACAGGAGGCGGAGCTTTCAACTCATTTCTTATCTCTAGAATGCTGGAGCTGGGAGGCGATGATGTAACGCTTATTATCCCTGAAGATGAGATTATAAAATTTAAAGAGGCACTTGTATTTGCATTCCTTGGCCTGCTGCGTATACGAGGCGAAGTTAATTGCCTGAAAAGCGTCACGGGAGCAAGCAAAGATTCAAGCGGAGGTATTTTGGCAGGTTTCTGATAGTTCATCATCTTTGCGCACTCATTAACCAATTACAAATCGATGAAAGCGCTTTTACAGAAGTTCGAGACTAAACATCCCGAGATTGTTTTTGAATGGAAGGATACCGAAACAGAGGCAGAAGGCTGGGTTGTCATTAATTCGCTACGCGGAGGAGCTGCAGGTGGCGGCACCAGGATGCGAAAAGGACTTGACAAGCGCGAGGTAGAATCGCTCGCAAAAACAATGGAGGTGAAGTTTACAGTTTCAGGACCACCCATTGGAGGCGCTAAATCAGGAATAAACTTTGATCCTAACGACCCAAGGAAAAAAGGTGTTTTAAAAAGATGGTATGCCGCAGTCATGCCTTTATTAAAATATTACTACGGTACTGGTGGGGATTTGAACGTTGATGAAATTCATGAAGTAATTCCCATAACTGAAGAAACCGGTATATGGCATCCTCAGGAAGGTGTATTTACAGGCCATTACAAACCTTCCGAAGCACAAAAGGTAAATCGTATCGGTCAGCTAAGACAAGGTGTTGTTAAAGTTATTGAAGATGAAACTTTCTCTCCATCATTAAAGAAAAAGTACACTGTAGCTGACATGTGTACGGGATACGGCGTAGCACAAGCGGTTAAACATTATTATGAATTATGGGGCGGAGAGCTAAAAGGCAAGCGAGCTGTTGTGCAGGGCTGGGGTAACGTAGGTGCTGCAGCAGGGTTTTATCTCGCACAGCTGGGAGTAAAAATTGTAGGTATTGTAAGTCACGAAGGCGGTCTTATCAATCAAAAAGGCTTCTCCTTCGAAGAAATACGACAGCTTGTTGTAAACAGAAATGGTAACAAACTCATATCTGCTGACATTCTTCCTTTTGAAATAGTCAACCAAAAAGTATGGGATCTGGAATTTGAAATCTTTATTCCTGCGGCTGCCTCAAGACTAATTACAAAAGAACAGGTTGACAAGATGATTGCATCAAAAGTTGAAGTCTTTTCCTGTGGCGCCAATGTTCCTTTTGCCGATCCTGAAATATTTTTTGGCCCTACAGGGCTATATGCAGATGAGAAATTCTCGGTAATTCCTGACTTCATTGCCAATTGCGGAATGGCAAGGGTATTTGCCTATTTTATGGAGAACCAGGTAAACATGGACGATGAATCTATCTTCAGTGATATATCACAAACGATAAAAAGTGCGCTAATAAAAACACATTCGCTAAACCAAAAGAAGACAGGAATAGCACAAGCTTCTTTTGAAATTGCACTTAAACAACTTGTAAAATAATTCTATCAAAGAGATTGGCTCGATTATGCTGCCAATCTCTTTCTTCTTCATAAATACTGGTGAAGGAGTACATACAAACCTGCACCACCAGCATATCCCAGAAGTGCCAACAGACTTATTTTTCTGACATACCATATAAAGTCGATCTTCTCCATACCCATGGCAGCTACACCCGCAGCAGAACCAATGATCAAAATACTGCCCCCTGTTCCGGCACAATAAGCGAGGTATTCCCAAATGAAGTGGTCGGTAGGATAGGTTTCTAACGAATACATTCCCATACTTGCAGCTACCAAAGGTACATTATCCACTATGGCTGATAGAATACCAATCAAGGCAATAATGATTGTTTGATTTCCGATACTCTCAGCGAGATATTCTGAAAAACGTTGAAGTACCAACATCGATTCAAGTGCACTAACAGCCAGCAGAATACCCAGGAAGAATAAAACACTCGGCACATCTATCCTTGAAAGGGCTCCCGCTGCAGTATATTTTTTTCTTGATACTTCATCCAGCTTCGGATGTATTAATTCCGAAACAACCCACATAATACCAAGACCTGCCATCATTCCGATGTAGGGGGGAAGATGTGTTATAACTTTAAAAACAGGTACACCAAGCATAAGTCCGATACCTAAAATTAACATCAGTTTTCCTCCCCCTACTACCACCTCACTTTTCTGTGAACGCTCTTCAACTACCTGAGCAGAATTATTTTTCATTGTTAGCGAAAGGTATAAGAGAGGAAGAAGCAGTGTAACCATACTTGGCAACAGCAATCCCTTCATAATGTTAAACGTCGATACCTGGCCTCCAATCCACAGCATTGTGGTGGTAACGTCACCCATGGGAGTCCATGCCCCACCTGCATTTGCAGCTATTATAATCATCCCTATGAAAAGCAGTCTTCTTTCACGATCAGTAACGAGTTTCCTGACTAAGGAAACCATGACAATAGTTGTTGTGAGGTTATCTAAAACACCTGATAGAAAAAAAGAAACCCAGCAAACAATCCAGAGAAGGACCTTGGGATTTTTAGTTTTTATCTTTTCCGTTATAAAACGAAAGCCGTGGTGTGCATCGATCAATTCAACAATCGTCATTGCACCTAACAAAAAGAATAGTATCTCTGATATTGATCCCAGGTGGTGGGATAACTCATGCGAGACAAAATGATTAAAGACTTCTGACTGAGAATAAGTTTCAACTTTCTCCGTGCCTGCTTCATCTTTTAAAAGTGAAACAAACTCCTTAAAATGTTTACTCAGAAGGAGGTTTTCAGTTGGCGATGAGATGACAAACAAGGTCCAGCAAAGAACACCCGTAAGAAGCGCCGTTGCTGTTTTATTGATTTTTATAGAATGCTCTAAGGCTATAAGAACATAGCCTATAACAAATACCGCAATGATTATAAATTCCATCACGGCAAATTATAAACCAGAAGGCAAGAATCAAGGAGTAAATGTCAAAGAATACATTTACTCCTGATAATAGCTTACTTTAAGCCGAACAACCCTTCATTGAGAACGTTAAGGGCTTTCTCCTTGTATTGTTTATCGATCAATATAGAAACGTTATTAGCACTTCCACCACAAGACACCATGCGGATAGGAACTTCAGTGAGAGAAGTAAATACTTTTTCAAGAACACCTTTCTGATTCATGATCTTATTTCCAACAATGCAAATGATAGTCTGATCTTTATCCACTTCAATTGATCCAAACTTTTTAAGCTCAGTTTCAATGGCAGGAAGATTTGCGTTGTTATCAATAGTGAGGGAAACTGCCACTTCAGACGTTGTTATCATGTCGATCGGCGTCTTATAGCTCTCGAATATTTCGAACACCCTACGAAGAAAACCATAAGCCATCAGCATTCTTGACGATTTAATATTAATTGCTGTAATACCGTCTTTTGCAGCAATAGCTTTAAAAGTACCTTCTGACCCTTTTTCAGTTATGATAGTGCCAAAAGCCTTTTCATCCATTGTATTCTTCAAGCGCACAGGCACGTTGTATTTCTGCGCCGGAACAATAGTTGATGGGTGAAGAATTTTAGCGCCAAAGTATGCCAATTCAGAAGCTTCGTCAAAAGTAAGTTCCGAGATTGGTACTGTCTTCTTAACAATACGCGGATCATTATTATGCATACCATCAATGTCCGTCCAGATCTGGACTTCTTCAGCTTGTATGGCAGCACCAATGAGCGATGCAGTATAGTCACTGCCTCCTCGTTTTAAATTATCAATTTCATTTTTATGATTTCTACAGATATAACCTTGGGTTATAACGATGTCTATATTTAGCAACGACGCAACAAGTGGCTTTAATCGTTTTGAAATCTTCTCAAGTTCCGGCTCTTCATTTTCATCTATTGACATGAAGTGAAGGGCAGGTAACAGACGTGAAGATATTTTTCGCTCCTGAAGATGTTGGTAGAAGAGTTCAGTTGAAATTAACTCTCCTTGAGCAAGAAGTTCGCGGTAGCTTTTATTATCGAACTGGCCTGCAGCCAATAAACGGATCAATATAAAATATCGGCTTACTATCTCCTGACCAATAGCCTTAAAAGCTTCGCTTTCAAAAAGCTCATTAATAAAGTTATGGTAATGCTTTTCAAGTGCTGTTATTTCTTCCTCAGCCTTTGCTCCTTGTCCAACTGTAAGGTTATCACCTATTGATACCAAAGCATTGGTTGTTCCCGACAAGGCCGATAGCACAACAATCTTTTTACCTGGTGTAGCTGTTACCAGGTTTGCTATCTTTTTCATTCTTTCGGGCTTGCCGACGGAAGTACCGCCAAATTTTAATACCAGCATATTATTTTTAATTTTTAAAAAGCTGGCAAATTTACTTATCTGAATGTAATTATTTAGAAGAATGAAAAGATGTTTTTTTACTAGACAAACAAGTGTTCAGTTGCTTACTAGCTCCTCGTCAACAACTGAACACTTAATGATTTTATTATGCTATTTGCATCCCTACCCTTTCAAGCAATGCCTTTGTAGCACGGATTCCTTCTACCTCAGAAAGCTTACTTCCTTCGTATTCTATGCCTACATAGCCATTAAATCCGGCGCTTTTTACAATATTTAACATCTTGTTATAGTCTGTTTCTGTACAATTGCCCTGCTCATCAAAATCATGAGTTTTCGCACTTACACCTTTTGCGAATGGCATCATTTCTTCTACCCCTTTATAGCGGTCATATTCTTCAACACACGCAGACTGCCACATATCGCCTTTCTCACGTCTGATACAGAAATTACCAAAGTCAGGAAGCGTGCCGCAGTTATCTTTACCTACACCCTTCATAACTCCTGCCAACCATTGACCATTTGAAGAATATCCTCCATGGTTTTCTACGATAATACCGATGTTTACTTTTTCAGCATATTCGCTCAGCTTGCTCAACCCATCAATGGCCGCTTTTGAAACTTCTTCTGCTGTACCTATTCCGAAGGCATTCACACGAATAGAATGACAACCTAAAAACTTGGCAGCATCCACCCACTTGTAATGATTCTCAACAGTTTTTTGTCTCTTCTTAGCATCCAGGTCTGCCAGTTCTCCTTCACCATCACACATAATCAATACACTGGTGACGCCATTGTCATCACAGCGTTTCTTCAACTCCGCCAGGTACTTTTCATCTTTTGCCTTATCCTTAAAGAACTGATTTACATATTCGACATTGGTAATTCCAAATTCATTCTTTGCCTTTACAGGGAAATCAAGATTATCAAATTCTTTAGCAAATAACGCTTTATGTAACGACCACTGAGCAAGTGAAATCTTAAAGAAAAGCTCCTTTGATTTTCCGGCTTCAGCAGAAGAAGCTGTGGCAGTAGAATCTTGCGTATTTTCAGATGAAGATTTGCCGTTGCAAGACGATAACATTCCTGATCCTAATGAAGCAGTGAGTGTTACAAGGCCTAATGAGCGGAGAAATTCAGTGCGATTCATAGTTTGAGTTTGAGTTTGTTAAGTATAAAAGAAATGTAGCTATTTTTTTAACAAACTACGCAAGCGATTGCTTAACAGAGGTTTTTGGAGATGAAGAGAGGTATGTGCACAAAAAAGCCCCGGTTTCCCGAGGCTTTCTCAAAATACTATTTTAAATAAAATTACTTCTTATTGTCATTCACTTCTTCGTACTCAACGTCTGACACATCGTTGCTTGCTGAAGCACTTCCGTTTCCAGCTCCTCCTGCTGCGCCAGCACCTGGTGCACCACCTGGTTGCCCGCCAGTAGCCTGGTACATTTCAGTTGCAGCTGCTTGCCATGCAGAATTGAGCGCATTCATAGCAATATCAATAGCGCCGATGTCCTGATTCTTATGCGCATCTCGCAGTTTGTCGAGCGCATTGTTGATCGCTGATTTATTGCCTTCAGAAAGCTTATCACCATACTCCTTCATCTGCTTTTCTGTCTGGAATATGAGCGAGTCAGCCTGGTTGATCTTCTCGATCTGTTCTTTCTGCTTTTTATCCGCTTCTGCATTAGCCTGAGCTTCCTCCTTCATCTTTTGGATTTCAGCATCTGTCAAACCTGAAGAAGCTTCAATTCTGATCTTCTGCTCTTTTCCGGTTCCCTTATCTTTTGCAGATACGTGAAGGATACCGTTAGCATCGATGTCGAATGTTACTTCGATTTGAGGGATACCACGTGGTGCTGGTGGAATTCCATCAAGATGGAATCTTCCAATGGTTCTGTTGTCTTTTGCCATTGGTCTTTCACCTTGAAGCACGTGTATCTCTACCGATGGCTGGTTGTCTGCAGCTGTAGAGAAGGTTTCAGACTTCTTTGAAGGTATGGTAGTGTTCGATTCAATTAGCTTGGTAAATACACCACCTAATGTTTCAATACCTAATGAAAGCGGAGTAACGTCTAGTAACAATACATCTTTTACTTCACCGGTTAACACACCACCTTGTATAGCAGCCCCTACAGCAACAACCTCATCAGGGTTTACACCTTTTGAAGGTTTTTTACCAAAGAACTTCTCTACTTCTTCCTGTATACGAGGTATACGAGTAGATCCTCCTACAAGAATTACTTCATCAATCTCTGATACAGACACGCCTGCATCTTCAACCGCTTTGCGGCAAGGTTCAAGTGTTCTGCGTACAAGATCGTCAACTAATTGCTCGAACTTAGCACGTGTTAATTTCTTCACAAGGTGTTTAGGTACACCATCTACCGATGTAATGTAAGGAAGGTTAACTTCAGTTTCCTGAGAGCTTGAAAGCTCGATCTTCGCTTTTTCAGAAGCTTCTTTTAAACGTTGAAGTGCCATAGGATCTTTACGAAGATCTACGTTCTCTTCACGCTTAAACTCGTCAGCTAACCAGTTCATGATACGTTGGTCAAAGTCGTCACCCCCTAAGTGTACATCACCATTAGTAGATTTTACTTCAAACACACCATCACCAAGTTCAAGTACAGAGATATCGAATGTACCACCACCAAGGTCGTACACTGCGATTTTCATATCTTTATTTTTCTTATCCAAACCATAAGCCAACGCTGCAGCTGTAGGTTCGTTAATGATTCTTTTTACATCAAGACCTGCAATCTGGCCGGCTTCTTTTGTAGCCTGGCGTTCAGCATCATTAAAGTAAGCAGGCACTGTAATAACAGCTTCTGATATAGTAGTTCCAAGATAATCTTCGGCAGTGCTCTTCATTTTTTGAAGAATCATAGCAGAGATTTCCTGCGGGGTATACAAACGGTCACCAATTCTTACACGAACAGTATCATTATTTCCACGTTCTACCTGATAAGAGACCATTTTCATTTCACCGTTAACGTCATCATACTTCTTACCCATGAAGCGTTTGATAGACATTACAGTATTTTTAGGATTGGTTATAGACTGGCGTTTTGCAGGATCTCCCACTTTACGCTCTCCTTTTCCATCATCCAAAAAGCCGACAATTGAAGGGGTTGTCCTTCTTCCTTCGCTGTTTGCAATAACTACAGGTTCGTTACCCTCCATTACTGCCACACAGGAGTTAGTAGTACCCAAGTCGATTCCAATAATTTTTCCCATGATATTTTTAAGGTTTACAAGTTCAACACTAAGACAATGAGTACCTGCCTTTGAACAATGGTTGTGCCAGCATGGTTTTACTGACATTAAGGTGACACATTGGCAGAAAAAGGTGAAAACAGCGTTAAATAGAGGCCTGGACTCTAAAAAATGTCACAACCTAATCTTTTTGATGACGGCCAGTCAGATTAGTTTCCCCTTCGAACCCGAATTCCCTTGAACTACAATTCCGATTTAATAGTGGAAGCGTCGTGAGTACGGGGCGAATACATAGCAAATACATCGAAGAAACAATGTAAATAAGGCGTAGACACGGCGTAGGATCGAGAAAAGGGCCTTTTATCGATCCTACATCGAACGTACATCGAACCTACGACGTATGTAAGATGTATTTCCAATGTATTCAGACCGATATTACGCCGTTATCAAGTTTATTCAAAGGGTTTCTTTCCGTCTGTAACCGATTGCCAGTAAGTAGCATTACTGACAACTTTTTTGTTTTATAGAAATGAGATAATGGATAAAAGTGCCTCGCGCATAGAGCAACATCAAAAAATAACGGATAGAGACCACATCCACTACTGAGATAAAGCAAATTACAAGAAGATGTTACATCATTTATCGGCACGATACGATCAGTGGTATCTTTGATAAAATTCAGGAGATGATGAGACGTGTATGTATTCCCTTTTTAATTATTGCTTTAACTTTTTCAGCGTGTTCTAAAAAAACAGTTGTTCTACAACCTAAGTCTGGCACAACGACAAAATCTGGTTCGCTACCGCCAGGGCAAGCAAAAAAAGTTTCAGGAAGTAAATCTGCGAAAGAGTATGCCCCAGGCCAGCAGAAGAAAGCTAGTCCAAGCCCAGCCACTGAAGCTTCATCAGATAAGAAACGTAATTCTTCTGATAAGGGTAATGGCGGAGGAAAGAAAAAGAAGAACTAAAAATTAATGTAAATAAAAAAGAGGCTGCAAGGAGCCTCTTTTTTATTTACAACATAGCAAAGTTTATTTCTTTAAAGCATTTTTAAATGCTGTCATAATTTTTTCTTTTACTTGCTCTTTGCTCATTCTACCGAAATCATCACTTTCAGATTGTACGTATTCATAAACAATTACATTTCCTTCTAACTTTAATGTCACTTCTGACCCTGAATTGTTATACTCCGCCGGAATAGTTACATTCACAGTAAACGTAAATACTCCAGTTTCAGGATTATAAGTATAACTAGTAATATCAAAATCTTCTCCTTCTAAATACCACTCCCCAAAACTTGCTTCAAAATAAAAATATTTCAAATTGTTGGATATGGTAGTATTAATAGAAACGTATTGGTCATACTCTTTTGATCCTTCTACTTCCCACTCATAAAGGTTATAGTATAAGACATCAGGATCACTTTCATAATTAGCTACAATAGGATGCGAGAATCTCGCAACATTGAAGCCTTTTTCCGTTTCGCCATCAAAATAAACAGAACTTAAATCCAAATCCGGAAGTGAATATTTGAAGTCTAATTGCTTTGAAAAAGTATTACCCTTAGGATCGATACCCTCAACTGTAACCTTTATATTTCCTAATGAAGTAGCATCTTCAAAACCTTCGCCTGCATCGCCTTTATCGCCTTTGGTGCCTTGCTCACCTTGAGCCCCTGCCGGGCCTGGTTCTCCCTGGTCACCTTCACAAGCAGAGAAGATAGTTGCCATAGAAATGAATAGAATACTTAAATAAGTAGTGGGGTTTAAAAATTTCATAAATGTGTTTAAATGTTTTGCTTTAATTTTCTACTGCAACCTCTAACGAAAGAGGAAGCAACAGGTTTAAATTTTCTTAAAAATATTTTCAGTCAAACGTTTAACTACCGTAAAATTAGGAATTTAAAAGAAGCGTAATGCAACTCGTCGGAAGAGCAGAATACATTAACATTACTTGTGTATTTACAGCAGTTAGTTAATCATAAAGTGTATCCATTTGCTTACCAAAACTTGTCTGATTAACGTTTTTTCACTGTAATCCCATTTGCGGTTGAATCACGAACTTGAACCCAAGTTTAGAATGGGAGAAGAATAATTAAGTTATTTGTGTAATTCTTACACAGAGTACGAAAAAAGTAGAAGCATTTTGAGAGGAAAATATGATTATAAAAAATAAAGAGGCACCTAGCCTCTTTATTCATCACATTTAGATTATTTAATCTATCTGGTACTTAGGTATAACTACTGAGACCATTCTGTTGGTGTTCTATCCCATCGGTGATCTTTAAGTTTAGTAAGAAGAGTTTTGTCTAGCTTCTTACCATCGCTTGTTGCTGTGTTTGCTTTTACATTTTTAATCTTCCGCATTCCAGGAATGATAGTATGAACATCATCATTACACAAAATGAAACGAAGGGCCATCTCAGGCATTGTCATACCTGAAGGAACGAGTGGCTTAAGCGCATCTGCATGATCAACACTTGAATTAAGATTTTCAGGAACAAAGTATGTTGCACGCCAATCGTCTTTCGGAAAGACCGTGTCTTTCGTAAGTGTACCTGTTAACGAGCCTTCATCAAAAGGAACCCGTGCAATAACTCCTACATCTAACTTTCGGCATAAAGGAAACAGTTTATCTTCAGGGGATTGATCAAAAATATTATAGATCACCTGTACTGTGTCTATTAAGCCAGTCTCCAATGTTTTCAATACATTGTCTGGTTCCCATCGGTTTACACTAACGCCGATGTGTTTTATCTTACCTTCCTTCTTTAGTTTTGTAATGGCTTCCTTCCATTCGTCTTTATCATGCCACCCATCTTCCCAAACATGAAACTGTTGCAGGTCGATACATTCAACATTTAGATTCTTCAAACTCTTTTCCGTGTATTCAATGATGTGTGTTGCAGGGAAGCACTCATCCAATGTATAATGAGATTTAGAAGGCCATTTAAAGTTTTTAGGAGGGATTTTAGTTGCAGCGTATAAGCGTTTGTTGCTATGGCGTTTCAGTAGCTGCCCTAGTATTTGCTCGCTTTTGCCCGCACCGTAACCCCAGGCGGTGTCGTAAAAATTACATCCCAGTTCAACTGACAGTTCCAGCGCCTGGTCTACTTCGGAGGAGTCTGTGCCTGTCCAACCTGCCAAGCCCCACATGCCGTAGCCTATTTCGCTTACATTCCAGTTTGTTCTGCCGAATCTTCTGTATTGCATATTGTGTTATTGAATTGCCCGAATATAGTTTTTCGGGGTTAATAAAAAAGTCATACGCGTGCACATTTTAACTACTTTTGCACCCGGATTGAACAAATCGACAATACGTACAGTTTTATTAAGTTTGATGAGTTTGGAACAGGAAATACAGAAACGCCGAACATTTGGAATTATAAGTCACCCCGATGCGGGAAAGACTACTTTAACAGAAAAACTGCTTCTCTTCGGAGGGGCTATTCAAAAGGCAGGAGCCGTAAAATCGAGCAAAATTAAGGACCATGCCCGCTCTGACTGGATGGAAATTGAAAAGCAAAGGGGTATCTCTGTTGCTACCTCTGTGATGGGCTTTAACTACAAGGATGTTAAAATAAACCTGCTTGATACCCCTGGTCACCAGGATTTCGCCGAAGATACATACCGCACCCTTACAGCTGTTGATAGTGTTATCATGGTTATCGACTGTGTTAAAGGTGTTGAGATACAAACAGAAAAACTTATGGAGGTATGCCGCATGCGGAATACACCTGTTATCTGTTTTATTAACAAATTAGACCGTGAGGGAAGAGATCCATTCGAGCTTTTGGATGAGATTGAAGAGAAACTAAACATTAAAGTTCGCCCGTTGAGCTGGCCCATTAACATGGGGAAAGCCTTTAAAGGTGTATACAGCCTTTACGAAAAAAGTCTGCATTTATTTACGCCGAGTAAAACTACGGTTGAAGAAGGCATAGAGATTAAAGATATTAATGACACACTTCTTGACGACTACGTGGGTGAAAACAACGCCAAGCAGTTACGAGCCGACATCGAATTGATTGAAGGTGTATATCCCGATTTTGATATTGAAGATTACCTGGAGGGCAAGGTTGCCCCTGTTTTCTTTGGTAGTGCGGTTAACAACTTTGGTGTAAAAGAACTGTTAGATACTTTCATCAGAGTTGCACCTCCTCCCATTCCAAGGGAAACAACAGCGAGAATTATTGAGCCTAACGAAAATAAATTCTCAGGATTCATTTTTAAGATTCATGCAAACATGGATCCTAAACATAGGAACAGGATTGCGTTCTTAAGAATCTGCTCCGGTAAGTTTGAAAGAGGTAGTAACTATTACCATGTACGATTTGACAAAAGCCTTCGCTTCTCCAATGCTACCGCCTTTATGGCACAAGATCGTGAGACGGTAGATGAAGCATGGCCTGGCGACATCGTTGGTATATACGATACCGGTAATCTTAAAATTGGTGATACACTTACTGAAGGTGAGAAGGTGTTATACACTGGTATTCCCAGCTTCTCTCCCGAAATTTTTAAAGAAGTAGTAAACATGGATGCGATGAAAACCAAACAGCTTGAAAAAGGTTTATCGCAACTTATGGAAGAAGGCGTTGCACAGCTTTTCACTTACGAACTTGGAAAGAAAAAGGTAGTAGGTGTAGTAGGTGCCCTTCAGTTTGAGGTAATTCAGTTCCGGCTAAAGAATGAGTATAATGCCACTGCTCAGTTTGTTCCGCAGAACATTTACAAAGCATGTTGGATAAGCAGTAAAGACCCTAAAAAGCTTGCCGAATTTATTGAGTCGAAGCAGAGACATATTGCTCGGGACAAAGATGGAAAACTTGTATTTATGGCTGAGTCACGAGCGTGGCTTCAAATGGTGCAAGACAACTTCCCCGAAATCCATTTTCACTTTACTTCTGAGTTCAAAGATTAATTAATTCAGAAAATCTGGTTGAGATTGAATTGAAGTTCTGTTAATACCGTAGAGGTAACTATGCCTTCAGTAACAACATAAAGAAAGGGAACATCAGGATCAGTTTGATCTTTAAGATAGACTTCAAGTGTTTGGTTTGCCGGGTCTACAATCCAATACTCGGCAACACCTATACGCTGATAAACTTTTTTCTTTGTGTTCCTATCAGAGAAAATATTGGAAGGAGAAATCACTTCAATAACAAGATCGGGTACCCCTTCTATAGCACGTTGTGTTACTATGTGTTTGTTTGATGACCTTATATAGATCAAATCAGGTTGATAGACATTTTTTTTATCGATGTGAACATCAAGCGGAGATAGAAAAACGAGACCTCCGGCTTCTTTTGCAAGAGGTTTAATTAATTCATAGAGGTTTCCTATGACAGCCTGATGGTACGGGGTTGGTGAAGGATTCATTATTAATTCTCCATTAATTAACTGACAGGGCGTATTCATCTCCCCCAATTGAAGATAATCTTCAACCGTCCATTCTTTTGTCCTATCGATCTTTACAGTTTGCATGGTTAATCCTTTATAAAGATACCAAAATTTAAGAAGTTTGATTCCATCTTATGGAACAACCATTTACAGTTATCTATGAAGATAACCATCTTCTTGTAGTAAATAAAGCCTCGGGTATTCTTGTTCAGGGAGATGAAACCGGTGACACTCCGCTTGTCGAGCTCTGTAAGGAGTACATCAAAGAGAAGTATAAAAAACCCGGAGCTGTTTTCTTGGGTGTTGTACACCGCCTTGACAGGCCTGTAAGTGGTATTGTAGTTTTGGCTCGGACCTCAAAAGCACTGGAGCGCATGAATGCATTATTCAGAGAGAAGCAAACCAGGAAAACTTATTGGGCCGTCGTAGATAAAAAGCCAAAACAACCAGAGGATAAACTGGTTCATTGGCTATTAAAAGATGAAAAGAAAAATAAGACCACGGCGTTTCCGCGAAAGACTTTAAATGCACTTGAATCTGAGCTTAGCTATAAACTAATAAAAAACGTTTCCGCCCTCTTCTTACTTCAGGTAAATCCAATAACAGGACGACCTCATCAGATAAGGGTACAACTGGCTAGCATCGGTTGCCCCATCGTTGGAGATGTAAAATATGGATCTTCAGCCGCAAACTCTGATGGAAGTATTTGTTTACATGCAAAAAAATTAGAATTTGTACATCCTGTAAAAAATGAACCTATGACATTTGAAGCAGAACCTCCATCAACAGAGTATTGGAGCAATTTCCAAAATCTGTAAAAATTATAATTATAGCACATGCCTACTCCTTTGTGGATACAACGACTTAAAAACAAATGGAATCTTAAAAGTCCATTTCAAGTAGTGATTGTACTTATAGTATTTGCCTGTACAGGCTTTACAGTGCTCTTTATCAAAGAGCCAATTATGAAGTGGTTATCAGGAAATGAAGAAAGTTCAACCGTCGGAACAGTACTATATTACATCTTCATATTGCCGCTTTATAACGTTTTATTGTTAGCCTACGGATTTATATTTGGCCAGTTTGATTTTTTTTGGCAGTTTGAAAGGCGTTTTTTTAACCGAATCACTAATAAATTTAAAAACAAACAATAACAGTTTTCTATGAAACAAATTCTATCACTTATTGCTGCCGCTATCGTTTTCGCTAGCTGTTCTTCGCCGAAGTATGCTTACAACTTTGATTATTACAATTACAACAGCGGAAAGAAGCCAGCTGTTGCAAAACAAAATGAACAAGCACAAGTTAACCCTGCTCAAGAAATTGAAAGCCCTCTTTTAGTAAAAGAAGAATCTATAGTTGCAAGTACAGCCCCTGCAGCTCCTGTTGAAACTAAAAAGACTTTGACAAGTGCGGATAAAAAAGCGATTGCCGAAAAAGTGTCGACTATGTCTGGCACTGAACGCAAAGAGCTGAAGAAAGAGCTAAAAGCTAAAATGAAGCAATTGACAAAAATTAAGAAAGGTGATAACGGTGCCTCAGTAAAAGAAAGCAAAGTGATGGACCATGATCTAAAGCTTGCTGCAATTTTTGGAGCAGTAGGTTTAGTATTAATACTATTAGGTGGTGCTGCTGATATCTTCTGGATTCTTGGTGTAATTGCCTTTGTAATTGGTGTTGTGTTCTTTATCCAGTGGTTGGCAAGACAATAAAATAAAGTAGTCTATACCGATATTATAAAACCCGGCTTTGTCCGGGTTTTTATTTTAAGAGCTGATTATTCTTAACTGAAGCAAAACGACAGGTAGCATCTTAAAAGAAAGAGGACGACTTACAAAGCCGTCCTCTTTTCAATATTATTACTTCTGTGCTTAAGCTACGATGCCATCAGCAAGAAGCACTACTTTGTTCTTAAGAACTTCTACAACGCCACCGCTTATTTTAACACTTGCAACAGCAGCCTCCTTAGACTTGTATTCTACCACACCTTCCTGAAGTAGCGAAATAAGGGGGGCGTGGTTATCCATAACCTGAAATGAACCATCAGCACCGGGAAACGTTGCAATGGTTACATCGCCTTCAAACACTTTCTTCTCTGGTGTTAATATTTCTAAATACATTTTATAACGTCTTAAGTCTAAAGTTCAACTCTGAAACTAATTATGCTCTTGCTTCAGCTAACATTTTCTCACCTTTCTCAACAGCTTGTTCTATGCTACCTACAAGATTGAATGCCATCTCAGGAAGGTGGTCATATTGCCCGTCCATAATTGCATTAAAGCCTTTAATAGTGTCTTTAATATCAACAAGAACACCTTTTAAACCAGTGAAGGCTTCAGCAACATGGAAAGGCTGAGACAAGAAACGTTGAACACGGCGAGCGCGGTGTACAACAAGCTTATCTTCGTCAGACAATTCGTCCATACCCAGGATGGCAATGATATCTTGTAATTCCTTATAACGCTGAAGAATATTTTTAACACGCTGTGCGCAGTTGTAGTGTTCATCACCAACAATCTCAGCACGCAGGATACGTGAAGTAGAATCCAAAGGATCTACCGCAGGGTAAATTCCAAGCTCAGAAATTTTACGGCTTAATACGGTTGTAGCATCCAAGTGAGCAAACGTAGTTGCAGGAGCAGGGTCAGTCAAGTCATCAGCAGGTACGTAAACGGCCTGAACCGAAGTGATAGAACCATTTTTTGTTGAAGTAATACGCTCTTGCATAGCACCCATTTCAGAAGCCAGTGTAGGTTGGTAACCTACGGCTGAAGGCATACGACCTAAAAGAGCCGATACTTCAGAACCAGCCTGTGTGAAGCGGAAGATGTTATCAACGAAGAAGAGAATATCACGACCTTTTCCTTTTCCATCACCATCGCGGAAATATTCGGCAACAGTTAAACCAGATAAAGCCACACGAGCACGTGCTCCAGGAGGTTCATTCATCTGCCCGAACACAAAGGTTGCTTTAGAATCTGCTAATTTCTGTTCATCAACTTTAGAAAGATCCCAGCCGCCTGCATGTAATGAATGCATGAACTCCTCACCGTAGTTCACAATTCCTGCTTCAATCATTTCGCGAAGAAGGTCATTACCCTCACGTGTTCTTTCCCCTACACCAGCGAACACTGAAAGACCTGAGTATGCTTTCGCGATATTATTAATCAACTCCTGAATCAAAACTGTTTTTCCTACACCAGCACCGCCAAACAACCCGATCTTACCACCTTTTGCATAAGGTTCGATAAGGTCGATTACTTTAATACCTGTATAAAGAACTTCTGTAGCTGTAGAAAGATCTTCAAAAGCAGGGGCAGCACGGTGAATTGGCAATGATTGTGTGCCTTTTGGTTGTTTAATACCATCAATAGCTTCACCAACAACATTAAACAAGCGTCCCTTAATATCATCTCCAATTGGCATTTTAATAGGAGAGCCAGTGTCTACCACCTTCATTCCTCTTACTAAACCTTCGGTTCCTTCCATGGAGATGGTTCTTACACGGTCTTCACCGAGATGTTGCTGGCATTCCAAAACAACTTTGGTACCGTCAGCCTTAACCACTTCCAATGAATCAAGGATGTTAGGTAATTTAGAACCTGCGCCATCAAAGGCTACGTCTACTACAGGGCCAATTACCTGGGTGATCTTTCCAATATTTGCCATTGTGCTATAATTTGATATTAGGGTCAGAAAATTCGACCGCAAAAGTATGGTATAATAAACGAAGTACAAAGGGCGCGCTTGGAATTATATAACGTTTTACTTACGAAAAACAAGGTATAAATCCAGTCGGCAAAAAATGATGATTTAAAGGGCATTTAGTGAAATCCGAAAGGTTGTGCCCACATTCTCTTCCGATGATTTGACGTAGATTTTGCCGTTATGATAAGCTTCTATTATCCTTTTTGCCAGCGCCAGGCCTAGTCCCCAACCTCTTTTTTTAGTGGTAAAGCCCGGTCTGAATACCAGCGACACTTTCGACCTTGGAATGCCTTTACCGGTATCAGAAACATCAATAAAAACTTTGCCTTCGTTTCCTCTTAAAATCTTGATGGCAATGTGCCCTGAACTACCCATAGCATCTACTGCATTTTTACACAAATTCTCTATTACCCATTCAAATAAGGGTGCATGAACCATAGAATAAATGGTTTCTGACAATGTAAACACTTCAATTTTAATCTTTGCAGATACCCGCGGCCTCAAATAGTTAACTACATTATTCACCAGCACCACAATATTTTCTTTTTTTAAGGACGGAACTGAGCCTATGCTCGAAAACCGCTCTGTTACAATTCTAAGCTTCTGGATATCTTTTTCAAGTTCTTCTACAATGCCCCTATTTCTGATTTCAGGAAACTCTCTGATTACCTCTATCCATGCCATTAATGACGATAGCGGTGTACCTAGTTGATGTGCAGTTTCCTTTGCCAAGCCCACCCATACTCTGTTCTGCTCTGCTGCCTTTGAATAACTAAAGGCCAGATAACTTATAAAACCAAAAATTGCAATGACGGAAAGCTGTATATATGGATAAGCGATGAGCTGTGTGAGCAAAAAAGAGTTCTTATAGTATAACTTCTGGGTTCCAAAGGTTTCATTGGAATTTGGGTCCCTTAAGTTTATAATAATTGGATCATAAGTGCTCGCCATTTCAGCAAGTTCATCTTTTAACTGGCGGTTAATGGTTTGTATGGACCGACTTGAATCAATTTTAACATTCCTTACACCCAACACCTGATTGAGCTCATCAACCAGAATAGTTGGAATTGAATTATTCTTGTTAATAATCTCTTCCGATACAAACAGGAAATTGTTGTTTTGACTTTCATTTAAGGTATATTCTATAGCATGGGCAAAAAGATGCACCTGCTGTCGCTCGCGCTCTTTGAGTTGATCAACTAAAACATCGGTATAATAGATGGACACAACACTAATAAGAAAACTCACTACCAGCACAACCCACTTTAGTCTTGGATTATTCTGATAAAAATCAACAGATGGTATTGGAGATCTCTTAGCCATGCGGTCAGAAAAGTAAGGAAAAGATACTTGATGGCAGATGCTGCCCTTCCGATTCTTACAGTAATTAGCAGGCAGAATCCAGCATCAAGAATCCGAGTTGCCTATCCCTTCATCATAAACCACTTCAGCAGCACTTTGTAATTTACCTTACTTCCGTGCATTAATATTCCAACACGATATATTCTTGCAGCAATCCATGTTGTAAAAATAAACCCGCCGATAAGTAAAACCTGTGACAAAATTAATTGCCATGTGGGCACACCAAATGCCAGTCTTCCTACCATTGCTACGGGTGACGTGAATGGTATGATTGAAAACCAAAAGCTGGCGGTACTATGCGGATCTGGCAGAATGAACATAAAAAGTGCAAAGTATCCTATAATTAAGGGAAGCATAATAGGCAGATTAAACTGCTGCGCCTCCTGTTGCGAGTCAACAGCAGAACCAACGGCCGCGAACAACGCCCCGTATAGTAAATAGCCTCCCAGAAAATAGAATGCAAAATTGAATACGATAAAAGCTACAGGAATTTTATCAATTGATCCCAGCACCTTTGCAACAGGGTTATCCTGCATCTGTGCCATATCTGAAGCTGCAGGATTGTTCATCTTTGCCATCTGCTCCATAGCCTGTTGCTGTTTCTTATCCAGGCCAAAAAAGCTTAAAGTGGCTGTAGAGGTAACCATAATAAGAATAACCCAAATTGTAAACTGCACCAACCCTACTGCAGCAATGCCAAGTATCTTTCCCAACATAAGTTGGAATGGCCTTACCGAGGAAACAATGACTTCAACAATCTTACTTGTTTTCTCTTCTATTACACCAAGCATGATTTGCATGCCGTATACAAGAACGAAGATGTAAATGAGGATACCTAGTACAAAGCCTAATCCATAGAGCATCCCTGTGTTACTTTCCTTCTCTTCCCCTGTTTCACTTAGGTTGATGTTGTTAAGGCTTATCGATGTTTTCAAACTCTTTAATATTTCCTTATCAATATTAAACTGTGCGAGTTTCAAATCATGCACTTTGTTCTCGAGCATCTTTTCCAAGTCCTGGATCCTTCTCATACTTGGATTCTCTTTGGTATAAAGTGTTATCCCCTCTGGTTTTGATAACTCGAACTCAGGAATGTACATTAACGCAAAATCCTCCGAATGTTGAAACGTAGTCTTTGCCTGCTCCAGGTCGCCCGTCACATTTAAAAACTCATATCGATCGGTATTCTCAAGATCAATCTTGCCGCTCTTATCCAAAACATGAACTTTTGTTTTTTGGGCTCCTTCTTCCTGTTTCACGAATATGTAAGCCATAGTCGCAATAATGGCAGGAAAGATCATAGGAATTAAAATAGTAGCAATGAGGAAGGATTTCTTTTGTACGCGATTCAAAAACTCACGCTGGAATATCAACCAGATTTTATTCATCTTCTCAGAATTATGATTCTACTTAATTAATTGAATTTCGGCCTGTCTCAACTTCTCCTTTTACCAACGCAATAAATATTTCACTCATAGTCGGTATTTTCTCTACAAAGCCATGCACCTCTGTCAAATCAGTAAGATCTCTGATGAGCTGATTAGAAGTTGCGCTTCCTGTAATTTTTATAATGGTTTGATAATAGTCGTCTTCTAAACTTTTCTGACTCAAAATGGAGTACTTTTCAGAAGTTGAGTTAAAGACTCCTTTATGATCGACAAGGAAAGTATTGCTTCTATAAGTATCCTTTACCTTCTTTTTCGAGCCCTCAAGTATTTTCTTTGATTTATCAATTAAGGCAATATGGTCACACAGATCTTCAACAGTCTCCATCCTGTGGGTTGAGAAAATGATGGTGCAGCCCTTTTCTTTTAATTGAAGAATTTCGTCTGTAATGAGTTGGGCATTAACAGGATCAAAACCTGAGAACGGTTCATCAAGAATGATAAGGCGAGGCTCGTGCATAATGGTACTGATAAACTGAACCTTTTGCGCCATTCCCTTGCTCAAGTCTTCAACCTTCTTATTCCACCATTCCGTAATCTCAAACTTTTTAATCCATTGTTTGCTTTTCTGAATCGCATCTGCCCTGCTTAAACCCTTTAGCTGCGCCAGGTATATGAGCTGTTCTCCAACTTTTAATTTTTTATAAAGACCGCGTTCCTCTGGTAAGTAGCCAATAGTTCCAATATGTTTTTGATGCAAACGCTCGCCGAAAATGGTAATATCACCGCTGTCAGCATTAATAATCTGATTGATGATTCGGATTAAAGTTGTTTTCCCTGCCCCGTTAGGACCTAATAATCCATAGATTGTTTTTTCAGGAATTGTGAGATCAACGTTATCAAGCGCAGTATGATTCGTATAACGTTTGGTTACGCCTTTTGCAATTAATGCTTCCACTGAGGTTTAAGTTTAGAGTACACCTGAAGGAATAAAATTCCTTCTTACCATTCCAGTTATTAGTATTCAAAGCTAATAAGGAATTACAATGGAAGAGATAATAAAAACAAAAATGTAGGTGTGAATTATTTAGCCGGTTCTCTAAATACGATGCTTCCCATGGAAACATCCAGGTCGAAGCTGAGCGAATTCTTTGCGTCTTTCTTATAAGATGCATTCGCGAAGGTGTTTTCAGATATCTTTTTTAAAGAAGCCGGTACTTTTACACTGCAAAGCCACGAATCGTGTACTTTAACTAATACAGGAGTTTCATCAGAAGGGAGAATGATGGTGAGGTTGCCTGCGCCTACGCTCCCCTTAATGGTATTACTCACAAGAGGGGTACTGCTAAAATCTAAAGTCATGTTACCAAAACCCACATCCGCTATCATATAATGCGTTTTGGACAAGTTGAGGTTTTTAATATTCAGTGAGCCTAGGTCTACTTTAACTGAAAAAGTATCCATATCTACTTTATTGCCCAATGCAGAATAACCTACGTTGACATCGGCACTTCCTGTATTAATCTTAAGTTTTTTGATTGCGAGGCCTGACAAATCTATATGAGCATTCCCGATTCCATAATCCAGTTCCAGGTTATAAGGCTTGGATTCTGTCAGGTATATCTTCCATAGCTTATTAGAGCCTGATTTTTCTGATCCAAACATACGGGTGGAGATGGTACGACCTATACCTTCTGAATTGGTCTCTTCGACATTGAGGTAAACTTCGCAAGTCTTACCTTTTATCTCTTTGCGGTAATTATGAGAATAGGATGAGGCATCCTGATTACTGAAAACATTAAGAATTTCGGGATTTTGGCTCGGCTTAATATAGCAGTTGCCGCTATTAGCCTTCAAATGAAGTCTAATATTCTCGCAAGCCTGGGTATTTTCTACCGTAAATTGCTTTTTTATCTGTCCCCAAGCTATTCCCGCAAAAGCAATTCCGCAAAGCGTTAACCAAAAACTTTTCTGCATGATGGATAATTACGTGCTACCCCCAATTAGGTTACGAAGTGTTAAGATTATCTTTTAAAAAATGATAAAAAAACCTGCGTATTTAGGGTTATACGAAATTATTTATCTAAAGGTTTAGTTGAAGAACTCCTTCATGCGTTCGAAAAAGCTTTTTTCATTTGCATCTGGATTAGGTTCAAAATTGGGAGAGTTTCTAAAACTTTCCAATTTGGCCTTTTCTTCAGCGGTAAGTTTTTTAGGTGTCCATACATTCACATAAATGAGCTGATCACCTGTTTCATACCCATTAATATCCTTTAAACCCTTGCCGCGTAAACGCAATACTTTTCCGCTTTGAGTACCTGGCTCTATTTTAATTTTAACCCTTGCTCCGACAGAAGGAACTTCTACTGTTGTACCCAATGCAGCATCAACAAAGCTTATATAAAGATCGTAAACAAGGTTATTGCCATCTCTCTTCAGGTGTTTGTCTTCCTGTTCTTCAATGAGTATCAACAGATCGCCAGGAACACCCCCGCCAGGTGCATCATTTCCCTTACCAGACATAGATAGTTGCATTCCGTCTGCAACGCCTGCAGGAATCTTAACTGAAATTATTTCCTCCTTCGAAACTAGTCCTGAATTGTCAACCCCTGATGGTTTTTTGTCTACTATTTGTCCTGAGCCATCGCAAGATGAACAAGTAGTAGCAGACACCATCTGCCCAAGCATGGTGTTAACTACTTTTCTTATCTGACCTGTACCCTGACAGGTAGGACATGTTTTAAAAGTTACACCTTCAGCACGGACGAGACGATTTACCTTTATTTTCTTTTCAACACCATTCGCGATTTCATCCAGGGAGAGTTTTAGCTTAATTCGAAGATTTGATCCTTTCCTTTGTCTTCTTCCGCCACGGGTACTTCCCCCACCACCAAAGAAACTATCAAACGGACTGCCTCCTCCGAAAATATCTCCAAACTGACTGAAGATATCATCCATATTCATGTTGTGACCACTGAATCCGCCAGAACCTGGCCTTGAATGACCAAAACGATCATATTGCGCTCGCTTTTCAGCATCGCTTAAAACTTCGTAGGCTTCAGCAGCTTCCTTAAACTTTTCTTCAGCTTCTTTATTTCCCGGATTTTTATCAGGGTGAAATTGAATAGCTACTTTCCTGTAAGCTTTTTTTATCTCTTCAGGGGTAGCGCCTTTACTCACTCCTAATATCTCGTAATAATCGCGTTTCGTTGACATTCTATTTTCTGAATTAATTACCCACTACAACTTTTGCGTAACGGATTACTTTATCGTTTAATAAATACCCTTTTTCAACAACATCAATGATCTTCCCTTTAAGACTTTCTTCCGGAGCCGGAATTTGCGTAATGGCCTCATGAAAATCTGCATTAAAATCTGCACCTTTCTGAATATCCATTGGTTTAGCACCATACTGCTCAAGCACCTTTTTAAACTTGCTCTGGATCAACAGAAATCCTTCTGAGTCTTTGTCATTTTTATCCTTAAACGATTTTTCAGCACGTTCAAAATCGTCAGATACCGGCAGCATTGCTTTTATGAGTTGCTCATTTGCCGTTTGAACCATCTCAAGCTTTTCTTTGGCCGTTCTTCTTCTGAAGTTTTCAAATTCAGAATACAGGCGCAAATATTTATCTTTTGATTCGGCAATTTCTGCCTTAAGTTTTGTCATCTCAATTTCTTTAGCATTCTCTTCTGCCTTTACATCCTGACTTTCAGGTGCTGTTTCTGTTGCAACATTCTCTGCAGAAGCCTCTGCCGTCTTGTTTACTTGTTCTTCAGTCTGTTGTTGTGTGTTGTTTTCTTCCATTGTTTACAGATTGATTAACCGCATTGTCAATAAGTTTGCCAAAGCCATTTTTGTGACACTTTGACCTGATTACTTGTCTAATTTTATATTATAGACTGAAATATCTGGCATAGTAGTGTCCTTCCGCTTCAAATAGCTCAGGAATGGAGTAACCTCCAAATAGTATCCTTAAGTTCTGTTATTCCTTGTTGAGTTATCGAGGAGATAAAAACAGCTGGTATGTCCGCTGGTAATTCCTTCTTCATTTCAGCCATCAACTCTTCATCCAGCATGTCTGACTTAGAAATTGCCAACATTCTCTTTTTGTCTAATAACTCCGGGTTATACTTCTTGAGTTCATTCAACAGGATCTCGAACTCGCTCTTGATATCTTTAGCATCGGCAGGCACGAGAAATAGCAGCAATGAATTCCTTTCGATGTGACGCAAAAAGCGTATTCCCAACCCCTTTCCTTCAGCTGCCCCTTCAATTATTCCGGGAATATCCGCCATCACAAATGATAACCCATCGCGATATGCGACAACGCCCAAGTTCGGCGTTAAGGTTGTAAAAGGGTAGTCAGCAATTTTTGGTTTTGCTGCTGATACTATTGATAACAAAGTTGATTTACCAGCATTAGGGAAACCTACGAGACCCACATCTGCAAGAAGTTTTAATTCCAGGATTATCCATTCCTCTATGCCCGGTTCGCCCGGTTGTGCATGCTGTGGTGCCTGGTTGGTAGACGTTGCAAAGAACAGATTTCCTTTTCCACCTCTGCCACCCCGGGTAAGAATAAACTCCTGACCATCTTCATTGATCTCACATCTTACTTCACCTGTCTCGGCATCTTTTGCGACCGTTCCTAGAGGCACTTCAATAATTTCGTCTTGTCCGTCCGCGCCAGTCTGGTTCTGTGCTTCACCTGCTTCACCATTGCTGGCAATAACATGTTTGCGATACTTCAAATGAAGCAGTGTCCATAGTTGTGCGTTGCCACGTAAAATTACATGTCCTCCGCGGCCCCCATTGCCCCCATCTGGACCACCTTTCTGAATAAACTTTTCGCGATGAAAATGCAGGCAGCCCGCCCCGCCATGCCCCGAGCGGGAATTAAACTTTACGTAATCAATAAAATTAGGAGACGACACGCTTTATTTTTAAGAAAATTTAAACCAACAAACTCTTATCTATCTCCGTACAGATATTTTTGAAAATAGATTCAATATCGCCTATGCCTATTACGGAAGCGTATTTATTATGTCTCTTGTAGTATTCTGCTACAGCAGCAGTTTCCGCTTTGTAAACTGAAATTCTGTTTTCTATTACTTCAGGCTTAGCGTCGTCAGGACGATTTTCTTTCATAGCCCGGTCAGCCAATCGCTTGCGTAACTCCTCTTCTGTTACTACAAGTTCTACCAATACTTTTATTGGTGCATTCTTGGCCTTTAGTAAATTATCCAACGCTTCGGCCTGAGGTATTGTTCTCGGGAAACCGTCGAAGATAATGCCGCTTATATTGCCACTGTTTTTAATCTTATCATCTACCATGTCAATGACAACCTGATCGGGAACAAGATTTCCTTTGTTCATAAAATCCTGGGCAAGCTTACCTAAGGGAGTACCTTCTTTCAAATGCTTTCTAAAGAGGTCTCCTGTTGAAATATGTGTTAGGGAATACTTTTCAATAAGTTTAGCACTTTGTGTGCCTTTGCCAGCGCCCGGGGGGCCAAACAGGATGATGTTAATCATTTTATATTCTGGTGTTTTACGATAAAAATGTTTAATAAAAGTTGACCAAGATAAGCGAATGAAATACTATTTACGAATCTGCACAAACGATTTTTAACGTTTCGCTTTAAGAATGTTCTTCAAATTACGTCCCAACCCGTCGTAATCCAGGCCATATCCAAGCACAAATTCATCTTCAATATCAAAACCAATGTATCGTACAGCTAGCCCTTTTTCGCGCGCAGGCTTCTTTCGCAACAATGAGATAACCTCGACTGATTTTGTACCTAGTGATTTAAGCTCGTCAATTATTTTTTGAAGTGTTAAACCGGTGTCAACTATATCTTCGACAATAAGAACATTTTGATTGAATAAGCTCTCGTCTAACCCAATAAGTGTTTTAAGCTGCCCTGTACTTTGTGTGCCACTGTATGAAGACACCTTCACAAAAGAGATTTTGCAAGGCATTTTCATTTCCTTCATTAAGTCAGAGGCAAACATAAACGAACCATTAAGCACAGGCAGAAATACGGGCGACTTCTCGGCATAATCACGATTAATTTCTTCGGTCAGCGTTAAAACCCTCTGTTTTAGTTCTGATTCTCCAATAAACTCAACAAACTCCAGATTTTTAATCTTCATGCCTTCTCGTTAGGGACGGCAAAATTAACAGAATTTGTGAATCTATGGTATGTTTATGACAGGGCCGCCAGGGATTAAAGCGCTCACCTACTCTAATCTCCATCTAATTCTATTCCCCTCAAGAAATCTTGCTCTCAACTATCTTTCCATTTGTAAGGACACCTGCAAAAGGGATGAGGCCATTAGAACAAAGACGTGTATCAAAGAAAATTAATAACCATTTTAGCTTCCTCTTGTCCCAAAAATTTAGTATCTTAATTATATCGTTTGGCCCATCATAGGCAATTTTCTATTGCAGCAACCTCACCACCATTCGACAGATATAAAACCTTTACTGACCGCCCCACGAGGAGTGCAGGGAGAGTGCACAAAGAGTGCAGGGAGAGTGGACAATGTCTTAGAGAAGACTTAGAGAAGACTTAGAAGAGGCTTAGAGAATACTTGTACTACATTCCCTTTCGTATAGCCTTCCTATACAGGCTTCCTTACAGATCTTTCATCAATACCTCATACAGCGAGATCATACTTTTGATGTCGTCTTTATGGACTTTCTCATCGGGCGTATGCGGATTTTGCTGCGGGGCTCCTACAAAACACCAGTCGAACGGGTAGGGAGATACCTGGAGTTCGCGGCCATCACTGGAGCCCATCCCTTCAACTTCAAGTTGAAACTTTTGTTTTCTTTTTCGGGCAATCTCGATCAGCTGGTTAACGAATTTTCTTCTGGGCAGATTTCTATCGCGCATCGAGATGGCTACGCCCTTGCCTGCTTCAACACCATCCGACACCCAGGTGATGTCGGCAATCAGTGCCTGCTTAACTTTCCAATTTTCATAGATGTATTTTGCCAGATAAGGCACACTGCCTCCACCGTGTTCTTCCCAGCAGCTGAAAACAATGACACCGTCTTTTAATGTCTCTGCTACCTGTAAGGCTACATAAACACCCAGCCTGTTGTCGAGGTAAGGTGTTTGTATAAACGATTTGCTATCGCGAAAATCTATCTTGTAGGTGAGTGATGTTCCCCGATCAATTTGTCTTCCGAAATTATAAAAGGCATGGTTTTCATTATCGAAAGAGAGTGAACATTCAATTGGCCCCATGGAATCTTCACCTACAAGCAGGGTGCCTATCTCGGCATCCGGGCTTCCGATAGGCAACAATTGATTTTGATAGCGCACTGTGAAACCAATGCTATCGATATGCGCAAAGATGGCGGTGCGTGGTTTCCCAAATTTTAGGACGATGCAGTCCTGAAACTCTTCACCATAAAAAATCTCAGGCTCTGTTTTCCATTTCTTCTTTTCCTTCTTGATGTACTTAAGCAGAAATTCAGTCATTCGATACTCCTCCCCGGAAGGGGCATGGATTTCACAGAGTTGTTTCAATAATTTCATCAGTATCTCAAATTAATTATCCATCATTCCTTTACGGGATTCTGGTATGGGACTACAAGCCACGAATATATTCCAGTTACGGCAGTTAGCACGATTTTTTTGATTTTAGTTGTAAAGAATTAAAGACCGGAGGGCCATCAGCAATAATCTGGAATATTAATTAATAAATTACGGAGCAATTTAAAGCAGTAGTAATGGTGTTTGTGCTTACTAAACATAATTCAATAGCCAATCAATTTTTAGCAGAGCTGCGCGATAAAATCATTCAGCAAGACCGTATGAGGTTTAGGAGAAATACAGAGAGGCTTGGTGAAATTATGGCGTATGAGATTTCAAAAGCTTTAGCCTACCAGGAAAGAGACATTGTTACACCCCTGGGAAGCTCATCGATTCATACTATACTGCATCAGCCCATTCTGCTTACTATTATGAGAGCCGGGCTTTCTTATTTTCAGGGGTTTGCCAATTTCTTTGACCGCGCAGATTGCGGTTTTATTGGAGCTTACCGCGAAGAAAATACAGAAAATATCACAATAAAATTAAGTTATCTGGCGACTCCCTCTCTGGCAGGAAAAACAGTGATACTTATTGATCCTATGTTAGCGACAGGTCGTTCGATTATAGATTCTGTAAATGCCATGGTAAAGAACGGCACCCCAGCGCATATTCACGTAGCCTCGCTGGTAGCTGCACCGGAAGGACTACAGTATCTTTCAAAGAACCTTTCCCTACCCCATTCCGTTTGGACATGCAGCATTGACGAGAAGTTAGATGAAAATTTTTATATCGTGCCTGGATTAGGAGATGCGGGTGACTTAAGCTACGGTGCAAAAATTTAATGTAACGGCTCTTTACTTTTATGTGGGAAGAAATTTTAAAGGCAATACCTGTTTACTTA
>NZ_JAHESD010000037.1 GCF_018598585.1 Chryseosolibacter indicum
TTGCGCAAAAACCGTGAAGCACGTTTTCAACAACTTAAAGTGAACGCTCCTCAATACGGATTTGAAGTTGAAGAAATCCCACGACAGGATGTTGATAATGTAGGCGTTAGCTCAACTAAAATCCGTAAAGCACTTGAGCAGGGCGATGTACTAACTGCTAGCCATTTCCTTGGTCGTAGTTATAGTCTTACAGGTCGCGTTATTGCTGGTGATAAGATTGGCAGACTGTTGGGTTTTCCTACTGCGAACCTTGAATTAGACAGCAAGCATAAACTCATACCAATGGAAGGTATTTATGCGGTAACCGTTCAGCACGAGCGTGACTTATACAAAGGCATGCTTTACATAGGTTATCGCCCTACAATTAATGGCAACAAATTAAACATTGAAGTGAATATCTTTGAATTCGACAAAGATGTTTATGGTGAAAATATCACAATCAATTTACATCACCTTATTCGCGGCGATGCAAAGTTTAGCGACCTTGAACAATTAAAAGACCAGCTAAAGTTAGACAAGCTTGACGCTCTGAGGCTTTTATCTTCTATCTAATCCATAAGGTTTACATTTTTTTGTAAACTTGTTTTATGGAATCATCTCACCTTTTGTGGACGCCGTCGGAGAAAATGAAGAAGGATGCTAACCTTCGTCATTACATAGATTGGTTACGAGAACGCAAGCAACTTACCTTCTCTGATTATCAGGCATTATGGAATTGGTCTGTTACTGATATTAACAGTTTCTGGAAAAGCATCTGGGAATACTTTGATATACTACATGACGGAGAGATCTCACAGATCTACTCCGGCGAAATGCCTGCAGTAAAATGGTTTGAAGGCACTAAACTTAATTATGCAGAGCATATTTTTAGAAAAGCCAATGATACGCACCCTGCTATCCTATTTAAAAGTGAGTCTACTGCACTGAGGGAAGTAAGCTGGAAAGAATTATCAATGTCGGTTTCTGCATTACAAGCTCTTTTTAAGGCAGAGGGTATTCAGCAAGGTGATACAATAGCAGCTTATCTTCCATGCATTCCTGAAGCTTCCATGGCCCTCTTGGCTACCACATCTATTGGCGCAGTCTGGTCTAGCTGTTCTCCCGACTTTGGGACTAATGCTGTGATAGATAGATTTAACCAAATAGAACCGAAGGTCCTTTTTGCAGTTGACCAATATACTTACAACGGAAAATCTTTTGACAAAACTTCTGTTGTTCAAGATCTCATCAATGCGCTCCCCTCACTGAAATGTATCATTCTCGTATCGGATCAGTCTAAACTTGTAAGCACCAAACAAGTAATCTTATGGAAGGACATTCAGCGCAATGATAATGCAGCCCCTGAATTTACACGCGTCTCTTTTAACCATCCTATCTGGATCTTATATTCATCAGGCACAACAGGTCTACCCAAAGCGATTACACATTCTCATGGTGGCATTTTGCTCGAACAACTAAAGTACGGTTCATTTCATAACGACTTTAAACCAGGAGAGCGTTGCTTCTGGTATACTACAACAGGATGGATGATGTGGAATTACATTCATGGAAGCTTGCTCACAGGAGGCACTATGGTGTTATATGATGGAAGCCCGGGATACCCTGACTTAAGTGTATTATGGGAGTATGCTGAGCAATCGGAAATACATCACTTCGGGACGAGCGCTGCGTTTATCCTTGCCAACCTGAAAGAAGGAATTACACCATCCAAAAAATTGCAACTTGCCAATCTCCGATCAATCGGCTCAACAGGAAGCACTTTGCCACCCGAAGGTTTCGAGTGGATTTACCAGCATGTTAAACAAGACATCTGGCTGGCTTCAATGAGTGGTGGCACTGATGTGTGTAGTGCATTTGTTGGGGGTAATCCGCTTTGGCCTGTTTATGCTGGTGAAATTCAATGCAGAGCTTTAGGCTGCAAGCTAGAAGCTTTTGATGACGATGGGAAGTCGATCACCAATAGTGTTGGCGAGATGGTGATCAGCAAACCCATGCCTTCTATGCCCGTATTTTTCTGGAATGATCCAACCTTCGAGAGATACAAAGAAAGTTACTTTGAAATGTTCCCTGGAGTTTGGCGCCACGGTGATTGGATTGAAATTACAAGCAGACAGGGAGTGATAATCTATGGAAGATCTGATGCAACATTAAACCGCGGTGGTGTAAGAATTGGAACAAGCGAGATTTATCGTGCAGTAGATAAAGTTGAAGAAGTGAAAGACAGTTTGATCATTTGCATTGAAAAAGAGAAGGGAGAGTTCTGGATGCCTCTGTTTGTTGTAATGAAAGCAGATCATACTTTAACTGATGATATTAAAAAGAAAATCAATACAGTAATCAAAAATGAATATAGTCCTCGACATGTTCCGGATGAAGTTGTAGCAGTTGAAGATATTCCTTATACGATCAGCGGAAAGAAGACCGAAACTCCAGTTAAAAAAATACTGATGGGAAAAGATCCTAAAACAGTAGTAAACTTTGGCTCTTTAAGAAATCCTAAATCTATTGATCACTTTATTACCCTGTTCAAACACAAAAGGCCATAGCCGCCGCCTTCGGCCTACACTGAAAAAGATTTTAAATAGCAGGAAAGAAAATCAACTATCCTTTACATTTGCCAAATGAAGAAATCAAGCATCAACTTCACCGTACATTTAGATCAAAATAACATTCCTGAAAAAATACAATGGGATGCTACCGATAAACCAGACCCTCAGTTATCTGAAACTAAGTCTATTAGCGTAGCTCTTTGGGATAGCAAACAAAAGAACACCCTTCGTATTGACCTTTGGACCAAAGACATGCCCGTTGAAGAGATGAAGCGATTTTTCATTGATTGTATCGGCGGATTAGCCCAAAGTATCCTTACTTCCACCGGCGATGAATACATGGCCAGCGAAACCAATGCACTTTGCGAAAAGCTGGTTAAACACCTGCAAGAGGAAAACAAATAGAAACGGCCTTTCAATCGTTTGTTTTATTCTAAAAATTTGTACTTTACAGAAAGAAATGCTCTGTATGCATAACATATTGCATTTCTAATAACCCTATTTCTTTAAAATTCAACTACTTAAACATTCTATGAAGCATTTTTACAATGGTTTATGGGCAGCAATTACTTTAGTAATGTTGCTCAATTCCGCGGTTTATGCCCAAACCACTATCTCGGGAAAAGTCGCGGATGCCGCTACTGGAGAGACATTAGCAGGGGTGAATATTGTTGTTAAAGGAAAAGTGATTGGCACCATTACAAATACCAATGGACAATTCTCTCTTGCTGTCAATGATGCTCCTCCTTTTACACTTGTCTTTTCTTTTGTTGGTTATCAATCTCAGGAAGTATCTATTAGCGACAACAGTGCTACAGGACTCGATATTAAACTTAGTGAACAAACGGTTCTGGGTCAGGAGATCGTAGTATCTGCCTCACGTGTTGAAGAGAGCATTATGCGTTCTCCCGTTACTGTTGAAAAGGTTGATTTGCTTGCAATACAGCAGACTCCAGCACCTGAATTTTATGAAGCCTTAGCTTCTGTTAAAGGAGTTCAATTCACTTCAAGTAGTTTAAATTTTCCGCAGGTAAACACCAGAGGATTTGCCACCATTGCAAATGTTAGATTTGTTCAGCTTGTTGACGGTATAGATACACAAGCCCCCCTATTGAACTTCCCTACAGGTAACATTGTAGGTATCGGTGAATTAGATGCAGAAAGCATGGAGCTTGTACCAGGGGCTGCATCAGCGCTTTACGGGCCAAATGCTTTTAATGGTATTCTTATTATGCGCAGTAAAAGTCCTTTTGAATACCAGGGCTTAAGCGCTCAATTTAAAGGAGGTATCACAACCTCAGATGCGCAAGGCAAAGCTTATCCAATGTATAACTTTGGACTACGTTACGCGAAGTCATTCAATAACAAGTTCGCCTTCAAAGTAAACTTCTCCATATTGGACGCCGAAGACTGGCATAGCAACGACTACAAGACTGATGTAGTTAATCCGGAATCAAAAATTGATCTTTCTGGCCAACCTAATTTTAATGGTGTTAATACATATGGCGATGAAGTAGTAATTCCTGTTCCTATTGGAGGAACATTTGGTTCCCTTGATTTACGAAGAACAGGATGGAAAGAAGAGGACATAATCGATAACTATGACGCAAGAAGTATCAAAGGAGACGCCGCACTTCATTATAGAATAACTGATAAAGTAGAAGCTTTATATAATTATCGTTTTGGCGGCGGTAGTTCGGTATACCAGGGTTCGCAGAAGTATGCACTCAGAGATTTTACACAACAGTTCCATAAAGTTGAGTTAAAGTCAGATAACTTCTTTGTAAGAGGCTATATAACAGCAACTGACGCTGGTGACTCTTACAATATGGCTGCATTAGGCGCGAATCTGAATGAAAGAATAAGCCCTACAGCAACTGAATGGGCACCTACCTATGCACAAACTTACGTACTTGCCATGCAAGGCTATCTCCCTGGTGTACCTGCCGGAAACTCTGCTGCAGCGCATCAAGCTGCGCGTACCCGGGCCGATGCAGGACGAAATGCTTTAACGGAACAGGAAAGAAAAGCACTTATTGAAAGTGTAAGAAATGACTACTTCCAACGCAATCCTGCAGGTGCAAAGTTTATTGACAACTCTAGGTTGTATCATGGAGAATTCAACTACAACTTTGCTCATCAAATAAAGTTTGCAGAAATACAGGTAGGTGGTAACGTTCGTCAGTACAGCTTATTCTCTGACGGAACTATCTTTAATGAAGATCCTGATGATGGAACAGATTTCAACAGAATAACTATAAACGAATTCGGTGTTTATACCCAGATCTCTAAAACTTTCCTTGAATCGCTTAAGCTGACAGGATCGTTGAGATATGACAAAAATGAAAACTTTGACGGCCGGGTGACACCAAGGATCTCCGCTGTTTATACTTTCAATCAAAACCATAACATCCGTGCTTCCTTCCAAACAGGATTTAGAAACCCTGATACACAGGCGCAGTTTATCTACTTCCCTGCTGGAACAAACATATTGTTAGGAAGCGCGAAAGCAAATGCTGAACGCTACGGAGTACACAACGGAGGTTCATGGACAAGAGCTTCTTATGAAACATTCCGCAGAACTGGGAACACGGCAGATCTTGTTCAGGCGAATATCGCATCTGTACAACCCGAGAAGTTAAGCGCTTTTGAAGTAGGTTATAAGGGTGTAGTTAATAAGAATTTCCTTTTTGATGTAAACGCATACTACAACAGTTACGAGGACTTTATTGGCTCATTAGATGTTGCAAGTAAAAATCCTACGACTCATCAGGGTAGAGAAGTTCCTGCGGGAACAATATTCTCTCCTTATGTAAACTCTCCTGCTACTGTGGCCTCTTTTGGTGTAGGTTTTGGTGTAACATACAATCTTCCGAAAGGGTACCAGTTCAATGCAAACTATAATTATGCAACGCTTGAAGAGGACAAAGATCAGGACCCAAGCTTCCGCTCGGGCTTCAACACGCCTGAGCACAAATTCAATATTGGTATTGCAAACAGAAAGGTTGTTAAAAATATTGGCTTCAGTGTAAACTACCGTTGGCAGGATGAATTCCTTTGGGAATCTGATTTTGGTTCATGGAATGTTCCTTCATTTGGTGTAGTAGATGCTCAGGTAAGCTATCGTGTTCCATCTATAAAAACCATCGTTAAATTAGGTGGCTCTAACATAGCAGGTGGCGATTATCGCACAAACCTAGGCGGACCATTTGTTGGTCAGCAATATTATATCTCGCTTACATTTGATGAATTCTTCCGTTAATCCCCAAAGCATATACTTATGAAAAAGATAAAATATCTTGGATATACATTGGCATTGATACTTGCTCTCAGCGCCTGCGAGCAAGACACTATAGATTTACAACAACCAGAGCCAGACTTAACAAACGTAGGAACAGATGCATGCCCCCAAGGTGCATCTAAAGGATCAGCAGATTTTACTAAAGTTGTAGCCATTGGTAATTCATTGATGGCGGGCTACCAGTCAGGTGCTTTGTTTGACGCAGGTCAGCAGAATTCATTACCGAAAATCCTATCAAAACAATTTGTTTGCGTCGGCGGAAGCGAAACATTCAACCAACCGGATATCCGCTCAGAATATGGATTCTATACAGGAGGAACGAACCCTGTTGGAAATATCTTTTTAGGGCGGTTATTTATCTATGGCGCAGCACCTGCACCTTATAAATATCCTAGCCAAGAGGCTGCAGCTTCAAGCATACCAAATCCTCAGGTGAATCCTAATTTTATGTATGCGGGTTCTCAGGGCGCCGTGCCTACAAAAGACCTGAATAACTTTGGAGTACCAGGGATCGTCCTAGGACAAATTTTTACAACAGCTACAGGTAATTGGAGTAATCCAAATCCCGCAGCAGGCTTTAATCCTTTTTATGCACGTTTCGCCTCGGATGGAGGTGCAGGTACTAGCACCATTCTTCAGGATGCTACTACCTCCCTGGCAAATGGGGGTACGTTTTTTCTTATGGAAATTGGAAATAACGATGTGTTAGGATATGCTATAGGTGGTGCTGCGAGTACCGGTGTTCAAATGACATCTACAGCAGATTTTACTATGCAATATCAAGGTGCTCTTCAAACATTACTTTCTGTTCCTAATGTAAAAGGTGCTGTTGCTAACATCCCTGATATTACTTCAATTGCCTATTTTAATACAGTAACATGGAATCGGATTGCATTTGATGAAGCAAAACCAACTGACGTTGCTACTGTGGCACAATTAAATGCAGCCTTTGCTGGATTAAATAGTGCTCTTGATGGTTTATCCGCCAATGGTCTTATTTCTGCAGCAGAGGCTGCAAAAAGAAAAGTTAGTTATCAGCTGGGCAATAATCCTATTCTTATCAACGACGAAGACCTGGAAGACTTAGGTCCTAAATTTGACGTCTTACTTTCTGTAAATGCCATTACTCAAGAACAACGTCAAAGACTTGTGCCTTATGAACAATCGAGACCATTGGTAGCTGGCGAGCTTGTACCTCTTGGGGCCGGAGCTGTGTTAGGTACACTTGCTAATCCGCAAGATCCTACTACGGTATGGGGTGTAGCTGTACCATTACCAGATCAGTATGCATTAACAGCAAATGAAATTACTGCAATTCAAACTCGTACGAATGAATTTAACACTATTATAGCAAATGCTGTAGCACAATTAGGCGGCGACAGGGTAGCGCTAGTTGATGTTAATGGTAAATTTAATCAATTGAAAATGGCAGGTGCTGACGTTGTTAACGGTGTAACCATTACTCCAACATTAGCGCCTCCTACTGGTGGTTTCTCAGAAGACGGAATCCACCCAAATCAAAGAGGATATGCTTATTTAGCCAACATCTTCATTGACGCCATCAATACTAAATTTGGTGCTTCTGTTCCTAAAGTAAACATTAGCAAATACAGCGCTAATGGTTTACCTCGGTAATCAAACAGGACTTAGATAAAATAAAAGAGACTGCTCTCCATGCAGTCTCTTTTATTTTTGTCTAGCAGAGAAAAAAAGTATATTACTAATGACCCTTTTTCTTCTGTTGTCCGGGAGCATGTGGCTTAGCAGACTGATGTCCAGCTGCCTTTTTCTGTTGCCCAGGGGCATGTGATTTGGCTGATTGGTTGCCTGCTACTTTCTTTTCATGTCCAGGAGGTGTTTTCTTCGGTGTTATCACCACCGTTTTACTGGAACATGAAGCAAGAAAAAGAACTACAACGCAAATCAGGCAAACTCTGAATAATCTTATTTTCATTGTTAAAACGGTTACTAGTTAAAATTGTATCTGATACCTATACCTCCCTGGCCAAAGAAGTTGAATGGATCATCCGCCAGTTCCAGAAGTAGATTTATATCTGCAAAAGCAGAAAGAGGCGCACCTGGAATGTGATATTCCAAGCCAATAACTCCGTCAACACCAAAGTCTACATCGGTAACCTTTTCTGAAACGTGTACCCATGTATTTCTTTCGCTGTAACGGTATCTATATGTGAAGGTGTTAAACCTGAGCTGAGGTCCAACACCCCAGTACCACTGAAGTCCTTGAGCATTGGGGAAGTCTTTTTGAAAAAGTAAATGACCTTGAATGCTTATTGCACTATTTTTTCTATGGCCTAAATAATAGTAATCTCTGAAATCTCGATCGTCATAAAACCGATCACGGTAATCATATCCCCAATAACTTGATTGTCCGATATTAAACTCAAGTGCCTTCCCATTAGCCAGATATTTCTTAGCAGATACTCCAAGTGGGTCTCCCAGGCGAATTCCAACACCCCAATTGGTTGGTGTTGAACTTGTTGCTTTGTTTTTTCCTGCGCTTTGTTTCTTTGTCTGTGCTTGTGAAATAGTAATCGTTAACATCAATACAATAAGAATGTACCTGTACTTCATTTTAATAATTTTGGTTTATCTACACCTTTAGTATTTAAACCGGCCCTTACCCTGTAGTGCATTGAAAAAATTTTAACAATAATTTTAAATTCTATTTTTAGCCTTTAAACGCTACTTTTAAGTACTTTTTACGGATTCATGGGCGAACTGGCACAACAAGACTTCGACACACTTTTTCTAAAATACCACCGTGAGCTATTGAACCTTGCCTATAATATTGTTAGAGATAGAGATATTGCTAAAGATGTTGTACAGGAGGTATTTACTAGTCTTTGGAAGAACAGACACTCAATTCAGTTCGGCGAACAGATAAAAAATTATCTCTTCAAAGCCACCTCTCATACCTCGCTCAATGCTTTGAGAAAGCTGAAGACATCCTATAAACTGGATGATTACCAGGAAATTTCAATGCTAATAGCACCCTCAGGCCCCGAATCTCCTGCTTATGGTGAGCTTGAATTACGCGTCAGGCAAGCGATCGACCGCCTCCCCCCGCAATGCAAAACAATTTTTCTTCTGAGCCGGCACGAGGGACTAAAATACCAGGAAATAGCAGAAACCCTTGGATTATCAGTAAAAACAGTTGAAAGCCAGATGGGAATAGCCCTTGAAAAACTGCGCCAGGACCTTAAACCCTTCTTAACACTCGAATTTCTGGCAATCCTGCTCGCAGCAAGCCTCTTATTTTATATTCTCTTTTAATTTTTTTTCATACTGGTTAGGGGTATAGGCGGTGTTGTGTGCTATAGAAATATAGATACAAGAAATAAACCCCATTTTCAATGAAAAAGATGATTCTTCTAACCATTTTAACGGTGACAATACTAAGTTCCTGTTCTTCTCATGTATGTCCTACTTATGCAAAATTTAGCCCTCATAAGAAGACAAAGGTGAGATACAGGTAGTACTTTTAATTTTATGGAGATTGATAAAGAACAATTAAGCAAGTTTGTTTCGTATTTTAATGGTGAACTAACAGATGCAGAAAAGGCTGAAATAGAACAGTGGATTACAGCATCAGAAGAAAACAGAGTCACCTTTTCAGAAGCAAAGAAGATCTGGGATAGTGCAACAGTACGCCTGCAATATCCTTATATAGATTCTTCTAAGTTTCTTATTGAAACAAAAAGCAGGATTAACAACACGCAATCTGGTAATAAAGTTATCTCCTTTATTAGCACGCATGCGCTTAAAATTGCAGCAAGTGTCACCATCATTTTCATCATCTCCTACTTCACATTTAAATCTTCGATTAAGGACGAAATAATGTTTGCTAGTGGTGACAAAGTGGCCACGCTATACCTTCCTGATAGCAGTAAAGTCTGGCTTAACGTTAATAGTAAGCTTACCTATTCAAAAGATTTTAAAAAACGCCATGTTGAGCTTTCAGGGGAGGCATTTTTATCTGTTAGAAAGGATACAACTGCTTTTACAGTTACTACCAAAAATACCATAACGCAGGTATTAGGTACCTCCTTCAATCTAAAAGAACAAGGTGATACTGCAGTAACACTTACGGTAGCAGAGGGTGTTGTTAAGTTTTCCGATCGCAATGTTTCTGAAAATGAGCGGGCAGTTGTTAATGCACATGAGAAAGCGGTAGAAAGTACAAAGTCCGGTTTGCATAAAACGAAAAACGATGATCCCACTTTTGCCAAATGGAGAGAGCTTAACAACCCTGCTTTCGAGGATGAAAAGAATAACCCGCAAAAGTTTCTCTCTAATACTTATTCATGGAAAAAGAATCAAATTAATCAGTCAGTGATTGAGGGGACATTGACTAATCACGGTAACCTTGCTGCTTATACGAAAATTGTTCTCAACGTCTCCTACACAAAGCCAGGTGGTACTGCTGTAAACTCAAATATTGTAATTTATGACGCAGTATACCCTGGGAAAAAACTACATTATAAAAAACGACTTTTAGATGTTTTTACAGATACCAAAGCTGTAAATATTACCATTAAATCTGCTAAAGCAACAGCCAATAACTCATTCTAATCTCTACATTATGAACGATACAGTAGTAATTGAAGCCGAAGCAAAAACAATTATTTGTATTGGTGAAAAAATTATCAACCTTCACACAAACCTGGGTCCCAAAAGTCCTATCAATAATGTGATGATAGCGGACCTCAATTCTAAAATTTCAATTGCAAGACAAAAGCATGAAGAAGGAGAGAAATATAAGAAGTTAATGGAAGATGCCTGGCGTGAAAGAGACCTATGCCTTAAGAAGAAAGAGAAGGGTGTTATAGAAATGTTGAGGTCGATAAAGAATATGCTTCTCGGAGAAAACAGAAGCATTAGTGACTGGGGATTTTAACAAATGGTGATGCTGTAAGCGCCTACCGCAACAATAGTTCGCTTAGGCCTCTTGAATAAACTCAAGTATTAGCTTATTCACCTTCTCCGTCTTCTCGTGATGAAGCCAATGTGTGGCATCTTGTAACATCACAAGTTTGCCATTAGCACAATGGTCCTTACTTTTTTCTGCCATCTCCGCTGATAGAAACTGATCCTTCTTACCCCAGATGATTAAGGTCGGGACATTGACAGTAACGTCGTTAGTCGATTTGTAGTACTTAAACGCTCTATACCAATGAAGCATTGATGTTAACGCATTCGGCTGTTGCCATGCGTGTTTATATCTGGTAAGATCTTCACTATCAAAAGTACCTTTAATCGAAGTATTTAGCAGAGACCTCTCTAAAAACTTAAAGTTAAACACCTTCAGCAAAAGCTCGGGCAATACAGGCAATTGAAACAAAGCCTGGTACCAACTCTTAATCATTTGTTTGGGATTAGTCTTTACCTCATGCAACATTACCGCAGGATGAGGCATGTTCAATATTACAAGCTTCTTTAATAACGAGGGATGCCGAATCGCTACTTCCCAGGCAACGCAACCTCCCCAATCATGGCCAACCAGAAAAACTTTTCTAGTACCAATTAATGCGACAATGTCTGCTACAAGGTTATCAATAATATAAGCTTTTACTCCTTCAGGTTTGCTACTCATGTTATAGCCTCGCTGGTCAGGTGCTATAGCATGATAACCCACACTGGCCATAAAATCCAATTGCTTCTTCCATGCGCCACCATATTCAGGAAAACCATGCAGAAATATAATTGCTTCTTTATTCCCCTCGCCCTCCTCCGAGCAGTGTAAGGTAATGCCGTTTGCATGGTTGAAAGTTTCCATTTGCTTATTAGAAATTTCGCCAACACCGAATAATACAATGCCAGCTAAGCATGCGGCTAAACTAAAATAGAATTAGATAATTAGATGAATATTAGGAAGTAAGCAAGGTTTTCTTACTCTATATCCAGATTGTATTTATAAAGAAGGCCCGTAAGATTAAGTGCTGAAAACCTGGTCTTCTTCATCTTATTACTATCAGGGTCAATAGCAAAATTCTGCGCCGTTCTGCGGTCCGTTTTTTCCAGGTTTGTATTTGAAAACCTGGCTCCTGCTTAACTCACTGTTTTTAAAAGGGCTTCAAATTAAATCTAAATCAGCTAAACCTAGCTTCTTTTAAAGAACAACTGGTGTATACGTTTTCCTAAGCTACTCCTGGATAGGCATCTTCTTTTTCTTCCATCCATCAAAACCTTCAGGAAGATTATATACTTCCTTAAATCCTTCTTTTGCCATCAACTCTTTTGTTTCGCCACTTCTGCCTCCACCTGCGCAATAAATGAAATACACCTTATTCTTGTCCAACGCTCTTATCTGGTCTTCGAAATTCTTATTGAAATAGTCTATCTGCACCGCGTGCGGAAGCATGCCTTTCTTTAATTCATCCGGTGTTCTCAAATCAAGCAACACAGCTCCTGGCTTCGACTCGAGCTTCGTTTTGAACTGTTCAGCTGTAAGGTCTTCTGATATAACATTACCTTGTGAAAAAGCCGTAACAGAAGCGGCAACTAATATTGAAATGAATACAAATGTTTTCATACTCAAATATAACCTGCAAATTTATAGGCTACTATACCAACCCACTCTTTTATCAGCCTCTGCCAAAGTGAAAACGCCTCCAGCTTGGGAATAAAAAGAGTATCAGGATAAAAATTGCGCTGATGCGTGTAAAAATCAGTGCTAAAAGTTTCAATGTTTAGCCCCACCTTTCTGTAGCAGGCAATGGAGCGCCTCATATGAAATGCTGAAGTTACCAGCAGACAATCTTCAGACTTATAGTTCATCTGCTTCAGCAGCTTTTGAACTTCAATTGCTGATTCTGCCGTATTGCGTGTCTCATTTTCAATTAAAATTACCTCTTCAGGCACCCCCATCAATATCATTGCACTTCTGAATTTATTAGCTTCTGGCTCGTCTTCTGTAACCAACCGCCCTGAACCTCCGCTAATCAATATCTTCTCTACAAGACCAAGCTTGTATAATTGCACTGTATGTACTACCCTATCGGCACCCTTGCTAAAATAAACTCGATCACTAGGATAGAGATCTCCCTGGGTTGAACCAGTGAGCACAATGGCCAGCTTGTACTTGCGCATCTCTTTAAAAGGTTTTGCCTTAACTTCCCACGCACGCATTGCTTCGTTCGCAATAAAGTCATTAGAGAAGAAGAGAAGCATCACAAATGCAGTCCAAAAAGTACGTTTGCGCCACTTTGTATTTTTAATCAAAACACTTACAATGAACAGAACACATACAATTGTAAAAGGTTGAATGAGATAACCTAATACTTTAGAAAGAACAAAAAACATAATCAGCCCGATTATAGAAATCACATAAAACAACCACACACTTCATTATACACTTTTACTTGCGCCTGTAGATTGGATTTGAAAGGTTACCAATGCCGTCAATAATCCTTCTTAAAACATCGAAATAAAGTGTTAATGCAAGAACAAACGTCATGGACCAAATCACGCCTGTGTTAAAGAACAACGTATCTACCCGCGTATTCAGAAAGTGCTTCGACGGCATATAGAACTGCGCATCAAAATCAACCATGTGCTCAGGGTCGGGATCTTTATATATCGGATAGATTTTTTGTACAAGCCTGCCGTCGCTTTCAATAATGCGGTGGGTTTCAGTCAGGTTCTTAACAAGTTCAGCAACTGCGTCGTTATGATATGACTCTCTTAACTTTTCAAATGCTTTTTCTTTTTCAACTGTGCTTGTAAGCTCTTGTATGCGCTTTTCTTTTACCTGATCTGCAGCATTATATCGCTTCATATAGAATTGCTTGAGCTGATTCAAAAACGCTGAAAGATTTTCATACACGGTTGAATCGAACTTAGTAACAGTTAAATCGCTAACACCTTTGTATTTATCTTGACCTACAACCTCAAGCTCCTTAACCACTTCTGCCTGTATAAGTTGCAGATCGGTGGCTACCTTTGCACGGTCCGCATCGTCTTTAGACTTATAACTCTGAAGACAGTATTGAAGCCTTGTTTCAAGTTCTGGAATGAGATACACTTTTTGAAAGTCGGCGTTGGCCATGGCTTTATCATACTTATAAAATTCCTCTCCAAAGCGATTATCCTTAAACTGCGTTACCATAGCTGCCTCAAAAGCCCAGCGCGAAGCCATTAGATCTCCAACAAAGGGTACTGTAGCTGTATTACCTATGGTAGGATTAAGCTTATCAAACTTTACGACAACCCCACTTAATATAAGTTGTGGAATCAGTAATAACGGTATAAGTATATAGATAGTAACTGCAGAGTTAAAGCCTGAAGAGATATTAAGTCCTAACAGGTTAGCAAAACATGAGGTGGTAAACAGTATCAGCCAATGCTCCAGGAAGAGACCTTCAATTTCAAGAATATAATTTCCAACCAGTACAAACATAAAGGTTTGTATGGCCGATAACATAAACAGTATCGAGATCTTCGAGAGAATATAACTGCTGCGACTTAAATGAAGGAACGCTTCTCGCTTAAGAATCTTTCTGTCTCTGATAATTTCCTCAGCACTAACTGTTAACCCCATAAAAAGGGCTACGATTACGCTCATAAATAAGTAAGCAGGAATATTCAGATTCTTTCCAAATAAATATCCTGTGAGGTGTTTATCGTCAACATTATAATACCTTACAATAAATGCAAGTATAAAAGCAAGTACAGGAGCCTCAAGAAGGTTGATGACCATGTATTGCGTATTATGAATTTTAGCTTGGATATCCCTCAAAGAGAACAAGCGCGTTTGCTTCAAGCGCGTAGGAATATTCAATGTAGAATGCGGTACATCATCAGAAGGTTTGATAGTGATTGGCCTATGGTACTTGAGATAAGACTCATTCCATTGCTGTGCACTTATCTTACGCTCATTTGTAAAATGTCCATATTCATTGATCACCTTCGATTCTATGATGTTGAAAATCTGCTCAGGGTTAACATTACCACATTCGTGGCACTCCCCTTCCTCACTGTTGATCATGTTAATTGTGCGCTTGAAGTACACAATAGCATCAACCGGATTACCATAATAGATCTGGTATCCACCTGTATCGAGTATCACAAGCTTATCAAACATTTTGAAAATGTCTGATGAAGGCTGATGAATTACAGCAAACACAAGCTTACCTTTAAGGGAAAGCTCTTTTAGCAGGTCGATAATGTTTTCAGAATCGCGCGAGGATAGACCACTGGTAGGCTCATCGCAGAACAGCACCGCTGGCTCGCGAAGAAGTTCCAGACCAATGTTTAGTCGCTTTCTTTGCCCACCGCTTATTGTCTTATGTAACGGCGAGCCTACTTTCAGGTCTTTACTTTCTGCAAGGCCCAGGTCTTCGAGCACGGTCATCACAAGACCATCTATTTCAGCTTCGCTTTTATGGCTAAAGCATAACCTAGCAGCATAATACAGATTCTGATATACGGTAAGGTCTTCAATAAGCAGGTCGTCCTGAGGAACAAAACCAATGACACCTTCAATGCGCTCCGGATTTTTGTGAATGTCAATACCATTAATCAGCACCTGTCCTTCCGAGGGTTTTTCAGATCCGTTAAGTACGTGCAGTAAGGTAGATTTCCCTGCACCGCTTGCTCCCATCAATGCGATCAAATTCCCAGATTCAGTAGCGAGATTAACATCTCTTAAGCCTAACTTTCCATTCTTAAACTTGAAGCTTATATTCTTTGCTTCAAAGGAAATTCTATTTAAGCTGGCAAAGTTTACAAATTGCTTAAGTATAGAACCATAGTATACAGGCTCATCCTTATCCCACCGTAGCAAACTTCCTACCGCCAACACACTTATCCTTCCTGGTTTTACAGGCACTCCGTTAAGAAACACATCGGTAGCACCAAGGTACTTTATAAAATAGAGATCGTTCTGTTTAACATGAAGAACTGAAATAAACCCATAGAGATGAGTTCTTACAATGTGTTTTGCTTTTGAGAAATTAGATGTAAGTAAAGAATCAATAATCAGAATATCCGGATGATCTAATTGCTCTGCTTTGTTGCCCAACACAAAAACCTCAATGGCGTCGATCTCCTCCTCATTCACCTTAAATGTCTCCCCTATTACTTTCATCAGATGGTCTTCATGCGCAGAAATATTTCCATCAGCCTGAATAATTGTAATTAATTCAAGGATAATAACAACCTTTTGTTTCTGCGTAAGCTGGGCATTTATCTCCTGGCACAGTTTACGAATGGTATTTTCATCGACATGTGTATCGGCAAGAGTTTTAATGTATTCATCAAATTGATGAAGGTAATTATCAACAGCTGGTTTACTCAGATGCTCATGTAGAAAGAAGCTGATCTGTTCCCTTTCTTGTTTTGTTACTCCGCCTTCTCTGGCTACCTGGGCAAATAAGCGTAGAATGGCTTTGAGTAATGCTTCGCTCATGGTGGGTTATTTGGTTAGGCGCTAAAGATAATGAAAGATGCAGTTTCTACCATAAAAAAGGGACCGGTGAAAACCCGGTCCCTTTCCTATTATGATGTAATATTTTAATTAACCAGTGATGGCTTTTCTCAATCTTTCAGTAATCACGGTGATGCCTTCAAGATTTTTATCTGATAAAACTAAATCAGCACGGTTGTTCTTAATCTGCTCTTCAATATTTAAAGAGTTATAAGTTTTTTCAAGTTCTTTTAAATCTGCTACAATAGCTGTAACAGGTTCAGTTTGTTCAACACGCGAAAGCATTTCAACAAGATCAGATACTGATTTTTTCTGTTCAAGTACAATACGCATAATTGGTGTAAGTACCAGGTTACGCTTATCGTCAGGAAGAATGTTTTTAGGATATGATTTGATTAAACCTGTAGAGATGTATAAACCTTCAATGAAGCTTCCTGTAATAACAAGCGATGAAAGCTTGTTACGGTTATCATCATTAAGATAATTTTCAGTCTTCTTGATAGTTCTGTCTAAAAGGTGTGTTAAAGAATCTTTGTTAGAAATATTCTTTTCAAACTTATTAATTACTTCAGCATCAAAAGTACCGATAAGACCTAAGTTATCAGCAAGGGTTTTGCATGCTGTCAGGTAATCGATTGCTTCCTGTGTTTTATCATAAGAGCTCAGGTACCCGATGTCTGCAGCATAAACACCAAGGTTTAAAGCAGCCTTATCAGAACGTGAAGCATATTGATCTACTTTTGAACGAGGATTTACAAGGCCTTCATTATATTCTGCACCTGTAGCCTGTAACAGGTAAGGTATTTCAGATGGTGACGGAATATTGTATACAACATCTTCAATCTGTTGTTTCAGATTTTCATTGGCTTTGTCAAATTCTTCACTGTTTTTGTCCTTTTCTTCCTTGGAAGAATTACCGCAGGAAGCCAGTCCCGCAGCAAGGACGATCGCTAGAAAGAAATAAATAGGTCGCTTAATATTCATGGTAATTAAGAAAGGTTTAGAAGATTCAATTTTAATACATTTTTTATCAGCAAAAAACCTACGTATTACATTTTAGCGTCATTATTTTTATTATAGAGCGGTTCTTTTTCTAAGTTAAATTTAGACAGCGCTACAGGTGAAGAAATTCTTCCTCAGATAACTGAACGAAAAAATCTCGCTTTTTTAATATTAACCTGATTACAGCATAGAGCCCGATGACCACCCACCCTCCCCCGCCATAGCATTTTATAGTAAATCAGTTGTTTTTTTAAGAGTTTTCCTTAAGTTTATTGCCGATACATTTAGAGAACTAACAGGCTGAGGATGGTAGAAAAGACAGTGCTAATCGATGACAGTGATATAGACCTGTTCATACAGCGCAGGTTTCTGGAAGTCTACGGGTTTTCATCTAAACTCATTGTTTATAAATCGGCCAAAGAAGCACTGAACTGGCTTCAGAAACTAAACGGAGAAGCTCCTCCAGACGTTATTTTCCTTGATTTGAACATGCCAGATGTAGACGGTTTTGGCTTTTTAAAGGGCTTTGAATCTTTAGAAGATGGGATAAAGGGAAAAACCAGAATAGTTGTGCTCACCAGCTCCAATAGCCTTCAGGACCGAAAAATGGCTTTCGAAAATAAAAACGTAATTCATTTCATCACCAAGCCTCTCAAACAAAGCGATATTGAGGAGCTGAATGGAATGATATCTAAAAATTAGGAGCTGACTGGCTTCTAAAATCAAATTCTTTCAAATTTACCTTTCAGAGGATCACTGAGCCTAAGTCCTTCTTGTAAAATGTAACACGAATTAAAGATTCGAAATCCTTTATTATAGTAGCCCTTTTCGTACCGCAAGTCGGATCATACCGGTACATGAGCCCGAGATGAGCCGTACTTGAGCCGTATAAGAGCCGGGTAAGCTGCGTTTTTAGCGAAATTTGAGGCCTTATACGGCTCATATACGGCTCAAATACGGCTCAACCCCCACTGAACTATGGCTAATGTCCTATTCCGGACACTTTTATAGTGCTGAATTTTCTGGTAAAGGTGCGCTTAAGAGAAGGTATTACCTGTCGAGCCAGTCTTTGAATTCCTGAACGCGTTCGCGGGCTACTATAACCTCGTTATCCTGGGAGCCTTTTAAGACCAACCTGAGCCTGCTATTGGTGTAATTGATAATGTCCTGGATGGCGGGTGAGCTGACCAGGTACTTTCTGTTGATGCGGAAGAATTGGGCCGGATCAACCAGTTCCTCCAACTGTTCAAGGGTATAATCGAGGATAAAGTTGCGGTTGTCTTCCGTAACACAGAATGTGGTTTTATCCTGACTAAAGAAATACCGGATGGCACTTACCTCGATGGTTTTCAGATGCTCACCGACTTTTATAACAAAGCGGTTCTTATATTTCTTCATCAGCATCTGCACGGCGTGGCCAATGTTGTCGAGCATTTGCTGTGTTTGTGATTCATTCCCTGTAAAGGTCTTTAATTTCTTTAAAGCATTGCCCAGTTCATCTTTATCAACAGGTTTTAGAATGTAGTCGATACTGTTAACTTTAAATGCCTTGAGGGCGTACTCATCATAGGCCGTGGTAAATATAATGGGTGCTTTTATATCACAGTGCTCAAATATTTCGAAGCTGATTCCATCGGCCAGCTGAATGTCCATCAAGACAAGGTCGGGCACGGTGTTGCCTTTAAACCATGCAACTGACTTTTTAACTGTATCCATCTTTGCCAGAATATTGGCATTACTGATTAGCTCCTTCACCAGGCGTTCGAGACGCTGTGCAGCCTGAGGTTCGTCTTCTATAATAACTACGTTCATTTTATGACAAGGTGAGTAAAGGCAACTTTACAACAAATGTTTTTGAATTGTTTGATACCTCTACATTATTACTGCTGAGAAATTCATAGCGCTTGCAAATGTTTTCGAGCCCGACTCCGGCGGAAGGTTCACCTATAGAGGTCTTTTTCTGAAGATTATTTTCAACTACAATAAAGCCCTTGTCTTCAAATACTTTGACCGTGAGTGGATCATCTTCTGATACAACGTTATGCTTAATGGCATTCTCAATCAACATTTGCAGAGCCAATGGAGCTACTCCCCCTTTAATAGTATTGATTGATATTTCAATGGATAGCTTGTCGGCAAATCTGATTTTTTGAAGATAAATATACGAGTTTAAAAACTTAAGCTCATCAGCAAGCGGAACAACCTCCTTCTCACGGGTATCCAGAACATAGCGATATACTTCTGACAGTTGTTTGATAAATTTAACAGCTTTATCCTGATCTTCATATACCAAATTAGAAAGTGCATTAAAACTGTTAAAGAGGAAGTGCGGGTTAACCTGATTCTTCAAGCTTTCATACTTAGCTGCAATACTCTCTCTTTTCAGTTGCTCGGCTGTAACAACACTTTGCTTCCAGTTAATGAGAAATGCACGGCTATGCATAAAAAGAGAAATAATGATGGTAATAATTACAGAGTAGGTGATACCAGCGGTTAAGTTAAATTTAAAAGACAATGTATAGATGGCACCCAGTATATACATTGCCAGGAATGTATATGTGATGGTAGCTACTAAGCCAACAAGGAAGCGTTTTCCCGGTTGATCAATCCATGACATTTTTGTTGATATATAATCAGCGAGGTACGAATTACCTTTCCATAGCAAGACCCACATGAGCGCGGTAAAGCTTGCGACAATCCAGAACTCGCGTGAATTGTCATAACAGTTTCGACATGTTACTCCAGCCCACGTCATCAAAATTCCGACGAGCATAAGTATAACAATATCTCTTACCTCTCTCCATATAATTTTTCTATCCAATGCCATGTATACTACAGCAATAATCCGATTCCAAGAATAATTAAAGATAGGGCCAAAACAAAAATTCCTGTATAAAGTAATTTAATCCAACCATTTGGTTTTACAGCATTCTTATACAGGGCAGAAAAAAAGAAACCTCCGCTAACCATAAGCGCAGCTAAGGGCAGACCTGCTCTTACCATCCATACCCAAAGAGTTGAGAGCGCAGCGTGATCTGCCAATACCTGGCAAATCAACGAAAGTATGACCAGCACACCTGCATGCGCATGCCCCGCTCTAAACATGGCCTTCTGAAAGTTATTGAATTCAATTTTCTTAAAACTACCCGACAAAACTGTTAACAAAAAGTATCCTCCATATTCAATGGAAGGAATTGTAACAAGTGTAATGCCACACATGAGTTTTGCTTCTTCAGTCATACTTGTCATAAAATTGTTTTTAAGTATAAGGATTAACCTAAAATATAACGTGAAGCGTAGCCTACAGGCCACACTTCACTACTTACGTTATTTACAGTTTGTCTTAAGTTTTTCTGCCATTTGTTTTCCCCACTGTGGTGCCAATGCATTTTCTGATTTATAGGAATCAAATTTTTCAAGTGCTTTTTGTAGTGTGCCACATGCTTCGGATGTTGATGAACCGAAGAACTGTGCGGTGCCGTACTGCATCTGCGCCAGAAGTGAAAGCGCACGTGGGTTGTCACCATTAAATGCCAACGCCTTTTGATACGCCTGAATGGATAACCCTGAGTATTGCTGGCCTCTGGAAGCCGGATCAACTGTTACCCTTATCATGTAGGCAAAACCTTCAAGCGCTATTACCTCGGATTCTTTAGGCGCAACTGCTTTTGCTTTCTCGATGGCCTTCATCGCTTGATCGAGGTAAGCATCCTTCTTTGCACCATCCTGCTCACGCGTGGCCATTATAATATAACCGTAAGCTGCATAGTAAGATGGTTCCCATTTATCTTTTTCGGCGCTGCCGATTCTTTCAAAAGCGTTTACAGTTGCCTGAAGTTGTTCAATAGTTTGTGCTTCATAAATGGCTTTGATATTCTTTTGCATAGCTTCGAAATACTTACCATCGTTGGCCAGGCCAAGACGTGTAAGCGCAAGAACAAGGATAAGTACAAGAACAGGTACAATGTTTAATGTTTTCATAGTGTTAGTAATTATAGAGTTGGTAATTGGTTTACTGATTTATCTTTAGAAAGTGTTATGAATATGCCCACGAATAAGAATCGGGTTGCAGCTTGTCGAATGGGCCTTGCGTTGTAAAGACCCTCTTGATTCCTCACATCACCATACTCATATCCGAAGATATTATCGCGACCAAGAAGATTTGTACACGACAAGTGAATGATGATGTAAGGCTTAGGAAGATAACTCCAGTTAAAGCTCAAGTCAGCATAATAAGGTGTTCTTCCGCTGTTAGTTTTATCGTTGTTAAGATCATTGTAAGGACGTGGTGATGTGTAAGAGTAGGTAGCACCAATTTGGCTCTTTAACTTTTGCACGAAATATTTACCTACTACAGAAAAGTTATGTTTAGATGCAAAGGAAGGCATTGCTTCTTCAGTGAAATTAAGATAGTTGCGTTTAGTATCGAGAAAAGAATAGGATACCCAGTAGTCAATATTTCTGATGGAGCGGTTGTCTCTCCAAAACAACTCAATACCTTTTGCAAATCCATCACCGGTTGCCTTAAGATCGGATAGATCATACGCGGTATACTTCACAAGATCACTGTAACGTTTGTAGTAAGTTTCAATTCTGAAGGTGCGGTTATTATCGATACGCTGGTAGTTAAGAATAAAATGTTCTGCCTTTTCTTCGTTAAGCGCTGTATTAACTCTCAGGTATTCATTCTTTGCAGACTGTCTGAATCTTCCATAAGCAAATGAAACCTGTCCTGTCGATCCTGTTTTATAGGCCATTGACAAGCGAGGGTCAACGCTCAACTTTTCCAGAAGGTTATTATATTCTACCCTGCTCCCAACGCGCGTTACAAAATTATTACTGGCATACAGGTCAGCTTCAACAAATGTAGCTGCGATAACTTCGTTAAATTCGCGGTTACCAGCGCCGTAGATAGCTTGTTCATAATTTCTATTGATAACTTCAGCACCTGTTTTAAGTTCTAATTGATCAGATATTGAACCTTCAAAAACTGTTTTCGCATGTATGCCTTTTTCGATGTCTCCAATAGCAGTTTGATCAAGTTTGATGTTGTTATCAAGTAATGTATATGAAAGACCGCCCCTTACAATCCAATTATTGCTAAGTACATCTTTGTAGGATGCATTTAGATAATTGTAATTATTTTCAAGATCGTAAAGTTGTGTCTGGTTGTAGTCGTCGATATCATGATTATACAACGAATAGTTAGTATGGCTGAAATTGCCATAGAGCTTAACCATGCCATTTTTACCAACCTGTTGACGAAAAGATGAAATACCTTCAATTGACTCTGGTGCTGTTTTCCAATCAATCTCCTGATTGATTAAACCATAGTAAGGACGGATGTTGGTATACTGTAATTTACCCGAGATGGAACCTGATTCCCACGCTTGTGTATGTGTTACATCGCCTCCAACGGATAAGATTCCGATATCGGTGCGTGTCATCTCCGCTTTGTCTCTGGAGTCAAGAACCAGTGTTGATGACAAGGCTTGTCCGTATTCAGCAGAGTATCCACCGGTGCTAAAGCTTGTGCCCTTGAACATAAAAGGCAGAAATCTTCCGCGTGATGGTGTGTTCGGTGCTGAGGGGCCGTAGGCATCCAACACCAGCATGCCATCAATAAACGTCCGTGTTTCGTTGCCTTCGCCTCCGCGTACAAATAATCTTCCCGTCTCTCCTACTTTTTGCGTTCCTGGCAAGGTATTAAGCGCACCGGCAATATCAGCAGTAGCTCCTGCGGTAGTGGCAATGTCCATCGCCTTAAAAACTGTTCTGCGTGATTCGTCACTTGCTGCAAATGTGCCCGCAGAAATCGTCACTGCCTTAAGTTCGCTGATCTCCTCTTCCAGAACGATATCTATGTTTAAGGGCTTTCCAGATAAAGTAACTGGCATTTGATACGCTTTGAAACCTATAAACTTTACCAGAAGGATCTTAGTGCCTTCTTCTGTTGTTGTAAAACTGTACTTTCCATCGTTATCTGAACTTGCCCCATCATATGTATCAAGCAATAGTACATTTGCCAATGCAATAGGGTTAGTGGCTTTGTCGGTAATTCTACCACTTATTATTGTTTGGCAGAATGCACTCATTGTAATAAGGGTTAGAAGCAGGGTAGAAAGTGTTTTCATAGGCTAATCGTTGTGATTACCCTGCAAAGATTAGCACTGGTCGTTACGAAAACGAATTACTCTTACCGAACTGTAAAACAGATAGGATGAGCTGTAGTAAGCCCGAAACGTGCTGTTTTAGGCATTGTGTAATAGACGCAAATAGTGGTAACAAAAAAGGGAGTGCTTCAATGAAGCATTCCCTTTTTGTTATTGGTTCAATGTTCTGCGTTCTGCGTTCGGGGCTGGAAGTTGTTTCAAGTTTAAGGTTACATGTTACAGGTTGCGCGATCGGTGATTGTCAACTGCTCATTGTCAACTGTCAACTAATTCCATTGCCTATTGAATCGTGCCTACTGCCTACTGTTACTTCTCTTCTTCAATCCATTTATTAATCCGCGCTTCCAGGATATTCAGGGGCAACATGCCATACTTCAAGACCTCATCATGGAATAAGCCGATCTTAAACTTGTCACCCAATTCTTTTTCTGCACGTTTACGTAACGATACTATTGTCAACTGTCCGATCTTATAAGAAAGTGCCTGGCCTGGCACCGCCATATAACGTTCAATTTCTGCTACGGCAGATTGCTCAGCAATAGGCTCGTTATCCATCATGTATGCAATAGCCTGCTCGCGTGTCCATCCTTTCGTGTGCAATCCTACATCTACCACAAGGCGGATAGCGCGATGCATCTCATCCCCAAGATGACCAAAGTATTGAATTGGATCGGTAAACAATCCAAGCTCTTTCCCAAGGGACTCAGTATATAATGCCCATCCTTCAGCATAGGCGCTGTACAGTAATGTTCTTCTAAATCTTGGCAGCTCCTGATTCTCCAATTGAAGGGAAACCTGATAGTGATGCCCTGGGATGGCTTCATGTAAAAACAAAGTCTCCATTCCTGAAATATTATATTCTTCAGGATTAATAACAGGAACATAAAATATACCAGGACGAGAACCATCAGGAGAACCAGGGTTGTATTCAGCACTGGCTGACATCTCTCTGAAAGCTTCCGTTTGTCGCACCTCAAACCGAGTTTTAGGAGTCATATTAAATAACTCTTTAAGCCTTGGAGCAATTTTACTTTCGATCCCCTTAAATGCATCTATTACTTGCTGATCGGTTTTGTACGGCATAAACTTCTTATCCTCATTAACATATTTGAAAAATGCCTGAAGATCTCCCTGGAAACTAACTTGTTCTTTAACCTTTTCCATTTCGCCCTTTATTCTTGCTACTTCCGACTCTCCAAGCCTGAAAATTGAATCAGGGTCAAGATTTGTAGTGGTATAAGACCTTATCATCATCTGATAATAAGCATTGCCATTCTGGATAGCGTTAATGCCTGCATTGGTCCTCGTGCGCGGAATATACTCGTTCTTTAAAAAGTCATGCAGTTTTGTATAAGAAGGGACAATTTTCTCTTTTATAGCTTTCGTATAGGCGTCTTTTAATCTTGCCTTGTCGTCAGCGCTAATGGAATCAGGCATATTGGTAATTGGTTGATAGAAGATGCTTTTAGTAACATCCTTGACCATCATATCCTTGCATTGCGGTAATACTCTTTCCATCAGCACCTTAGGGAAGGTATATCCTTCGGAAAGTCCTTGTTTCATGTTTACTATGGCAGTATCAACCCAAATGGCGAAAGCGTCAATGCGTTTAAGAAAATCGTCATAATGCTTTGCTGTTTTAAAAGGCTGAAAACTTTGGCCGCTGCCTATCTGAGGCATGGTTAAAGCCATTCCCCACATCTGCTGTACCGGCATAAGGTGTTCAGGATACTCCAAAAGCTCCTGCCTGAAAGATAATTCCCTTGCAAGGATATCGAAGCTTAATTGCTGTGCATCGGGCAAAGAAGCCCTATCGTAATTCAGAAGGGAATCCTGGTAGCGTTTATAGAACGTCTGCAGAGATTGGCGATACGTATTGCTGATGTCAATCGGAAGCTGATCATTGTACCGGAAGTCGTTGATCTGTGTTGCTTCCAGCGGATTCAACTTCAGATAATCTTCATAGTAAAGGTCCAGCAAGTTATTGAAAGACTGGTTAGTGACTGTTTTCTTTTCTTCCTTCTGAGAACAGGCAAGAAAGAGAATTGCTAATACAACAATTGATAATCGATACATAAGAAAAAGGTAATTTTTCGGCAAAATTAAATATTTGTAGAATCCGGCAGTCTGCTATTCAAAAATAGGCAAACAAAGCCCTAATAATGATTTGCTATTCAGCAGAATAATTAATTTTGTGGCTCATTTTTCAATACTATGGCCGATTACAATAAAGAAGAGATTAGACGTATCGAAGACAAGTGGCGTGCTGCATGGGAACAACGAGGGGTTTATAAAGTTTCGAATAAATCAAACAAACCGAAGTATTATGCTTTGGATATGTTCCCCTATCCATCAGGAGCAGGACTTCACGTTGGCCATCCTCTCGGTTATATTGCTTCCGATATTGTATCAAGATTCAAAAGACTAAAAGGATATAATGTTCTTCACCCGATGGGTTTTGATGCCTTTGGTTTGCCTGCGGAACAATATGCTATTGAACATGGCATCCATCCTGCCAAATCAACCGAGCAGAACATCAAGAACTTCATCAGGCAGTTAAATAAAATTGGCTTTTGTTATGATTGGAGTCGTGAGGTAAGAACGTGCGACCCCTCTTACTACAAATGGACACAATGGATCTTCCTTCAAATATTCGACAGCTGGTTCAACCGGAAAAAAGAGAAAGCTGAACGCATTGCTGTGCTCGTAAGCATTTTTGAGCAGGAAGGAAATGTGAACCACCCATTCCCAAATTTGAAATATAAACTTCCACATTCTAATAAAATCACTTTTACGAATACTGAATGGAAGTCGTTTGATGAGAAATACAAGCAGGAGATACTGATGCAGTATCGTCTGGCCTACCTGGCGTATACGGATGTTAACTGGTGTGAAGCACTTGGTACTGTACTTGCCAACGACGAGGTGATTAATGGTGTTAGCTACCGCGGAGGGTTTCCTGTGGTGCGTAAGCAGATGCGCCAATGGAGTTTGCGTATCACAGAATATGCTGAACGCTTGTTAAAAGGTTTGGATGAAATTGATTTCAGTGAGTCTATGAAAGAGATTCAGCGCAACTGGATCGGCAAGAGCATAGGAGCCAAAATCAATTTCAAGGTAAAAAGTGAGCAATCAAAAGTAGATTCGCTTACCGTGTTTACAACCAGGCCCGATACAATTTATGGTGTTGACTTTATGGTTATTGCACCTGAGCATGAAATTGTAAAGGACATCACCAGCAAAGCACAACAAGCGGAGATCGATCAATACCTGAAATATGTTGAAAGCCGTTCGGAAGTTGAGCGAATGGCAGAAGTGAAAAAAGTAACAGGTGCATTTACAGGTGCCTACGCTGTTAATCCTATCAGTGGTCGCGAAGTTCCTATCTGGATCAGTGAATATGTGTTGGCTGGCTACGGCACAGGTGCTATTATGGGCGTGCCTTGCGGCGATGAACGCGATCATAAATTTGCAAAGCATTTTAATCTTCCGATTACCAACATTATTGGTTCTTATTATAATGGTAAGGAAGCCAATCCTACATACGATGCCGTGCTTGAAAATTCAGATTTTTTAAATGGCTTAACCATGAAGCAGGCTATTGACGTTGTAGTGAAAAAACTTGAAGAGCTGGGTATAGGCCAGAGACAGGTGAACTACAAAATGCGCGATGCCGGATGGAGCAGACAGCGCTATTGGGGTGAACCCTTCCCTGTTGTTTTTAAAGATGACATGCCTTACGCCATGGATGAGAAAGATCTTCCATTAGAGCTTCCTGATTCAAATAACTTTAAACCTTCAGGTACTGGTGAGGGTCCATTGGCAAATTTGAAAGACTGGATTAACATCAGTGAAAATGAACGTAGAGATTCCAACACCATGCCTACCCATGCTGGCGCTGCCTGGTATTTCCTGCGTTTTACTGATCCCCATAATGACAAAGAATTTGCAAGCCGCGAAGCATTAAATTACTGGAACCAGGTCGATGTTTATATCGGAGGTTCAGAACATGCTGTAGCGCATTTATTGTATGCAAGACTTTGGGTTAAGGTACTTCATGATCTTGGCTATTTAGGATTTGATGAACCTTTTAAAAAACTAATTAACCAGGGAAAAATTACTGGCGATTCACGCTTTGTTTACAGAGTTCGCGGAACACATAAATTCGTTTCGGCAGGGCTAAAAGGTGAGTATGAAACAGATCCATTGCATGTTGACGTAAACATCGTTAATGGCTTGGAACTGGATACAGAAGCATTTAAGAAGTGGAAGCCTGACTTTGCCAATGCGGAGTTCATACTAGAAGACGGCAAATATATTTGTGGTTCTGCAATTGAAAAGATGAGTAAATCATACTTCAATGTTGTTAACCCTGATGACATTATCGAAAACTACGGAGCAGATACATTAAGAATGTACGAGATGTTCCTCGGCCCTTTGGAAATGTCCAAACCCTGGAACACCAACGGTATTGATGGCGTATTTAAATTCCTGAGAAGGTTCTGGAATCTATTCCACGATGATAAAGGTAACTTTAGTGTTTCAGATACTGAACCTACTAGAGAAGAACTGAAAGCGCTTCATAAAACATTAAAAAAGGTAGAGCAGGACATCGAGAATTTCTCTTTTAATACTTCGGTTAGTGAGTTTATGATTTGTGTAAATGAACTGAGTTCGCTGAAGTGCAATAAGCGAGCTATTCTTGAGCCACTTGCCATCGGGTTGGCTTCGTTCGCTCCGCACATTACAGAAGAGCTTTGGGAGAAACTAGGACATGAAGATACAATTCTCAATGCTTCCTTCCCTCAATATAATGAGGAGTATCTCAAAGAAAACTCTTTTGAGTATCCTATTTCCATCAACGGAAAAGTTCGAGCGAAGATGGAGTTCGCATTAGATATGCCCAAAGAAGATATTGAAAAAACCGTGCTTGCAGCTGAGGTTGTGATGAAATGGACAGAAGGTAAACCTCCAAAAAAGGTTATTGTAGTACCTGGAAGAATTGTGAATGTTGTAGTTTAAAATTGTGATTCTTTAAGATAAAAGGCAGTTCTTACGTAAGAGCTGCCTTTTTTATTTACACTAACACTCATTCGTTACAATTCTGTATTTTAGCTGGCTTTTTAAACACAACCAGAATGCATTATTCCAAAATTATTGGGCTCGGCCACCACATGCCTGAAAATGTGATTACCAATGAATATCTCTCTACTGTGATGGAAACAAATAATGAGTGGATTGTAGAGAGGACGGGTATCAAAGAAAGAAGATGGATGGATCCTGCCAAAGATACTGTCGCTAATATGGCTGCTAAAGCCACACGGATGGCTTTAGAAAGAGCCAAACTTTCCGAAAAAGACGTCGACTTTATTGTTTTTGCTACCATTACCCCTGACTACTTCTTTCCTGGTTCAGGAGTTCTATTACAAAGAGAACTTGGATTAGAATCTATACCGGCCTTAGACATACGAAATGCATGCTCAGGCTTCATCTATGCCTTATCTGTAGCCGATCAATTCATTAAAACAGGAATGTATAAAACTGTATTGGTTGTCGGTGCTGAAATTCAATCAACCGCTTTAGACATCTCTACGCGGGGAAGAAATACTGCCGTTATCTTTGGTGATGGAGCTGGTGCTGTTATTCTGCGAGCATCAGAAAAACCCGGCATCCTTTCAACACACCTTCACTCCGATGGGCGTTTTGCTGAAGAGTTATATGTAAAAGATCCAGGTAGTTCACGCCCTCACAAAGAAAGGCAACCTGAACAGATCTTAGATACCAGTTCATTTAAAGTTGTTATGAATGGAAATCAGGTCTTCAAGTACGCTGTTGTTAAGTTTATGGAAGTCATCCAAGAGGCACTGCAAGCCAATAACCTCAAAAAAGAAGATATTAACTTACTGGTACCTCATCAGGCAAACCTCAGAATTAGTCAGTATATTCAGGAAAAACTTGAATTATCAGATTCGCAGGTTTATAATAACATCATGCGTTATGGTAATACTACCGCAGCATCTATCCCTATTGCATTAAGCGAAGCCTGGGCAGAAGGGAAAATCAAAGAAAATGATTTACTTTGTTTAGCTGCGTTTGGCAGTGGCTTTACCTGGGCATCTGCCTTAATAAGATGGTAGAATAATGGTAGCGCGTTGAAGCTGAAGGCTTCATATATTAGTAATTCATAACACAACTTCAAGAAGATGTCTATAATCATTGTTTCCTTTTGCATCATCGTGCTCATCCTTCTGATAACGCAATTTAAGGTCAATGCATTTCTGGCTTTTCTTCTAATTTGTATTCTTGCCGGGTTTCTACTGGGTATTGATAGTACAAAGATTGTTGGTTCTATACAGAAGGGCATCGGTGACATGCTTGGCTCTCTTGTAATAGTAATTGTAAGCGGTGCCATGCTCGGAAAACTAGTTGCAGAAAGCGGAGCTGCCGAACGAATAGCTTCAGGCATGATGAGGTTGTTTGGAGAGCGGTATATTCAATGGGCATTGGTAGTTACAGGATTTGTTATAGGCATTCCGTTGTTTTATAACGTAGGTTTTGTTCTTGTAATGCCTCTGGTTTTTTCGGTGGTTTACCGATACAAGTTACCTTCCATTTATGTGGGATTGCCAATTCTTACAGCCCTATCAGTAACGCATGGCTTTCTTCCTCCCCATCCGTCACCTGCAGGATTAGTTAGTCAGTTTGACGCGGACATGGGAAAAACATTGCTGTATGGGATCCTAATTGCCATTCCTACAGTAATAATTGCCGGCCCGATCTTTTCAAAAACCCTGAGAAGAATCAATGCGCCCATGTTAAAAACATTTAAACCCAGTGATACACCAGAAGATCAATTACCAGGGTTGACAAATAGTCTTATCTCGGCACTGCTTCCTGTTATCCTGCTTACAATTACTACCGTACTTACTTACATCATACCACCATACAGCCCATTAAGCAAAACAATTCTTTTCTTAAGCGATCCTGCATTGGTACTATTACTTTCTTTGTTCATCGTAACCTTTACACTGGGTATTAACATGAAAATGAGTATGAAGAAAATCATGGATATCTATAGCGATTCGGTAAAAGATATCGCTATGCTTCTACTTATCATGAGCGGTGCAGGTGCATTAAAAGAGATTTTGATTGTTAGCGGTGTAAGCATGGAGATAGCAGGGCTACTGAATGGCCTTAATGTTCATTTACTTGTGTTAGGTTGGCTGCTCGCTTCCGTTATCAGAGTATGTCTTGGTTCAGCAACAGTAGCTGGTCTTACTGCTGCTGGCATCGTTGCTCCGCTTTTGAATGGCTCAGGAGTTGATCCCAACCTTATGGTACTATCTATTGGAGCAGGAAGTCTCATGTTTTCACATATTAATGATGCAGGCTTCTGGTTGTTTAAAGAATATTTTAATACAAGCATTCGTGATACAATCAAATCGTGGTCAATGATGGAATCTATTGTTGCAGTTAGTGGTTTGGTGGGTGTTTTGATTTTGAATTACATTATATAAGCAGAATTCTTAACTCCTTATTCTGAGCTCTCCTACCAATGCGTGGCACACACATTCTTCATTATTACTCAAAATGTTAAATTTTGTAACATTATCTCAATGATAATTCTCAAATTGGATGCTCAATTAACATGTTACAAATGAGTACTTCACCTGATCAAAGATTTGCAGACTTAAAGCTTACCCTTCCTCCTGCTCCTAAACCACTTGGCGTATACAAACCTTTTCTTATAGTTGATAAGTTCGTTTATGTTTCAGGACATGGAACAGTAAAAGAAGATGGAACACTCATTATCGGACGCATAGGAAAAGATATGAGTATGGAAGAAGGAAAAGCTGCAGCACAACAAGTAGGTCTCGCCATACTTGCAACACTAAAACAGAATCTCGGAAGCCTCAACAAGATTAAACGTGTAGTTAAAGTCCTTGGTATGGTAAATTGTGTTCCGGAGTTCGAAAGACATCCTTTTGTTATCAACGGATGCAGTGAATTGTTTGCAAAAGTATGGGGTGAAGAGAATGGAATAGGTGTGCGTAGTGCAGTAGGCATGGGTTCACTTCCAGATAATATTCCGGTTGAAATTGAAGCAATGTTTGAATTACAATGAGCAACGCTTGGTATACTTTTAATAACGTGGACGAGATTGATTCACCTGCCCTCCTGATATATAAGGAGCATGTGAAGGACAATATTGAGACACTAATAAATTCCATCGATTCTAAGGAACGTCTTCGCCCTCATATAAAAACACATAAATCTCCTGAAGTGTCAAGCTTGATGCTTAAGGCTGGCATCACAAAATTTAAGTGTGCTACAATTGCTGAAGCAGAAATGCTTGCCAATGCAGGAGCACAAGACGTCTTACTTGCTTACCAACCCGTAGGACCTAAAGCAAAACGCCTGGCTGAATTAGTAGAAGAATTTCCAGGCACTACATTTTCCTGTCTGATAGATAATTACAATACAGCGTCAGCACTATCCAGTGTCTTTACATTAAACAATTTAAGTATCAATGTATATATTGATGTAAATGTAGGAATGAACAGAACTGGAATATCTACTGAAGGAGTGACTGAACTGTTTCGAATCTGTGAGAATTTAAAAGGAATATCCATAGTAGGCTTACATGCCTATGATGGACATATTCGTGATACTGATTTCGAGGCAAGGAAAAAGAAGTGTGATGAGGGCTTTAATAGTATCCAAACAATAGCAGAGCAAATAGAACAATCATCCGGAAAGAAACTTATAATAGTTGCAGGCGGAACGCCAACATACTCTGTTCACTCCCGAAGAAAAGAAATTGAATGTAGCCCTGGCACATTCATTTATTGGGACAAAGGATATGAGCAGATACTTCCTGAACAGCATTACAAATTTGCAGCACTTGTTTTAACTCGGGTTATTTCCAAACCAGCAAGCAATCTCATTTGTATTGATCTTGGGCACAAAGCAATTGCCTCTGAGAATCCTCTTAATAATCGAGTATACTTTCTTAATGCACCTGAACTGTTTCCTGTTGGCCATAGTGAAGAACACATGGTACTACAAACTACGGATAAACAGTATGAGGTTGGTGATGCACTTTATGGTGTTCCCCATCATGTATGCCCTACTGTTGCACTTCATGACCAGGCTCATGTTGTTGAAAAACATATGGCTGTTGATGTCTGGTACAATATCTCAAGGAATAGAAAAATAACAATCTAGGATACATGTTTATTATTGATGCGCACCTCGACCTCGCCATGAATGCAATGGAATGGAACAGGGATCTAAGAAAACCCATAGAAGAGATAAGGAACCGTGAGGAACATCTTAAAGATAAACCAGACAGAGGAAAAGGCGTTGTAAGCTTCCCTGAGTTAAGAAAGGGAAACATTGGACTGGTAGTGGCGACACAAATAGCCCGATACGTAGCTCCTGATAATTCATTGCCGGGTTGGAATTCTCCTGAACAAGCATGGGCACAGACTCAAGGGCAACTGGCATGGTATAAAGCCATGGAAGATGCAGGAGAACTAGTACAAATAAAAGATCTTCCATCGCTCGAAAAACATTTACAGCTTTGGAATGACGGTAACTCAAACACCAATAAACCTATTGGCTATATCCTTAGCCTTGAAGGTGCTGATTCTATTGTTACAGTAAAACATCTTGAACGTGCTTATGCTTACGGTTTACGTGCTGTAGGGCCAGGACATTATGGACCTGGAAGGTATGCACAGGGCACGAATGCAACAGGCGGAATTGGCCAGACCGGGCGTGAGCTTCTTAAAGAAATGGAGCGCCTGAATATTATTCTCGACGCGACGCATTTGTGTGATGACAGTTTCTGGGAGGCTATGGATCACTTCCATGGCAATGTTTGGGCGAGTCATAATAATTGTCGTTCGATTGTAGACCATAACAGGCAATTCAGTGATGAGCAGATCAAAGAACTTGTTAGTCGTGGTGCCGTAATTGGCAGCGTGCTGGATACTTGGATGATGGTCCCTAACTGGATCAGGGGAGAATCTACTCCTGAGAACACTAATTGCAACCTGGAGGTTATCATCAACCATATGGATCACATTTGTCAGCTTGCCGGCAATGCTTTACATGTTGCCATCGGATCTGATCTTGATGGAGCATTTGGCAAAGAGCAATCACCTTATGATCTTGAGACCATTGCAGACTTGCAAAAAATATCTAACCTTTTACAAAAGCGTGGTTACGCAAACGCTGATATAGAAAACATTATGCACGGGAACTGGCTTCGTTTTTTAAGAAGAGCCTGGAAATAATTACTAGTATACTTTGAAGATTATAGCTATGCCTGTTGTTGCATCTTTTTATAAATCAACAACAGGCATATCAGTAATTATAAGTTGAACTAACGCTTATTGATTAACTTTTTCCAGGTTAATCTTCTGGACTTTCTCATATCCAAAAAGCTCATCTAGTGAGAGCTCTTGTATTTTTCCATAGCGTTTTAACTCCTGGAAGTTGATCTTATCTTTATTTCCGATTAATACAACGTTAAAGTTTTTATTCTTAAGATACTCGCCCTGGAATTTCTCAACATCTGCTAACGTAAACCTTTGTACCTGGTCATAAACATCTTTGCGTATATCATAAGACAACCCTTTTTTACGTGCAGATTCGTAATTGAATAAGATGCCTGCTTTGGTAATGCGTTCACTTTCTATCTGGTTAAGAATTGAATTCCGTGCAACTTCAAATCCATTATCGGACTTAGGAAAACTTTGCAGCAGGCCCAACATTGCTTTCATTGCCTCCGGTTGCTTATCAGCCTGTGTTCCCATATAGGCGTAGAAAAAGTCGTTCTTGGTTGGTTTAGCTGCTGTACCATAATAAGCAAAGGCAGAATAAGCTAACCCTTGAGATTCCCTTAATTCCTGAAAAACAGGAGAACTCATATTTCCTCCAAAGTATTCATTAAACATTCTGCTTATCGCAATTCTGTTCTTATCAAACTCCTCGCTTTTCGTCAGGAACATGATCTCTTCCTGCACCATATCATAGTCAGTCCAGTAAACAGATGGCTCTTTTGCATCAGCCATATCAAACTTTACTGGTTCAGGTGTTGGTTTTAATTTATCAGGCAGCACATGATACTGATTAACAGTAGCCAGCAACTCCTGTTCTTTCTTAGGCCCATAGTACAAAACTCTGTGCTCTGTTTTCGTAAAGTCTTTGATGATGCTAGTCAGCTCCTCGCTCTTTAACTCACGGAGCTCCTTATTGCTTAATACATTTGTAAATGGTGACTTCGCTCCATACAATCCGTAGTTCATTAAACCACTAAACATGATCGTAGACTTGCTTTTCTTAGCATCCTCTCTCTTTTTAAAGATGCCATCGACCATCTTCTTAAGCGCTTCATCATCAGCCTTCGCATTTGCCAGTAATTTCTCAAATAGGGCAAGTGATTTATCCATGGTCTCACTCAGCCCTTCTAAATATATATACGTCTGGTCTTCAGCGGCGAATACGTCAAAATTAGAACCGAGTTTATAGAACTCCTTTTTAACATCCTCAGCCGACATATCATCGGTACCTACATACTGAAGATATTCAATGGCAATGTTCATCCGAGGATCGTTATTTGTTCCTACGTCGGAGAGATAGTAAAGTGAATAAAGTTCATTTTCCTGATTAGGTGTGTATAGAACTTCAACGCCTTTATTCATGGATAACTTCTTAATGTCTTTATCATAGTCAAGAAAAACAGGCTTTAACTTCTCTACCTTGTTCTTACCTATACGTTCATGGAAAGGTGATTTATTTTCTTTATTAAGAACAACTTTTGTAATAGAAGGCTTATTAACCTTCTTAGCATTTAAATCCTTTCCGGTTCGTTTATAGACGATCACATAATTATCCTTGTAATTCTCATTCGCAAACTTTACAATATCCTCCTTCTTGAATTTTCGCAATGCTTCAATTTCACCAATGTATTTATTCCATGGAATACCATTTGTAAAAGCAATCACCAGGTCATTTGAACGAGACCAGTTCTCTTCACTATCCTTTATCTTGCTTTTCTTTAAATCATTAATAGTCGCTTCGATCAGCCAATCTTCAAACTCCCCTTTTTTAAGTAATTCAATTTGTTCCAGTAGCAGCTTCTTTACATCATCAAGGCTTTGGCCTTCACGCGGCCTTCCTGAAAAAGTATGAATTGCGTAATCATTAAGATAATCGACATAACTACTTGGCTCTATAACAGCCTGCTTCTGCTTCAGGTTAATATCTATTAGGCCTGCTTGCGAATTAGCAAGGATCATATCAGTTAATCTTAACAACTGGAAATCATCAGAGCTTCTTCCCTTGAAACGAAACCCTATATTGATCCATTCTGCATCCGGTCCGTAAACTTCCTTTACTACAGGTTGCTTAAGCGGTTCTTCTTCAATTCTTTCAAGTGGAGTGATTTCACCGTTAGGCTGCCAGGTAGAAAAATATTTATCAATTGAAGCAATAGTCTTATCGTAGTCCATATCACCACTCAGGCATATGGCGACATTGTTAGGACGATAATACTTAGTAAAGTAATTCTTAATCTCGGTAATCGAAGGATTTTTTAAATGCTCTATGGTGCCAATAACTGTTTGGGTGCCATACTGATGTTTTGGAAACATACCAGCATACAATGCTTCGTAGGTTTTCCAGTAATCATTGTCAAGACTTCTGTTCTTCTCTTCATATACAGCTTCAAGCTCGGTATGAAACAAGCGGGGAACAATTTTCTGAAAGCGGTTCGCCTCTATCTGAAGCCAGTTTTCAAGCTGATTTGACGGAATATCATTAATATAAACAGTCCTGTCTTCTGTAGTATAGGCATTGGTACCCTTTGCACCTATTTCACTTACCATTTTATCATACTCATTTGCAATAGCGTATTTGGATGCTTCATTTGAAACCTTATCAATAAGTTTGTAATAGTTTACGCGTGTTACAGAATCTGTTAAGGCACCATAGGTTGTAAACATATTTTCGATGCTGTCGAGAAGAACTTCTTCTTTCTTCCAATCAAGTGTACCGAAATCTGCGGTACCTTTAAACATAATATGCTCAAGATAATGGGCAAGACCAGTATTGGTAGCAGGATCATTTTTTCCACCCGCCTTTACTGCAATCTGGGTTTGTATTCTCGGTTCACCCTCGTACTTGCTTAGATAAACTTTAAGGCCATTTTTTAGGGTATAGATCCTTACTTTTAAAGGGTCGTTGGTAACATATTCGTAACTATAGCCGTTACTTTCTCCCTGTTTTACTTCATATTGAACTTCATCTTTACATCCAATAGTAAACAGCAGAACCAACACAAGTAGAATTCTGAGGGTTTTGTCAATCATAGGTATAGACATTTTAAGGTAATTGTTAAATTTATAGAAGAATTACTTAAGAAGTAATACTTGTTGTCCAATTTTAAACATTTGCTTTCAAGGGATACTTTTAAAAGTCATTTTGCGTTATCTACTGTTAAATAATTTTCCAATCCTTATGAGGAAGAAGGTACTTTTCCCTTTTATTGTTATTGCTTGCATCGTTGCTCTTTCGTTTACTAAACCTGCTGACCGCTATTTCGAGATTGCAAAGAACCTCGACATATTCGCTACCCTTTTTAAAGAGGTTAATGCATTATATGTCGATGAAGTTAATCCGAACAAGTTGATTAGAACTGGTATTGATGCAATGCTTGGATCTCTCGATCCCTACACAAACTACATCGCTGAAGATGAAGTTGAAGATTATAGAACTGTAAACACAGGCCAATATGGTGGTATTGGTGCGATAACCCGCGAGATTGGTGGAAAGACAATCGTTACCATGATAATGGATGGGTATGGTGCACAAAAAGGCGGATTAAAGATTGGCGATGAAGTACTTGAAATAGATGGTGTGCAACTTTCTAAATTATCAAGGGAAGAGTCTGGCCAACTTATGAAAGGCCAGGTGGGCACACCTGTAACACTGACCATTAAACGCTACGGAAGCGAGCAGCCGATTAAACTTCAGTTCAAAAGAGAAAAGATCAAGGTACATAATGTTCCTTATTCCGGAATGTTATCCAACGACATTGCTTACATTCAATTATCAGATTTTACACCGGATGCGGGCAAAGAGGTCAGAAATTCACTTATTGCCCTTAAAGAAAAAGGTGCTAAAGGCGTTATACTCGACCTGCGAGGCAATCCCGGCGGTTTGCTAATCGAGGCTGTTAATATATCTAACATATTTATTCCGAAAGGAAAACTGGTTGTGAGCACGAAGGGAAAAATTCCCGAAAACAACCTTAGCTATGAGACATTAAATGCTCCTGTTGATACTGAAATTCCTGTTGCTGTATTGATCAATCGCGGTAGCGCCTCTGCTTCTGAAATTGTAGCTGGTACCTTGCAGGACTACGACAGAGGGGTAGTACTTGGTGAACGATCTTATGGTAAAGGTCTTGTACAGGTAAGCAGACCGCTTTCCTACAACTCACAGCTCAAAGTAACAACTGCAAAATACTATACTCCTACCGGCCGTTGTATACAGGTTCTTGATTATGCGCATAGAAGAGACGATGGAAGTGTAGCCTCTATTCCTGATTCAATCAAGAGAAGTTTTAAAACTTCTACAGGAAGAACTGTTTATGATGGTGGAGGTATCGAACCAGATATAAAGGTAGAAGCTGTAGAGGCCAGTGCATTGACGCAGGTGCTGTTTGAAAAGGGCTTTTTATTCGACTTTGCTACGCAATATGTTTACAAGAATCCGGAAGTAGTTGACCCTAAAACATTTTCGTTAAGTGACGAAGGATACCAACAGTTTGTAACATGGATGAAGGGTAAAGACTATAGCTACAAATCGTACCTTGAACACGAGCTGGAAGAGCTAACGGGCGAAGCAAAAAAAGAAAAATACTACGGTGAAATAAAGAATCAGCTGGAACAGGTGAAGACAAGAATAGCAGAGAATAAAAAGAATGAGCTTATGCTTTATAAAAACCAGGTCAAGATGCTTTTGGAAGAAGAAATTATTGCAAGATTCCATTTAGAAAAAGGTAGCGTTGAAGCAGGATTTAAGTATGACAATGAGGTTAAAAAGGCTATTGAAGTTTTGCATGATACTCAGCAATACAAAAAGGTGCTGAACATTCAGTAGTAACTGCATCTATAATCATTTACCAATGATGAGTTTTAAAGTAGCCACTTATTGTGGCATCACTTTAATTGTCTTTGCTCTCCATTCTTGCCTGACTTTCAGAACAAAGCCTAGAAAGCTGGAAACGTACTTCCGTCAAAAGCAAATTACGGCAATACAAGATGTTTATCAGTATGGATTCAGAGATATTCATTATGTTAAAACTGGAGATACCTTAAAGCCTTTGATCTTATTCGTGCATGGTTCACCAGGCTCGCTTAATGCCTTTGTTCATTTCTTAACAGATACCATTCTCCTAAACCACGCTCAACTGATTACAGTTGATAGACCAGGGTTTGGATATTCCAATTTTGGCAATGCTGAAGTGTCAGTAAAAAAACAGGCAGAAATATTAACACCACTACTGAAACGATATAAAGGGAACAGGAAGGTAATATTAGTAGGACATTCATTAGGTGCACCAGTGGTAGCCAGAGTAGCAATGGATTATCCTGATTTAGTAGATGGACTTGTACTAGTGGCAGGTTCACTTGCTCCTGAGCTTGAACCTGACGAAACATGGTTTCGAGCACCACTAGCCTCACCCTTTTTAAGTTGGATATTGCCCCGTGCTTTTAGAGCTTCTAATGATGAAATCTATCATTTAAAACCCGAGCTGGAAATGATGTTGCCATTTTGGAAAAACATCACATGCCCTGTAACCGTGATTCAAGGCAACAGGGATAAATTTGTTTCACCAGACAATGCAAGTTTTGCCAAGAAGATGATTATAAATGCTCCGCTTGACCTTATTATCGAAGAAGATATGGATCACTTTGTTCCCTGGTCTCACCCACAGCTGATTCAACAAGCGTTGTTAAATCAGCTTCGTAATATCAAAACATCAGGAAACTAAACTATTCTCAAATCCATAAAAAAAAGCGGACTCCTTAAGAAGGAAATCCGCTATAGGTTTAGGTTAAAATAGAGACTTATCGGATAAACAGAAGCTCTCTGTATTTTACCAATGGCCAATCTTCATCATCCACTAGCAATTCAAGCTTGTCAACCGCCTCGCGTATTACATCAAAGTACTTCTCCTTGATGTCGTCGCAATAAGCAATTGCACGTTTGTGAGTATCTGTTATTTTATTAGCACGTTTACGCTCTTCGATCATCTCGCGAACACCATTTTTAATGGTTTCAATAAATCCGGAGATCTCCCTGATCGTTTGAACAACAGCCTTGTTGTCTATACCCAAGCCTGCAAGACCATTCGCATTAGTAATTAACTTATTCTGATATGCGATAGCTGTAGGAACAATGTGGTTCATAGCAAGGTCACCTAAAACACGTGCTTCTATTTGTACACGCTTGATGTAAGATTCAAGTCTTATCTCGGTACGAGCTTCTGTCTCTTTATGTGACATTACTTCATGCTTTACAAAAAGATCAAGAGACTTCTTTGTAATGTATGCATCAAGCGCACGCGGGGTGTTCTTTACATTAGAAAGTCCACGTTTCGCAGCTTCCTGTACCCAATCTTCAGAATAGCCATCTCCTTCAAAACGGATATTCTTCGATTCCTTAATATATTGACGAAGGACATTTACCACTGCAAGTCTTTTCTCCTCACCTTTTTCTATCTGTGCATTTACTGCGTCATAGAAATGAAGAAGCTGATCTGCAACAATAGTATTCAGAGCCGTCATGGCAGTAGCACAGTTATCACTTCCTCCTACTGCACGGAATTCAAATTTATTTCCTGTAAATGCAAAAGGTGATGTACGATTTCTGTCAGTAGCATCTAAAATGATCTCAGGTATTTGGTCTATACCTAATTTCATATACATGTTGTCACCTTTCTCAATCTTCACGTTACCTTTCTTCTCAAGCTCATCGAGTACGGCTGTCATTTGTGAACCAATGAACACCGACATAATAGCTGGAGGGGCTTCATTTGCACCCAGACGAAAATCATTTGCTGCAGTAGCAATACTTGCACGAAGAAGGTCAGCGTGCTCGTGAACCGCTTTTATAGTAGTAACAAAGAAAGTGAGGAACAAGAGGTTATCACGGGCACTGCTTGTGGGAGCATATAAGTTAACACCGGTGTCAGTTATTAATGACCAGTTGTTATGCTTACCTGTTCCATTTAACCCTGCAAATGGTTTTTCATGAAACAACACTTTTAGATTGTGCTTGTCTGCCACACGTCCCATAACATCCATCATCAACTGGTTATGGTCATTGGCAACGTTTACTTCCTCAAACAAAGGAGCCACCTCAAACTGGCTCGGTGCTACTTCGTTATGACGTGTGCGCACAGGTATACCTAATTTCCAGCACTCAATTTCAAATTCTTTCATGAAATCATAAATGCGGGAAGGAATAGATCCGAAATAGTGATCTTCCAATTGCTGACCACGCGCTGGCGAATGACCAAATACAGTCTTTCCTGCCATTACAAGATCAGGACGAGCAAGGAATAAATCTTTATCAACAACAAAGTACTCTTGTTCCGGGCCAAGTGAAGCCACAACACGTTGAATATCTTTATCGAATAACTGACAAACTTTTGTTGCAGCTAAGTCAACTGCTTTTAATGCCTTCAGTAATGGTGCTTTTTGATCAAGAGTTTCTCCTGTATAAGAAACAAATATGGTAGGAATACACAATGTTTTTCCGTAGAGGAACATGGGTGAAGTTGGATCCCACGCGGTGTAACCACGGGCTTCAAAAGTGCTTCTTATTCCACCACTAGGAAATGATGATGCATCTGGTTCCTGCTGAACCAATTCGCTTCCTTTAAATTTTTCAATTCCTGCAAGGGCATCGAAAAAAGAATCATGTTTTTCTGCTGTACCTCCGGTTAATGGCTGAAACCAGTGCGTGAAGTGGGTTGCACCTTTTGCCATTGCCCACGATTTAGCCGCTGATGCCACAGCGTCAGCTGTAGCGTCATCAATTTTTTCGTGGTTTTTAATTGCCTGACTCACCTTTTTAAATAAGCCAGGTGCTAGTGTCGCACGCATCTGTTCGATACCATACACATATTCTCCAAAAAACTTAGAGACTACAGGGTTAGGTACCTCAACATGGACACGTGGGCGTTCGCTCAGTTTTTTCAGAGCTTCAAATCTTAATTGCGCCATACTAAGGTTGTAATTGTTTAGTTGTGTTGTTTAGTACATCAAATCTAGATGTTTTTTTGAATAGCACGGCTAAAAATGAACCCAATTACAAAGTTTTAATAATGAAATCGTTTACATAAGGGTAATTTTTAATCCACCTTAATTAAAACAGGTTTTATTACATAATTTTAATTAATACTGCCCGTCATTGTAATATAAGTGAGATAATGTTGGTGATTGAAATGCTTGTCTTTCATGAAATTATGTCAAGAATCATTCATGATCAGCATAAAATTTCTTTTAACGATAAAACACTATTTTACAAAGCTTATTGATACGTAGCAATGGCTATCAATAGGTTATTCCCTTATTCATAACTTCTCAACCACCGCAAGGGCATAAAAAAAGAGGATTACGACGTGTAATCCTCACCCAAAATTTTTATCAAAATAATATCAGTTTACCTTTTTTACTGATCCGCCACTGCTTGAATTGGTAACGGACTTGTCCGGATTACCACGATAGCGAATTCCTCCACCGCTACTGGCATGGGCGTTAAGGTTTTCTGTCACATTAATTTTAATAGAAGCCCCACTGCTTGCCTCGGCATTTACTGTTTCAGCTACCAGATCATACGCATCTATTTCTCCTGCACTGCTTGCATCTACAGAAATGGTCTTAGCCCTTCCCTTTAAGTCAATATCAGCCGCACTGGAGGCACTTGCCTCAACTCTATTGCCATCGACTGTTACATCGATTGTTCCTGCACTCGAAGCACTGATTTCAATATCATCTGCTTTAATTGTTTCTTCTCCAAAAATGCTACCAGCCGAACTTGAAGAAAGTTTATCAATATGAACATAGGTTACATAAACCTTCACGTTGATGTTTCGATGGTTGCCCTCGCGCATGTGAACTTTTAAATAGGATCCCGACACTTCCGTAAGCACATCAGTTAATTTACCACCAGAAACCTCTACTCTTGCTGTTTCCTTATCTCCTTTTTTAAGGTATACATCAATTCCCTCAGAAGCTTTTACGCCAGAAAATGAACTCAAATTCCTCGTTTCAGAAGTCTGGGCTAAACTAGTGATGGCTATGTAACTCAGTAAAATTATGGCAACTATCTTATTCATATTACTAATTTTGTCTTAAAGACAGCCCTTAAAATGAAGGGTTGCATCAGATTGCAAAACTCACATTTTTTTTAAATGTATTAAAACATTGCTTTTTTAATTAATTTTCAAGCTATTATTTCCTTCATTTGCATCAGTCAAAAACCAACATAGCTAATATGATTTTCGATAAAAAAGCGGAACTGAATGTTCTCATAAATCTTGCTGCCAGCGATTCGCAAGTGGCTGAACGCGAAGCAAAGTTAATTCACATGATTGGCAAGGCTAATGGTCTTTCAGTTGATGAAATTAACCAGATGATTGCAAATCCTAAACCTATCAGCAATGTTACCGCTCTAACTACCGACCAAAAATTTGAACACCTATATTACCTTATTCAGCTCATGAAAATGGACGGACAGGTTTTCCGCAGCGAAATTGTATTCTGCGAGCAGATAGCTGAGAAACTTGGATATAAAAAAGGTGTTGTAGCCGAAATATCTCAACATGTTTACAGTGATCCTTCTATTACTGCTGATCGCGATATGATCAGAAAGAAAGCTGATAAATACATGAGAGCTTAATATTTACATCACGATGTATGAAAAGGAAGGAGATTTATCCTTCCTTTTATTTTTTTTACATTTTCCTCAGCCACGCATATGCTGCATAAGACGAGTCGAAAAACTCCATCTTAAGCGGTTTTCCGGTAAGGGAAGGTTGAATCATATCCTTTATAATGAGCCGACCCAATACAGTTTCCGGCATAACCAATGCGTGATACCTCACCCCTGCATTAATAATTCCCGGAAGCACAGTATTTTTATAGAACTCAATATCTTCATTTGCCGCCAATCCTGCCTTACTGCAATCCGTTACAAGATGTAACTTGAAGTAATTGGGCCGTTCGGTGTTAATCTTCTCTAATAATTGCAGGTGAACTATTTTAAAATGTTCACTGCAAAAAGGAATACCCGTAAGCTTCAGCTTTACACACGGAATGGATTCCATAAAAGAAATCTTTGCATAATCATCTTCATAATGTACCCCCCCTACATTGATCTTCTGATTGGGTACTTTGTTCTCAAAACGCTGATTGAAAATCTCAATTGTATTTGTCTGTAGCATATCTTATTTCTTTAACCACTTATACCCTACTGTTACATACGCACCAGTTGTTATCAATTTTACACTTGTCCATCCTAAACCCTGAGTAGGAAGTTTTAAATAAGGTTCAATTCCTATAAATACATTGGGATTAATATGACGTTGATATCCTGCCGATAAATGAATTACTTTAAATGGGTACTTTGATGATTTTGATGTATCCCATCCTTTCGCTGCCCCGGGGTTTGCCGACTTGAACTTATATTGGTAATTCTCGCTCAACATAATGTAACTTGATACACCACCTGAGACAAAGAATATATTCTTTGCAGTAGCATGAAAGTTATATTGTAGCGATAACGGAATTTCAATTACCGAACATTGTCCTTTTATTTCATTAGGAACAACACCATTCGTTACATACTGCCAATACCCTTCCGGAGGTGTATAGTCACTTCCTGCTCCTATATACTTCTTGGTTGTTTTAATAAATCCTGAAGTAATGATAAATCTTTCGGTAATGTAATACCCCAACTGAATACCATACGCCTCACCAGGTACTGTATACTTATTCATACGTGTGGCGCTAAAATCTGGTGAAACGTTTAGGGCAAAACGGAATAAACTCCTTCTTGCTTCCTCTTTCCTTTCAACAGTATCTTTCTTACTGCCACCTTCTGTCACTACAATTGTTTCATCTGCTTTCTCTAGCGTATCTTCTTCAATTTTTACGGGGAGCTTCGCGTTTGTAACTGAAGTATCACCTAAAACTGCAATATCTGTAATAGATCCATTCTTACTATTGTCGTCAGTGAATGTTGGGTGTGCTAAACTATCACCTGCATTTTTACTTTCGTCGATTGTATTACTCAAATGCCAGTCCCTTGCTTTCTCTTGTCCGATGCTAGCATTGATATTTTTCCCTGAATTGCTGAGGTCGCTTACTGCGTCAACTGTTGCAGCGATGTTCACATCATGCTTACTATCTTTTCTTGTGACTGTATTCACTACGCCAGTTGTCTCACTTAACAATTTTTTTTCAGGCGCTCGATCATTTCTCTCCGTAGCAAATTCATCCGAAAGAGAAAGCGTATCAATATGTTTATCAATTGAAATATGGTTTTCATCGGCTCCTTTTTTAGCAGACAAGGGCATTTTGGTTTCCGCCAACTCTTTTACCATCGTTTCCTTACCAATATTGCCAATAGCATCGGCCTTAGCAAGGTCAATTCTCTTATCTGTTCTATCTTCCGTTGACCTCTTATGTAAAACTTCCTTGCGTGTAGTTGCATCGGTTTCACTTCTTTTACTTTTAGCTATGTTAGTAGCGGGTATTTCTATTTCGCTACTAACGCCTATTGTATGGTTCAGTTTTTCTTTTTCTGGCTGCTGTCCATTAAGAGTTAGCGTTGAAGGTTTCTTCTGATTCACAGCCCCCTCATATGTTGAATTCTCTTCTAACATTTGCATGTGGGGCGAGGCGGTATCTTGCTTTATTTCAGATGGCTCAAGATTATCAACTGCCACTTCCTTATTATCTGTTGGATTACTTGTGCTTGAATTATTTTCAGTTGCGACAGCATTTGTTCGAGCTGTGGATACTGTATCTGTTTTTTTATTAATGAAATAAAAACCAATGATGGATACAGCCACCAAAGCAAGTGCTGCAATTCCCATTCTCACATAAGGAAACGTAGGTGCAGGACGCATAGCGGGATCTGCGTCCAGAAGTTTTTCCATATCCTGCCAGTCACTGTCCCTGAATTCAATGTTCTCAGGTTGATTAACCGCCTTACGGAAAAAATTCTCAATATTGTCGTCTGTTCCTTTAGACATAATCAACCTCAAAAAAATCACTTAATATTTTACGAAGTGCTTCCTTGGCCTTTGAGAGATTGGACTTGGAAGTACCTACTGATATACCCAGCATGCTTGCTATTTCCTCATGCGTGTATCCTTCAATAACATGGAGATTAAACACAGTGCGATAGGCCGGAGATAATTTCTGAAGCAATGAAATTATCTCATCGTAAGAAATACCCGAGATAATCTTCTCAACGTTAGCTTCCTTGTCAGCTTTCTCCAATTCCTCAGCCTGTATTTGTCTCTGTTTTTCATGATAGTGATTGATCGCTGTATTAATCATCACTTTCCTGAACCAGGGCTTGAATGACTTACTCAAATCAAATTGGCTGATGTTTTTAAATATCTTCATAAAACCATCGTTTAAGATTACCGCAGCATCATCGCGCGTATCCGCATATCGCAAACAAATGCTCATTCCATAACTGTAGAATTTTTGATAGAGCAATTTCTGGCTGGCCCGGTGCATTTTCGAGCACCCGATCAGTATCTCAGTCAAATGATCTTCTTTTTCTATCAAAAGGAATTCTGCTTTTATAGACAGTACAATGATTTTAAGAAGAGGGTTGCCTCTGTCTGAAAAATTAATGAAAGTTTAGTAAAATGAATTTTGGTGTAGAATGATAAACCGCTCAGCCTACTTTATTATATGCGAATGGGCGTAATAACAGACTCGTTTCAGCAGTACCCAATGTTACTTTACAAAAACGAAGAAATCTAAAATATTGTAAAGATCGAAAACCAGGTTAAAACCGCGATCTTATTAAGTTTATAGCGGCCATAGCAGCAATCTGATCCTATACCTACCCCTCGAAATTGCACGCTCTACTACTAAGGCGTAATTACCCATATACACAGTTTTACTTTTGATATACTACTTTTCCGCCTACAATAGTCATCAATACTTCTGTTTTAAGTAGTTGATCTTCAGGAACCTCAATGATATCCTGAGATAATATTGTAAAATCTGCAAGTTTTCCTTTTTCAATGGATCCCTTGGTGTTCTCTTCAAATGATCCGTAAGCCGCGTCAAGCGTATACGACTTCAGTGCCTGTGCCCGCGTCATTTTTTCTTCCGGTTCATAACCTTCTTCAGGCTGTCCTTTTAACGTTTTTCTTGTAACAGACGCATATAATGAAGGAATTGGGTTGATTGGTTCTACGGGGGCATCGGTACCATTTACAACATGTGCACCAGATTTTAGAAGGGATTGCCACATATAAGCGCCTTCTTTGATTCTTTTTTCCCCCAGACGGTCAATTGCCCAAGGGCGATCGGACGACATGTGAATAGCCTGCATTGCAGGAATAACACCAAGCCTGCCAAACCTTGCTATATCGTCGGGATGCAAATGTTGAGCATGTTCAATTCTGAACCGCACGTCTTTTGCCTGATCTGGATTTTCTTTGAATGCTTGTTCATATCGATCCAGGATCTCGCGGTTGGCCCTATCACCAATAGCATGAGAGCAAACTTGAAAACCATACTTGAGGCCATCGCGTGCTGACTTAAGTACCGTATCCATGGATAAGGTAGCCATACCAGAAAAATCAGGACGATCTGTATAAGGCTCCAACAACCAAGCTCCCCTTGAGCCCAAAGCGCCGTCCGTGTAAAGCTTTATTGAGCGAACTGTTAGCCAATGCGTGGTATCTATATCGGGTCCTTTTTTATACCACTCATAAATGAGGTCGCGTTCGGCACCTGACAACATCACATACATTCTCACCCTCAACTTACCCTGCTCTTTCAATTTGTAAAAAAGATTCAAACTACTGCGGCCAACACCAGCATCAACAACACTGGTTATTCCATTTCTTAAACAAGCATCAAAAGCAAGATTTAGGGCCTGCTCATCCAATGCCTCATCCTTCTTAGGTATGTGTTGATAGATGAGTGACATGGCGTTTTCACTAAAAATACCTGTAGGGTTGCCCAATTCATCGCGTAACACTTCACCTCCCTCACTTCCTATATTTTTCTGTCTTTCCTTCGAAAGCATATTAACACCAGCCAGTTCCATTGCCCTTCCATTAGCAATAGCGAGATGGCCGCTGGCGTGCTCTAAAAAGACGGGGTTATTCGGTGACACTTCACTTAACTTCTGATGCGTCTGAAATCCTTTGATGAGTTTTTCGGGTTTCTTTTCCCATTTATCCTGGTGCCATCCTCTTCCTAAGATCCATTGTCCGGGCTTCGCTTTGGCTACTGCCTCCTTTACCCTTTCTACTATTTCATCATAGCTTTTGGCATCCATCAGGTTAAGGTTCATTTCATTATAACCCACTTCAATAACATGGGCGTGGCCCTCAATAAAACCGGGAATCATGACACGGTCTTTAAGCTCTATGACCTGCGTATTCTCTCCTTTAAGCGACTCAACATCTGTCTTTTTCCCTGCAAAGACTATTTTATCACCTGACACTGCCACCGCTTCAACCTTTGGTTGTTGTTCATTTACGGTATAGATTGTTCCAAGAATAATTAAATCTGCAGGTTTTTCTTTAGGCTTACACCCAATCGCAACAAGTAGAATTAAGATAAAATAGTAGCAAGATCTGATTCGCATAAGAATAAATTGATCCTGTAATTTTACTGAATAATTATTAAAAGCCCTTACTTCTTATCTTTGCGGGATAATTTATCAGCATGCGCGCACGCTTACGCCTTTTCGGCTTCTTCGCTATTTTTTGGGTTTCTTATCAGATTATTATCAGAGCAATTTTTTTACTGTATAATCAAGCATTTACTGATGATCTTACGGCCTCTGAAATTCTGCAGGTTTTCTTTCATGGATTTAAAATGGACCTGAGCATTTGTGGGTATTTTCTCATGCTTGTCGGTCTTCTCCTTTCAATATCGGTATTTGCAAAGGGAAAAGTTATCGGCAGAATACTGAACATCACAACTATCCTCATACTGCTGCTATCGTCAATTATTGTTATTGTTGATCTGGAACTATACCATCACTGGGGTTTCAGACTAAATACTACTCCCCTCTTTTATGTAGGATCAGAAGCAATGGGTAGTATAGGCTTTTCAGTATATGTAAAACTTATACTTATACTCATTGCAATTTTCACCCTATCTCTGTTTTTCTATTTCAAACTCATCGTTCCAAAATTTAATGCTTTAACGCAACCTGCTAAAAAAGCATTTATTCCGCTATTTGTACTTTCTGCGTTTATGTTCATTCCTATCAGAGGAAGCTTTACCGTGGCTCCCATGAACACCGGGTTTGTTTACTTCCATAAATCAAAAGCATATGCCAACCACGCTGCAATAAATGTAGTTTGGAATTTTTTGTATAGTATTAAAAAGAACTCCCAGATCAAATACCCGGAGAACTTCTTTGATCAGGCAAAAGCAAACGATCTTTTTAAAGATCTTTATACAGAAAGCGACTCCACCGTTGAATTGCTCAACATAAAAAAACCTAACATTATCTTTTTCATTCTCGAAAGTTTCACAGCTGATGTATTTGAACCATTGGGTGGAGTAAAGGGAGTTGCTCCTAATCTGAGCAAACTATGTGAGGAAGGTATCCTCTTCGATAATTTTTATGCTAGTGGTGATAGAACTGATAAAGGTCTCATCAGCATATTAAGTGCATACCCTGCTCAGCCTCAAACATCAATCATTAAATTTCCATCCAAAACCCAACGACTCCCCTATGTAAACCACTACATAAAGAAGTTAGGATACAACACTTCATTTATTTATGGGGGTGATATTGATTTTGCAAATTTCCGTTCTTATCTCACCAATTGTGGTTTCGATTACATTACCCGGGATGAAGATTTCCCTGATGAGCTTAATAAAAGCAAATGGGGCATTCATGATGATATTGTTCTTGAAAGAGCTTTTTCAGAAGTTGATACAGCGCGGGCACCATTCTTTAAAGTTATTCTAACACTAAGCAGCCACGAGCCTTTTGATGTACCCGTAAAACATATTAAAGGTAGTGAGCCCGACTCGCTATTCCTGAACAGCTGTTACTTTACAGACAGTACGGTAGGTGCGTTTATTAACAAGGCAAAAGCAACTACCTGGTGGAATAATACGATTGTTGTTTTTGTAGCCGACCATGGCCACAGGCAACCGGGAAACAAACAAATGAAAGATTCAAGGCGATTTAAAATACCGTTTCTAATCGTTGGAGGCGCCATTAAAAAAGATACTGTTATTCACACCCTGGGGAGCCAGACAGATATTGCGAATACATTATTAGCACAGCTCGACAAGCCTTCAAAGGATTTTACATTCAGCAAAAACCTGCTTTCTCCTACTGTTAAACCTTTTGCTGCATACTTTTTTAATGACGGATATGGGTTTCTTCTTCCTGATAAGCATATTGTGTACGACAACCCTGGCAAGCAGTTTCTGAAAAAGGACAACGCCACGGAATCAGACCTTGAGTTAAGTAAAGCTTACCAACAGGTGTTGTATAGTGATTATAATAGAAAGTAGGATTTTTAGATAACCTTATCTGCTCATGAGAAAAAGTAAATATCTCTTCGCTTCACTGGTGCTCTTATGCTTTGCAGGCGTTTCTAACGCCCAGGATTTTGGTTTATCCTTTTCCTACTTTATTCCCAAGAATGGCGAGTTTTCAACACCAATAAGTCCATTTTCCATTAGAGGTGTCGGAGTAGACATCAATAGATATTTGGCGTTAGAAACCGGTGCATCTCTATATAGAATGAGTGGTTTAAACCTGAAAGACCTTCCTTTTGAAAGCAAGAAATCTTTGATCGGTCCTAACTTTACAATACTTATTCCGGCAGAATTGGTAATACAACTAAAAGGCTCGCGTGTAGAATTTGATATCAAAGGCGGTGGCTTCTTCTTCTTTGGATTTGCTCATAAAATCAACTACGGTAATCTTGACCGGGCTATTCGAGACCATGAACAATGGGATGTCGCAAATGCAGATGTCTCTTTTAAAAACAATCCAGGCTTTGGATATCATGCAGGTGCCGAGCTCACTGTGTTTGTAACCAGTCAGTTTGGCATCTCCCTCGAAACAAATTATCTCGTAGGTGCCGCTAAATTTCCTTTAACAGGTTCTTACACAGGAGGAACAAGCGCGACATTCGAAACTAAACCAATAGATTACAAGGATGCTAAAATTGACATGACTGGCCTTGAATTCTCCATTGGTTTAATTTTTAGTTCTGGTAACAGTGCCCCAAAAAGACCTAAACAAAAAAGAAGACGGTAACGGTAATTATTTTACCGAAGACACTTTGCCTCGCTTATTATTCAACTCTACTTCTCTGCGCCTCATGTCTTCCTGCGTGGCTTGCAGTTCTTCCATGTTCTGGCGAAGTTCTTCTTCCTGTGAGCGCAACGCTTCAGCCTGCTCTTGGGTTTCTGTTAAAAGTTTTGCAGTGCGTTCATTGGTTTTTGTAGTATAGAGAGAAGATGCAATAACTTCACCGGCTTTTTCAAGAAACTCTATTTCGTGCTGTTCAAACTTTTTAAAGCTTGCCAGCTCAAGCACAGCTTCTATTCTTTCATTATACTTCATAGGAACTATAATAACACAACCTGGTGTTGCATCTCCCAATCCTGATGTGATCTTAATGTAGTTCGCTGGTACATCCGTAAGTAATATCGTATTGCCTTCCAAAAACGCCTGCCCTATTAAACCAGATCCTATATCAACTCTTTTTTCAACAAACTTCTTCTTATCAAAAGCGTAACATGCAGTAAGTTTTAAGTACGCTTCTTCAATTTCTTCATTGTGAAGTACAAATAAACTTCCTTGCTGTGCGCCTGTATGCTTTGTCAGGAAGCGAACCACTTCAAGGGAAAGCATTTCAATATTATTCTGATTATGGCGTGCTACATCAGAAAACTTCGCAAGCCCTTCAGTACTCCACAACCTCTTTTCGTCTAACTCTTTAACCCGCTTCATCTTATCGCGCATTTTAATAAGATCACCAGCGATGTTCTCCTGGTTGAGATGCTCATTTGCAGGTGTAAGTCCATCCCAGGTTACGGCGTAGTTACCCTGTGCAATATCTTTAATAAATGACGATGCCTTTTTCATGTTTGCTATCGAACTTTCAATAATTGCCTTCCCGTTATCAGCCTCTATTTCTTCTCCTGAATCAAAAAGATAGCGTTTGTTATTACCCTCAAACTCTTCCAGCAACTTTCTACGATTGCCTTCGTCTCTTTTAATTTTATACATTACCATAACCAGTGTGGGAATGGTTAGAACGATAAGAAACACCTGGAAGAAAACGTTTCTATCCATTGCTGCCTGGTATTTGGCTACGGCCTGATCCATTAGCTTATCCTGATGTGCGTTGATAGTGCTGAACATTGGCGAAAACGCCCTCCATAGATAAAAGCCCCTGTCTTCATTCAAGAGTGTTACAAAATGCGTAAGACTATCCTCCTTTGAAAAGAGGTACATTTCGTTCATGTATTCAAGAAAGGCCTCCAGTTTGGGCTTAAACAACTCGAATTGGTCTTTTAAAGAATCCAGTTCCTGAACTACTAACAAGCTGTCTATCTCTTTTATCGATTTGGGCATTGCTTTTAAACCGTCACGATACGGATTAAGAAGTTGTTCATTGTGGGTTAAGGCATATCCGCGTAAACCCATATCCATTCTACGCAGGTTGTTTTCGAAGACAGAATTCCATACGTTTTTTACATGAACAGTTTGCTCCTGTAAAACATTGTTTTTCATCATTACAGAACGATTATAAAACATCAGAATCGCATTAATTACGATAAGGATTATAAGGGTAATGAGAGAAACATTGATAAAATTCTCCTTTAACTTCTTGAACATAGCGTAGTATCTTTTAATCTCTATCTAATTTCTATCTTATTCTTGCAAATTTCAGTATGCACTGCTAATTCAATCAAGGGTATCTTTTAAAAGACACCTATTTGCGGAAACTATATTTATAGGCAGAAAGTAATTGCGGTAACCAACCGTATTGATGGATGTGTATGTCCCTACACATAATATCGGCACTTTTATCAATATTTCCTAAACTTTCTTTAAAGACGGTAGTAATAGTTGATTACAGGAATGTACTTACAAATTATCCGCACTATTGTTTCTCCTTTTCTTTAATAACAGCTTCGTTTAACCTGATGTTTTTTAATACAAAATTTGCATCTGGCTGTGAGAAAGGTCCAATCTGTATCCTTCTTCCAAGCTGGTCATTAATTATTCTGATTTCTGTTTCCTTCTGCAAATATTGGCGTACTTGTAAAGTATCTGACTCTGTTCCTCTATACTCTATTACATAAGAAGGCTTACTGCTAAATTCGTTGATATTAAGGTTATGCTTCTTATACAAATTTCGCGAGTCTGCAAGAAAAACTTTAAAAGCCTCTCTACCCTCTACATCTTTTACATATTTATTTATTTCAGATTCAACAGTAGGAATAGGAAATACATAATAGTTTTTCTCTGCATCTGCCGTACGATGAACCCATTGTAAAATATAACTTGCGGTGTCTATCCCTGTAAAAGATATACTGTCATTTACTTTAATTTTCTCAAGTTCTATTCTAATCATTGCACCGCCATCAGTGTACCTTTTCCGCTGCCCTGAAACAAAATTACCAAGAGAATAGGCTATCAGTTGGTTTTTCTCTTTACGCCACTCCATCGGCTGAAGAACATGGGGGTGTGCGCCGATAACAAGCTGTACACCTTTTTTGAAACAGAACTCTGCTACATCTTTCTGCCACTTAGAAGGAAGGCTCTGATATTCGGCACCCCAATGCATAAAAACAATAATAGCATCCGGCATTAATCCTTTTGCTTTAACCAGGTCTTTCGCTATTGAGGCCGTGTCTATCAAATTTACAATGTTTGGCTTGTATACAGGGAGACCGTTAGTTCCGTAGGTATAATTGAGTAGTGCAAGTCGAAATCCCTTTCTTTCAATAAGTAGTGGATTAAGTCGCAATTTCTCCTGCTCGTTTGTGAATGTACCAGTATGCGGAATCTTTAAGCTGTCTAACATTTTTATTGTTCTCCCTAATCCTTTTTTTCCGGTGTCAACGCAGTGGTTGTTGGCCGTAACCAACGCGTCCATTCCCATATCTTTTAAAGCGAAGAGAAGTTGATCAGGTGCGCTAAACTGAGGATATCCTTTATATGGAGGGCCCGCCAATGTAAGCTCTAAGTTTCCTATGGCAAGATCCACTGCCTGTGTATATGGTTTTACATATTGAAAACAAGGTTTGTAGTCATACGTTTTGGTAGTTGGGTTATAAGCATCGCTGATCTGCGAATCGTGTTGCATAATATCACCCAGAAACAATAATGAAAGACGTGTGGTATCCTGACTAAAAGAGGTATAATGTAAAAGCGTTAAGAAAACAAATAGGTATTTTTTCATTTTATACGGATAATATTTTATTGTCTGCAACTACAAACACTTTATCATTCTTCCTGGGATTAATTAAAGCAAGACCTGTAAATAATCCAAAAGCAGGGAGATAAGCCTGTTTTGCTCCAAAGTAAAAACAAGGCAAAGTTACTGATTGTCTTCCTTTTCCTTTTAAATGAATTCCAGGATGAATATGCCCTGCAATATTATATGCTGTGTCTGAAAATTCTTCTAACGGATGATGCGTAAATAAGAACGGTCCCATGAAAAGTTTGTCGTGCAGTTTAATGCCTTTTCTTTCGTATTGATGATCACTCATAATATCATGATTCCCAACTACAAGTTCGAATGAAATGGCAGCGTAATGATTTACAAGTTCTCCAAATACTTCCCATTCGGAGTTATAGTGACTGTGGAATAAATCACCCAGACAGATAACCCGTTGCGGTTTTGTTAAATTAATGATATCCATCAACACTTCGAGATTTCTATCATTAGCCTTCACGGGCACTGGTATACCGGATTTCCTGAAGTGATTAATCTTTCCCAAATGAAGATCTGCCAGAAAAAGAACGTTTTGCTTCTTCCAAAACATAGCCTTCTGGGGATACAACACTACCTGTTCGCCAAGAATCTCAACCTCCATGAAAGCGGGTATATAATTTTCTGTAAATTAAAGTTCGAAGATAATAGATTACGCATGCACAGACTATTCTTGGGGCTTATCGCTTTAACAATTTCAAATACAATAGCTCTTTCTCAGGCACTTCAGGGAAAAGATTTATTTGATAAACTGCTTTATATCAGCAAGGGAGATTCCTTACCCTATCGGTTATTGAAACCGGTTAATCCGCAGGCGATGGAAAAATTTCCGCTCGTAATTTTTCTGCACGGCGCAGGAG
>NZ_JAHESD010000038.1 GCF_018598585.1 Chryseosolibacter indicum
GGGAGACGTTGTAAATGAGTAGGCTCTTCATCTTTTGTTGCAAATAGATTTCGTACTTTTGCTCAAATACGGCATGGAAAATGCATATAATACGTTGAAACCGTTTGAATTTGCCGTGATTAATCTAAAAGAAGAGAAAGACATATTTTAAAGCAGTTCTATACGTTTAGGTAAAAATCAGGTATTGCCTTTCTGGTAATGCTAACGTTAGTTTTATAATCATTGTACATGCAGCCGAAAATAAAGAAATGGGTTATTAGGCCTTTGCTCATTTTGCTGATCTCTATCTCAGTTTGTTTAGGGATTGGGTTTCTTATTCTAACTACCCAGCAGCAGCGCCTGGTAAATATGGCACTGCAACAGCTAAATAAAGAGTTTAAAGGCGAGCTAAGTGTTGAGAAGAGCAATATCTCGTTGTTTAAGAATTTTCCTTATATCTCCATCGGACTACATAATACAAGGTTCCTCCCGGACAAAACAGGAAAAGGAGCGCCGATCTATAAATTCGACCGCATTTATGTAGGCTTTAGTCTTCCCGATCTCTTTCAACAGAAATACAATATAAGAAGGCTTTTTATACAAGGTGGATATGTCAACCTCGTACAGGAGGCTGATGGAACTATAAACCTTTTATCTGCTAAGAATTTTCAATCAGATACTATTCAAACATCCTCAACGGACAGCTCAGCCTTCGGTACCATCGATCTTCAAAAAGCCATATTCAAAAATGTTAACATCTCTTATCTTGACAAAGCTTCAGGCAGAAAGCTAGGTACACATATAGATAAGCTTACGTCTTCATTTAAGATGGATAGCAGCCTGCTGACTCTTAGTATAAGTAGTAATATGGAGCTTGACGTTACTACCAATACCGATTCAGCTTTTTTTCGGCACAAGAAGTTTTGGCTTGATGCCCAGGCAGATTACAGATTGGAAGACAAATTATTTGAAATCAGAAAATGTAACTTTAAGCTGGAAGATGCAGCGTTTAAAGTAGCTGGCACGGCAGATCTTTCCGAACGAAAGAAGCTGGACTTGAAAATTAATGGTGAAAAGCAGGACTTCGACCTGGTTACAGCTTTTCTTCCCGATGATGTTAAAGAAACATTAAAGCCATTTCGATACGATGGTCGTATTTACTTTGATGCCACTATTAAAGGAAATATAGCAGAAGAACAACTTCCACTGATTGAGGTTTCTTTTGGATGTGAAGATGCATGGTTTCTAAACACTGATGCAAAAAAGAAGGTTGATAAACTCGGCTTTAAGGGATACTACACCAATGGAGCTGAACATTCTTTGCAGACATCAGAGTTGAGGATGATTAACATAACCGCCAGACCTGAAAAAGGAATCTTCAAGGGTAATTTTGTAGTAAGGGATTTTACTAAACCTCGTACACTAGTTCAGATAAAATCAGAATTGGAACTGAAGTTCTTAGGTGAATTCCTGGGTATACACGATCTCAAGCAGCTTAATGGAAAGATCAAACTAGATATGGATTTTAAGGAACTTAATGATATTAAGTTGCCGGAAGAATCATTGAATAAACTTAAAGAAGGTATACAAAGTAAGCTTATTGTTGAAGATCTGTCCTTTCATATTCCCGGGTATCCTCATCCCGTTGAAGATATGAATATAAGGGCAGAGATGAAAAATGGCAGAATTACACTTGATACAGCATCACTCCGTATTGGTAATTCAGACCTTACATTAAGTGGCAGCTTAAGTGATATCAAAGCTTTTTTGCGTCATCCGGAAAGAACCGTTACGCTTACTTTAAATGCCAGCAGCAAGCAATTGATATTGTCAGAGTTGCTTGTATATGATACTGCCCTTGCCGCGAAAGTTAAAGAAGAAGTAAGAGGATTTAACGTTGGTTTATCTCTCGAAACCTCTGTACAGCAATTACTTCATCCATCTCCCTTACCAAAAGGTAAATTTGAGATGAGGAATCTGCGAGCATCTTTTAAGCGTTACCCACATGTACTTGAAGATCTTGGGGCAACAGTACTGATTGAGGATACAACTTTAAGGCTAAGAAATTTTATCGGTAAGATTGATAGCTCAGATATTCAGTTTAGCGGTCGTGTAAATAATTACGCTTTGTGGTTTAGGGATGTAAAAAAAGGCAAGACGCAGATAGCTTTTGATTTCAAGTCGAACCGTTTTGCATTAAAGGATGTACTTGGCCCAATAAGCAGAAAATATATTCCAAGGGGCTACAGAAGAGAGGAAGCAAGCAACGTGTGGCTTCGGGCCAAGGTTGATTTGCGTTATGACACTGTTTTCCGATTTGCTAAAGCAAAGATTGCTAATGTGACTGCAGACCTGAAGAAGCATAACCTTAAGTTGAAAGACATAAGAGGAAATATTAAATATGGTGCACGTGTTCTGATTCTTGACACATTAAAAGGTTCCATTGGCCGAAGTGACTTTGACGTGAGCTTAAAGTATTTTACAGGGCTGGATAGGCAACAGAAGAAAAGGACCAACTCATTAGTGTTTCGCTCTAACTTTTTAGATGCTGATGAACTAAGCAGTTACGATCTTGCACCCGCCCAGCGGAGGAGCAGAAGAGATTCAGCTACCGCAGTTGCAAGTAAGGTAGATACATCCAAGCAACATGCTGAAGCTTTTAATATTTTTAAAATACCTTTTTCTGACTTTACCTGGGCCATTGATATCGGGAAGCTGAAGTATAACAGGCTTTGGCTAAAGGATGTTACCGCCAAAGCACGGATGCAGGAGGATCACCAAATATTTATTGACACTTTGAGTATGAAGGTAGCAGATGGGGCTGTAAGTATGAGAGGACATTTGAATGGTGATAATCCCGAGAGAATTTATTTCAGAAGCAGAATTAATATCGATCAGGTCGACTTGGAGAAGATGATGCTGAAACTTGATCACTTTGGTCAGGATGTTGTAATCAACAAAAACATCAAGGGGCGCTTAACCGGACAGATTAGGAGTTATGTGCAAATACATCCTGACTTTGTTCCTATTATGAACAACACAAAGGCAGAGCTAAACGTAAAGGTTTATAATGGTAGCCTTGTCGATTTTGCTCCTATGCAGGCAATGGCGGGTTATTTTAAAGACAAGAATCTTCGGCTCATAAGATTCGACACATTGCAGAACAGGCTTACGTTTTCAAACGGGGTCCTCGATATTCCAGCAATGAACATTAACTCTTCATTAGGATATATCCAGTTAAGCGGTAAGCAGTCGCTCGATATGAGCATGGAGTATTACGTGCGTGTACCTATGAAGATGGTAACAAAGGTTGGATTAAGTGCATTGTTTAACAGAAAGCACGAAGAGGTAGATATTCATCAGGTAGATGAAATAGAATACATTGATGCCGAAAAGAAGATAGCTTTTATGAACTTGAAAGTCACCGGCAAACCTGATGATTTCCAGGTCGGCCTGGGTAAAGACAAAGGACGTAAGCAGTAATTTTATTATGCTATTATACTTTAGAGGTATTGAACTGCAAATCTATTTTCTGACTGATAGAAAGACTAAAAATGGCGAACGCAGTAAAGAAGAAGAACCCGGTAAGCAAACTTGATTTATTGGTTGTTAATATTTCAAGTGAGTTTGTCATGCTTTGAATCTGTTTTAGCTGTTCTGTTATAATTCCTGAGAATCCGATATAAGACATGAATATGGCTATTACCATTACATCGGCCATTGACCATTTCCCTGTTTTAAATACCATAAACCGAACAATTTTACTTGTTCTTGCATGGTTATTATAGACAAATAGGACTGAAGCCATTTGTTTTAAAACAGGAAAAAGGACGCTGAAAATAAGAACGAGTACACCGACAATCAGCACATCTATTCGCGATTGAAGTAACATCAGTGATACAACCTCAAGAATGCTTTTGCTCTTATAATAGAGAACCTGGTCTTTAAATGAAATTGTTTCACCTAACAGAGTAAATGACATACTTGATATTCTCGCATCTATTTCAATCATGGGAAGTAGCAGTCCGGTAACCAATAGTAGAAGACTGATTAAGATTAATAGAACATATTGAGACTTTGAAAAAGCTTTTGATATAAATACCCATACTATAGCGGTAAGCGCAATAATAAGAATGCTAATCTTATAGGGCTTACTTCTCAAGTCTAGATCATCAATACGAGAAACAAGGCCAGTAATTGCTTCGTCGCGGGTAGTGTACTGATGTCTAGCAAGTATTGTATTAACAGTAGTGTAATCAATTTTATCAAAAGTGTTGTCAGCATATTCATTTAACTTTTCAATAATATAACCACGCACCGCCTTTCGGTTTTGTTTGTCGTTGAGGAACGCAATAATCTGATCAGTAAATTGTGGGACATCCTTTCTGATTGTGTTGAAGGCTCCGAAAAAGGAAGTAAAAGAACGTTCGAACATTCCTTTCAATGTCCTGGATTTTTCTTTATTGTATCTGGCCTCGAAGTCGTCAATTATCTTATAAAGAAATGAAGAAATCTTCTCCTTCATTTGTTTGCGATTCTCATTGGTGAAGTTGAGTTCGTCAACTTTCTTCGTAATAATTGTTGCCAGGATTTTCTTCCATTCATCAATATTAAAAAGGCCGTATTTTACTTTTGACAGTTCAATAAGGTCTTCCTTTAGTATCCTTCTCTCATTTTCGATTTGATAAATTGAGAACGAAAGGAAGGTTATTATAACAACAAGAACTATGAGTATAATCGTTTTAAAATGTTTCATTAAGGTCAATTTAGCTTTTCTACGCTTCGCGCAATAATAACTTACACTGAAAGTACTATCCGACTTTGACAACTACTTATTATTCTTAGCTCAGAACTGAATTGAAAACAGATATCAGGCAATTTTTAAAAAATATTACATCAGCCTGCTTTAAGCGACTATTCTCATCTCTAACCGGCTACACTTCAGTATCATTGCATTTTGTCTTGTCTGTGCACTTAATTTGTCGAAAATGACCCCGTACATACTAAAATCGTGGATATTGTTAATCTTCATTGCAATATCCTTTAATGCTATATCGCAAAAGAACAAGGAAAAGATTGCTTCTTTACGCAATTCTTTTAAAGATGATAAGGTTGTTGCTACCCTTATGCAGACAGCTTATACCTTTGCGATACAGCGTGATGAATTGGTCGTTAATGAAGAGGAGGAAATCAGCATGATTTCTTTGGAACCTAATATTTCTGGTAGTCGCGAAATTTACTACCACGACAACAAAGAGATTATTTCAGCAAAATTTGTTTCCGGCAACACCAGCACTTCTTCTAAAAGCTGTGGAAATTATGAGGTAGAGAGTGTTTTCTACTCGGATGCAAAAGTATGTACTTATCCTTTTAAATTCGCTTATGCCGGCGATGAAATTATCTTTAAGTCAACAACACGTTATAATGACCCACGCTATTTTACAAGAGTTCTATTTAATGATGAGCTTGGAGTTAAGCAACGCACCATCATATTTAATGTTCCCTTGGACGCCAATGTCGAGTTCGTGGAAAAGAATTTTAGTGGCTTCAATATAAAAAAAGCAACTTCGGAGTCGGGAAAGTATAAGGTTGTCACTTATACGGTAGAAGATCTTAAAACAAGCAAGAACGAAGAGAATTCATTAGGAATACTCTATTACTATCCACATATAGTAGTTGTAACAAATGATTTTGCCGGTAAAACCGGAAGAAAAAAGATAATAGGTTCTACGGATGACCTTTACAGGTGGTACGCAGGAATAGTAAAACAGGTCAACAATGACCCGGGCGCATTGAAAGCTGAAGTAACAAGACTAACGGCATCCGCTAAAACCGCAGAAGAAAAAATAAAAAACATCTACTATTGGGTACAGGATAACATAAAATACATTGCATTTGAAGACGGTATCTCGGGCTTCAGACCTGAAGCTGCACAAACAGTACTACACAATCGTTATGGCGATTGTAAGGGAATGGCTAATCTTACAAAGGAAATGCTAAAGGTAGCAGGGTTTGATGCGCGTTTAACATGGATAGGCACAAACCGTATTCCTTATACTTATGAGCTTCCTTCCCTTGCTGTAGATAATCATATGATTTGTACCGTAATCTTCGGTGAGAAACAATACATTTTAGATCCTACAGAAAAGTTTGTTGCACTGGGAAAACATGGCGAAAGAATTCAGGGGAAAGAAATGTTAATTGAAAATGGAGAACAATTTATTGTAAGGAAGGTACCAGTTGCAGATGCAGAGCAGAACCTCATCGTACGGAAGGAAGAACTTCAACTGGAAGGTGATGTATTGAAAGGCAAAGGCCATATTTCTATCGAAGGAGAGGCATTAAAGAATATTCTTTACATTTCCACCAACGTCCAGCAGGACAATAAAAAGAAGCTTTTTGATAATCTTGTTGTCTCTAACTTTTCTAACACAGATCAGGTAAGCGTAGTTAATACTCCAGAAGTGAATCGTGATAAAGCCCTTGAGTTAGAATATACGTACGGTTTAGGGAATAAAGTAACTTCATTTGATAAAGACATTTACGTAGAAATTGACTGGACGAAAAGCTTTAAAAATTTTACAATAGATGCGGATCGTATTTCCGATTATTACTTTAATAGAAAGATTAAGAACAGAACCATAAAAAATTTGAAAATCCCTGCGGGGTATAGAATAAGTCATCTTCCTGCAAGTATTAAAAAAGTGCACAATGATTTCGCTTTTCAACTCTCCTTTGAGCAAAAGGGAGGTGTTATCATCTACACAAATGAAATAACAGTAAAGCAAGGACTTATTAAGAAGAGCGACTTCGAAGCCTGGAATACTATCATTAAAGAACTTACGGAGTCCTACGACGATCAAATTGTACTAACCAAAATAAATTAAATCCTACTATAGTAATCTTATGTTAAAAAGATCCATCAGCATTATTGCAATTATTGTTATTGCATTTAATGCATTCATTACTAATGCTGCAGACAGAGCGGAGGAGTTAAGAAAGGAAATGTGGAAGACTTCTGATAAAGACTTTCATGTTAAAGAAGTTCCGCAAAAGTGGCTTAACAAGTCTGCAGTAATTATTGCGAAGTTACATCGCTTTGAATATAGAAAGCTTCCCGTGCTATCGATTCTACAGGATAAACAATATAATCACTTTAGAATTATGCTTCTTGATAAAAATGCTGTCAATAAGTATTCCGAGCTCTCATATCCTGCGAGTGGCGGGTCTACATATGTATACACCGGTTTTAAAGTAATAAAGCCAAGTGGCAAGGAGATTATTGTAGATGAAAAAAGCGCCGTAAAGATGGAAAGAAAAGGGGGGGATGGTAAAGTAGCATATTATAAGATTGCAGTTCCGAACCTGGAGCCGGGTGATATCATCGACTACTATATCTGTCAGGAAAGTGAACAGAAAGTGTATTCCCCTGTATATTTCTTTGATCCATTTATTTATAACCTTCCTCAGGAATACCCCTTGATGAAGCAAAAGCTGCAATTTAAAATACAACGCAAGTGTTATATAAACCTTCGTTCAGTTAACGGAGCTCCTGAATTAAAAATGGTAGACGATAAGGAGAACGACGAGCAATATTACTCTTTAGAGGATGGTGACAGAGAGGGGATTGCAGACATAAAATGGCTTTATCCAAACCGTGATGTGCCTACCATTAAATTTCGAGCGTCTTTTGCTATGGGGTCGGAAAGGCATAGAGAAAACACTTTCTTAGGCGAGCAGGGTAAAGTAAAGAATAAAGCGGGATCTGAGGAAATTGTGGATTTTGTAAACGTTGTGCCTTATGAATATCCAACTAAATCTGTATCGAAATATGTAAAGAAGAATTTTAAACGAGTTAAAGATCCATTTATAGTAAGCACCGAAGCATACAACTATTTAAGAAATGATATGCTTGATGTTTCCCAAGTGAGATTGCTTAATGACGACGATGAATTTGAATACTCTAAGAGGGAATTTCTTAGCATGTTTACATCGTTCTTAAAGAACAAGAAAATTCCACATGATATCGTGATTTGTGTACGGCGAGATATTTCGTCGCTTGATGATGTTGTTTTGGAAAATGAATTAGACTATTTAGTGAGAGTAAAAAAGGGAAATGATTTTCTTTACTTTGCTAATCCCGATATTTTTCGAACAGCGGGTAGTATACCATCATTATACCAAGGTACAGATGCGTATGTGATAGATGGTCTTCTGTCATCAAGTAAAAGAGTGGCCAAAAGAATCACTCTTCCTTCAACCGTAGCTGATGACAATAGCGTTAAAACTACCTTAACCTTAAAAACTACAGACATGACCAACGTGATCATGGCTGTCAATACCGTTTTTAAAGGCGTTAGTAAGCTTAATGCACAACCTCAGTTTCTTGATATTTTTGATGCAATTGAAGAAGATAAGTCTAGGAAATATCCAGAAGTAGATATTAAGACTGTCGTATATACAAACAAAGAATATAAAAAATATCAGGCAGCCGGAGAATCTTACCTAAAAGACAAAGAGAAGAATAGATTGGAGTCGTTGAAGAAATCACTTGAACGCGAATATGGATTCTCTATTAAAGACCTGTCTAATCTGAAGATATTACAGACTGGTAGATATGAGGATAAACCTGAATTGATTACTTCCTTTGATTTTTCAACAGATCAACTTATTAAAAAAACAGGACCGAATTATATTATAGACATAGGTAAGCTTATTGAACAGCAGACCAAGATTGAGGCGGAAGAAAATCAGCGAGCTTTTGGAGTATACTTCGATTATCCACGTAGCTTTCGTTATCAAATAGTCTTTGAGGTTCCTGCCGGGTACCAGGTTCAAGGATTGGAGAAGCTGAACCAAAAGGTTGAAAACAGTACAGGAGGATTTGTTAGTACTGTTAAAGAAGAAGGTGGCAAAGTTATTATCGAAACATATAAGCATTACGAGAAATATATCGTTTCAAAAGATCAGTGGCCATCTATAGTATCTTTTTTAAATGCCGCCAATGACTTTACTGAGCAAAAGATTTTGCTTAAGAAAAAGACGGATAGCCTTGGTAAGGTTAATTAGGATTTTCGTATTCGAAAATTTAAGCCTGGCATTAAGCCAGGCTTTTTCTTTTTGACAAATAGTTGCACTAAGGTGTCGAATCGCTGGTTAATGATTTTTTAGATCTCTTAAGTCCTTTTTGAGCGAGGTTTACAATTATTTTTAGGGTTCCCACGACTATTTAAAGGTATTTAACCGGATTGTAGCTTCAGAACGAACCTACTGGCGCTTTCAATTGTTTATTAACCGCCGTTCTTATTACTTGTAACCGAATGAAGATATTATTACACTACTTAAAGAACTATAAAGCACTTATTGCAATAGCTTTATTTCTTGCTGCTACCAACCAAATTTTCTCGCTTCTTGATCCGCATATTACAGGAAAGATTGTTGATAATTTTATTGAAAAGAAAGATACGTTAGCGCGTTCAGAGTTTATTAAAGGCATCCTATATCTTGTAGGTTTGGCAATTGGGGCGGCTATGGTATCAAGAATTGCTAAAAACCTTCAGGATTATTTCACCAGTATCATCGTTCAGAAGTTGGGGGCAAAGATGTATGCAGATGGACTTAGGCATTCGCTGGAATTACCGTACCAAACCTTTGAGGACCAAAGAAGCGGAGAGACGTTGGGTATACTTCAGAAGGTAAGGACAGATTCCGAAAAGTTTATAACCTCCTTTATAAGTATTTTATTTTCTTCGCTTGTGGCAATGCTCTTTGTAATGGTTTACTCCCTGACCGTTAGCTACAAAGTTACATTGGTATATTTTGCGTCTGTTCCAATTATTGCCCTTACTAGCTGGTTACTCAGCCGTAAAATCAAGGTTGTCCAAAAGAGCATCGTTAAAGAGACAACATCATTGGCAGGCTCAACAACGGAGTCGTTACGTAATATAGAACTGGTAAAGAGTTTAGGATTAGCAAACCAGGAGATTGAGCGCCTAAATAACACCACCTATAAAATTCTTGATCTTGAGCTCAAGAAAGTGAAATATGTGAGAGGTATGAGCTTCCTGCAAGGTACTACCGTTAATTTTATTCGTAGTGTAATGGTTGTTATTTTGCTGGTACTCATTTTCGATAATGAGATATCAGCTGGTAAATACTTTACCTTCCTCTTCTACTCGTTCTTTTTATTTGGCCCTTTGCAGGAACTAGGAAATGTTATAATAGCATACCGGGAAGCTGAGGTTTCACTTCTGAACTTCCATCGCATACTTAACATGCCCAAAGAAGTTAAACCAAAGAATCCAGTCGAAGTTGGGAGAATTACTTCACTTAGCTTTAATAATGTAAGCTTTAAACACTTGTCGGCGAGCAGCAATGCCTTAAATAAAATATCCTTTGCTACGAATAACGGACAAACAATAGCTTTTGTTGGCCCTTCGGGGTCGGGAAAGACTACATTAGTAAAACTTCTGGTGGGTCTCTATCCTCCGAAAGAGGGGTCCATTCTTTATAATAACATTCGTAGTGAAAATATTAATTTGAACGAACTTCGGGAAAAGATTGGTTTTGTAACACAAGATACTCAACTCTTTTCGGGAACAATTCGTGAAAACCTGCTATTTGTGAGGCCAGATGCTACGGACGAAGATTGTCTTAGAGTATTGCAGAAAGCAGCTTGTCAATCGCTCTTAGCACGTGCTGAAAAAGGTCTGGATACTGTAATTGGCGAGGGAGGCGTAAAAGTTTCTGGTGGAGAGAAACAAAGGCTCTCAATTGCCAGAGCACTTTTGCGACAACCGGATATCCTTGTGTTTGATGAAGCTACCTCTTCACTTGATTCAATTACTGAAGAAGAAATAACGGATACAATCCGCGAAGTTTCAGTGCTTAAAGATCATATTACAATTCTCATTGCTCACCGCTTGTCTACCATCATGCATGCAGACAAAATTTACGTGCTCGAGAAGGGTGATATTATAGAGTCAGGGAAACATGACGAATTACTACAGGAGAAAGGCTTATACTATGCAATGTGGCGTCAGCAGATAGGAGAGAAGGTCGGCTCAGAAGTTTAAACATATATTCATCTTTAACAGGTTTTAGCGGTGTCTTAACCGTAAGATAATATCAATTTATTGGTGTAGGGATATCATCGAAATTTGTCAATTATCCTTGCTTCCTGAACCTCCATCAATTACTTTAGAAATGTGGAGCCCATCCTGCCTTTAACTATGGCAGGGTGGGCTTCTATGTTTTGACCTTTAAATATTACTAAATACTATGACAGGTTTTGAGATTCTCGATTTAGTCATCGGCATGATCTTCATATACTTTCTTTTGAGTTTACTCTGTGTTTCCATTCTTGAAGCTTATGCACGGTTTTTACGACTTCGAAGTAACAACTTAAAAAAGTGGTTGACCGATACTTTTAACGATAAAAAAAGTAATACCGCACTTGGCGAAAGAATCTGGTGCAACGTTATGGTTGATGGCCTAACGCAAGATAGAAGGGGCGCTTCCTATCTGTCAAGAAATACTTTTGTTCATGCATTGTTAGACGAAATTCATTATGGCAATGAAAGCGTAGCAAAAGAAGATCAGGAATATGCTGAGGTAACAGAGCCTTATGATTTTTACACGTTAAAATCTTCCATACTACAATCAAAGCTTCTTTCGACTTCAATGAAGCGGATGCTGTTACAGTTTCATCATGAGTCCTTTTCAAACATAGATAGTTTTAAGCTTAAAATAGCTACATGGTTTGACGAGGCCATGGAGAGAAATTCAGGAACGTATAAATCAAGGGCACAAAATTATGCTTTGGTCATTTCTTTTGTGATCACCATACTTTTAAATGTCGATTCTCTTAAGCTGTTCAGTTACTTCTATGTGAACAAGGATGTCGCAACCAAACTTGCTAATGCGGCACAACACGTTGTGCAGGATACTGCACTTATACAGCGCATTGCAATCCTTAAAAATGATTCTACCAGAAATGCAGCACTCAATGAACCGCTACTCAATAGTATTAGTCACGATGTTAAGATTCTTCTTGAGCAACAAGAAACGCTAACTGAACTTAATGTTCCGATTGGATGGAACTTAACAGCAGCTGAGTTGGCTAAAATTAAAAAAGAAGCTGGCTCTTGGTTCTTGTTGAAACTGCTTGGATGGGTTGTGACGGCCATAGCAGTCTCATTGGGTGCTCCCTTTTGGTTTGATACTCTTAATAAGTTGGTAAATATTCGGTCAGCCGGAAAAAAACCGCAGGATATTCCAGTGAATGAAGTTAAAAGTACGCCTTCAGCTTCAGAAAAGGCACTCGCATGATGAAGGTCAAAGTTATTGCTAAACTTAATAAGCGCTTGTGGCCATCTACAAGTAATGTTCCCTTGCCGGAGCCTTTAATTCCTGGTGACATTGTTGAAATTGATAAGATTGTTGAGGGTGAGTATATACATCCCTCAAATAATAAGTGGTATAAGGCTATCAACGGCTTCTATTTTTGGAGTGGTGGTGCCAACCAGGAAGTTGATACTATTGCTCCACCTGTAACCGTAGCTGAAAGTGAAGAAGTACAAGTTGCTCAAACTGACCTTCCTGCATTATTGAAGCTAAACAAGCCAGTGTCGTTTGGAGGGAAGGATGTCAAGATATTAATTCTTGACTCTGGGATATCCAAGCATAATGCATTAATGAGTAAAGTAGATTTTACGAAATCGAAGTCTTTTGTAAGAGGGGAATCCGGGGTGATAGATGATCATGGGCATGGGACAATGATTGCAGGAATCATGGCAGGTAACGATGAAGTGATAAAAGGCATTTCAACTGAATCAACAATTGTTAGTTATAGGGTTGCGCCTGGTGGCGCTGTAAATTCAAATGCTCTCTTTTTAGCAATGCAAAATTTGATTGCCAGTGAATTGTCGAATATAGATGTCATCAATATGAGTCTTGATATTAACCCTGTCATGTTTGCTTCAACTCAGGACTTTGTTAACAAGTCCCTTGCCCAAGGAGTTATAACAGTAGTTGCATCAGGTGAAGACATGCAAAGAAATGAAATTGATAAATTGGCTAACGTAATTAAAGTTTCTACCTGTGGCCCTACTGCTTTTAAGCGATTCCATGAAGGAAAGGACAAGCGTGAGTCACTTATCTTTCTACAGCACAATATCACTTCATCTTCCCTTAATAATAGTTATAGTTCTATTGGCAATGATAGTGCATATACAGCTATTGTTACAGGAATAATTGCATCAATTATTGCAGAGAAGAAGTTGTTGAAAAACCAGCAGCGATTTGCTGTTGTAAAACAGATTTTAAAAGAAATTTCATTTTCAATCACAAACGAAAGCACTCCTAACCCTTTCAAACCATATAGTGTATGAATAAGATAGTATACTTTTTCTTCCTGATATTTTTATCACTTACTCTTAACGCCCAGAGTATTTATTATGACGCATTAAAGATTCGCGAAAAGAATTGGGCAGAAATATTATTAGTTCCAGGTGCAAATGGAAAAATTGAAATACAGCTCAAACGGAATGAAATCAATGAGCAGCTGGAAATATTCAGAAACTACATACCTCAAGAAGGTATAAACGAAACAAATATTGTAGATACCTTACGAAAGCACTTTAATAATAATCCATTTATTTCTTTCTCCTCCGAGGTTCAAGATAATAAATTTAATGTGGCTAGGTTAGGGAAAATTGGTGATATCACTAATGCTATTGGAGGTATTGATGTTACCAATTACGCTGATGCCCTTGCGCAATTTATGGTTGAGCGCGCGAGAGAAGAATTAAATGTAGCTTTTTTTCAGAAGTTTAAAGATTATTTGAAAGATAATCCGGAAATGGCAACACTGTTTCCTGAAACGTTCGGCTATATATCTACAATCCTCGCGCATGAGTATACACAGTTGATAAATGGCCTTCGCGATTCCTTTCACCAGGATCTTCAAAACCTAATCTATAATATTGACGATGTATTCCTTCTTGATAAATACGAGCAAGTAGTAAATGATTTTCCGGAAATACTTGTTGTAATCCGTTCAATTCAAATTATAGCTGATCTTGAAGATGCGCAGCACCCGGCAGATGTTATAAGAGAATTCAGGGACATGAAAGAATGGAAGAGTGTTAAAAGGGGAGAGGTGTTGAACCTGCATAATCTCATTAAAACTACAAGTCTTATCAGTGATGCACTTCGATATGATTCTACAGCCAAAGGATTGATTAGGTTTGCCGAAGATGACTCTGTTTACCAGCAAGGGCATTCGTTAATTGCGTTGAGAGATGGAAGAAAAAAGGTTTTGAAAACGTGGAGTGGCGAGCGGAATTGGATAAGCGCCCATCACGTTGAGTTACTTATTAAGGATGAGCTTGCTTTAAGACTTTTTCTCGGACTTGTTTATCAGAAGGCTGTCATGGAAGATATCAGGTTTGTTGTAGGAGACAAGGTAGTTCTTTTAAGTACATTAATGAAAAATAGTGAAGCGAGTATCTTCTTATTTCAAAACTATTTTCTCGAATTCTCTCGTATAGCGCAGCAGACAGAAGAGAAGCTGACTGAGCTGAAAGAAAAGAAGAGGAAACATGAAGATATCAGTCCGGACGAATACTTTGAATACGTAAATGCGGGTATTAGCGTAATCGAGTACGGATTTAAGGTAGCAACATTAATCGATAAAAATTATGATGGTTCCGGTTACGTAGCCATTATGCGTAGTGGTAATAATCTTTATCGGAACGTATTAGAGAAAAACTATTCGTCAGCAGTAACAAATGCGCTCAAGGTAATAGAGTTGGTAAGTGAGTCTATCATTAAAGATGTATCCTTTAACGTTGAGAGGAGTACGGCATTGAAAGCGCAACTCGTTTCATTGGATACAAATAGTGAGCGAGACAAAAAGAAGAAAGACAGTCTGCGAAACGAAACAATTCGCAATTATAAATCCTTCGTAAAGCTTAACAAGCTTTCAAAAGGAGCCATAAAGTATGGTGTATTTATGGCTAACGTAGTAGACGCAAAATCATCCGAAGAGATAAAAGAAGCGATCAGCAATGCCGCACTACCAGTCGGCAGCTCTTCCTATAAGAAATATCAGCAATTTACGTTGAGCGTCAACTCTTATCTCGGCGCGCATTTCAGGCTTAATCGCGAGGATAATCCTGATAAGACGTGGGAGCAAAACGTAGGATTGATTGCGCCTGTGGGAGTAGCGCTAAATTATGGCTTAGGTCGGGGAGGATCTGTCAGTTTGTTTGCTCCTTTATTGGATGTCGGCGCCATTGCAGAATTTAGATTGAGTGATACGGGCACGCAGCTTACAGAATCCATTAAGTTAGGTAATATACTTTCTCCTGGTGGTTACGTCGTATACGGATTACCTGCAAATATTCCTATTGGTATTGGAATAGGCACACAATATGGACCTGGCTTATTCGAAGTTAATTCACAAGGCCCGGGACAAACTGTTAATAGTTATGAAAATCCCTCATGGCGATGGAATGCTTTTGTTGCAGTTGATATTCCATTATTTAATTTAACAAGGGGAAAGAAAATAGGAGCAAGGTAGAAGGGATAATGGGACAATTTGAGTGAGATGAATACTGATTTTTTTAAGCAAATCAAAATATTAACAGTATGGTTAAAATAGGTGTCTAAAAATCACTCATCTGTAACATGAGATCACATCACCATAGCTTTACGAAATAAAAAAGTTGCAGTTTTTAACCCTGCAACTTTTTTATTAAAATCTGAAATTACACTTTCTATTTTATTGAGCATCGGTGACACTCTCAAGTGCGTTTTCTTCAGCTCCTTGGTTTTCACCTGTGCCATCTTTAGACCCTGAAGCGGGCTTCACCTTTTTTGTAGTCTTATCTACGATTTTTTCAAGTGCACCAATAGCTTCTTGTACTGGCTTTAATTTAAGTAATAATTCTGCCTCTTCTTCTTTTAGCTTTCTCAGTGCATCGATAACCGGATTCTCTTTTGCTATACTTTCCTTAGCCATAATTTATTTTTGTTTTATTGTTTAAATCACACTCACTTAAATATAAAACGCTTTGTCCACCCTCTATGGAAAACGGGTCGCTAAAATACGATCAAAATTGATAAGTATGTGTTGAAAAGTATTATTTTAGATTGAAATAAGCCCCAATTAACTTAGTTGTTTTTTTCTCTTATTCATACATTACGTTACTATTGCAAGCTGCGAATCAAAAACTAAGAGTTTCACAAATTCGACCTTTTAGATCTTTCTTCAGAAGTAGGAGCGCTTATCTTAAAATTTCCGGAAAAGCTAGCAATAGAATTAATCGCGAAAGCTTACTTGTGGACCGAGTAATGCCGACCGCGTAAATTATTAAACATTAAATAAAAAGTTCAAGCGTGTAATGGCTTGAAACTGAAATTCTGGAAATATAAAAAGGCTTAAAGTATGAGTAATGTTTGCTATTGCAAACATTACTTCGACGGCACCAATGACCATTAAGCTTTTACCACCAAACCGTTCATTGTCTTCTCCTGGTTTAAATAATAATTGAATTTGTCTTTCGCATTAAGTAAAGAAAATAAATTCGTCAAAGCATACATCTACTGTATTGAGCAGCCTTCTCCTAATTGAGCAGCTTCTCCTATACCTCCCCTTTGTCCCACTTTGCGGAATAGGATATGTCAAAATTTAGTGCTACATTTACATAACAATTGCGGAAATCTTAATTCACTGCTCAGAATCGGTTAGTAGCGTAGAATGGTAGTCTCTTAATCTCTCCTCAGTTAACCGGCATCATACCTTTTTTCTTTTAACCCCAGACAAGCAAAGGTTTTCTTGCCAAAACGAACTGTGAAAATCACAGCTTTGGCTTATTTAATTTAATTTTTTTAATGTCATTTAAACATTTCGATCTTTCAGATGCTGTTCTAAAAGCAGTTGAAGAAAAAGGATATAACAATCCTACACCCATCCAGCAACAGTCCATACCCCAGATACTAGCAGGAGTTGATGTACTCGCCTCAGCACAAACAGGTACAGGAAAAACTGCGGCCTTTTGCATTCCGATTTTGCAGAAGTTAAGTCTTAGTAAAGACAACAGGCATGTAAGGGCGCTTATTTTGGTGCCAACACGTGAACTTGCTATACAAGTATGTGATAATCTTAAGGATTATGGAAAATACCTTTCATTAAAAAGTACTGTCATATTCGGTGGAGTTTCTCAATTTAATCAGGAGAGGGAACTTCGTAAAGGTGTAGATATTGTTGTTGCTACCCCGGGACGTCTGCTGGACTTGCTGGATCAGAATATTATTAATCTGAAACACCTTGAGATACTTGTGCTTGACGAAGCTGATCGTATGCTCGATATGGGATTTATCCATAATATCAAAAAGCTTATTAAAGTAATTCCAGCAACGCGACAAAACGTATTCTTCTCAGCAACAGTGCCCGAAGAAGTACAAGACCTCGTTTCAACAATGTTGAAAAAGCCTGTGCGAATTTCTATTAATAACGTCGCGCTTAAGCCTAAAATCCGGCAGTCAGTGTATTATGTTCAACGGGAAAGTAAAAGGGAATTATTAAAGCACGTAATCTCTGAACATGAAATGCAAAACGTCATTGTTTTTGCAAGAACTAAATACGGCGCGGATAAAATTGCGAAGGACTTGAACAAGTCCGGAATTTCAGCAGAAGCATTTCATGGTGATAAGTCGCAGAATGCAAGACAAAAGGCACTTTCTAACTTCAAACGTAATGCAACACGTGTATTAGTAGCAACAGATATTGCAGCGCGTGGTATTGATATTGCTGATTTGCCTTTTGTTATCAATTATGAGTTGCCCGAATCGGCAGATACATACACTCACCGCATAGGTAGAACAGGAAGGGCAGGGCAAACAGGTGTAGCTTTATCTTTTTGTGATCAGGAAGAGCGCGGGCAATTGAAAAATATTAATCGTATTTCAACTGCTAACTTAACCGTTGTTGAACATCCCTTCAATTAATTTTGTTTAGATATAATGAGTGAATTAAAAACGACGATAAGATTTGCCAACAGCAGACGTGATTTCGTGACAACCCTTAACAAGAGGGTTAACGATTACTTTAAAATTAATAACATTGCCAAGCATGCGAATAGCGAAATGATTATAAAGAGCATTTTTATGTTCTTACTGTATTTTATTCCATATACCTTAATCGTTACTAACGTAGTAACAGGAACGTTAGGTCTCGTGCTTATGGTGCTGATCATGGGTCTGGGCCTTGCGGGTGTTGGATTATCAGTTATGCATGATGCTAACCATGGAGCATATTCAAAAAAGAATTGGGTGAATGATTTGATTGGTTATTCGTTGAATCTTATAGGTGCCAACGCCTTCAATTGGAAAATACAACATAATGTACTACATCATTCTTATACTAACGTACATGAAGAAGATGAAGACATCAGCCCACGAGGTGTGCTGCGGTTAACGCCACATTCTGATTGGAAAAAAATGCATAAATATCAATTTGTATATGCTTGGTTTTTATACGGCCTCATGACCATTGTATGGTTATTCTTCAAAGATTTCACAAGGTTATACAGGTATCAAAAAAGCGGGATGGTAGAAGCTCATAAAGGCAACGCAACAAGAGAGTGGCTCATCCTGTTTTCGACGAAACTCTTTTACGTCGGGTATATATTTGTAGTACCATTATTAACAACATCACTATTGTGGTGGCAGATCATACTGGGTGTTATCGTTATGCATTACATAGCTGGTTTTATCCTTGCAATTATCTTCCAGCCAGCACATGTTATTGAAGGAACTGAATTTCCATTACCTGATGAAAATAAGACACTTCAAAACAATTGGGCAGTACACCAGTTGCTAACTACTACCAATTTCGGAAATAATAGCAGATGGTTCTCATGGTATGTGGGTGGTTTAAACTTTCAGATAGAACATCACTTATTTCCAAATATTTGCCACGTTCACTACCGGAAGATTTCAGGAATTGTAAAAGCAACTGCACAGGAATTTGGGCTACCCTATAAGACGTCCCGCACGTTTTTGGCTGCATTGGCCGGACACGCAAGATTACTGAAGCAGTTGGGAGCTCGGCCGTCACTGATTCCGGTGCATTCCCAACAAAAGCATTCGTAAAACAACAAAGCTGGTTCACTATGTAATTGAATGATCATGGCACAACGAATAATAGACAGGAGTTATGTAGGGGAAGTGCTTCAACACATCTATACGAGTGAGCTTAATATTAAGGTAACATTGTTCTCGGAAAAGGGTTATTTCTATATTGCAAATGAAGATCACAAATTGCCGTTGCATGGCACGACAATTGAAGAGGCAGTAACAGATCTTGCCTTTCGCATTGCAAAAGAATTTCCTTCCTCTGGTTTTGCACACTGGTGGAGTTTAAATTTTCAAGCGCAGGACTTTAATAAAAAAAGAAACAATTAGAACCATATTAATGGTAAATTACATCAATCAACCTTACAAAATCGTTACGTCTAAGCAAAAGAGGTATGAAGCACATTACAAAATACCCGCTGGTAATGTAGTGGTTATACCAGTCAGAGAATTGGGTGAAGAAGTGTTATGTGATATTCGCTGGGAAGATAGTAACGGTGAATTACAGGTAATACATCACGCAATGTTTATTAAAGGAAACCTTACACCGCTCAATGCCATGCTTGATATCAAACTTTTTGATATTTGGAGTGCTCATTATAAATCATTAGTTATTCAAGAAGACACAGCCCAAATCTGATTATAAAGCAGCCTTAATAAATTATCTAGCAATAATTCAGGTACAAAGTAAATTTTTAAGGCCAATTCATAGAACACACATCAATTATTTTAATACTTTTATCAAATGAACATTTATGTAGCCAACATCTCGTTTAAATCAACAGAACAAGATTTAAGAGAACTATTTGAACAACATGGCGAAGTTTCGTCAGTTAAGATCATTACAGACAGAGACACACAACGTAGTCGTGGTTTTGGTTTTGTTGAAATGCCTGATAGCGAATCAGCTAAGCAAGCAATAAACGAGTTGAATGGATTCAATTTCCAAGGCAAGGAGTTAATGGTTAATGAAGCTAGACCTAAGACTGATTCACCAGGCGGTGGTTACGGAAACCGTAGTGGTGGTGGTTATGGAAACCGCAGCGGCGGAGGTTCTGGAAACCGCGGTGGCGGTGGATTTAAGAAGTGGTAATCTTATATACTGATAAAATGGAAGCGGAGCTAAATAAGCTCCGCTTTTTTATTTAATTCTTCAAATGATTACTCGTAGGCGGAATTCTGACCGAGGTTTTTGTTTAGCTCCCGCTCACCCTGAGGTATAGGAAATATAAATCGATCTTGCGAGGGGGTTTCCATCATCTCCGTTAGTGCAAGGCCAGTGCGTGTATAGTCATACCAGGCTTCGCCCTCAAACATTAGTTCAAGGCGCTTCTCGCGTTGCACTGCATTGATAAAAGAATTAAGATCATAGGTAGTTTCATCTGGTGTTGTCAACCCTGCACGATCTCTTATCTTCTTGTAGTATAAGTAGGGCTCGCCAAGTTGGCTCATATTTACCCGGGCAAGAGCCTCTGCATAAATCAGGAAAATTTCTGATAATCGTATTACTGGTACGTTCTGCGTAGCTGGATTGTAATTTCTAAATTTACCAATATACTTTATATCATTCTCCGTATTGATTGTAAAGTCTCTGCGTTGATCATTCGGTTCAAACATGTTATAAACCTTGTCAGATGCAAAAAATAATGCAGCACCTGTTGGATTACTTACGCTGGCAAGTGTGTTGGTACCCTGTTCATCGAACTGAAGTTCAAAAATAGATTCACTGCTATTTTCATTAAGCCATATAGAACCATAATCATCAACAGGTAAATAGCCACCATTCTCAATTACATCTTTGGCATAAAAAATTGCCATATTATCGTTACCTGCATACAAATATACTTTAGCAAGTAAAGCTTTTGCTGCATATTGGGTTGCCCTGCCTTTATTTATACTCTCTGATCCGTTGTAACTACGAGGCAGGTTAACCGCATCTCTCAGGTCTTCGATAATATTTTCATATACCACATGTGCTTGCGTGCGGGATACATTGAAGTTGGATGAAGATGTTGTTGGTAAAGTAATGAGTGGTACATCTCCCCAGCTTCTTACCATGTTAAAGTAAGTCAGCGCTCTTAGAAACTTAGCTTCCCGAATCAATTGTGCCTGAAATTCTTCTGCCGTAAAATTATTCATGAGAGGAACCTGCTCGATAACATTGTTGGCTGCATTAATGATACTGTAGGACTGAGCCCAGATGTTCGCTACCCATGGATTATCAATTCTGATCTCATTGCTTTGAAAGTTTACGTACTCGGGGTAGCTCATGGCGTGCCTTACATGCCCGGCGGCAAACTCAGGAACAATTATCATTGACTGACCATAATAAAAGGGTGACTCCATCAGGCGGTAGATGCCAAGCACTGCAGCCTCTGCGCTGTTCTGATTATCAAAATACTCTTCAGAAGCGATTTGATCGATAGGTGTTTTATCAAGGAAATCATCGCAAGATGAAAGTGTAATCACAAAAACGAGAATAAGAAATATATGTTGACGCATAATGTATGTTCAGGTTAAAGCATTAAAAGGTAAGTGTAATACCACTTGTAAACATTCTGGGTTGCGGATAGCTTCCGTAATCGTAACCATAAGTCAATCCGGCGTTAGCACCTCCATGCGAGGAGCTTACTTCAGGATCATAACCACGATATTTTGTAAAAACATAAGCGTTCTGTACAGTAGCGTAGAGGCGAAGACTATTAATATTCAATCGATTGGTAATCTTCGTTGGTAAGGTATAGCCTAAGGTAATATTGCGTAAGCGGAAGAAAGATCCATCTTCTACAAATCGGCTTGATACTGTGCCATTATCAAAATTAGAAGGTGTAGGGCGAGGAACATCCGTGACATCTCCAGGCTCTCTCCATCGTCTGTTCCAATCCGTTAATCCATTATTGCTGTCACTGCTTCCGGAAAGTACAGTAAAGAGGTTGTAATTGAATACATCATTACCATAAGTAAACTGTCCCATAATGCTAAGGTCAAACCCTTTGTAGAAGAACGTATTGGTAATGCCACCAAAGAATTTTGGATTAGGGTTCCCAATAATTCGTTTGTCTTCACCACGTGAAGGAGGGCCAACGGTACCGTCATTTCTCGCGTAGTCGATCATGCCTGTTTCCGGATTTACGCCAATCATTTTCCATCCATAGAATGAGCCAATGGGCACGCCTTCACGGGCGATATTCAAATTGCCGACACCACCATAAATATCACCTTCGGGTAACTCCAGGATTTTATTCCTGTTAAAGGTCATGTTAAGCGAGGTATTCCAGCTAAATTCTCCGACAATGTTTTTTGTAGTCAGTTCAAATTCAAAACCTTTATTTTCGATTTCGCCTACGTTACTAACCAACGACTGAAAACCAGATGTTTTTGGGATCTGAATTCCGATTAAAAGGTCAGATGTTTTCTTATAGTAATAATCGGCAAGTAGAGAAATTCGGTCATTAAACAAACCAACGTCAATTCCAATATCGAGCTGCGAGGTTTTCTCCCAGCCCAAGTTTCTATCGCCTAGTGCACTTGGAACAAAGCCTGCAGTATTCAGGTAGTTGTTTCCGGAAGAATACAATGAGTAGCTGGCATAGTTAAGTATGTTTTGATTACCTGTAATGCCCCAGCTGGTACGTAGCTTTAAGTTGTTGATCTTTGATACTGGTTTTAAAAAAGACTCTTCTGATATGCGCCAGGCCGCCGCAACCGAAGGGAACATGCCATACTTGTTATCAACGCCAAATCTTGAAGAACCATCTACTCTGAAGTTAGCCGTTAAGAGATACCGGTTTTTAAAGCCATAGTTAACACGAGAGAAGTAAGATAAAATAGCCCACTCCTGTATCGTGGCTGCCGCACCGGATAAGGTACCCCCTGCTGATACAATAGGTATATCGTTACTTGCGAAGTTTGATCTTCTCGCATCAACAAAAGAGTACTTTGATTCCTGGAAAGAAATGCCACCAAGTACATTGATTTTGTGTTGTGCAAGCTGCTTATCGAAGGTAAGTGTATTTTCATTGACCCATAACTGATCTTTTGTACTGCGATTAGCACCAATGCCCCTTGAGCTGGCAAATGACTTGATATAATCAGGAGGCATAAAGAATGTTTCATCAATATAGCTCATGTCAACGCCCCAATTGGTTTTGAAACTTAGGGCAGGTGTTATCTTATATTCAACAAAAGCATTAGTCAGTACCCTGAAGGTTTCCGCTGTATTTACAGGCAGGGTAAGCATAGCTACAGGATTTTCACGTGCGGTGTTTATGGCATCGAAAGCAAATGTTCCGTCTGCGTTATAAACAGGCACGTTGGGTGGTGTAACAATACCATTTTTGGTTGAGCCTTCTTTGGAGTTTTCTTCTTGTACACGGTCATTAACTGCTCTTGTTAAATTAACATTCATGCTGAACTTAAGCTTATCATTGAACTGATGGTCAACGTTAAGTCGCGCACTTAATCTACTAAAGGCAGAATTGAGAATAATACCTTGCTGATTATAGTATCCGATGGAAGAGTAGTATTGAGTTTTGTCGGAGCCACCAGAAGCAGATAATTCATAATTCTGAATAGGAGCAGTGCGGAAAATCTCATTCTGCCAGTCAGTATTTACATCGGTACGAAGAATACTTTCAGGCACGGGAGTTCCTTTGTAGCTGTAATAGTCCTGCATGTACGAAATATAGTCCGCTGTATTCATCAACTTATATTTGCGTTCACTCGGCATCTGCGAAAAGCCAGTATAGGCATTCAGGCTTATGGTATTAGAGTTTCTGCTTCCGCGTTTGGTAGTAATAAGAATAACACCATTGGCAGCGCGTGCTCCATAGATGGATGAAGAGGCGGCGTCTTTCAAAACTTCTACGCTCTCAATATCAGTAGGGTTAATGGACGAAAGAATGTTTATGCCTTGTGTACCGCCACCAAAGTTAAAGTCACTACCACCCACAAAGTTGGTACTGCTATTCACGGGGATTCCATCAACAACATACAAAGGATCAGAACCTGCATTGATTGAGCTTGTACCACGAATGCGGATACTTACACCACCACCTGGCGAACCAGATTTCTGTGTTACCTGAACACCACCTGCTTTTCCCTGAATTGCTTGTGTTATGCTTGGCAGCGGATCTTTTTCTATCATGTTACTACCAATGGTTGAAACAGCGCTGGTTAAGCTTGCGCGATCCATTGTTCCATATCCAACCACAACAACTTCGTTAAGTACTTCACTTTCCGCGCTAAGCGATACATTAACTGAAGTTCGGCCGTTAATGGATATTTCTTTCGTCTGCATTCCCACAAAGGAAAATATGAGTACCGCATTGCCAGGTGCCATTATACTAAACGCACCATTGATATCAGTTACCGATCCTATAGAAGTGTTTTTGAGGAGAACATTCACTCCTGGTATAGGCTCAAGGTTGTCAGCTGAGGTTACTATCCCCGTTACTTTAACCTGAGAAGATGGTTCTCGTGGCGGTGTTTTGATTGTATTACCCTGAGTATGCTGAACAGCGCCAACAACTGTGTCTACAACAACTGCGGACGAGGAGTCCTGTATCTGAAGCGCGTTCCCCTTTAGCCCGTGCAGTAAAAAAAGCCATAATAGATAAACGTAAAGATTAATTTTCATGCTACTGGTTTAAAGTCATTTCTATGACAGCGGCTGTTGGCAAGGGCTATGCCGGTAAGCCAGTAGATCGCATTTTTAATTATAGGTGGTTGCCGAAAACGGTTTTTAGCCGCTTTTACAGGGACTTACGGAATTGGCTGTAAGATGTACGAACTAGTTTAAATTGTCGGTTTAATGGAAATTGTCGGCAGTTTGTAGCAATATGCTACAGCTGCTTAGACTTAGTCTTTAATAACTTCGAAAAAGTAAGGATTGGGAACTACTGGGTGCAGAGAAGGTATCGTGTAGCATTAGTAGAGGTTCTGCCATTCTTCTGTCATCCTTGTATCAACTTGCATAAAAAGGCCTTTTTCATGAAAAATAATTGGATCTGCAGTGAATTATCACAGAAACAGCACTGATCCTTGTCCGGTGGCAGATGGGTAGTACTCTAAGGCCTGGCGTTAGCGTAGGGATGTATACAACTGCGAGATTACTGAGAGCGGGATTAGGACTTTAAGGGTTTATAACAGGCTGGCAAGGATGGGAGAAAATAAACATTTCCTCACCAAATTTCGTTAAGCCTTCCTTTCTGCTACCATCTTCTTATAATCTGGCAGAATCTTTTCGTAAAGTGCCTCGTCTACTTTCTTTAAGGAGTTCATTAGACCGCCAATACCCGAATCCTTCAGGCTCACACGCTGTGCCCTGATGTCTTCCATTTTTTTGCGGATAGTGGCTTCCAGTTTAATCAGTTCTCTTTCAGTCATTAATATTGAATTGTGATACAAATTAAAGCAGTTGACTAAACTCTTTTGTTTTCTTCCAGAGATTTTTGTTTTGCTGGCCGTAACGCTGCATCTGATAGACGCTTGGCAAGCCTTCGAAACGATTGAGTTACAAGTAATTTCAATGGATAAAAGTCGCTTGAAAAGGTGACGAATGTCATAGTTATACTTTGCGTCTGCTTTTACTTTTAAACCAAAACAAGCCCTGGTTAACCATTAAACCGTTTAAGTATGAACATTAAAACACAGACACCCGGCTTTATAGCCACAGATGAGCTTTTAAATTACATCAACGATCATGTTAGCAAACTAAGCATTGTAAGTGATAGAATTATAGAGGCACAGGTTTGCCTGAAAGTTGAAAAGTCTGATACCCGTGAGAATAAGTTTTGTGAAGTAAAACTTGTAATTCCTGGTAATGACTTGTTTGCTTCTGCTCATAAACAATCTTTTGAAGAGGCAGTAACTACTTCCGTAAATGCATTGAGGCAACAGGTTGTAAAATGGAAGGAGTCACAAAATGCAAAGACTCAAAGAGGCGTAACTATAAAGGGATAGGTCGTTTTGTGAACCCAAAGCTTTTAAAAAATTATTGTAAGTATTATCAACATTAGACCATTAGTAAGTTATGATTTCAGTAACGTCTGTCACCGATAAATATATCCTTCAGCCCACACTTATCAACAAGCATAAGAAAACACTCGGGTGGCTTTCCGCCTCCTTATTATGGAAACGGGAAATTCATTTTTTCCAAAAGTTGCTCGATCAGTACGTGGTCAACTTTACAGCTATAGAAGACAAAAAGAAGGTTGATCACTTTCAAAGTATCATTACCTATTACGAGGGTGAGTTGATTGACAGCCTTATGGCAAAGCTGAGGCTTCATGAAAAGAAACTTGCAGAAATGCTTCAATCGGGAGAAGAGACCCGGATAGAATATTTTAAAGAACACGACAGCTTAATGGCAGAGCTGGAATCATTGAACGAACAAATAGTACAGTGCAAGGAAGAGCTGTATAGTTTTATTGAGAAGGTAATGTAATATCGGTTTTAATACATCATCTACAGTATTCATTGAGCGACAATGGCAGATATGATGTTAATCATTCTTACTGTTAACGCAAGTCATGTTCCTGGCAGTACAAGTTATTTAAGTTTGTCTGATCAGAATGATTATGAAGCCGATATTGTGTGTGATTGATTTTTCTACTGCTTCTGTAAATGTACTACAGACGGCATCCAGCTTTGCTGAAGAGACAAGCACGAGTTTATCCATTCTCCTTCCATTCAGGCTGGTTAGTAAAGACAAAAAGTATGATGTGCTCAAATTAAAGGCAAGTCTTTACGATCAGGCAGTGAAGTGGTTTTCATTCTTGGAGGAGCCTCTCATTCAAAAGCATATATCTTACGAAGTTCATATTGAAGTTGGATTTATTTCGGACCGCGTTAAGGCACATGTTGAAAGCGGTAATGTAAGCCTTATCGTTATTGGTAGTCAACAGGTAAAAGGTATATCGTTTGACCAGGGCGATGACCTAAAACAGCTTATAGATCAATTAAATATCCCTCTGCTCATAGTACCTGATAGTTCTGTTCCTATAGCAGCGTAATCAGTTTAGACAAGAAGCCTTCTTCATCCTAATTGCAGCTGTTTTTTAAAGCAAAAAGCCCCTTGGCTCTTGTATTAGACCCTTTTGAATGCCTTGGCTTGTCGCATTACCTTCTAAACTTAGTATTAATTTATTTAGAATATTTCTATATAAGCTTGTTTTATTCCCTTTCCCGCCGTTATACTTGCGCATTATTTAGAACAATTCTAAAGATGAAACACATATACCTCATTATTGCAATCACTTTAGCCCAGCTTTCAACCTGGGCGCAGAACCCAGGTTCTGTTCGCGGAACAGTTAAAACCTCAGATGGCAACCCGGCCGAATTTGTTAATGTAAGCATAGAAGGTACCGCAAAAGGCACCATAGCTGATAAAAAAGGGGATTTTGAGATCAGAAACGTCGCACCTGGAAACTACATGCTGGTAGCCTCATACGTAGGCCTTGAAGGTCAGAAACAGGAAATTGCAGTAAAAGCTGGCGAAGTAACTCAGGTTGATTTTACCTTAAAGGAAAACACACAAGAGCTTGAAGAAATCGTGGTTTCGGGCGGAAGGTTTGTTACTGAAAGTCCCTACGTTTCCAAAATGCCTTTAAAGAATATAGAAAACCCACAGGTGTATAATCTGGTAACGTCAGATTTGTTCAGGCAGCAGGCCATCACCAATTTTGATGATGCTTTGAAAAATGTTCCCGGCATATCTAAGCTTTGGGAATCTACCGGAAGAGCGTCAGGCGACGGATCTTCCTATTATACACTTCGTGGTTTTGAAGCGCAAGCCACAATCATTAATGGCTTGCCCGGATTGACAAGCGGAAGTCTTGATCCTGTAAACATTGAAAGGATTGAGGTTATCAAAGGCCCGTCATCAACATTATTTGGTAGCAGTTTAATTTCTTACGGTGGACTAATTAATACCGTTACAAAAAAACCTTATGCTGGCTTTGGAGGAGAAATAGGTTACATGGCCGGAAGTTTTGGTCTTAACCGTGTTACAGCAGACATTAATGCTCCTTTAAAAGAAGATGCTGTTACCCTCCGCGTTAACACAGCATATCACACAGAAAACAGTTTCCAGGATGCGGGTTTCAGAAACTCATTCTTTATTAGTCCTACCCTGGCTTTCAAAGCAAACGAAAGATTGTCGTTTCTGCTTGTAACCGAATTCATGCAGGAAGAAAAGACAAACACACCGATGTTGTTTTTAGGAAGAGAAACTCCCTTGCAGTATTCGGATCTAAAAGATTTAAATTATAACAAAGATCTTTCATTAACGAACAATGACCTCTCTATCAAAAACCCGAGATACAATTTGCAGGCGCAGATGAACTACAAGTTGTCAGATTCATGGACATCACAAACAGTTCTATCAAGAGGCGTGGCAAAATCAGACGGATACTATTCATACCTGTACGACAACCAGAATGGCAATAGAGATTTTGCGTTATGGATCAGCGATCAGCAAAGCCAGTTTGTTACCACCGATATTCAGCAGAATTTCATCGGTGATCTTAAAATTGGTAATCTTAGAAACAGGGTGGTTGTAGGATTAGATTATTTCCATAGAAACCTTATCAATAATAGTACAGGATATACGCGGGTACATAATGTAAATGCACAGGGGCAGATTAATTACATAAATCCACGCGATGGTCAGTTACTTCCTCCAACTTACCTTACCAAACAAGGTGTTGATAACTTGCTGGCAGCGTTACCGTTCTCAGGAAGTAACTCAAAAGATGCACAGTATAGTGTTTACGTTTCTGATGTGCTTAACATCACACCGCAGTTGTTAGCAATGGCTAGTTTACGTGTTGATTATTTTGACGCTGAGGCAAGTATTACAACAGATAAAGATGATTACGATCAGACCACGCTTTCGCCAAAGTTTGGGTTAATATATCAGATCATTCCTGATAAAGTATCTGCGTTTGCCAACTACATGAATGGATTTAAAAATATTGCGGCTGCTGAACTTTACGATACTGAAGGCGAGAGAACTGGCGTATTCAGAACTTTTAAACCAGAACATGCCAATCAAATGGAGTTTGGAGTTAAGTCAAACCTCCTTTCAGACAAAGTGGTAGCCACTATCAGTTATTATGATATCAATGTTTCTGATGTTGTATCTTCCGATCCTGCAAATATTTTCAATAGCCTGCAGCGCGGGGGCGAAATTGAAAGCAAAGGATTTGAAGTTGATGTAAATGCAAGCCCGGTAGAAGGATTAAATTTTATTGTAGGATATAGTTATAACGATAGCAAAGTTATCAAAGGAGATGAAGCTAGTGTATGGCTTGAAACCGGTAAAAGGCCAATATCTGCAGGGGCTAAAAATCTTGTGAACGCATGGGCTACTTACACTTTTAAATCAGGGCCTGTAAATGGTTTGGGAATAGGGTTTGGTGGTAACTACATAGACGAACTTCCTATTCTTGATAGTAAAACTACAGGAAGATTTACTTTGCCTGCGTACACTATCATCAATGGTAGCCTGTTTTATAATACCAACGCCATGCGCATTTCATTTAACATAAATAATATTACGGATAAGGAATACTACACGGGATACTCAACAATTAATCCTCAGAAGCCGAGAAACTTTGTAGTAAGCCTCGCTTATAAATTTTAATATGTTGTTGGCAGCATCTTTTGTTTGTCAGATAGCAGGGTTCTACTGCCTTTATAATAGATCAGCAAAGGCGGTATTACCGAAAGATTGTGTTAGTGCATGGTTGCAAAACCATGCACTATCTGCTTTACTGCTAGGTATAACGGAACTAGTACTTTCTTTCTGGCTCTTGAAACTCTCTATAGGTCTTGCTGCGGGTGTGCTAACAGGTGCAGTAGCGTTAATGACCATAGGAAGTCTTATAGTTATTTTGTTCCCATTATTTACAAGAGGTACTGATGCCCGCAAATCCTAAATACCTTACACATTCAGGTTGGCAACGATTTGCAAAAATATCGGCGGCCATACTCGGAGGTTATCTGGTAACAACAGCGCTTCATCTGGCATTAGCGGCATGGACGAGCCATGTAACCGTGATCATAACCTCTGCATTTTCAAGCTTTATTCTTTGGGTTATACTCATGGTACTCGCGTTCCTTCCCCGAAATGGATGGAAGGTGTGGTTGATCTATGCAGGTATAGCCATAGCAGGATTTGTGTTGGCATGGGCAGGGAAAATATATAATCCAAACTTTCTTAACTGATGGAGAAGCGGTCTTACAACATTTTTTTTGATCTTCATACTGTAAGTGGTATTGTCCTGAGCGTTCTCTTATTTGTAATATTCTTCGCAGGGTCGTTTTCATTCTTCAGGGATGAGATTATAAACTGGGAACGCAACGATGTAGTTTCTGTAAGAAAAGATTTAAGCCTCAATGTAGATTCTGCATTGCTGAAACTTCAAAAGAAGTATGAACTGAAGGGAAGGGAAATCACTTTCTGGAGGCCTTACAATGAGCAACGGATCAATTTATACCTGAGTGCTTCAAGCGATACTACAATTACGCAAGAAGGTGGTTTCTACTATATAGACTCAAAAACATACAATACCTCTGACTATACAGAAGCGTATAGCCTGGGAGAGTTTTTATACCGCCTTCACTTCTTTGCTCAGATTCCTTATCCTGCCGGATACTTTCTTTCAGGCTTTGCTGCCTTATTTCTCGTTTTTGTAGTGCTTACCGGAATTCTTGTGCATTGGAAAAAGGTTTTTACAAACTTTTTTGTTTTCAGACCCAGGGCAAAACTTAAAACAATTTGGACCGATGCGCATACTGCCCTTGGTACCATAGGGCTTCCCTTTCAAGTAGTTTATGCCGTTACCGGCGCGTTCTTCATGATCAACATTTTATTGGTCATTCCTAACGTGGCGCTGTTATATGATGGCAACCAGGAAAAAATATATGAAGACCTTGAATTTGAACATCCTTCTTTTCCTTTTAAAGGTCAATCCATAAACGGAGTGACATCGATAAATAAATATGTAAGCGAAACGAAGCAAAGGTGGGATAATTTTTCCGTAACAGAAGTTTCGATAGCAAATTATAGAGATGCGGGCATGCACGTGTCTGTTTCAGGGGAGCTTTCACATGCTACTAAATTTACAGGGCTAGGGGAAGTAATCTATAAAGTAGAAAGCGATAGTATTGTTGATGTAAAAGATCCTTATGCAAAAACTACGTATCTTGATGGCGTAAAGAATTACTTATATCGGCTTCATTACGGAGATTATGGTGGTTATGCGTTAAAAATAACAAGCTTCTCACTGGGACTTTTATCGTGTTTTGTAGTGATCTCTGGCGTGCTTATCTGGCTTACTGCACGGGTTAAAAAGAGTGTTCCTGAACAAAAGAAAAGATTCTATCAGACCGTTACGCGTATTTATCTCGCTATTTGTCTTACAATGTTTCCGGTTACTGCCTTTTCTTTTGTTATGGTTAAGTTATTTCCCGATTATGCAGGAATTTCGCCGCAAACTTTTATTTACGCGGTATATTTTCTTAGCTGGCTTGTTTCATCTTTTTGGTTTATAGTAGCAAAGTCAAATAACTATATTATCAACAAGTATTGTTTGATTACAGGGGCAATACTTAGCATAACTGTACCTCTTGTAAGCGGATTAACGACTCAGCAATGGTTTTGGAAATCTTTGCTAAACGACAATGTCGATTTTGTAGTTGTTGATTTACTTTGGATACTCGTTTCATTGTTTTCATTCTATGCATTTTCCAGACTTCGGATTCCGGTGGAAACCGAAGAACTTGTTACTGCTGTAGAAATAGAATAATGCTATACTGCGTAACTTAAGGCGCAGCAGAACTACAGGATTTAGAGAATACCGAAACGTATGAGCAATAAGTTACTATGCGATGATAAACAACGAATCCAGGGAGAACGTTTAACGGTTCTCCCTGGATCTTTAAGATAAGATTTGTTACTAAGTATAAGTTCCTGGTTATTCTTGCCTCAATGACTTCACCGGGTTTGTCGTTGCTGCTTTGATCGATTCAAAGCTTACTGTCAGCCAGGCAATGATCAGCGCTGAAAGGAATGCAACGATGAAAATAGTCCATTCAATTTCAATGTGATATGCGAACCCTGTAAGCCATTGACTCATGCCATACCACGCTACGGGTACTGCAATTGCAGTGGCAATCAGAATAGGTTTTGTAAACGTAGCTGACAGCAGGTAAACCAGCTGAAATCCGGATGCACCAAGTACTTTGCGTATTCCAAGTTCACGCGTGCGCCTTTCTGCCAGGTAGGCGGATAAACCATAAAGACCAAGACAAGATATCACTACTGCAAGTACAGCAAAGATATTGAACAGATTGCCCAAGCGTTGCTCCGACTTGTACATATTGGCAATATCCTGGTCGACGAAGTTATAGTTGAATGGGAAGCTGGGGTTGATGTCTTTGCAGATCTGCTCAAGCGCTTTAATGGTGTTCTCTGTTTCGCCGGGTTGGGTACGAACAATCGCATAACCTCCCCATGTATTACGCTGTAGGAACATAGGCCCGATTTTCTCCTGCACCGGCTTGAAGTTGAAATCTTTAACTACACCAATAATAGTCGCGTCCCGGCCCCACACTCTAATCTTTGTACCCACTGCAGATTCCAAGGGCATATCCATCGTTTTTAATGCCATTTCATTCACAATAATATTTGCTGTATCTGCCTTAGCGTTTTCACTATATCCATGACCATCTAGAAATGTTACCTTAAACACCTCTTCAAAGTTCTCGTCAACCGCAGAATTGTAAAACAGTGGTTGCGTGTTCGGGTCCTTGCCTTTCCATTCTACACTAATGGTGGCACCAGAAGAAGTGGTAGGTAGTTCAGAGATAAATGAATATTGACTTGTTAATGGATTATTTTGGAGACGTCCACGCAACGCTTCGTACTTCGACCACATCTCGCCCGTCATGGGTACATACAAGAGATTCTCTTTGTCGTAACCAAGGTTCAGTTGCTGAATGTATTTGAGCTGCCGATAGACCACTGTTGTGCCTACGATCAGTGAAATAGATACTGCAAACTGAATTACCACCATGGTGTTTCTGAACAGACTGCCAGAGCCACCTCCTTTAAAATTTCCTTTCAATACCTTGGCAGGAACAAACCCTGAGAGGTAAAGGGCAGGGTAACTGCCTGCAAGTAAACCGGTGATGACAGTAATGCCAAGTAATGCTGCAATGAGCTGAATATTTGTAAAATCAAGGGCGAGGTCTTTACCACCCAATGTATTAAAATAGGGAAGGACAATGTAGATAATGAGCAATGCGAGTACCAGAGAAAGGAGTGCTACCACGAGTGACTCCGCTAGAAACTGCCCCATTAAATGAGGTCTTACCGCACCCACCACTTTACGCAAACCAACCTCCTTGGCTCTGCGTGCCGCGCGTGCAGTGGCAAGGTTCATGAAATTAAGACATGCTACAACGAGAATAAATATGGCAACAATCATGAAGATATAGACATTCTGCGCGTTACCATGCCCGGGAATATCAGCAAGAAAGTTTGAGTAAAGGTGAACTTTCGATAGCGGTTGCAGTACAAACTCAACTTTTACAACGGGCTCATTCTTCTTGTAGATTGCCTGAATCTTCTGCTCAAGGTTGTCAATTGCAGATTCCGATTGTTGCGTCTTGTCGTTTAATTTAAGATAGGTGTAATAGTTGAAGTTGTCCCATACGTTATTCTTGAAGTCGTTGTTTGTTCGTGCCAGGAAACGTATGGGGTGAACGAAATCAAACTTAAGGTGAGAGTTGCTGGGAATGTTAGCAATAACACCCGTTATAGTGAAGTCATCTTTGTTATTTTTTCGGATTGTCTTGTCAATGACATCAATGCTGCCAAAATATTTTCTGGCCATTGCCTCTGTAATAACAATACCTTCCGGATTCAAAAGTGCTTTCTCTCTATCGCCTTTAAGGAAAGGGAAAGTAAATACCTTGAAGAAATTGGAGTCAGCAAAGATTACCCCTTTCTCTTCGAACTTGACATCGCCAACCTGGATTAGGTCTCGATTATATCCGGTAATACGAACTGCGTCCTCAACTTCAGGTATTTCATTTTTTATAGCAGGGCCTAACGGTGCAGAAGATACTGCAGCATGTACCTTCATATCGGGCAATGTTGAAGTGATACGGTACATTCGCTTATGATCCTGATGGAAGTTGTCATAGCTCAGCTCGTCGGTCACCCACATACCAATGAGTGCCGTGCAACTGATGCCTAGCGCAAGGCCGAAGATGTTAATGAATGAAAATCCTTTCTGACGTAAAAGGTTACGAATGGCTACTTTAATATAATTTCTAATCATAGGGGAGGAGATTGTTCAGCTAAGACGCATTAAGTGACTTCGATGTTGCATGGAAATTTGTAATTTTAATGAATATTTGCTGGCTGAGTGCTTACGTTAATCTTGAAAGCTTATTCCGATCGGAGATTCTTTACCGGGCTTGCCCATGCGGCTTTTATAGCCTGGAAGCTTACGGTTATCAATGTTAACATGAGAATGCCAAGGGCAGCAATAGCAAACAATTGCCAGGTGATCGTAATACGATATTGATATTGCACTAGCCATTTATCCATCAAGATAAAAGATATCGGTATTGCAATTCCACAAGCAATAAAGGTGAGCATTACAAATTCTTTTGATAACATCTTCCAAATGCTCACTACCGTTGCTCCTAATACTTTACGAATACCAATCTCTTTTGTTCGCTGTTCAGCAACAAAAGAAGCAAGACCAAAAAGTCCAAGGCAGGAAATGAAAATTGCCAGGATAGCAAAAAGTGCTGAGAGATTTCCAATTCGCTCTTCAGTAGAATATTTTTTCGCATAATCTGCATTAACAAAACTAAAGTTAAAGGGAGATGCAGGGTCATGTTTTTTAAATACCTTCTGAACTTTATCAAGAGCATCAGGTGTAGGAACAGATTCACTCAGTCGCATAACAATAAACCCCATCCAGTCATCTGTAATAAAAAACGATGGTTCACTTGAGGCATAAGGTGATTGCGTGATCATGTCTTCTGTTACACCAATTACAGTGAACTGCTTTCCGCGAAAGGTAACAACTTCACCCAACGGGTCTTCAAAACCCATAATCCTTGCTGCATTTTTATTAACAATGATAGCAGAAGAATCGCTTGGTAGGTCCGGTGAAAAATCACGTCCTTTAATCAGCTTCCAGCCAACGGTCTTTCCATAGTCTGGTGTTACGCCAACATTGCGAAAGAAAACTACTAACCCAGGATCTTTCCCTCGCCACTCAATTCCATTGTTGTTTGAAAAATGTGCTGGTGATTGTGAAGAGAGCGCCATACTTTCAATAACCCCTTTTTGCAGAAGTTCATTTTTTATCACCTCTACATTCTTTCGAAGTTCAGTAGAGTACATTCCAACGGTAATTAGTCCATCTCGATTATAGCCCGCTGATCTTTCTCTGGCATGTTGTATTTGCCAGAAGATGATCATGGTGCCGATGATTAATGTCAGTGATACGGTGAACTGTACAACGACCAATACCTTTCTGGGAAGTACGGCCGAACGCCCTGCTATAAAAGCACCTTTTAATATTTTTACAGGTTTAAACGCAGACAGGTAAAAAGCCGGGTAACTACCTGCAATGAGTCCCGTGAATAGTGTAAATGTAATAATGATCAACCAAAAGGTTGTGCTTTCCCACGGTACCGCTATTCTTTTATCAGCGATCATATTGAAATATGGTAAGGATAACTCTACGAGTACTAACGATATCACCAACGATAGTGTAGACAACATTATAGACTCGCTCAAAAATTGAGTGACAATCTGATTACGTATAGATCCAATCGTTTTTCGGATTCCTACTTCTTTTGCACGCTTTTCACTACGCGCAGTAGAGAGGTTCATGAAATTGATACAGGCAAGTAACAATACGAAAACACCAATGACTCCGAAAAGCCAGACAAACTGAATTCTTCCTCCTGATGCTTTTCCGTTTTCAAATGCATTATACAAATGCAGGTCCGACATAGGATGCAGCATCACTTCTTCTTTCCATTTATCAATGTGTGATGTTGGGACGGCTTTGATTTTCTCACTGGCACCCTGAAGATCAACAGCATCATTAAGCAAAACAAATAATTGGCCGCAATGATTGGTCCAGGCGGTTTGCCTATTTAACCAATTTTCCTTGTTGTCCCACGGTAATAACATTTTGACTCCCTGAAAAGTAGTGTTGTATGGGAAATCTTCATAAACACCTCCTACAACCAAATCAAATCGGGTGTCAATGCGTATTGATTTATTAAGTGCATCATCTTCTCCGAAGAGTGACTTTGCTAACGAGGAAGAGATAAGCATTGTTGAAGGATTATTCAATGCAGCATAATTACCGGAAAGCATTTTCAAGGTGAACATTGAAGAAAATTCGTGCTGAACCCACATGCCATTCGCAGGTAATTTAGTTTCGTTGTGGGTGAGCATAAAGCTGTTATTACCTGACGCAAGCGATACCGAATTAAAATCGGAGGCATAGCCATTTCGTAGGGCATCACCTAAGGGCATTTGCACCGTTCCGTGCGTATAGGTAACACCTTCGTTTGTCTGGCTTACCATTACCTGAGCCAGCCGTTCACGATTAGTAAAATAGGAATCAAAGGAAACTTCATCCCAAACCCATAGTGCAATAGACATGGCTACAGCCATGCCAATAGCAAGGCCGACAATGTTGATGGAGGAGTATCCCTTGTTCTTTACCAAGTTTCTCCAGGCAATTTTAAAATAGCTCTGATACATAGCGGCTGGATTTGTATGTTTATATTGATTAAATGGTCTGATGATGCCAGGTCTAAAGAGCAATATGACATCAATAATAAAATGGATATTCGCTTTTCGTTTTCCTGATTTTTGTATTCTCTTCAGGTACTCTTCCAGTAAATCACCTTCAATGTGATCTACCAGTCTTGGATGGCAATACCAACGGAAGAAGCATAGAAACAGAGGAGGTGGAGTTTGTCTTGTTTTCATCGGTTAACTGCTTACAAGTTTTACATCCAACGCAACTTTCGGAATTGCTTTCCATAAGGCATTGCGTGTCTCTTTAGAATGCTCCATTGCTTTTTTTCCAAGCGCAGTAATCTGATAATATCGCCTTGGTCTGCCCATTCTGTCTTCGGTACTTTCACCTTCTGATGATTTAATGTAGCCCTTGTCTTCAAGGCGTACCAGTGCCGTGTGAAGGGCACCCATGCTTACATTGCGTGAAAGACGTGTTTCTATTTCGCTTTTAATCGCAACACCATATGCTTCTTTATAGAGTATTCCAATGGTGAGTATTACTATCTCCTCAAATTCGCCGAGCTGATATTTTTTCATTCCGACTATTTTCCTAAATGTAGGAATAACAACTGTGCCGGAATTTAAAAGTCACGTAGCATAGCAAAATAGCCTTATGCCCTCAGTTTGAATGTTCACATTTGAACAGGTGATGCGCGAAAGCGGAATTAAGAAGTAATGATCACGTTTATCTTCCGAGCTACATCAGTCAACATAACTGTATTAAAACGAAAGAGGCCACCCGTTGGTAGCCTCTTTAATAGTTTATACAAACAGTATCCTATTTGATAATAACTCTTTTTGTAAAAGTCTGGTCCTCAACTTTTATAATCATATACCAGACCCCAGGTGTAACTTCATCAGCATTCCAATCCGTCAACATAAGTCTATCACTTCCAACCCTATTTTGACCAAGTCTATATGCTGCACCATTCTCATTTCGCAGATCAATTGTGACTAAAGCATTTTCAGGCGCACTTACCTCAATAGATGCTGAAGATACAACAGGGTTAGGGAATATATCAATTTGAACTGTAGCGTCTTTGGTTTTATTTACATCATCTATTACTGTAAAATGAATGGTAGACGTAGCGCCTTTTATGCCTTGCTTTCCGTTGCCGGTGTAAGGGGTAGCAGTAAGCGTATAATCGCCAGGTGTTAATTTTCCCACATTGTAGTTACCTTTTGTATCGCCAAATAAAGCGTACGGTTCCTGGTTCTCGCCAAAACGTTTTCCATTCAGAAAGAATTCTACACTTTGCGTGTTGTTTGTCGTATTTGCCCTGATATTAAACCGATTACTGTACATGATGAAGTCATGATTCGATAAGTTTCGCACATCCGCATCTGTATATGGATCTACCAAAGTGAATCCTGTTATTTGAGGTTTATCAGTTCCACCCGTAGTTGTAATTGTTTTAGATTGTTCATAGATCTCTTCCCTTGGGTTTTCATAATGGGATTCAAGTGTATATGTATATGTGTCTCCAGCAACAATAACAGTATCATGATATTGGAGTACGTTTCCTGAGTCTGAAGCAGTGAAGAAAGCTATGGATTGAGGATACTGATCATTCGGTCCCTGCTTGAAGAGTATATATGAATTATCAGCGTAACTGTTATCTATTATAGTTATGTCTACGCCGCCATTAGGCGCGTTGCTGATGTTGAATGTTGGCTCATAAAAATTGGAATAAGTAGTATGCTGCAGGTACGAGAAAGGAGAATATTCACCATCGCGATATAAACGGGCTGCAAATTCATAAGTAGTCCTTGGCTTCAGGTTTAAAATTTGATAATCAATCTGCGCTACAGGACCCTCTTGTATAAGATGGTATTCAGCATCACCCTGTTTGCGTTGCCATATCTCGACCTTATCAATACCAGTTTCATTTGTGTAAACCTGTAGGTTCAAGAAAGTACCTATCGGTTCATTGCTGCCATCAATGATGAACTCCGGTTTCTCTATCGCGCTGCCAGCGCTGGTAACTGTAATAGTTTTAGATTGCTCATAGATCTCTTCCCTAGGGTTTTCATAATGCGATTCAAGGGTGTATTTATAAGTGTTTCCAGCGACAATAACGGTATCGTGATATTGGAGTACTTTTCCTGAGTCTGAAGCAGTGAAGAAAGCTATTGATTGAGGATACTGATCATTTGGTGCCTGCTTGAAGAGTATATATGAATTATCAGCGTAACTGTTATCTATTATAGTTATGTCTACGCCGCCATTAGGCGCGTTGCTGATGTTGAATGTTGGCTCATAAAAATTGGAATAAGTAGTATGCTGCAGGTACGAGAAAGGAGAATATTCACCATCGCGATATAAACGGGCTGCAAATTCATAAGTAGTCCTTGGCTTCAGGTTTAAAATTTGATAATCAATCTGCGCTACAGGACCCTCTTGTATAAGATGGTATTCAGCATCACCCTGTTTGCGTTGCCATATCTCGACCTTATCAATACCAGTTTCATTTGTGTAAACCTGGAGGTTCAAGAAAGTACCTATCGGTTCATTGCTGCCATCAATAATGAATTCCGGTTTCTCTATCGCGCTGCCAGCGCCGGTAATTGTGATTGTTTTAGATTGTTCATGGATCGCACCCCTTGGATTTTCATAATGTGATTCAAGCGTGTATGTATAAGTTGCACCATCAACAACAGTAGTATCATGATATTTAACTACCTCTCCTGAATCTAAAGCAGTGAAGAAAGCTATGGATTGTTGATACTGGTCATTCGGCCCCTTACGAAAAAGTATGTAGCTATTATCTGCATAAGTCATGTTTGTGATACTTATATCCACTGCATGACCAGAGGAAGTTGTAACACTAAATTCAGGCACATAAAAGTCAGAATAAGTAGTATACTTTAGGTAGGAAAAGGGAGAATACTCACCATCCCGATAAAGTCTTGCATTGAACTCATAAGTGGTACGTGGTTTCAGATTTTCAATAACAAACTCATATTGTGTTCCTGTACCTTCTTGTATGAGGTGGTATTCTGAAGCACCCTGCTCCCGTTGCCAAATTTCGATTTTTTCAATTTCAGATTCATTGGTGTGAACTTCCAGATTCAAGTAGGTCCCTCCCGGTTCATCATGATTGTTAATAATGAAATGTGGGGCTGGAATATCAAACTTTAAAGCTGAAGCCCTGAGGGCACAGAACGCGGACAATACAAAAACGCATACAATAGTTAATAGAAGTCTTTTCATTTAGATTCTGTTTGGTTAAAATAATGAAACAATAGATTAAAATAAAGGAGACCCGTTTAGCGGGATGCACGTAAGTCTGTTTTTAAGAATTTAAGGAGGTATTGATTTAGCACTCGTATACCAATAAATAAGAATTGGCCGGATGGTCATATAGAGAGTTTTTCTATTATTGGAATAATCTCATGCCAAAGCGTGGTATATGGATGTTAAGTGTTGGCAGTAATTCATGGCTAGTTGGTGATAAGGTAGAGCAGAGCAACCGACAGTTTATACCGTATATATGCTTTAAATGGAATTCAACTCATCGTTGTTTATACTGCCTTCATATTGCCCATCTTAACTGCACATCACGTTAATGGTGAGGTAACACAGAGTTTATTTTAGTTGCACTACTTGCGGCGCTAATCTATAACCCATAATCTCTGCATGAAGAAACTCTATTACTTATTTGCTTTTGTGTGCCTTGTATTTAATTATGTCGCAGTTAATGCACAAACTACGCACGCAACAATTTCAGGAACTGTAACTGGTAATCAGAACGAAGTACTCGTTGGAGCAACCGTGCTGGTAAAGAACGAGTCTACAGGATTTACTACAGGCACTCAAACTAATGCGCAAGGTGATTTCTTATTTAAAGAATTGCCGTTAGGTGGGCCTTATACTGTAACCGTGTCGTACATTGGTTTTTCAGAGCAAAAACAAACCGGCTTCATACTCCATCAAGGAGATGCCATTCGCGTGAAAACGAATTTACAGGAATCAAATCAATCGCTTGATGCTGTTGAGGTTGAGGCGTCAAGTTTACAGAATCAGGTTGAAAACTTTGGTGCATCAACATCGATATCTGCTCGTGAGATTACAAAGCTTCCCGTTAATGGAAGAAATTTTACCACACTCATGGACCTTTCACCTCTAAGCAGAGGTGGAAATATTGCAGGCCAGTTAGGGTCTTCTACTAACTACACCATTGATGGTATGAATGCGAAAAATCCTACCTCGGCAGGATCCACTACAAGTCGAAGCGGTGCGCCTTACTCTATTTCTATGGAAGCCGTGAGAGAGTTTCAAGTTGTAACAAACCAATATGATGTTACTTATGGCAGAAGTGGTGGAGGTGTAGTAAGTGCAGTTACTAAGTCAGGTACAAACCAATTTAGCGGAAGCCTTTTCAACTATAGCCGTGCCGATTGGCTTTCTAGTCCGTACGACATTCGTGGTAACAAGAACAACAACAAGTTTGCTACCCATCAATTCGGTTTTTCATTGGGCGGTCCTATTATTAAAGATAAGTTACACTTCTTTGTTGCCTGGGATCATCAGCTTGACAGCCGTCCGCTAATCATTGCAGACATTCAGAGCCCTGTTGATGAAAACCGCTTTAACATCACTACAAGCACTCTTAACCGTTTTGTTGATATTGCCCGCCAGCAATATGGAGTATCCCAAGCCCCTCAATTCGGTAGCTTTGATAAAGAGAGAAATTCGGATGCAGCCTTTGCCCGTATCGATTGGCAGATCAATGGAAAGAACCTGTTAACCATTCGTGATAACTTTACACTTGATAAAAATAAACTCGGATTACAGGATAATACTTCGATCAATATTCTTGAGTCGTACGGAAATGACTACAATACAGACAACAGCTTCCTTGCTTCATTACGTACGTCAATTGATTCTCGCTTCACAAATGAACTTAAAGTTCAGCATTTGTATACTTACCAGAAAAGTAGTCCTGGCGATCAATTGCCTTCAGCCAATATTCCAAGAGCGATTGTTGAAAATGTTGCCTCAACGCTGGAGGATGGAACTACGAGATCTACTAATATTCAAATGGGCGGTCATCGCTTTGCACAAGAGCGTTTTGAAAACCACGTGATACAAGTGATAGACAATTTGTATTTCACAACTGATAAGATTGACTATACTTTTGGAGTTGATTTCATGTATACGAACTCACGTTCAGTATATGGCAGTGAGGTAAATGGAAGATTCCACTATACTGTTGATAACACTGCAGGTAAAACGGCTTTAGATAAGTTTGAAAGCCTTGAACCGTATCGCTACTATCGCGAAGTTCCATTGGTTGATGACTGGGGTGTAAAAGGAAACATTTTTAATGCTGGTGCCTATGCGCAAATGTCTACCACGCTCACAACCGGCCTTAATATGACTGCAGGTTTAAGATATGACTATGGATTCTATCCGAAATCACCTCTCAACCAGGAATTGTATAATGAACTTCAAATCAGAACAGATCATCGGTTAAAGTCTTCTGTAATTCAACCTCGTCTTCAATTCACCTGGGATATTAATGATAATCACAGAGACATTATTCGACTTGGTGGTGGTGTTTTTGCATCTGATATTAATAACTACGTACTGATTAATAACCTAACCTTTGACGGAAAGCACCTTGCAACGGTAGATGTGCGTTCTCCTAATATTCCGATACCCAATTTTGCTGAGTACAGGAATAACTATGCAAGCATTCCGAGCCTTGATGCGTTCCAGCTTCCAACCATTAATACCAATGGAGCTGATGTAAAAGTACCTGTAATTTATAAGGCGAATTTATCTTACAATCGCTTTATTAATGAAAACCTGAAGGTTGGCATTACAGGTTACGCTACCTTAGGACGTAATAATTATTTCTACGTAGATCGTAATATGGTAGATGATCCATATTTCACTTTAACTGAAGAAGGTGGTCGTGGTGTATATGTACCCCTCAGCACAATGCCTACCAACGGAGCAGGTGACTGGTTACAGGGCAGAAAAAGTGCTGAGTTCGGCCGTGTGCTTGAACTTGTAAGCGAAGGAAAAATTAATCAATTTGCTTTAGTTGCGGACGCAACTTATAGATACTTCCGAGATGGAGTAATAACAGTAAGCTATACCTGGAATGATACAAAAGACAATACATCATTTAATGGTAACGTGGCTAATTCAGCAACGCTTTCGCTTCCCGTTACAGATGACCCACGTGATTTAAGTAAAATGACTTACTCCGACAACCAATTCCGCCATAAAGTGGTAGTATATGGATCATTGCCGTCTTTCTGGGGCATAAGTTTGGGGGTACGTTTCTCTGGTGTAGGTGGTACTCGTTACTCCTTGTTATCCGGTGCTAATAGTAATGGCGACTTTGTATCGGGTACAAACGATCTTGCGTTTATCTTCGACAGAAACAACGAGTCAGTACCTGCAAATGTAAGAACAGGTTTACAGGCAGTTTTGGATAATCCCAAAGCGAGTCAGAGTGTTAAAGATTATATCAATAAATATTCAGGCAGAATGGCCGAACGCAATGGTGGTATTAATGGATTCTATGGAGTCTGGGACGTTCGTGCTAATAAAAGATTTAAATTGTATAAAGAGCATGCTATAGAATTGTCAGTTGATATTTTTAACGTAGCAAACTTGTTAAACAAGGAATGGGGTAGAAATGAATCCTTAGGTACACAAGCACTTTATGCTTTGGGTATTCCAGCTACCGCAACAACTCCAGCTGTTCCGAATTTTGATAAGGCAAATCAGCGATTTAATTATCGTGTTAACACTGCTGGTGTAGTTACACCTTCCGGAAATCCTTATCAGTTCCAGCTAGGTGCTCGTTACAGTTTTTAAGGTAACGTTGCAAAATAAAAACATAAATGATGAGTAAAGCTTCAGCTGGGAAGGTTGAAGCTTTACTTTAAAATTAACATTAAGCATCAACATAACTTAGAATTTAGAATCAGTGAAAATGAAACATTTTAGTCTTTTAATTCTTTTTCTAGCATTAATTAATCTTCAAGCATATTCACAGGGGAAACAGGCAAGAACAAAGGTTATTGCACACAGGGGAGCATGGAAAAACACGAACCTGCCTCAGAATTCGTTAAGTGCGCTGAACGCAGCAATTGAGATGGGATGTTTTGCAAGTGAATGTGATATTTGGATGACCTCTGATAGCGTGTTGGTGGTTAACCATGATCCGCATTTTTATGACATGCCAATCGAGACAACAACTTATAATGAATTACTTAATAAGAAATATCCGAACGGAGAATCTATCGCTACGTTAGAACAGTTTCTTTCAACCATTACCAAGCAGAAGAAAACAAGACTGGTACTCGACATCAAGCCCTCGAAGGTAAGTAAGGAACGTTCTATCATTACTGCCCGGAAGTCTTATGAAATGGTTACTGCTAAAAAAGCGCAAAAGATAGTGGACTATATCTTATTCGATTACGACGCATGTCTTGCATTGGAGAAGCTCGATGCGAAAGCAAACATCGCTTATCTTTTAGGTGACAGATCACCTGAGCAAGCAGAAAAGGATGGGCTATGGGGTATTGATTATAGTTATAGGGTGTTTGAAAAAAATCCCAACTGGGTTAACGATGCACAGCAACGAAAACTTACTGTGAATGTATGGACCGTCAATGACCAGGCGATGGCCCAATCCTATATTGATCAAAAAGTTGATTTTATCACAACGGACGAACCAGAGATGGTGTTGAAGATGGTGGGCAAACGCTAAGTTTGTATGTTACGTAAGGATTTAATAAAAACACGAGTGATTAATAATATCACTCGTGTTTTTTATTTCACAGGTATTTGTTAGAGAAATTCTGATGAGAATGTTAAACAAACTATAATCTCATGCTCATGAGAAAATCCGGGAAAGACATTTAAATTTTTATTAGGCCTATTCACTTCTCAAACTATTTACCGGGTTGATACGGGCAGCTCTGTATACCTGTAAGGTTATCGTTATCATTGCTATGGCCAGAATCGAAGATGCAGCTGCAACCAAAACCCAGATTGAAAAAGAAATACGGTATTGATACGATTGTAACCACCACTTCATGGCTAACCATGCGCCGGGACTGAAAAGGATGATAGCCCAAACAATTGGTTTAAGAGAACTTGTACTTAGTAGTTTGATAATGTTAAAGACAGAACTACCCATCACTTTACGAATGCCAATTTCCTTTATGCGCGCTTCAACCATATAGGTGGCTAAACCTAGAAGTCCAAGACAGCCAATCAAAATTGCTATTCCTGTAAAGAGGGATGTAATGGTTAAGGTAGATTCTATATTAGCAAACTTGCGCTCATATTCTGTATCAACGAAATAGTACTCAAAAGGATAATTTTGGTTATATTTTAAATGGAGATCGGCAATAGTTTTAAGATTATCTTTAACTCCAAGGTTCTCGCTTAAACGTATATGCAATACGTTAAGCATATTTGGACCAAACTTACAACCTTGCATAACGATAGGCTCAACAGCCCTGTGAGGTGAAGTAAGTACGAAATCTTTCACAACGCCTACCACGTGCCATTCTATCCCGCTATCTTCAACAATTTCACCAAGGGGATCTTTAAAGCCCATTGCTTTCACTGCAGCTTCATTTAGCAGTATTGCAGTTGAATCGGAAGGATACTTTGCTATGTCCATGTCACGTCCCAAAATAATTTCTACACCTGCCGTTGTTGAGATCCCCTCATCTATATAAAACCTCTCAATTACAGTTTTATCCTCCGGGTCTTTGCCTTTCCATTTCATACCAGAAGTATTACTCAATCTCTCGGTAATAGGTGAACTTGTTCTTGTTACTGAAATGGCAGCACCTGTTGAAATCAGTTCATTCTTATAAGCTTCGAAATTCTTAATTAAGTCTCCCGTAATATATTGATAAACCAGGTTGTTCTTCTCATAACCCGAGTCCCGATTTTGTAAAAAGATGGTTTGCTGAAAAACAACAATGGTAGAGACAATCAACGTAAGGGCAAAACCAAATTGAAATGTGACAAGCAAACCGCGAAGGCGATTTTTTCCATTACCTGCTGCGAAAGCTCCTTTAAGAATACGAGCTGGCCTGAAGGATGAAAGATAAAAAGCCGGATAACATCCTGCTATTATCCCTACGCCTACAACAATTACAAACAGTCCGAGCCAGAATGAAATGTCTTTTATGTTTAACGTTAAATCTTGCTGCACCAGTACATTGAAGAATGGTAATATAAAATATGCAGCCACCAAAGAGATTACACCTGCGCTTATAGCAACTAATACCGATTCGCATAGAAACTGGGTGACAAGTGAATACCGAATCGCGCCATTTACCTTGCGGACTGCCACCTCTTTAGAACGCCTTGATGCACGTGCCGTGCTTAGATTAATGAAATTGATGCACGCAATGGTTACGAGGCAAATTCCAAGTATTCCCAGTATACGGATGATTTCAATCCGGCCACCTGCAGGCACACCATTTTCAAATCTTGAGTAGAGGTGATTCCTGGTGAGCGGATAAAGAAATAACTGGGTGTTTTCCCCATTATTTGTATTACGCTTCTTCAAATCTTTTATCCCTGCGTTTAATGCTTCCAGCGAAGCTCCCTCTTTCAACTTAACCCACGTGGTTACCGAATTATTTGACCAGTTTACATCCTTTCCGTAATTACTTTCGATGAATGAAAAAGGAAGTAGAAAATCAAAATGAAAGTCAGTGTTGGAAGGCAAATTCTTTAATATACCCGTTACGGTGAAAGGAATATTAAATTCGCCCTGCGATACTGTAACAATTTCTCCGAAGGCCTCTTTTTCTCCGAACAGGCTTTTCGCAAAGCGTTCCGTTAAAACAACGGAGTTTGGATTTTCAAGAACCTTGTTCACGTTTCCTTTCAGTAAGGGGAAAGTGAATATTTTTAAGAAGTCAGGATCAACAAAGTTGGCTATATTTTTTATGATGCGCTTTTCACCTGCTGAGAAAAGATATGAGTCGTTATAGCTTGCATAGCTTATCGCAGATTCTACAGCGCTAAAGTCTGCCTGTAAAGTAGGTGCAAGTACACGGGGCGTAGCGCTCCAGCAAAACGCTTCACCTCCTTTATGAATCTGCTTGTTCCATACATTGTAAATCCGATGCTTGTCCTGGTGAAATTGATCGTAACTTACCTCCCTGGTTATCCAAAGACCGAGTAAGATAGCCCCCGTCAGTCCAATAGCAAGACCAAAAATGTTGATCATGGAGTAGCCCTTGTTGCGTATCATTATACGCGAGGCGATTTTGAAGTAGTTGGTAAGCATATATAGCGGTATTAGATTTAATGTCCATTTATTTCTCAGTACAATTCCAGGGCGGAAGAAGCGCAATGCATTCCATACCAGCTTTCTTTTTGCAACACGCTCACCATAAACTTTTACGTTCTTATTATATCGCTCTATTAAGTCGCCTTCAATCTCTTCGTATAAATAGTCAGGGCAAAACCATTCCAGCAAACGCATTACAGCCCTTAGCAAAGAATTCTTTTGTTTATTCATATCGTAAACATTACCTGCCTGACACTTTCAATTGAGGAATAAGTTTCCAAAGATCAAGCCTTGCTTCTCGCATGGTTTTGAGTATTGCCATCCCGGCACTGGTGATGGTAAAAATACGTTTGCGTCTTCCTCCTCGTTCATTGGTGGCTCCACCCAAACTTGATTTAATATATCCTTTGTCTTCAAGGCGATACAATGTTACATGAACAGCACTCAGATTTACCTCACGTTTAAGACGTGTCTCTATTTCCTCTGTAATTGCCGCGCCATATGCATCTTCTTTTAAGGCTGCTACCATGGTCAGCACCAGCTCTTCAAAGCCGCCCAGTAATTCCATCTTAATATGTTTTATATTAGTATATGCTTATATTTTGTTAATTAAATAAACTAATATTTCTCTTTCTATCAAATACTTTAGGAAAAGATTAATTGTAAGTCGACGCTTACTTCTCTCATAGCTATTGCTTAACACCGCTATGAAATAAACTACCCTCCACATCCGGACAAAATTGTCCGCTACTGGGCATCCGGTAGATACGAGTCAGGAAAACGGCTTTCTTGCTCACTTTTTTTCGGCATCATCATTGAAAGCGAGTGCATAACTATAATTGAATATTTATGAAAAGATTCATTAACTCGTTAATTGCAGTAAGCATTACTGTGCTTGCCCTTTTTCATTTCAATGACGCTTATTCTCAGTCACCTCCTCAGAAGAAAATACTTGTGGATGTTGCTCATGGTCAACGGTTCTGGCATGATCCCAACGACATGCCGGGTAAAGACTCTTCGCTGATCCAGCGTGTGAAGTATATGGCAGGCGAGCTCACCAGGAATGCCAATGCTATGGGTGCTACCGTCATGTATCAGAAAAAAAAGTTTACACCAGCCTCACTTAAGGATGTTGACTTGCTGTTCCTACAAGGGGTAGGTGGTAAGTTAGATGAAAACGAAACTGCGGCTATTATTGGATATGTTAAAAATGGAGGTAGATTATTTGTAACGATGGACGAAGACTACTGGGGAACGCTGGATCAGATAAACATTAATGACATTGTCAAACCTTTTGGTATCGAGTACAAGCAAGACAATCCGGATCGATCATCAGGTGGATATGCCAAGGCTGGTATTATTGCAAAAGAGCGCTGGTCTATTCCAGTACATGGTGCGCGAATTGTTGAGGGAGGTACGCCTTTCTGTTATATTGGCAAAGGTGAGTCAAACCCGTTTGGGATATATAAAGAAGTAGAGAACGGAGGTCGTATTATAGCTATGGGCGATGGTATGGTGAGTTTATATATGACCCGGTGGGAGAACGTTGATAATTACCAATGCGCTCAATTCATGCAGGATGTATTTTCCTGGCTTATGAAGTAACGCGGTCCTATCGATTATGGCAGGGTACTTTGACAATGCGAGGCGGATGCGTTTGTATTTCAACTTCAGCATAAGGAACGAGAACATAAGAGACGAACTTATTATTTACCAGGATACCAGTCAGGAGGCATCAGAGTAACCATAAATACTTTAGCATTGTCGTCGACCTGACAATGTAATTGATACCCCTTTTCAAGCCATTTAACCCACCCGGGTGAATTCTTTGCTCCTACTTCGTAGTCATCCGCTTTTTCGTCTGGTTTGCCATAAGCGTGAATTACTTTTTCAATATCAACGTTGGGGGTAATTACACCATCTACGCTAAACGGATATGCACCTTTACGCCGGTTTGTAAATTCTATCCATATTGTGCCTACAATCCCTTCTTCAACTTCAATCTGAAGTCCTTCATCAAAACCAACCAAAAGATTGTCGTATTCGGTTGAGGGTGATACCTTGATTCCCCAGGAATTTAGTTGTTGTATGGCGACGCCTTGCGGTTTCCCGATTAACGTTTTTAAGTCGATGGTTGCCTGCCCAAAAAGGGAACAGGAAATAAGCGAGAGGGCTACAATTAAATTTTTCATTAGTTAAGTCGAGTGTTATGAATAAGCTTGTTTGTGCCTGTCATACACAGAAGCCGTTATCTCATAAAATACTTCGCTCCTTTTCAGGCTTCTCCTTTACGATATATACAAGTTAAAAAATATTTATGTTAAGTAAATGAAGTTTATTTGTTTTTCTTTTTATAGGCAAATGCATCTTCAAGCGTTTAAAGATGCCAACAGCCAGAAGGGAAAGCCTGTTATAAACGCGCATTGACATTGTAGAAGCATATTTAGTAGCACAGTAGAACGCATAACGTTAGAAAAGCGGGCCCGTGAATTGTGCCGGGCTTTTTTATTGTCGTATATGAACTACGGAATACTACTCTGAGTTGCTTTGTCCTTTTTTAAATAGTCCTTTGTTCTTTAGGCGAATAAATATCACCTCTTTGGCAGGAGAAATATAGAAGCTTGTTCGTTCTTATGTGAAAACAAATATTTTTGTTTAACTATGTCGCTCAGTATTTAATCATCGGATCGGGTTTAAATCAATACACATGCAAGTCATTAAACAATTGCTATACGTTCTCACGCTTATTCTTTTCATAACATTTGTTGGTTGCCAAAAGCCCAACAAAGAGGATGCGGAATGGATACAATTATTCAACGGCCAAGACCTGGATAACTGGATTGCCAAAATTCACCATTATGAAACAGGTGATAATTTCGACAGTACCTTTCGTGTGAAAGACGATATGATCCAGGTGCGCTATGATAACTACGGCGAGTTGAATGACAGATTCGGCCACCTGTTTTACAAAACGCCATTTTCAAAATATCATCTCAAGCTTGAGTATCGCTTTGTAGGCACGCCGCAGCCCGGTACACCTGAATGGGCACACTTCAACAGCGGGGTAATGTTTCACGCACAAGACCCTGCCTCAATTCTTAAAGAACAGGATTGGCCTATTGCAGTTGAGATGCAGTTTCTTTGCTCGCTGGGCGATGGCAATCCAAGGCCCACAGGAAACATGTGCTCTCCGGGAACAGATATTCATTATCGCGATAGCTTATATAAAGATCATTGCCTTTACTCAACGTCAAAGACATATCCTCCTGGTGAATGGGTAAAAGCTGAATTGATTGTGTATGGAGATTCATTAATAACCCACGTAATTAATGATGATACCGTACTTCAGTATACCAAGCCTACGATGGGTGGGGGAGTAGTATCAGGCTACGACCCAAAAGTATTTGTTGAAGGGAAACCATTGACCTCCGGCTACATTGGTTTGCAAAGTGAAGGGCAACCTATCGACTTCAGAAATATTTATCTGAAAGAGTTAAAGTGATAGTAGCAAAAGCGTTAGTGTAAAATTTCTTATTAGTAGAAATCGCTTTTTTTAAAGTTCATAGATATTTAAAAACTAAGGCACAAGCGGACGGTTGCGCCAATGCGGGGTACTTACGGTAACGGCACCTCACTATCCGTTCTATTCATAGAGACTGTGGTATTGAAAAATTGTTTGGACTAGCTTGTAAGAGAAACATCGTTCATTATTTCCATAATTAAAAATTGTTCGTCGGCGGTCACTTTGCTTTTATTTTGTGACAGTATGATTGAATATATCCGTTTAAAGGATTTCATCCGGATACATCATTTCTACAGTTTACTTCAAGTTTCTGACGGTCTGTTCTGCTTTTTTAGAAAAGGGATTGACGTTGGCATCGGGGTTGCCAGATCGGGTAAAATATATTTTCCAATGCTCCTCAATTATTTAAAAATAGCTATCCGTTCCCTGTGGCGCACAAAAGCCCATACTATAATTAATATAACAGGACTTAGTTTAGGTATAGTTTGCTGTTTACTCATTGCATTGTTTGTTGTAGATGAGTTCTCATTCGACAACTTCCATAAAAAGGCTGACAGGATCTTTCGCGTTTATGGTAAAGAGCGAATAGGCGGCATCGATCAGATAAATACAGTCACACCATTTCCAATGGGACCAACCTTAAAAGATAATCTTCCGGAAGTAGAAGCTTTTGTGCGGTTTGTTAAAACAAGAAGTCAAATCAAGGTAGGTGATAATCAATTTAGTGAAACAGTAACTATCGTAGAGAAGGAGATATTTGATGTTTTCGATTTTCAGTTGGTGAGAGGTGACAGAAAGCATGCGTTAGATAAACCATCAAACGTCATTCTCAGTGAGGCGGCAGCACTCAAGTATTTTGGTAGCAGCGATCCTGTTAACAAAGTCATTTCAATTGAGCAACTGGACACGTTCACAGAATTTACGGTAACCGGTGTTGTGTCTGTTCCAGAAAATTCCAGTATTGAATTTTTTCTTCTTGTTCCTGATCAAAATCTCTTGAAACTGTATAGTAACGAAAGGCTTACGTCATGGTTTAACATCGAGCCCGAAACGTATGTTTTGTTGCGACCAGGCGCAGAGGTTAACAAATTGGCCGCCAAATTTCCTTCTCTTTTTGAGCGACTTTTGGGAAAGGAAGATTTTCAGAATTCTCATTACGGTGCAGGCCTTCAGCCTTTGAAATCTGTTTATCTGGGAGACTTGCCTCAAGGGCTTGCCAAAATAAGCAACCCAAAATACGCTTATGTTCTTTCTGCAATTGCTTTGCTTATACTTGTTGTAGCCTGTATCAACTTTGTTACATTGTCGATTGGTCGTTCCTTACAGCGCGCTAAAGAGGTTGGTGTTCGAAAAGTTGTAGGCGCCGCACGTTCGCAATTAATAATCCAGTTTATTGGCGAGGCTGTTATTGTTACTTTTTTATCATTGATGTTGGGCGTAGTACTTTCAATTATAATGCTTCCCCTATTCAATGACCTTGCTGGTAAAAATCTTCATATCTATTTTGATACAAGTACATTGGTGCTTATTGGTGTACTGCTTTTCGTTATCGGTCTTATTGCAGGAAGCTATCCTGCGTTTATCCTGTCAGGCTTTAAGCCAGTTTCTATCCTGAAGGGAAAAGTTCAGGGCGGGAGTAAACAGAATCTTCGTAGGGTGCTGGTGGGAATACAGTTGGCATTTTCTGTTTTTCTCGTCACCTGTACACTTATCATGCGAAATCAGTTACACTATTTACAAAACAAAGACCTCGGATTTAACAAAGAGCAATTAATATCTATACAAGTTAATGTTCCAAGAGGACAGCGATTGTCAGAGCGTGTTGCCCGGGGATTTGACATGGCCGAGCCTTTAAAAATTGCCATAAGCAAAATTCCAAATGTAGTTTCTGTGTTTACTGCATCTCATGATTTCGGTACCGGTGCTTGGACGAGTGTTGGATTTACGGATGAAAATGGAATTTATCGGACATTCAACTTAAATGTTGTCGATGCTGATTACCTATCCGCTATGAAGATGCAGATAGTTAACGGAAGAGGTTTTATTGAAGGAAATGAATCTGATAAGCGGCATGGAGTAATTGTCAATGAATCGTTTTGTAAGATGTTTGGCTGGACTAATCCTGTGGGACAAAGGATTCCGGGAAAAGATTTTACTAATCACGAGATAATAGGCGTTGTAAAAGATTTTAATTATGGCTCGCTGTATTCCAAAGTACAACCTCTTGCTATTGTAGAAGATGGTAGAATCATCTACAGTGGCATAGAGAACATCAACATTGATAATACACCGGTGCCGAAAGTGATGGTACACATTGCAGCCGGGGCTACAGCAACGACACTTGAAAAAATAAAATCAACATGGCAGAACCTGACCAATGGAGAAGAGTTTGCTTTTACTTTCGCGGATGAAGCAATTGCCAGACAATATCGTGCAGATGCGAATCTTGGAAAGATAGTGACAATTGCAGCTGCGTTATCAATTCTCATCGGAAGTCTTGGACTTTATGGTCTTGCGTCATTGGCTATGCAAGGCAGAGTAAAAGAAATCAGCGTGAGAAAGGTATTGGGAGCTACCGAACAATCCTTACTTATCCTGCTTTCAAAAGATTTTATTGTGATAACCATCATTAGTCTTCTCACCTCCATTCCGATAACAATTTATGCGATGAACAATTGGCTTTCAGGTTTTGAATATCATGTTAATATGGGATGGCAGGTTTTTGTTATGGCTGGCGCGTTGTCCGTCATTATTGCGCTTATAACAATCAGCTACCAGACCATAAAGACCGCCTGGACAAAACCTGTAGATGTGTTAAAGTATGAATAGGTAGACCGTTGGATTATTTAAAATTCGGAAATATTTTTTTTAGTAGTCTATGCCTAGAAACCCAGCGCGATGGCCTGACGAAAAAGCGGGCCGTGCCCCGGCCTTGTGCAGTGGAAGCATTTTTTCGTCTTGATTTTTTTGTTACTTTTTTGATCAAGCAAAAAAGTAAGAAAGAATAGACCTGCTGAATGAGTTTGATGTGTTATTTAGAATCTGCAAGCTTAAAGCTTAGAGAAGCGCTAAACACTAACAGATAAAAAAAATACTTCATTCTTTCCATTACCCAAATCTAAGCTGAGAAACCCAGTGCGGTGCCGGACGAAAAAGCGGGCTGTGCCCCGGCCTTGTGCGGTGG
>NZ_JAHESD010000039.1 GCF_018598585.1 Chryseosolibacter indicum
GCGCTGGACAGTTGATAAAGTTAAATTTTGTTAAACCATTAAATTTTTAATTCTATGTCAAAAGTAGGTAATAACCCAATTATGGCCACAGTAAATGGCAAACTAGGTGATATTGTAGTATACAGACGTGTACGCGGTAAACTAATCATGTGTAAACCACCTAAAAAGCGCGACGTTCTCACACCTTCTCAGGAAGAAAGAAAAGAACGCTTTTTAGAAGCTGTAGCTTATGCGAAAGCCCAGCTGGCCAATGAGACCAGTAAAGCAGAGTATACCTCCGGCATTACACCACGCCTCACCAGTGCGTATTTGGTAGCCTTAACCGATTACCTGAGAGCGCCGGAGATTAAGGACCTTGACGTCTCTCAATATAACGGAGCAATAGGCGATGTGCTGGAAATGAAGGTCAGCGACGACTTCAAGGTGGTATCTGTACAGGTAGAGATCAGAGATGCTGCAAAAGCACTCATTGAGCGAGGCGATGCCGTACTGCGTGAAGCATCCAACTCCAAATGGTCATATACAACAACAAAGCCTAACGTTGCCCTCGTCGGTACAACCATTACCATACGGGCTAAAGACAAAGCGGATAACACCACTGTACTGGAAAAAGTCCTCTAGTTGATGGTTAACGCTTAAAGCGTATAGTTAGTCATTCTTTGTTCAGGGCTTAAGGTGTTATGCTTTAAGCCCTGAACTTTTATTTTTACGCAAAAGTATCAGCATTCCGATCCAAGACGTAAACACATACGGTCGCACTGATAGAGTCTGCTCGCGTACGCCCGTTGTTGTACGTTTCTGAACAACCATCCACTCTCCTATCCTTTAAAATAGCGTAAAAACACCGATTATTCTTCTGGCATAATTATAAATACTACAATTAGGAAATTATTCTGTTGCAGCCGATGAAAAAGTATCAACTCGGAGAATTTGAGGAAGTAGTAATGCTTACGGTAGGCATTCTTTATAATGAAGCCTATGGTGTATCTATAAAAAAAGAAATAGAAGAAAGGCTATCGCGAAAAGTAAGTGTGGGTGCGCTTCAAACTGCACTGAAGAGACTTGAAGACAAAGGATATCTTAAATCGCATGAAGGTGAAGCCACACAGGAGAGAGCAGGCCGACCGAAGCGTTATTTCGTAATAACAGCACTCGGCAAACGGGCACTTGAACACATACGATCTACAAGAGAGAAGTTATGGGGTGCAATACCGAAAATAGCACTGAATCCAGGCAAATTCGATACAGCGTTCTAGATACTGACTGCGGTGCTAAATTCAGCGTCGCCATAATCTAGATCTATAACTAAAATTCGAGCGGCCTGCATTCAGTTTCGAGATCGAAAACAAACTAAGAATGAAAAAGACACATCCTCCCTCGCCCCCGAGGCTCTTTCTCCGGTTCTTCCGATGGTTCTGCCACCCGCAATTGAAGAGTTATATTGAAGGTGATCTGATAGAACTTTACGATGAACGACTCAAGAAATGTGGCAAAAGAAAAGCAGATATAAAATTTATTAAAGATGTTATCCTCCTTTTCCGACCCGGTATCATTAAACCTATTACTCCCTATCGCCCCTTAAACAATTACGCTATGTTCAAAAGTTATTTTAAAATCGGATGGAGAAATATCCTTAAAAATAAGGGTTACTCGGTTATCAATATTGGTGGTCTAGCTGCCGGAATGACTGTTGCTCTTCTCATCGCTTTGTGGGTAAATGATGAACTCTCTTATAACAAAAACTTTGAGAACTATGATCGTATTGCTCAAGTCATGCAGCACCAGACAGTGAATGGAGAAAAAGGCACGCAAAATTCTATTCCCTTACCCTTAGGTAATGAGTTGCAAAAATCTTACAGCAACGACTTTAGTTATGTCGTTTTGAGTTCATGGACTGGCGACCACGTACTATCCACTCCTGATATTTCAATTTCAAAGAGCGGGAACTTTATGGATATAGATGCACCAAAATTGTTTTCATTAAAAATGATAGACGGCACTTATAATTGCCTGAGTGATCCTAAATCTATCTTACTTTCACAGTCCGCCGCCTCTGCGCTTTTCGGAGAGAAAGATCCCATGGGGCAAATAGTAAAAATAGATAATTCAACTGAAGTAAAAGTAACAGGAATCTTTGAAGATTTTCCACGTAACAGCGACTTGCATGAGATAACATTTATAGCTCCGTGGCAACTCAATTTACTCATGAATCCATGGGTTGAAAGATCGAGGGAAGAATGGGATAATAACGCGTTTCAACTCTATGTTCAAATTGCTGAGCATGCAGACATGAATAGTTTGAGTGCTAAGATCAAAAACACAAAATATGATCATTTAAGTGAAGGAGAGAAAGTTTTTAAAGCAGAAATCTTCCTTCACCCCATGAAAGACTGGCACTTGAGGTCTAATTGGTATAATGGAAATCAAACTGGGGGGCTAATTGAATACGTTTGGCTATTTGGATTGGTAGCGTTTTTTGTACTACTCCTCGCGTGTATCAACTTTATGAATTTAAGTACGGCCCGGTCAGAGCAGCGGGCAAAGGAAGTTGGAATAAGAAAGTCAATAGGTTCTCTTAAAGCACAGCTCGTAAGTCAATTCCTCAGTGAATCGTTGCTCATTGTTACCATAAGTTTTATACTAACTATTTTTTTTGCATCAGTATTATTGCCATGGTTTAATGAACTTGCAGTTAAGAGGATTGTGTTACCTCTTAATAACGCGTCGTTCTGGATTGTTTGTCTTTCATTCATTGCTATCACAGGTATAGTTTCAGGAAGCTATCCGGCCTTTTATCTATCTTCTTTCCAACCAATAAAAGTTTTAAAAGGAGCTTTTAAGACTGGCCGATCAGCCTCCCTGCCGCGAAGAGTTTTGGTAGTTGTTCAATTCACAGTTTCAGTTACGCTAATTATTGGTACTGTAGTAGTGTATCGTCAAATTGAGCACACGAAAAACCGACCTCTGGGATTTGATACTCATAACGTAGTTATGATGGAAATCATTACTCCCGAATTCGTAGGTAAGTATAACGCGCTTAGAAACGAACTAAAAAAAATAGATGCTATTGAAGAAATGGCAGAATCGTCAAGTCCCCTTAACCAAATATACTCGAATAGCGACAGGTTTAACTGGGAAGGAAAAGACCCTGAACTTCAGGGTGAATTTGGAACCATCTTCATTTCCGACGATTATGGAAAAACTGTTAGTTGGAAAATTCGGGAAGGTCGAGATTTTTCACAACAGTTTGCTGACTCGTCTTCTGTTATCCTTAATCAGGCAGCACTCAAGTTTATGAATGTAGAAGATCCAATAGGCAAAACAATTCAATGGGGGATAAATAATCCAGAAAGCTACACCATAATAGGTGTAGTCGAAGATATGCTTTTAGAATCCCCTTATTATGCAACACGTCCTTCCTTGTATTTTCACAATACCGATCGTGAGAACTGGATACTATTCAAACTCAATCAAAATCAAAGTATCAGTAAGTCGCTTGAAGATCTGGAACACATTTTCAAAAAGCATTTCCCGGCAGTGCCATTTAATTATGAATTTGCTGATCAGCAACATGAACAAAAATTTGCTGCTGAGAAACGGATAGGAATCCTCTCAGGAATTTTTGCTGCCTTTGCCATTTTTATAAGCAGTATTGGCTTACTTGGGTTGACTTCTTTCGTGGCGGAGCAACGAACTAAAGAAATTGGTATTAGAAAAGTTATGGGAGCATCTGTAATTAGCATTTGGAAAATGCTTTCCAAAGACTTTATCATCCTTGTAACCGTTTCATGTTTAATAGCAATGCCCATTGCTAATTACCTTACAAGCAAGTGGCTTATTAACTATGGATATCGAACTGATATATCATGGTGGATCTTTGTAGCTTCAGGCGTCGGAGCTTTAGCCATCACAATAGCAACAGTAAGCATACAGGCAATCAAAGCTGCAATTGCCAATCCTATAAATAGTCTAAGGTCTGAATAAAAGATTGTTATGAAGACTGCATTTCCTCCGAAACTCTTCCTCCGCTTCTTCCGATGGTTCTGTCATCCTGAGCTGAGAGACTACATCGAAGGCGACTTGATGGAATTATACAATGAAAGGCACAACGACCTGGGCAAGCGAAAGGCAGATCTAAAATTCATCATCGATGTTCTCCTGCTTTTCAGGCCGGGGATTATTAAGCCATCAAAACAAAATCATTCACTTAATAACTACGCTATGTTTAAAAGCTATTTTAAAGTAGGATGGAGAAACCTCTTAAAGCAAAAAGGTTATTCTCTTATTAACGTTGGTGGTCTCGCTCTCGGAATGGCGGTTGCAATTCTTATCGGTTTGTGGATACACGATGAGTTTTCTTACAACAAGATTTTCAAGAATTATGATCGCATAGCACTGGTCATGCAGAACCAGGTCTTCAATGGCGAGATAGAAACATGGTCTTCGCAGGCTATGCAACTAGGGCCCGCCATACGCAACGATTACAGCAATCATTTCGAACATGTTGTAATGGTTCGCGGCACGTTCGATCATAAGCTTACCTTTAACAACAACTCCGTAAGAAAGATGGGCGCCTTTATGGATACTGAAGCACCTGAAATGTTATCGCTGCAGATGTTAAAGGGAACGCGGTCAGGATTAAAAGATCCTTATTCTATATTGCTATCTGAGTCGTCAGCAAAAGCAATATTTGGTGATGTCGACGCACTTGATAAAATAATTAAATACAACGACAAGACTGAGGTAAAGGTAACAGGTATTTATAAAGACATCCCCTACAACTGCGATTATGCAGACCTTGAAGTTATTCTTCCCTTTCAGCTCACCGTAATACTTGACAACCTTGAAAGCCGCGTAGGCTGGGGCAATAGTTGGTTCAGGTGCATGGTACAACTCAAAGAAGGTGCTGATATAAACACCGCCTCCAACGCCATTAAGGATGTAAAATACAAAGGAGTAATGGCGCATGGAAACGTCAACGATGATATACGTTTTAAACCCGAGCTCTTTCTACACCCCATGAGCAAATGGAGATTGTATTCTGATTTTAAAAATGGTGTATCTGTTGGCGGAGCTATAAAATACGTATGGATGTTTGGTGTAGTAGGCACCTTTGTGCTGATACTCGCTTGCATTAACTTTATGAATCTCAGCACAGCACGTTCAGAAAAAAGAGCCAAGGAAGTAGGTATACGAAAAACTGTCGGATCGATACGCTCACAATTGATCAGCCAGTTTTTCACCGAGTCTCTACTGATTGCATTTCTTGCTTTTGTATTTTCGCTCTTACTTGTTCAGCTTTCTTTGCCATGGTTCAACGAAGTTTCTAATAAGCACCTTACACTTCTTTTATCGTCACCCTTGTTTTGGATGGTCTGCATCAGCTTCACCATAACTACAGGTCTAATCGCGGGAAGTTATCCGGCACTCTACTTGTCTTCGTTTAAACCAATACGCGTTTTAAAAGGCGCACTTTACTCAGGGCGTTCTGCATCAATACCCCGAAAAGTATTGGTGGTTGTACAGTTTACAGTATCGGTTACACTCATTATCGGCACCATCATCGTATATAAGCAAATACAATTTGCACAAAACAGACCGATTGGGTACAATGTTAACGGCATCATCTCTGCACCCATCAGAACCGAAGAAATTAAAAAACATTTTACCGTATTCAGAGAAGAATTATTGAAGACAGGAGCAGTTAAAGAAGTTAATGCAACTGATTCATGGATTACAGAAACCTATGTTACCAATAGCGGATTTACCTGGGAAGGTAAAGACCCTAATATGTCGGAAGAATTCGTCACGCTACGTGTAACTCCTGAATTTGGCAAAACAGTAGATTGGCAGATCGTCGAAGGCAGAGACTTTTCCAGAGACATTGCCAGTGATACACTAGCATTTATTATTAACGAGAGTGCTGCCAGGTACATGGGTATTGAACATCCGGTAGGAGAAACAATGACATGGCTACCTGATAACGGAACCTATAAAATAGTTGGTGTAGTTAAAGACCTTGTGTCTCAAAACCCCTATGCGCCTGTTAAGCAGATGATCTATATCCTTAACTACAAGCGCATAAATTATATCAACATGAAACTCAACCCCAATTTTAGTGCACATGAGGCGATTGCAAAAGTAGAATCAGTTGTGAAAAAATATGATCCTTCCAATCCTTTTGAATATAAATTCATGGATGAGGAATTCGCGAACAAATTCAAGGGAGAGAAACGTATTGCTGCAATTGCATTTGTTGTGTCAACGCTGGCTATTATTATAAGTTGCCTGGGCTTATTAGGGCTTTCTTCTTTTGTTGCTGAACAACGAACCAAAGAGCTCGGTATTCGCAAAATACTTGGTGCCTCGGTTGCGCAGTTATGGCAATTACTCTCAAAAGACTTTATTGTTCTGGTCTTGACATCATGCATTATTGCCATTCCCCTATCGTTCTATTTTATGAACAACTGGCTGATGCAATATCAATACCGTATTACCATCTCCTGGAGTATTTACGCCCTATCTGGTATGATGGCGATACTTATTACACTCGCAACCGTAAGCTTCCAAACCATAAGAGCTGCCATTGCCAATCCTGTTAAGAGTCTACGTTCTGAATAGCCAGGAATAAAAATGTTACAGGTTTAAGGTTATTGATTATCGGCAAAACCTTAAACCTGTAACGTAAATATTTTGAACGATATGGACTTACTCAGCTCCGTCAGCTAAGGCATAACTTACCGTATAACCACCAATAACCTTTCCATGCTTCATACCCATTTCTATATCTGCGCGGAAGTGAATGCCTGCGTATAAGCGCGACACTGATGCTTCAGCTGCTTCTTTCTCGAAGTATTCGCTATGCTCGGGAAACAGGTGTGAAAGTACTGTTGCGGCGGAACCGGAAAAAGTGGAATGCCCCGAAGTGAAAGCAGGGAAGTTTGGAACACCTGTGCAAGTTTTAATTGATGGATCAACTTGTGAAGGACGCGGGTTAAAATAATAAAACTTAACTTCCCAACATCCTACTGCTGCATCATGCAAAGCCGTGTTTAACAGCGCAAAAGCACGTGCCGTACGCACCTCACTATAGTTAGCATCATGTATGTATTCCGCGGCAATATCATTCCAATGGCCGGGAGGTGTATAGGTTCCTACACCATCAGCCCATTTATGAACGATGGCTAGCCTGTCGCGTGTAACATTATCTGCATACCACTTAACTTCACTTACCTCTTTCTTCATTTCCTCAGAAGATGTTGATGGCGGAGGTGTAGGTCTTTCTTTTACAATATCCTGCTCTGTCATATTCCATGCTCTTACCTTTCCGAATAATGGTAACATTGGAGGACGAATAGGGAGGTCTCTGCTAATCCATGGCGTCTCACCTTTTGATATACAATCATCAGCAAATTTTTTCCAGTCAGCCTTTGTACCTACGGCATTTCTCATGCCATCAGCACCTGCGCGCAGCATTACCTGTGCTGCCACTGCCTTTCCTAAAGCAACGCCAGCACTAATATCACTTGCTGTAGCCTTACCTGACCACAACGCTGCGTTACGTTGTTCTGCTGCCTTAAGTGTTATCTCTTCGATTGCTGCAGGGAACAGTGCCTTTAACATTTCAACAGATACAGCAGAGAGCACTGCATCTTCTGAAGGGTATGCAGGAATATCTGTTTCGGGCATGAGGCTTTTTACAGAACCGCTTACTTTGTAAGGAGCAGGTCTGTTATATAAAAACTTATAATGCCACGCTGACTTTAAAGCTTCGTATTGTGCTACGCTTACATAACTATAAGCACGCGCTGCATAGGGCGGATTGGCAAACGGAAAATTCGGATCAGCAAATGGATTTTCAGCATCGGGAGCAGGATAGCTTCCATCAGCAAGTGGTGCAGGAGGAAGGTTGTAGCGTGCTACAAGTTCACGCAAAAACTGATTCCATCGCAATACGCCGCCACCACTCCAGTATTTAATTATATCACGCTTTTCTTTCGTTAGCTTCTTCTGCAAATCTTCAACAGCAGCCAGTTCTGCTTTATAGGCATCTGTCTGTGTATCCACAGGTGCAGGCACGACAATCTGGTCAGGAGACGTAAGAACGATCATGTCCCAGGTACCTGCATCAGCATCAATGTTTGAAGGCTTAATCGGTGTAAAATCTTCTCCGTTTGAAATATCTTTATCGCAGCTAACAATGAGCATTGCCGAAGAGAAAACGAATAAGAATATATACGATAAGTAATTTAATGTCTTCATGACAAAGGAAGGTTAAGGTTTTTTAGAAAAATGAATGGTGTAAAGAGCGCCGCCCATAAAGGTGTTTGACTGCCCTACATTTCTGCCTGCGACAGTAGTTGTATAACTTCCTCTCAAAGCAAGACCCTTCGGCTTCGGCAAATAATACATCACAAGGGCTCCTACCTTTGAGAAATTCATTCTGTTAGAAACGAATGGCATATCTTGCCTGCGTATGTCACTTCCGCCCAGTGTATTTTGCTGCATGTAATTAATTTCGGCCTGTAAACCATTTCTCAGGTATCCTATGCTGACAGCATAATCAAACACGTTTGGCATCTTTACCTCGTCAGTAAGGTAGAGATTATCATTTGTGTAGTACGCTGGCCTATCAAGTGTTGTATTGCTTCTCCATGTATAAGCACCGGTTGCGTTGGCAAAAAACATATTAGCGAACTTATAAAATGCAGTTGCCCTATAGGAGATATTAGTTGTTCCAGTTCCTACGGATAACGGAAAGTAGTCTGGGGTATAGTCACTGAGCGGAGTGCTCACCGCCAATGTTGCAAATGTTCTGAATGAACTCTTCTCCATGTTATGCCTGAAGAAATTGTATTTTACGGCAAGAGTAAGATCCTGTATCCCTTCCATGTGATGCAGGGTTCCCTGAGAAGCTTCTGTTTTTACATAAGGCAGCATGGCAATAAGATTTACTTTTGTACTTAAACCATAGGCACCTACCCACATGAGACTTTGAGTGGTGAGTTTGCCAATGTTATCATTTTTGCGCTTTAACTCGCCTTCCCAGTATTCGCTCCAATGGTCTCGTGTGTACATAACTCCGGTACACAAATCGTTTTTCGCCATCATGAGTCCGTCGGTAACCGTTTGCCCCATACTGGTAAGAGGCAACAATCCCATTAACAGATTACGTAAAAGTTTAATCATAAATTTAGTTGGGTTGGGTATAAATAGTGGAATAACTACAATTGAAAGTGTATAAGTATGAATACATAAGCCTTACTTACACATGCCTTGACATCAGTCTCACTGTTGATGCTACGAGAGATTTTTCTTAATAAAAAGAAGTAATTAACCCCGCTCGGGAGGATGGACAATAGAACAAAAGTAAGAAGGTATTAAAGAACCCGTTGTCAAAAAATTAGATACGGTTCTCATCCATGCATCGGCAGCTGGCCGAATGGTAAACGTAGTAGTACAATAATCCTTTAAGAAATTAATAGATAGCTTACCGCCGTGTTTATGTTGGGATGGATTATTATCAGTAAGTGTTTTAGCGTAATCTTTTAAAGCGTGATTAATACGCTTTGTATTCTTGTCTTTTATGCAGACAACATAAAGCGTATCGTGCGACAATTTTTGTTTTATCAGCTTGTAAAACTCCCCACGGTGCTCAAAACTACCATCCACCCGTTGATAGCTTTGTTGCTCGCCGGCATAAGGAATTGCAATCGGAATTTTTATTAGCGTAGTAAGGTGTTTGTCATAAGAACCATTGTCGAAAGACTGCAAAAGATTTTGCTGATGCCTGTATTGAAGACCGATTATCAATCCGTAAAACCCCAGCCCGTTAAAAAGCAGGAGTAGAATCAATAATATAGAGACGATCCGTTTCAAGGCTATTAGGTACACATAGATATAAAATTTATTTTAACAATCAAAGAGCGGTATCGTTTCCGACAAGGAGGAATGAAGCAGGTGCGGCAGAACCGTACGTTTCTAGCTAACGAATTCGAGATTAGTTGATCACAGGTCAAAGCCTGCAGCAACAGAAAGAGCAACCTGTTTTAGACTAATTCTTTTGGATAGAAGGAAAATACAAATGGAATGTTGCTCCGACGCCCTGCACGCCTTCAGCGGATACTATACCATTATGATTTTCCATTACTTTTTTAACAATGGCTAAACCTATACCAGTCCCAGCGAATACATGCTTTGGATGGAGTCTTTGAAAAGCTTCGAATATTTTACCGGTATCTTCCTGGTTAAAACCAATACCGTTATCGCTGATAGTTATATGGAAGTATTCATTATCTCCATTTAATACTTCGGGAAGATCAGGTCCTTTAATTATAGTAGCGTGAATTTGAATAAGGGGCGTACTGTCAGGCTTCGCGAACTTAATGGCATTAGAAATAAGGTTTAGAAATACCTGATGCAACTGATATCCCACACCTTGCACAACTGGCAGTTGGTTTGATTCAACAACCGCATGCTTTTCGCTTATAGGTATTTCAAGGTCTGTCTTAACCGCTTGTAGGGTATTGTTAAGATCTACTTTCTCAAATTTTGCGATATCATTGGAAACACGAGAGTATGAAAGCAAGTCATCAATGAGGTTCTGCATTCTGCTAACACTGTTCATGATTTTACCGATGTACTCCTTACTTTTTTCCGGAGCAAATCCTATCTCCTCTATCCTTCCTGCAAAAGTTTGAATCTTTCGCAAGGGCTCCTTCATATCATGACTGGCAACATGGGTGAATGAAGAAAGCTCCTCATTCAATCTTTCAAGCGTCTTATTTTTAAGATCAAGTTGAGCCGCGCGTGATTTAAGAGCATCCTCAACCTGTTTTCTTTCGGTGAGATCGCGCGTCACTTTCGAGAAGCCAATAAGATCTCCATTAGCCCCGTGCAGCGCCGTGATCACAACGCTTCCCCAGAAGAGGGTTCCGTCTTTTCTTACCCGCCAGCCTTCATGATTTACCTTCCCTTCTTCCCGTGCCCTGGCTAAAAGACTATCAGGTAATTTATTGTCGCGATCTTCTTTTGTGTAGAATAACTTAAAGCTCTTTCCGATAATCTCCTTTGCATTATAGCCTTTTATAAATTCGGCTCCCGTATTCCAGTTCTGAATTTCACCATTGAGGTTAAGAAGGATAATGGCGTAGTCCTGAACCTCCTCAATCATTTTATGATAACGCTCTTCACTTTGCTTAAGCTGTTCATTAGCCTGACGTAATTCTTCCATTACGTTGCTCACTTTATCTTCTGCGATCTTCTTATCTGTGAGATCACGTGTAACCTTGGAGAATCCAATGATATTGTTATTTTCATCATGCAATGCTGTTATTACAATATTACCCCAAAAACGCTTTCCATCTTTGCGTATACGCCAGCCTTCATGGACTACGCTACCATTTTTTACTGCTTCTTCCAACAACTGTTCCGGTAAGTTGGCATCCTTCTCTTCTTTGGGATAAAATAACCGAAAGCTTTTTCCAACAATTTCTTCAGCCGTATAACCTTTTAATTTCTCAGCTCCTTTATTCCAATCAAGAATCTTTCCATCTTTATCTAACAGGATGATAGCATAGTCAAGAACTTCAGCAATCATTTTATGGTAACGCTCCTCACTTTTTTTTAATTCCTCGTTTTTGAGTTTGAGCTCCTCCACGAAATTACTATAGTGATCTTCAGCGATCTTCTTCTCTGTTACATCGCGCGTCATTTTCAGAAAGGCAATAACATCTCCTTCCTGATTGTGAAATGCGGTAAGCGTCATATTACCCCAGAACCTGGTTCCGTCTTTTCTTACCCGCCAGCCTTCGTAACTAGTCCGTCCCTTTTGCCTGGCCTCATTTAAAAGTTTCGCTGAAAGATTCTGTTCCCTGTCTTCCTGAGAGTAGAAAATTCTGTAATTCTTTCCGATTATTTCTTTCGCAGAGTAGCCTTTTATTTTTTCCGCTCCTTTATTCCACGTAATTATTTTACCTTCTAAATCCAGCAAGATAATGGCATAGTCCTCAACCTCGTTTAATAACTCTTGATTCCCCCCAGGTGTATTGCTACTCTGGATGAGCGCATCCTCTCTCTCTTCTTTCTCCTTCACCACCGACTCTGGTAGCTTTTGGACTTCAGTACTTGCAACGGATTTCACCTTATTACCTGTCCTCTTTTTACGTTTCGGTCTAACCATTTATGCCTAAGAATCTTTAAAGATAACAGCACAATTGGTTATAAAAAATGTTTATTGTTTAATCGGAAAGCTTTTACAAAAAAAGTGACACTCGGCACTTGGAAAAAAATTGTGCCAGCCGCTTTTCAGTGGTTTGATAATCCAGATGAATTTGCCTGGCAATCCCACTTTGCTTTTAATAGACAATGACTTTAACAATGTAAATTAAATGTGATCTATGAATCAGACTTGAAGATAGGGCACTCTCTCAAATTACATTCTTTAACTAAAAAATCTACGCCCACCCTCTCAAGAGCTTGCTTTGGCATAAAGGGAACTTCCGCAGTTGCAGGGTCCTGTACAAGAATCAAAGCTCCTCTTTTGCGAGCACTAATCAACCCCTCAACGCCATCTGCATTAGCACCAGATAATAACATACAGGCAAGGGAAGAGTTGTAGACTTCCGCAGCACTTTCAAACGTGACGTCGATACTAGGCCTGCTATGGTTTATCTTTTCAGAATCATCGAGGGTAATACTTCTGTCTTTTTCAATCAATACATGATAGTCAGCAGGAGCAAGGTAGATTGTGCCTGGCTGCAATTCATCTTTATCTTCCGCTTCTTTAACGTAACAGTCTGTCCTTCTTGAAAGGACCTCTATGAGCGATGTATCCTCTGAATTCTTACGATGGAAAACAATAATTATGGCTAAACCCAGACTGCGGTTGATGTGGGGAAGTATTTTTAAAACTACCGATAGGCTTCCGGCTGAGCCTCCTATTACCAATAACTCGTACATGCTGTTTTTCCTCCAATAGTTTACTTAATCTTCCTCCAAATTTTTTCCTTGTTTTCAATTTGTTTGAAGTTCTTATGTATATCAGTAAACCTCAGTGTTTCTTTTGACCCTAGTGCCAGAAAACCAAGTTGTTCAAGACTATCGTAAAACAGATGAAGAACTTTATCCTGCAATTGTTTATCAAAATAGATCATTACGTTTCTACACATGATAAGCTGAAACTCATTAAAAGAACCATCAGAAACAAGGTTGTGAGTAGCCAGTACAATCCTTTTTCCAAACTGTTCATCAAACTTTGCCGCATTATACTGTGCAGTATAATAAGAAGAGAAATCACGATTTCCTCCGGATAAAATGTAGTTCTCTGAATACTGCCTCATTTGGCTTAAAGGAAAAACACCCTCCCTCACTTTTTGCAAAACAGCAGGGTTAATATCAGTGGCGTATAGGAGCGATTTATGAAGAAGATTGGCTTCATGAAGAAGAATGGCCATCGAATAAACTTCCTCTCCGGTTGAACATCCGGCATGCCATATTCTTATTAAAGGCCAAGTGGCAAGTACAGGAATTACCTGCTGTCGAAGTGTTTTGTAGAATGTAACGTCTCTAAACATCTCCGTTACATTAACCGTGATCTCTTCTACAAAACGACTGAAGTAATCTTTATCATTTATAATCCTATACCTGAACTCCGCAAAACTAGGAAAACGATCATTACTAATAAGTCTGTTTATTCTTCTTTTAAGAGAAGCCTTTGAATAATTAGTAAAATCATATCCATATAAATCCATCACATCATTCAGTACAAATTCAACTTCCTCATCCGACAACTGAATGTTCCTGGTCGCATCCATCTACTTTAAATATTGCTTCAGTAATATCAATAGTTCATCTACATTAATAGGTTTCGAAATATAAGCATCGGCCCCGGCCTCCAGGCATTTTTCTTTGTCGCCTACCATAGCCTGCGCAGTTACCGAAATAATTGGTACATACTTGTATCGACCTTGCCTTATTAAACCTATTGCTTCATAACCGTCCATCTCCGGCATCATCATATCAAGCAAAACAATGCCAACGTTATTCTGTTCTGTTAATTGATTAATTCCCTCCAGAGCGCCACTTGCAGTCAAAACCTCCATCCCTTTAGATTTCAGTACTGCCTTAAGCGCAAAAATATTCCGGCTATCGTCGTCAATTATCAATACCTTTTTTGAAAACCCATCCCCCATAGTGTATCGCTATATTTTTTCGTACAGCCATACCCGCAACAACGAGAAGAGCTGATCTATGTCAACCGGCTTAGTAATGTAATCAGAGGCTCCTGCATTTATGCACTTTGCGCGATCTCCCATCATTGCCTTTGCGGTTACGGCAATTACCGGCAGGTTACGATACCTTAAATCTTTTCTTATTGCTGCAGTTGTCTCGTATCCGTCCATTTCAGGCATCATCATATCCATTAAAACAATGTCAACCTGTGGATTCTCCTTTAGTTTCTGAAGTGCGTCTCTTCCATCTACAGCTGCTATAACATTCATCTGATATTTCTCAAGTGCCTTTGTTAAAGAGAAGACATTTCGCATATCGTCGTCCGCAACCAGTACAGTCTTATTCTTCAACACCTCATCCAAAGCCCCTAACTTATGGAATTTGGATCCCTTATTTTCTTCACCATCTTTTTCCATAAGATGAAGGAACAGGGATACTTCGTCCAGTATACGCTTATAAGAATGCGCAGTTTTTACCACGATAGAATCTGCATATTGCTTAATCTTCAATTCCTCTTTCTGCGACAAGCTCTTTCCAGTAAAAATAATGATAGGAAGATTCTCAAGACCTGATGTTTTCTTGATTTCTTCTAAGGTATCATACGACTTCTGATCCGGAATTCCCATGTCTAGAATAACACAATCTACGTTCCTATTCTTTAATGAATCAACAGCGCCATCAACAGCATTAGCGATGTCGAGGTTAACATCGAACGTCTCAAGAAAATATGCGAGTGCCTTTGCATGCTTCGCATTTTCCTCAACAATAAGCACCTTCTTTGGATGGTGGCTAAGCACGTATTCTATCTTCTTAAATACTTCATGCATCTGTTCAAATGCGACGGGCTTATTAATGAAGTTTACTGCGCCCTTCATCAAGCTCTCACTCTTGGCGTTAAGAGAAGACATGATATGAACAGGAATATGCCTTGTCTGCGCATTGCCTTTCAATTCCTCCATTACTTCCCATCCGCTCTTTACAGGCAATTGAATATCAAGAAGTATCCCTAATGGTTTTAATTGCTTCGCTAATTCAACGCCTTCATCTCCACGAACAGCAACAACCCCCTTGTATTCTCGTTTCCGGGTATAGTCAAGAAGAGCCTTTGCAAAGTTAACATCGTCTTCGATAATCAGAATAACCTTATCACCCCGCTTTATAATTTTACGATCATCAGGAACATTAGAAGGGATCTCTGTACTGATATAACGAGGATCAACCTTTTTTACAGGTTGAGGCTCAGGTATAACCTCTGCAATTACCTCTTTCTCCTGTTGATTAAGTTTTGATTTAACAACCGTTTTTTTAGAAATCGGAATTCGGACTGTAAATTCACTTCCCTGGCCTACTTCACTCACTAACGAAATATCGCCACCAAGCAACTTTGACAACTCGCGGCTGATAGAGAGGCCAAGTCCTGTTCCACCATATTTTCTCCTTGTTGAACCATCAGCTTGTTGGAAGGCTTCAAATATCTGTACATGCTTTTCCTTCGGTATGCCGATACCTGTATCTTTAACAACAAACTTTACTATCTCAGACTCGTCTTCCTCAAGTAAAACATCAAGACTCACATAACCATTGGAAGTAAACTTAATGGCATTAGAAAGCAGATTCCTGAGTATTTGTTCAAGTCTCAATTTATCTATCTCTATATGGGAAGGCACTTCCTGCTGAACCAACAATTTAAATTCTATCTTCTTTTCATTTGCAACGGGAGAGAACAACGCATTCATATCATTTGTGATTTCTCTTACAGAAACCATTTGATATTCCAACTGCATTTTTCCTGCCTCTATTTTTGATAAATCTAGTATCTCATCAATTAATGATAACAAGCCGTTGCCCGAATTTTGAATCACGTTTGCATACTCAACTTGTTCACTTGTCAGATTCTTCTCAGGGTTTTCAGACATTAACCGCGACAACAGCAGAATAGAATTTAGGGGTGTTCGTAGCTCGTGCGACATATTCGCCAGAAACTCTGACTTATACCGAGTGCTCTGTGCAAGTTGATCCGCCTTGTGTTGAATTTCAATATTACGCTCACTAATTAACTGATTGCGCTCTTCAAGCAAACGACTTCTCTCCTCTAGTTCCTGATTAGCCTGTTTCAATTCTTCCTGTTGCACTTTCAATTCTTCTTCGGATGCCTGTAATTTCTCTGCCTGCACTTCCAATTCGCTATTAAGATTTTCGAGTTCCGAGTGTTGCGTTTTAAGCTCTTCTGCCTGTGCTTGTGTTTCTTCTAGCAGCTCCTGCAGCCTTCTCCTATTTTGTGCTGTACTTATTGCAATTCCAATATTTGGTGTACTTGCTTTTAAAAATTCAATATCCCGTTCGGTAAAAGATTTAATTGATCCGAGTTCAATGGCTCCTTTAACTGTATATCCATCCAAAATAGGCAATGCTATTATGTCTTTTGGCCTTAGCTCTCCACTGGCAAAACTTATACTGATGTTTTCGGAAGGGATATCTTTTAGGTGAATTGGGGCCTTAGTAGAAATAGTCTGACCTGTAATCCCTTCATTTATCCTTAGTTTCTTTCTTGATTTATCTGGCACAAAAGCATAGCCACCTACGTGGTGCAATTCATTTTCCTGAAGTATGTAGAAGGCCCCGACATTGCTTTCCGTATACTGAGAAAGGAAGGCCGTTATTTCTGAAGACAATGCATCAACATCCTTCTCCCCTATCATCACATCATTCAGTTGTGTTAGTCCCGTTTGTAACCATTCTTTATCTGACAATAAGTTGAAAGAGTAGTTGAGGGATTCTGCCATTTTATTAAGAGCGCCAGCAACGCTTCCTAATGCATCACTTTCTTTATCATCAACTCTGGTTTCATAATTGCCCTGCGCTATTTTATCGGCTATGCCCCGTATAATTTCTATTCTCTTTGATATATCAGCATCCTTATCCAAAAGCTCCTGCTGAAGTTGCATCCGCTGTTCAAAATCACTTCGCACCCTTATGTAGAATAATACGGTTATAAGCAATGCTACCATTGCGGCAACAATAATAATAACCGGTGTAAAGGCTGCGAACTTATTCATGGTAGAGGTTCTTTCTGTTAAAAGAGCCCGCTCGCCTTCCTCCATTTCTGCAATCAATTTTCGTACTGCAAGCATAATTGCACGCCCCCGCTGCAACACTTCAACATCTACGTCTTTGCCCTTTTTCTTTTCTGCTATACCATGCTCGAGATAAGAGATCCTTTGTTCGAGCAGGTCTTCGAGTTGAGCAATCTTCGCCTGCTGTGCCTGATTATCAGCAGTAAGACTTCTGATATTTCGAAGCAGCAATTCGATATTGTTATTCGCCTCGTAGTAAGGATCTAGAAAACGTTCATCCGATGTCAGCAGAAAACCTCGTTGACTGGATTGTGCGTCAATAAGGGCGGCATTAACTGCATCCAAACCTATTATTACCTCGTGTGTATGGTTAACTAAACCAGAGCTGCGCAATAAATTATTAATACTGATAAAAGAAGCCGCAGAGGTTATTATGAGGATCAAAAGTGATGCTCCAAAACCAAACAGAAGATTTCTCTTGAAATTAGATTTCATGAACTTTTTATATTTTCTCAGAAGAATCAAATACCTTTTTAATCGGTAAAACTATTGTAAAGACAGTACCTTCATTTTCTTTGCTTGACACAGTAATTAACCCATCGTGTCTTTCAATAACTTTCTTTACTATTGCTAACCCTATACCTGTGCCTTCGTACACTGACTTTGGATTTAACCTTTGAAAAATTTCGAATATTCTTTCGCTAAACTCGCTGTTGAAGCCAATACCATTATCTTTCACCTTTATCCGGCAAAATTTTCCTTTTGTAGAAGGAGGTGAATCGAGTAATCTACTTTCAATAATTTCACCGGTGATACTTATCTCACAAGGCTCATCTATTTTTGAAAATTTTAAAGCATTGCTTAACAGGTTTTGAAAAACTTGTCTGATCTGTGAAGGTATTGCTTCAATAACAGGAAGCCTGGCAATTTCAATACTGCAGCTTTTATCTTTGATAGAGAGTTCGAGATCAGACAAAACGTCTTCAACAAGCTTCTCAAGGTCTGTTGGTTCAAATCTATCTTCTACATAAATTTTAGAATATTCAAGCAGATCTGTAATTAAACTACGCAGCCTCCCGGCAGAACCTGTTATTTTTTGAAGGTAGGATTTAACTTTATCCCTTTCATTGATATGCCTGTCTAAAGCGAGATTGCTAAAGGTTTGAATTTTTCTAAGGGGTTCTTGTAAATCGTGAGATGCTATAAATGCAAATTGCTGCAACTCCTTGTTACTTTCTTCTAGTCTCTGGTTCGATCTTTTCAACTCTTCCGTACGTTCTTCAACCTTTTGCTCCAACACCTCTTCCGCTTTCTTTCTCAATTCTATCTCCTGCCTCAGATTTTTCTCCATGGCCGTAAGCTCACGGCGCTGCTCTGAAAGGCGGTAGAAAGTTTTTACTTTCAAAAGAAGGATGTCAGGATCAAAAGGTTTTGTTACGTAATCAATACCACCAGATTCATAGCCTTTGGTAATAAACTTTTTATGTGTATTAACTGCCGATAAGAAAATGATGGGAATGTCTTTAGAACGACTGTAACCTGAAATTGCTTCCGCTACTTCAAAACCATCCATTTCAGGCATTTGAACGTCCAGGATTATCAGAGAATAAGAATTCTGAAGTATTTTCTTTAAAGCTTCTTCACCTGAGGAGGCCGTGTCAACTTCAAATTGGTGAAGCGTAAGCAGAGTTTTAAGCGAAAAAATGTTCTCCTGATTGTCGTCAACAATTAGTACCATTACTTGCTATCATCCTTTTTGTTATGCATCTGAGCTAAAGAAGGCCGTAAAATGTTAAAAAAAACTTATATTTTATTTTGGCATTATTTTTTACAAACAAAAAAAATTCAATTAATACATGAATGGTTGAAAAACTCTTTGCAAAAGGCGTGGTCCATTGCTATTTTCATCAACCTTGCTAAAGACATCCAAGCCAAATAATTATCCAAGGCATAAAAATATTTAATCTCCTTAAAACATTTATGGATTCTTTTCCTACCTGGACAGTGGCGGGCTTATGGGGACTGCTCTCAGGAACAGCATTGGTTATTGGCGCCTCGATAGGGTATTTCAGCAAAGTTCCTCAGCGAACTATTGCACTAATTATGGCCTTTGGTGCCGGCGTACTTATCTCCGCATTATCGTTCGAGTTAGTGAACGAGGCATATAAACAAGGAAGCTTTATTTCAACGGCTACAGGGTTTATCTCTGGCGGTATAATTTATACAATTGCTAACTTCATCTTATCAAGAAGCGGGGCAAAACATAGAAAGCGTTCACAAAACCAACAACCTTCAGAAAACGAAGATGAAGGTAGTGGATTAGCAATTGCTGTCGGGGCATTATTAGATGGCATTCCTGAGGCTATAGCCATTGGTTTAAGTATGATCGAGGGAGGCGCAGTAAGTTTTGCCACTGTTATTGCAATTTTTATTTCAAATCTTCCTGAAGGATTGTCAAGTGCATCAGGCATGAAAAAAGCGGGAAGGTCTAAAACTTTCGTTTTTGGAACCTGGGTTGCTATTGCTTTACTTACGGCTGCGTCTGCCATTTGCGGCTACACGATTTTTAGTCACTTCTCGCAAGAAGTAATTTCAGCTACCCTTGCTATTGCGGCAGGAGCAATCTTGTGTATGCTTGTCGATACAATGATTCCAGAAGCGTTTGAAAATGGACATGACTGGGTAGGTATTGTAACTGTCACCGGTTTTCTTATCGCATCTATGCTTTCAAAAATATCGTAACCATCCCACATTAACGCAAATTAATGTCTAGCGTATCTATAGCTAACTCGACCTAGGACGGAGGCAAACAATACCTAAAATGAGACCAGTAATGAAATTAAGTGAAGACAAAGCACATGAATTTTTTAAATCTTCACCGAAATTCATTAAATCTTATACAGACTCTCAGCCTTAAATTTACTTATAGAAGTACTGTGTTACTAAAGGTTCGACTCCTTCTGACGTTACTTTCTTTTCTTGCGGGTATTGGTTTGACTTTAATACATATTGCACCTTATACTCCGTAACACCAGAAGTTGTCGCAATCGTATAACCGGTCGGTAACGCATGCTGCAATTTAACATTAGGAAGAATTTCATAATCATCAACAGGATTTGAAGATCCAGAAATATATCCTAAATATGTTTTAACAGACACCAACTCTAACTCAAGTCTCTCTGCGTTAAAGTTGTATTCATAAACCTGGAAAAGATTGCCATCATTAGAGTAAGTATAGCTATTTTCTGTTTTCCTTAAATACCCTATACCGCCTTCATCTCTTATCATATACACACTTGCAATCAACTGCCCTTTTTCATTATAATCGTAAATAGAAAAGGCATATTGCTGACCATTGCTATAATTTTTCGAAGCTATGATCTTGTCATCCATCCAAACATAAGATATTGTTTCATCAACAAGACCTGTTACTGATCTGGAAAGTGATATCACTTTGTTGTTTTCGTTATAGCTAAATACATCCTTCCCTGCTGTAACCGCCCCTGTTTCTCTTTGCCATTCAATCCTGCTTTGGCGACCATCCTCTGTAAATTCATACTTTGTATTCAAACTCCAGTTTTGCCAATTGGTAAGTGTTGAAGATAGAATTGGCGCTTTCGTTGATGCCTCATCTTCGTCTTTACATGCTACTAATAAGAGGATTATTGATATAAAAGAAAATAGTCTTTCAGACTTCATGAGTAGTGCGGTGAATGAGAAAGGTTTTACGGAAAGCATTTAAAAAAGTTGTCTTTACGGTAATACCTCCTTAATTATACTCCCTTTTGATGCTTGTCTTGTTTTATTCGCTCGTTGTTTCTGTGTTAACCATAAACATTGCTGTGGGTACAAATCTTTTAAAAAGCTCATCTTTCAATGACTCCGAAATATTTAAACTGCTAATGGCGCTGGACATACAAGACAACCATGCTACAGCATCATCTTCAGTAATAGGATGTGGCATATGCCTTGCCCGCATTTGAGGATGCCCATAACGTTGGGAATATAGAGGTGGTCCACCTAGGAACTGCGTGAGGAATAAACGCTGCTTTTCTTTTATTAATTCTTTATCTGTCTTGAATAAATGTGATATTCTTTGGTCTGAGAAAACCAGATCATAGAAACGCTCAATAAGTAATTTCAGATTTTCTTCCCCCAGCTTCTCGTACGTTGTTACTTCTTCCATGTCGCAAATTTATAAATTATAACAACGCAATATCCCCCTCTTGTTCATGCTAACGGAGTTTTTTGTGAAAGCAGAGACCTTAATATATTTTCTGCAGATTGCACTTTGTTATAATTACTAAAGGCTTTCAATAATGCTACTCTTCCTTCTTCAATGATTTCGTTTGCTCTATAGAATTCAAAAATACCACATGCATCTCTGGAGATTTCAGCAACAATATCAGGTTTGTGGATGGATATCATTAATTCTGTAAGTCTATCTTGGGTCATGTCATATGACTTCGTGATTAAGTCAAAATAGCCAAACTTTTCAATCTGCTCTTCAGCACTTGTATCAATCTTCAATATTTGTGTACGAAATGCATCCAGCATTTTTTCATAAGCTGCCTTTTCTTTATTCACTACTTGGCTTGACTTAACCTCATATTGTCCTGAATTTACATTTACAGCTACTACAAGATCAATGTCGTTTATATGAACAAGATTAAGTGGCAAAGGATTAACTATTCCGCCATCAACAAGTTGAGCTTTGCCTTCTATTACAGGGGTAAAAATAGTAGGTATGGCAATTGAGGCACGCAGGGCTTTAAATAAACTTCCTGAGGAGTAGTGTATTTCTTTTCTGCTATTTAGATCTGCGGCTACTGCGGTAAATGGTATTTTGAAATTTTCTATTCGCTGATCGCCGATAAGTTGCTCAATGGCCTTAAAAACCTTTTCACCTTTTATAAAGCCCTGGGTTGAGAAAGTAAAATCGAGAAGTTTAAATACATCCAATTTAGTAAGCGAAATCAGCCAATGCTTGTATTCCTGTAAATACCCGGCACAATAGATTCCGCCAACCACTGCCCCCATCGAGCAACCAATAACTTCTTTTATCTTATAACCCTCTTTTTCAAGCTGTTCAATAACACCAATATGGGCCATGCCACGAGCCCCGCCACTTCCGAGCACTAAAGAAATATTTTTCATTCAGGTATAGGTTAATTACCAATATAGTGATTAACCTATAATAATTAAGAAGCGAACGTTTATTTTAAAGAAGCTTTTATTGAACTCTTATCATTTGTAGGGATATGATCAGGTACCGCAATCATTGTTTGCACCACCTCACCCGCTTGTTTTACTGGTTTATATCTTAATCCGATAAACGAAGCTATCGTACTGGCCAACTGTTTCTGATAATACTTAGATGCAAATTTCATCTCCCCAAAAGATGGTGTATCCGGACCAAGAGCTGCGAACCAAATATGTCGTGAACCTCTTGCTAATAAACGGTGGTTCTTCCATATATTTTTCCCTTTTCCTCTACCATGGTCTGTGGTTATTAATAAAGTAGTTTTATCCCTATAATACGGATCAGACTGAAGATAATCCCATAATGTTCTTATCATCTCATCTGCCCGATGCGCAGCTTTAAGATATTCATCATATCTGCCTTCATGCGCATATGCATCCGTTTCATCAAAACCAATAAATACTATTCTTGGTCTCTCTCGCTTTAAGTACTCAAGGGCATAGTAAAAAGTATGTTTGTCTTCGCGTTTCTTTCCTTTCTTCAATTCATTTATCTCCTTCTCAACAGTGCTGATACTTCCTTTCGCAATATCATCTCCTGCGTTAATATGAAATTGTGCCTGAGCCTCTCGGAGAATATAGGGGAATGTACCCCAGGTAGCAAAAGCCGCAATCCTCTTATTATACTCATCTTTGTGTTGACTAATAAACTCAAACACCGTGGGATTAGGATTTACTATTTCTTTATTGGATGAAACACGTTTGTCTGCAAAACCAACAAACATCTCACTGTAACCTGGGTAAGAAAGTAAATGATGATTCGAGCAATTAACTTTGTTCCCAAACTTTCTGTTTCCATACAACTGTCCTTGTTTGGCAATAACATTCCAAAAAAAGGGCATAAGATCTTCTCTGCGTTCTGCTTCTTCGCCTCTTCCAAAAGAAGATATAACGGAAGTATCAGAAACATACTTTTCGGCATATAATATTTTATCATCAGCACCATAAAACAACTCCTGCCAACGATATCCATCCAACGTTATGATAATAACGTTCCTGGTGTTTAATTCCTGAGCCAATGAGCTAATACATACAAGCAGTAAAAGAAATATGGTGCACCAAAGCTTCATGTTTAAAATGATTAAGTACGCTTACCCAGTCTATTGGTAAAAATTATTCCTTCATTTAGTGGGGTAGATTAAAATGAGATTAAGATCAACAGTAGCGTGAAGATCTCTTACCAATATTAACTCACTTTTATGCCGACGTTATCTTTGTTGCTATATGGTACAAGTAGTGCTGGCTTTAAGTTTTTCTTCTGACATCAATTAAAAAGATTATATTGAATACAAATCATACAAGCAAGGCAGCAGTATTCGTGAATTTAATTTTTTTGAATTACCTTTAAATCCGTAGAAGTTTAACAACCCACTGGCTTTAATCATGAGTAAGAACAGATTGATCTTTTATATAGTTTTCGGGATTTTTCACATCAGTGCTTTCATCTTTACTGTTGTTCTTGATAATAACACAGGTATCTTATTTCAGATGGTAAGCTGGATTCCGGCATTTAAATGGGTTACGCTGGCTGGGTTAGTTCTTCTCATTGTTGATATAATCTGGGTATATGCTTCCCAAAAAGAAACTACAAAAGAAAAAGCAATTCTAAATCACGAGCTTAATACGTTAAAAGCAAAGCTTTTCGACATGCAGGAAGCTACAAGGCAAAACACCGGAATTCAGCAACCTCCTCAATCCAAAACAAATATCTAATTATTTTCCTGTAATATGCTGGCAAAAACCTATGGCAGTGCCGTACACGGGGTTGACGCCAGAACCATCATGGTTGAAGTTAGCGTCGAGCAAGGCACTAAGTTCTTTATGAGTGGTCTGCCGGACAGCGCAATTAAAGAAAGTCAACACCGGGTAGAAGCTGCACTAAAAACTTGCGGATTCTTTATGCCACGCAATAAAACCGTGGTTAACCTGGCACCTGCTGATATAAGAAAAGAAGGTTCTGCTTATGACCTGCCCATTGCCCTATGCGTGCTGAAAGCTTCAGGGCAAATAGCTTCCGAAACGCTCGATCACTATTTAATTATGGGTGAGTTGTCTCTGGATGGCGCCCTTAGGCCCATCAAAGGTGTATTACCAATCGCCATTCAAGCTGCAAGTGAAGGTTTTAAAGGTTTCATACTTCCTGAAGACAATGCCCGTGAAGCTGCAGTTGTCGGAAACCTTGATGTATTCCCCGTGAAGTCTTTGAAGCATGCGGTTGACTTCCTTACTGGCAAAGTTGCTATAGAATCCTTACGTATTGATTCAAAAGAAGTTTTTGCAGCGCAACTCAATACCTACGATACAGACTTTAAAGATGTTCAGGGCCAGGAGAATATAAAAAGGGCGCTGGAGATTGCTGCCGCTGGAGGTCACAATGTGATTATGATTGGCCCGCCTGGAGCAGGTAAAACAATGCTTGCAAAAAGACTTCCTACTATTCTTCCTCCTCTAAGTCTACAAGAGGCGTTGGAAACAACAAAGATTCACTCTGTAGCAGGTAAATTATCTCGCGAAACAGGCTTGCTAACCATGCGTCCCTTCCGATCGCCACACCATACTGTTTCAGATGTTGCTTTAGTAGGCGGCGGTGGAAATCCGCAACCGGGGGAAATATCGCTCGCCCATAATGGCGTGTTGTTTCTAGATGAGCTGCCTGAATTTAAACGAACAGTTCTTGAAGTTATGCGCCAGCCTATGGAAGAACGGAAAGTAACGATATCAAGAGCAAAGGTTTCTATTGATTATCCAGCCAATTTTATGTTGGTGGCAAGCATGAATCCTTGCCCCTGTGGTTTTTACAATCATCCCGAAAAAGAATGTGTTTGTGCTCCTGGTATCGTACAACGCTATTTAAGCAAAGTAAGCGGTCCGTTGCTCGATCGTATTGATCTTCATGTTGAAGTGGTACCCGTTAGCTTTGATGAGATGACCGCCAACCGAAAGGTTGAAACAAGCGAAGTTATACGCGAACGGGTTGTACGTGCACGGGAAATACAGTCCTCACGGTTTAGCGGTCAAACCTACGTCTATTGCAATGCTATGATGCCTTCAAACATGGTTAAAAAGATCTGCAATATTAATGATGCAGGTAAAAGTTTGTTGAAAACTGCCATGGAACGTCTAGGGCTCTCAGCTAGGGCTTACGACAGGATCTTAAAGGTGTCCAGGACAATTGCTGACCTTACAGGGTCAGAGGAAATTAAAACGGAACACCTGGCAGAAGCGATTCAGTATCGGAGTTTGGACCGCGAAGGTTGGGCTGGCTAATCCTGGTTATGTGGCGTACCATCTTGCTCTACGGTGTCTCATTTGCAATACTTATTTTCCTGTTAAAACTTATTGAATACAGGTTCCTGGTACGCGACCTGTCCTTGGAGTTCTATTTGGGTCTGGTGGCTTTACTTTTTACTGCTGTTGGTGTTTGGACCGGAAAAAAAATTACAAGTAAGAAATTTGTTACTCCTCCTGCAACTACAGCGCCACGCAAACATAATGAAGGGCAAGTTGCAAAAATAGGTATTAGTAAGCGCGAATATGAAGTCCTTCTTCTTATGGCTAAAGGACTCTCTAACCAGGAAATAGCAGATCAGCTCCATGTGTCTTTAAATACAATTAAAACCCACACCTCCAATTTGTTTTTAAAGCTCGAAGTAAAAAGAAGAACCCAAGCCATCCAAAAAGCAAAAGATTTAGAATTATTTGGTTAAGTTGGTTCTTGGCCGCCCATACTTAAGGGTGATTTAATGGTTTTTGTATCAAAATCGTGCTTTCGGGTGAAGGTTTCCGGCTTCTCTTCGTATTGATTTGCTAAAAAAAAACAATATGAAAAAAGTAGTTCTTATCAACGGAGTTATCGCTGGAAGTATAGTATCAATCATGCTGCTGATTAGTACCCCACTCTTAAAAAATGGCGTAATCGATTTTGACAGCGGGATGCTGATTGGTTATGCATCCATGGTTTTGGCCATGTCCATGATATTTGTAGGAATCAAGACCTATCGCGATCACTACAAAAGCGGCGTAATCACATTTCTTCAGGGATTTAAAATTGGCATTCTTATCGCACTTGTTGCAGCTGTTATTTATGCCACCACTTGGGAATTCTATTATAATCTTGCAGCAAGTGATTTCACTGAGTTCTACACTCAACATTACCTGGACAAAATGAAGAGCGAAGGAGCAAGTGAAGCCGAGCTTTCCCAAGCCCTGAAGGAAATGGAGAACTTTAACGCGACGTACAAAAACCCGGTACTTCGTTTTGCAATAACACTTACAGAAATTCTACCTGTAGGTTTAATAATTACCCTTATATCAGCAGCAGTCTTACGAAAACGTCAAATATTACCAGCTTAACATCATGAAAAAAAGAGTAACAGGAATAGGCGGAATTTTCTTCAAGTCGGAAGATCCTAAAAAACTTACCGAGTGGTACAATACCCATCTTGGAATTGAGGGAGTTTTTAAATGGAAGGACATAGATAATACCGAGTCAGAACATCCGGCACAAACAATATGGAGCCCTTTTAAAAAAGATACCACGTACTTCACGCCGAGTGAAAAACCATTTATGTTCAACTACCGTGTCGAAAACTTAACCGAGTTGCTGGCAGTTTTAAAGGAAGAAGGTGTACAAGTAGTAGGTGAAATTGAAACTTATCCCTACGGGAAATTTGGATGGATTCTGGATCCCGAAGGGAACAAGATCGAGTTATGGGAGCCTATTGATGGGTAGTTAACAAGAAGCTTACAATAGACGTATAGTTATCCAACTTGTTCGGTTACGGTCATTAGGATTACAGTATTGAACAAGGCCGTTCGCTTAAGCACGAAAGAAACAATCAAATAAGCTGAAAAAGCGGGCTACTATGTAGGCATGTAAATTGTTAAATTGTTGTCGAGCATTAGATGCTCGTTTGGGTCCGGCCAATGACTAGAGTTTCTAGGTTTAGGTTAAAACTTGGCTGGGCCCATTTTTTAATGACTGATAATCATAAACAAAGTTGAAACTTAATGGTAAAAGTAGTGCCTTCGTTTACTTTACTCTCCGCCTTAATAAAGCCGCCCATTGCTTCAATCTGAGTTTTAATCAAAAACAGACCAACACCCCTTGCTTCTTTATGTTCATGAAATGTTTTATGCAGACCAAACAATTTGTCGCCAAAGCGCTCCATATCAATACCCTGCTCGTTGTCTGAAACTCTTAATGCAATGAAGTTTTCAATAGTCTTTGACTCGAAATGAATGCGTGTCTTTCTCTCTGCTGATCGGTACTTAAGCGCATTGCTCAGCAGGTTTTGAAAAATACTTTCCAAATATGTTTAGGGTATTTTACAAGGGCAGCACTATTAAAATCAAACGTTACTGAAGCTTCTGCCAGAATAAGTTCTCCTTCAAGGGTTTGAACTACCTTATCAAGTATATCTTTAAACCTGATTTCAACCTTCTCGATATTGGTATTTGTAGGAACCTTCATCGTATCCATCAGATCATTCATTGTCTCCCCTAGATTTTTCGAAACATTCTTCAGCTTTTCAAAAATAATCTTGTACTCAGAGAGGTCGCTATTCTCATCCAGTAACTTAATAACACCATAGTAGCTTACTAGATATTATAATTTTTTATTCTCGTATTATTTATTAAACCCCCTTTGCCTTCTAGCCTCAAAAATTACCACCGCCGCCGCAGTAGAGACATTCATGGAGTCAATTTTCCCTTGCATCGGAATGATAATGTTTGAAGATGCATTTTTAACCCATATATCAGATAATCCGGTTGATTCTGTCCCCATAATAATAGCACTAGGCGAACTATAGTCTACCAAATGGTAAGGTTTAGATGCCTTCAGGTATGTGCAATAGATCTGGATGTTATTTCTCTTTAACCATACTATTGTTTCTTCAGATGATGCAGAAGCTATCTGTGTACTGAAAACGCATCCAACGCTGGAACGAATAACATTAGGATTATAAAAGTCTGTCTGAGGGTCGCTGATAATTACTGCGTCTACTCCTGCTGCATCTGCCGTACGTAATACAGCACCAAGGTTACCTGGCTTTTCAACCGACTCAAGAACTAAAAGAAGCGGATTAGCCGTAAGCTTTACCTGATCAAGCGTATGCTTTTTTTGTTGTGCAATAGCTATAACTCCCCCTGTACCTTCGCGAATAGCAATTTTCTCAAATACTTCTTTAGAGACCGCGATAATTGCTTTGTTCGAAATGCCAAAAGCCTTGATCTCCTGTACTGAAATTATCTCCTCACAGAAAAATAAATTCTCAATCTGGTAGCCAGCATCCAGCGCCATCCCTACTTCTTTCTTTCCCTCTACTACAAATACTCCCTGCTTTCTTCTTTCGCGTGGCTTTTCAAGTCCGAGCAAACCTTTAATCTTAGGATTTTGGGTACTGGTAATAACTAATTGCATGGCCAATTTTAAACGATTAAGTACAAGCATCAAAGCATTATTATTAACAAAGCCAGATGTTGATTTATAGCAAAGTCTAAAGCCTGACAACAAATTGCCCTATACCCAAAAATCAGCCTGACTAAGCTACTGTTTTATGGCATTGATATACCGGACTTTGCCAAATAGTTCAACATGACGCACCTATTCCATTCGTTGACAGTAACCGCAAGGCTAGTTCGCGTTCCATCAATAAGAAAGCCCAGGCGTTTTCCACAAATACGCCTTTTCCGTTAGCTGTTTGATCATAAAATGGGCTACATCCGCACATGATATCTTCAAGGTGATTGATTTATCATCCGGCCCGAAGCCATGCTGGTAGACTCCCGTCAACGCGCCGTCTGTAAAGGCTGCCGGTCTAACAATTGTCCAATCCAACTGGCTTTCAAAAACATACTTTTCCTGTAGTTCATGGTCAAGAAAAGCCTCTTTTAATAGTAAGCCGAACATGATGTACTTCCAAAAGAAATTAAGGTTTCCGTTGCTGTCTCCGGCTCCCAACGTTGTTTGGCAAATAAGTCGTCTTACTCTCGTTCTTTGCATTGCTATAATAATGTTACGGGTACCTTCTGATCGCACTCTTCCCTTCCGGCCCGCGCCTAAAGAACATAGTACTGCATCATGGTCTGCCATAGCACTTTCAACAGAAGCAACATCAAGTACATCGCCTTTTACAATTCTCAGGTTCGGGTTGGGATTAATCTTAATCTTACCAGGATTTCTAACAAAAGCCGTAACATAATGACCTTCTTTAATTGCCTGCTCAAGAAGATGGGTACCTATTCGTCCTGTCGATCCAAAAATAATTAATTTCATAACTGTGAATTTTTCAGCAAGATTAACCTGTCCTCTTTCTGAAAATTGAACAAAACCGACACTCTTAGAATTGGTCAGATTAAACCCTTTTAATTAATGGCAATCATGCCTGAGTTATGATAGTAGTTCCAAAATTCTTTTGGCGCATAACCAGAAAACTCCCTGAAGGAACGAATAAAATGCGATTGATCGGCGTATCCGTTATCAAAAGCAATATCAGATAATTTTAGAAAGCTACTCTGCTTCAGTTGTGTTAGAGAAGCCTGAAACCTGCATATACGTGAATACAACTTGGGTGACACGCCTACATGCTGTTCAAATCTTCTTTCCAAACTTCTCTCTGATAGATTCACTGCCTTTTGAACTTTCGGCAATGAAATGTTTCCCTTTGATTGAATAAGTTCGTTAAGCACATATTGTGTAACAGGATCGGGTGCTAAATCATTACATGCACTGATAGAAGATAAATAGGATGACAATATATTCACCTGTTCCTTTTGCGATTGCGCTTCACAGAGCCTCTCAATTAAATTAAAATCTTTATGTTTTGGAAGAGCATCTACCTCAACACACGAATCCGTTAATTCTGATGAGTTGAACTTAAACAGAGGTTTTAAAACATTAGGAAAAAACCGAACGCCGATAATTTTAAACTTACCCGCAAGGTAAAGCTTTGTAAGTTTAATGGTTTGTCCATATAAAAACGCACGTGGTAGTTGATTGCCATTTTCATCGTGCATACTTCCATCTTTTCCCAGTTGAACAATTAAACCTGGACAACCATCAACCAAGGGGCCGAAAGAATGAATTGAAGTATCATTTAAATGACTTTCAAGTCGCCACAAATACTGAACAAAGCCATTAAATTGAGGAAAAGATATTTGCTCATACTTAATACCTGCGCCTGTCTCTGATGTCATTTGATTCTTACATTAAAGCTTATACCCTATTTAAACGAGTTCCTCTAAGCTAGGTTATTTTCAGCTTGATTACCCGGGAAATTAAAAATACAGCTCATTATAAAATAGCTCACGTAAATAAATTTACTATACCTTTACGCGCTAAGAAAGCGACACCAATTTTTTAAGTATTTAATTCGCGAATGAAATTATTGCATCCATCATCATGGCAGGATTATGAACTGATCGATTCAGGTGATTTTGAAAAGCTGGAACGTTTTGGAAAATATATTCTAATCCGGCCAGAACCTCAAGCCATCTGGAAGAAAGTGCTGGATGATCAGGAATGGAAGAAGCTGGCACACGCCAAGTTTGTTCGGGAGCAAAAAGATAAATTCCGCTTTACTGACGATGTTAAAGGTGGATGGTCAAAAAATCCTACCATGCCAGAGACATGGCAGGTACAATATCAATACAATAATTTAAACCTTACGTTGCGACTCGCCTTAACAGGATTTGGTCACGTGGGCATCTTTCCTGAACAAGGCAACAACTGGAATTTTATCTATGATACCATCACAGGGTGGAATATTCCATCTCCTAAAGTTCTGAACCTATTTGCTTACACAGGTGCTGCTTCTGTAGTAGCACGTTCAGCCGGCGCTGAAGTAATCCATTGCGATGCATCACGCCCTGGATTGAATTGGGCCAATCAGAATATGCAGAACAACAACCTCAGTAACATCCGATGGGTATATGAAGATGCTTTCAAATTTGTAAAACGTGAAGTAAAACGCGGCAATAAGTACAACGGCATTTTAATGGACCCTCCCCCCTACGGCCGCGGGCCCGAAGGAGAAAAATGGACGCTTCAGGAGCAGCTGGATGAACTCATTAACATGAGCAGCCAACTGCTTGAAAAGAAGAATTGCTTCTTCATCTTAAGTACCTATGCTGTAGGCCTATCAGCTGTTGTGGGGCTGAATGTGGCGAAGACCTACTTCAATAATGCAGACTTCGAATTCGGCGAATTTTTTCTGAAATCAAAACAAAACCGCGATCTGCCCATGGGAACATTTCTCAGGTTCAAGGCATAAAGAAATCTGAAATTGCCTAATTTGGAATATGCGTCATCATAACTTCCATCCGCCGCCAAGAACCATTATGGAAGTATATAGAATGCTTCCGGAAGGCACCCTTGCTGAGCTTATTGATGGCATTTTATACATGTCACCTGCTCCAACCACAAAACATCAGAAAACGCTTAGAAATTTATCCTTTGCTATTCATGAATATGTAAGAGACAACAAATTAGGAGAAACACTTTTTTCAGCGTGCGATGTTTTTTGGATGAACATTCTAATGCCGTTCAACCCGACATTATCTTTGTTTTCAGTGAAAATATTTCAATTATAAAAGATGATGCAATTCATGGCATCCCGGATCTTTTAATAGAAATATTATCTCCAGGAAATTCCCTGCACGATACGGTAAAGAAGAAGGAACTGTATCAAAAGTTCGGAGTTAAAGAATATTGGGTTATCGATCCTGAAACTACCGAATCTACTGGCTATACTCTTAAAAACGGAATTTATATCGAATGCGGACGCTATAAAGCGATGATTAAGTCATTGTTACTTAACCAAGAATTTAATTTTTGACTTCTTTTTCCTTAGCCAATTTTTGAACTTCTCCTCCTAATTCGATAAATAAATCGTACCTTTGCGCCTCAAATTATTAAAACACTCCCCATTCGAGGATTTATGGACGTTAACAAAATCAGGAACATTGCCATTATTGCCCACGTTGACCATGGCAAAACTACACTAGTAGACAAATTGCTTATGGCCGGTAAGCTTTTTAAGGATCACGAAAATCCTGGCGAACTTATCATGGACAGCAATGACCTGGAACGCGAACGCGGTATTACCATTCTTGCTAAGAATGTTTCCGTTCGCTATAAAGATTATAAGATCAATGTAATTGATACACCCGGTCACAGCGACTTTGGTGGTGAAGTAGAGCGCGTATTAAACATGGCCGATGGCTGCTTGCTATTGGTTGATGCGTTTGAAGGCCCGATGCCTCAAACACGCTTCGTACTTCAAAAAGCGCTGCAACTGGGATTGAAACCCATTGTTGTAATTAACAAGGTTGACAAAAAGAACTGTACACCTGACGAGGTACACGAGCAAGTGTTCGACCTTATGTTCCAGCTTGATGCAAATGAAGAGCAGTTAGACTTCCCTGCCTTTTACGGCTCAGCAAAGCAAGGTTGGATGAGCACCGATTGGAGAAAGCCTTCTGAAGATATCACTCCATTGTTGGATGGTATCATTCAGTACATTCCTGCTCCTAAGGTGGAAGAAGGTTCAACTCAGATGCTTATCACTTCCCTTGAATACTCTTCTTATATTGGCCGTGTAGCGATAGGACGCGTACATCGTGGTGGTATTAGAGCAGGTCAGCCTATTGCTCTTGTTAAAAGAGAAGGTAAAGGAATCGTGAAGACAAAAATCAAAGACCTTTATGTATTTGAAGGTTTTGAAAAACAAAAGGTAGACGAAGTAAAGCCAGGAGAAATTGCTGCGCTGGTAGGACTAGAAGGTTTTGAAATTGGCGACACTGTTGCTGATCCTGAAAAACCAGAAGCAATGAAATCCATTGCTATCGATGAGCCTACCATGAGTATGTTGTTTACCATCAATAACTCACCTTTCTATGGTAAAGAAGGAAAGTTCGTTACTTCACGCCATATCAAAGACAGACTTGATAAAGAATTGGAGAAAAACCTTGCCCTTCGTGTGGGTGATACAGGTTCAGCTGATAGCTTCATGGTATTTGGCCGTGGAGTACTTCACTTATCTGTACTTATCGAAACCATGCGCAGAGAAGGCTACGAATTACAGATTGGCCAGCCACAGGTAATCTTTAAAGAAATTGATGGGGTTAAATGCGAACCTCTTGAAGAACTAACAATAGATCTTCCTGAGACTGATGCAGGCAAAGCCATTGAAACTGTTTCGCAACGTAAAGGTGAAATGTTAAACATGGAACCTAAAGGCGATCGTATGATTCTTAAGTTCAACATCCCATCACGCGGTATCATTGGCTTAAGAAACTACCTGTTGAACGTTACTGCAGGTGAAGCTATCGTTACACACAGATTCAAAGAATACGCACCATACCGAGGTGAAATTCCAGGACGTATCAATGGTTCATTGATTGTGATGGAGCAAGGTGAAGCTATTGCTTACAGCTTACACAACCTTCAGGATAGAGGTAAGTTCTTTATCGATCCAGGAGAGCCTGTATACGAAGGTCAGGTAATTGGTGAACATAGCCGTAGTGGTGATTTGGTTATCAACGTTACAAAAACCAAGAAGCTTACCAACATGCGTGCTTCAGGTGCTGACGAAAAAATGAGAATTGCTCCTCCTATAAAGTTCTCGCTTGAAGAAGCACTTGAATACATCCAATCGGATGAATACGTGGAAGTAACACCAAAGTCAATCCGACTAAGGAAGATATACTTAACCGAAAACGAGAGAAAACGTTTCGGAAAGAATTAAATGTAAAGAGGCTGAGTGATCAGCCTCTTTTTTTGTCTTAAAAGTCTGCCGAGATACTAAAAGTTAACTCATGTAAGTTTAGAACCTATAATAAATTTTACTGTTGCTATCCGCTGAGTAATTTTATTCTTAAACTTTTAATCTTATGTTATATCTAAAAACCCTTCAAAAAGCACAAAATTATTGTGCTATATTCCTTGTAATATCTTCTCTATTTTTAATACAAGCTTGCGGCGATGATGACGATGGGTTGAAAGACGCTAATCAACCTGAAGTTTCGTTTACTAATATGTCCGAAAACATGTCAGTATGGAACACAGTAAATATTTCTCTAGATACCAAAGACAGTAAAAGTATATCATCAATTGAAGTCTTCATTGACGGAAATTTACTTACTACTTTAACATCTGCTCCTTTTGAAGCAAGCTGGGATTCAAACACCGTACCCGACGGAACTCACAATATTAAGGCAGTTGTTAGTGACCAAGCTGGTAATAAAACTGAAAAAGAAATAAAAATTAATGTTCAAAATAAGCTAGTAACGATACAGATTGCAGCTGATCAATTATACCAGGAAGAACAATATCAGGAGAGAGGTTTTGTTTTTCTTTCAGACGAGAATGGAAATGTGGTTGCTTTTACTGAGTACAAAAATGGAAATAATGTGACACTAAAGTCGTCAACTTTTAATGGAACTAAATTCTACCTTACTGAGGTACTTGCTGAAGTTGAAGATAACTATGAATATCTAAGAATGTGGACGTTTGGAGAAATTGAAAGAGGCAAAAATTGGGTACTATTTAATGCAGAGGAAGAAAAAGAAATAGATTCATATGTAGGTGATGCGAACCTGAATTTTAACGGGATGCTAGAAAACTATAGTTATAATATATATTCCTCGGATGACCAAACACAGGTTGATGAATTAAATTCAACAGCCACCTTAAGACTTAGCAAAAATCCTAGTAAGCTGTACGTAATGAAATATCTGCTTTCTGGTGAAATGTCTGGTCCTGTAGGATATAAATTATTTTCGAATATTATTGTAGGAGAAAATGCGCCTATTAACCTGTCACAAGTTACGCAACCCTTAACGAAAATTACCGCCAATTTACCCGAAGGTACATTGTACTCAAGCGTAGAGTTAACCGCATATCCTACAGTTAATGATTATAGTGATAAGTATCGTATAGGATATTACTCAAGCGGAAGTGAAAAGCTTAGCTATGACATTTATTATCCTGGCGCCGCGTTCCCTGCTTACTTCTCTGACTTCTATTACGAAACTGAAGATATTTTTTATGAAAGAGGAGTAACTAATAAAATTTTCGAGATCAAAAATATTGGCGAAAGCGCTAATTTCAGCTTCACTGATTCTAAATTAAATTACTCTGCTTCAGGCGAATTTGATTTTTTAACTGCTCAATTAGAAAGTGACTCAGAAAGTTCTGAATGGATATTAATCCTTCCCAAAGGCAATCAAACAATTCCACAGCTTAAAATTCCCCAAGAGTTAAATAATTTAGATATCCCTACTTTTGGAACTCCACACGACTACACTTTTCACGAGTTTGACAACCTTACTAATTATGACGATTTAAAAAATTTCATTAGAAATTCAACCAGAAGTGCAGATGAACTTTATGCGGAAGGTCATAACTATATTGATGTTACCCACAAAAGTCAATCTAAAAACGGAAGAAAATCCAAGAATTCAGAACGCAAGCACCCACTTCGTACGACAAAAAATTGATAAGCATTTCATTAAATAAAAAAGAGACTGGTTATAATAACCAGTCTCTTTTTTGTTCCAGCATTCTTTTAATTACTTCCTGCTACTTTTTTAGCCTTGGCAAAATCTCCTGCTTTAATGATGTTGATCTTGTCAGGTGTAAGATACTTTTTCATCGCTGCATTAATTTGCTCAGGTGTTAGAGCCATTACCTTATCTTCAAGTTTCTTGTCAAAGCTCAAATCTCTCTTAATGAAAAGGTAGTTGTTCAGCGTTCCTGCTAAACCACCATCCTGTGAACGTGCCACTGTCCGCGACTGTGTCCAACCTGATTTCGCTGCAGCAATCTCCTCAGCAGTAAATCCTGTAGTAATTACTTTCTGGATTTCATCTTTAAAAGCAGCTTCCAGTTTCTCTGCATTCTCCGGAGCATATATCGCGTAAGCGAAAAAGTTTCCGACAGGATCAAGCGAACCTGCATTAAACTGTGAGCCTACTCCGTAGCTCAATCCTTCTTTCTGCCTTATGCGTGTTGCAAGACGTGAGTTTAAAAACCCTCCGCCTAACATATAGTTACCAAGAACCAATGCCGGATAATCAGGATTGTCATCTCTCATTTCGAAATTGAAAGCTGCTGCAAAAAAAGCATTTGCCTTGTCTGGTGTTTCAAAATTTTTATTGATCTGCTCAACAGGAGTTGCCTTAGAAACAAGACGCGTAAACTGGGCAGTGCTTTTCCAATTACCCAAAAGATCAGTAACCATTTTTGTAATTGCATCTGCATCGAAATCTCCTACAATAGACATGGTAGCGTTAGAGGTACCATAGAAGGTCTTATAGAAGTTCTTCACTTCGTCCAATGTCAATGCCTTAATGTTGGCTATGTCTTCATCAAACGTAGCAATATAACGTGGATCAGTCTTGGGATAAGGATTGATATGACGTTGAATGTTTGTTATGGCTATTGCCTGAGGTTCGCTTCGGTTTGACTCAATTTCAGCCAACTGTTCGTTCTTTAGTTTCTCGAATTCATCAGCAGGGAAAATGGGCTCTCTTAACACTTCTGTTACGAGTTTTAACACTTCAGCAAGATTGGGCTTCGTTGTTGTGATATTTACATACGCTTGCGTTGCTCCGCCGCCGATAAAAACATTTGCTTTTAGCCTGTCAAACTCATCTTTAATTTGCTGACGTGTGTGCTTTGCAGTTCCTCTATCCAAAAGGCTTGCAGCAAATTCTGCCGCTGTTCCTTTTCCGCTTAAAGTCTTTTCATCACCAAATCGTAATGTTATCCGGGCTTCAACTGACTCACCTCTTGTCTTCTTTGAAAGAAGGGCTAATTTCATCCCGTTAGGTAAATCACTTCTTTTTACGCGCGATTCTATATTAGCTGGTGAAGGATCAAAAGCTTCTCCCGCAGCCAAAGCCTCATTACCCTTATAGTCTTTTACCATTGCTTCTACATCAGGCACAGGAGGAATGTCCGAGCGTTCAGGTTTTTCTGTAGGTATAAACACACCTGAAGTTCTGTTATCTGGCTTGAGGTATTGCGCTGCAACACGTTTTACATCATCTACTGTTACAGCCTTTACTCTGTCGCGATGTAAGAACATAAGACGCCAGTCACCAGCACCAATTGATTCACTTAAAGAAAGACCAATACGTTCGGACGAGTTATACATTAACTCCATTTGCTTGATCAGTTCATTTTTAGCACGTTCAACTTCTTCTTTCGTTGGCGGATTGGCTGTGAGGTCATCCAGCGTTTTTAACATGGTTGCTTTCGCGTCATCCAGTGATTTTTCTTTTAACACCTGCGCAAAAGTGAATAACAGGCCCGGTTCTTTTAGTTGGAAATTAAAAGAGCCTGCATTGCTTGCTTTTTTTGAGTCTACCAATGCTTTGTAAAGACGACCTGAAGGTTCTGATCCTAATACTTGTGTAAGCACATCAATAGCTGCGAAATCAGGGTGAGAACCAGCAGGTATGTGATAGGCTGAAATAGCAACTTGTACATCACCCACTCTTCTCAACACTACAGAACGTTCACCGTCCTGGGTGGGATCCATTGTATAAGTAGGCTGAATTTCACGAGTAGGTTTTGGAACTACACCGAACTTTTCATTGATCATTTTCAGCGTTTTCTCCTCGTCTATTTTACCTACTACCGTTAACACAGCATTGTCTGGTTGATAGTACTTTTTGTAAAAAGCCTGCAATCTCTCAATAGGTACATTTTCAAGATCTGCTCTGGACCCAATAGTTGACTTACCGTAATTGTGCCAGAGGTAAGCTGTCGACATAACACGTTGAAGCAATATGCCAAATGGGTTATTCTCACCCGATTCAAATTCGTTTCTAACAACGGTCATCTCACTGTCGAGGTCCTTTTTGGCAATGAATGAATTTACCATCCTGTCTGCTTCAAGATCAAGTGCCCATGTCAGATTTTCTTCGGTAGCATTGAACGTTTCAAAGTAGTTTGTTCTGTCCGTCCAGGTAGTCCCGTTGGGTCTGGCACCGTGCTCTGTTAACTCCTGGGGAATGTTAGGATGTTTAGGCGTACCTTTAAACACAAGGTGTTCAAGCAAGTGAGCCATACCTGTTTCACCATAGTTCTCATGTTTCGAGCCAACCATGTAGGTAATATTTACCGTAATGGTTTGCTTAGACTGATCAGGAAATAACAGAACGCGCAATCCATTCTGTAGACGATACTCTGTAATTCCTTCAACAGAGGTTACTTTAACAGGAGGCGCAAGGGCAGCTTTGTTTTCAACAGGTATAGCTTCCGGGGTTTTACCGGAATCTTTACCCTTTTTCTTTTGGGCTATTGCCGGGCTCATGACCATCAGCAAAGCCACCAGATAAATGATGCTTCTTTTCATTTGATAAGGGTTGTATTCTTAGGTTCAAGTGAATCTGTCTAATTTACGGAGAAGCAATTACACAGCAACACTATTTTTTTGAAGGATTCTTCACCAAGATACCCTTTTGGAATGAAACAGAAGCTTATCCTACATATTCCGCCTGTACTGACCGCCTACTTCAAATAGCGCCTTTGTGATCTGCCCCAACGAACACACCTTTGTGGCTTCCATCAGCTCACCAAAGATGTTCTTGTTTTGAATGGCTGCTTGCTGAACACGATCAAGCATTACTGCTGATTTTTCTCCCTGGAAGGCTTGCAGGTTGCGCAACATCTTAATCTGATACTCCTTTTCTTCTGTAGTAGCACGAATTACTTCTCTTGGAATAATTGTAGGCGATCCTTTTGAACTCAGGAATGTATTTACACCAATAATCGGGTATTCACCGGTATGCTTTAAGGTTTCGTAGTAAAGGCTCTCTTCCTGGATCTTGCCGCGCTGATACATGGTTTCCATTGCACCAAGTACGCCTCCGCGTTCTGTTATCCGATCAAATTCTGAAAGCACAGCTTCTTCTACAAGATCGGTCAGCTCTTCAATGATAAAAGATCCCTGTAAAGGATTTTCGTTTTTTGCCAACCCAAGCTCTTTGTTAATGATCAACTGGATAGCCATGGCTCTTCGCACGGACTCTTCCGTTGGCGTTGTTATCGCCTCGTCATACGCGTTGGTGTGAAGCGAATTACAGTTGTCGTAGATAGCGTACAGCGCTTGTAATGTTGTGCGGATGTCGTTGAAATCTATCTCCTGAGCGTGCAACGATCTGCCTGATGTCTGAATGTGATACTTCAACATCTGGCTTCTTGCATCCGCTCCGTATTTATTCTTCAACGCCTTGGCCCATAATCTTCTTGCAACGCGACCTATAACTGCATATTCAGGATCGACACCATTGCTAAAGAAGAAGGAAAGGTTAGGTGCGAAATCATTGATGTTCATTCCCCTGCTTAAGTAATATTCCACGTAAGTGAAACCATTCGCCAGCGTAAAGGCAAGCTGTGTAATAGGATTAGCGCCTGCCTCTGCAATATGATAACCCGAGATAGATACCGAATAAAAGTTTCTTACACCCTGATCAATAAAATACTGCTGAACATCACCCATCAGCCTCAACGCAAACTCTGTAGAGAAGATGCAGGTATTCTGCGCCTGGTCTTCTTTTAGGATATCGGCCTGAACCGTACCACGTACTTGTGATAAGGTAGAAGCTTTTATCTTTTCATATACATCCAGCGGGAGAACCTGATCGCCTGTAACACCGAGCAACATCAAGCCCAGTCCATCATTACCTTTTGGTAATGCGCCTTGATACGCCGGCCTTTCAGCATCTTTATAAATGGCTTCTATTTTCTGCTTTACATCTTCTTCAAGTCCGTTTTGCTTTATGTAGATTTCACATTGCTGATCAATGGCAGCATTCATGAAATAGCCTAACAGCATCGGTGCAGGACCGTTGATAGTCATTGATACGGAAGTCTTGGGATCGGCCAGGTTAAATCCGCTATACAATTTCTTGGCATCATCAAGACAGCAAATGCTTACACCCGAGTTGCCGATCTTACCGTAGATATCAGGGCGATAATCAGGGTCGTTACCATAAAGCGTAACAGAGTCAAATGCCGTTGATAATCTTTTCGCAGGCATTGACAAGCTTACGTAGTGAAAACGTCTGTTTGTTCTTTCTGGTCCGCCTTCACCGGCAAACATCCTTGTCGGATCTTCACCTTCTCTTTTAAAAGGATATATACCTGCCGTATAAGGAAACTCTCCCGGCACGTTTTCCTGTAAACTCCATGACAGCAAGTCGCCCCAGGCTTCATATCGCGGTAGCGCCACCTTAGGAACTTCAGTATGCGAAAGCGACTCTGAATGTGTTTTAATTGCAATCTCTTTATCGCGAACCTTAAACCTGAAGTGACTATCCTTGTACTGCTTTACTTTACTACTCCATTCTTCAAGCAACTTCCAGTTTTTTGGATCAAGGTTGAGTTTCAGTTTTTCAAATTGCTCTTCCAGCGCCTTAATCAATCTGTCTTTGTCTTCTATTGATGATTCCTTAAGCGTGTCAATCGACTTTCTTATCGCATATAATTTCTGTGCTACTTCACGCTGTTCTCTTACCCAGGTATCGTACTTCCTATTGTTCTCTGAGATTTCACTAAGATAGCGGGTACGATGAGGCGGAATGACAAACACCTTCTCAGACATCTCTCTTGTAATCTCAAAAGTTGATTGCAATTCTGCGCCTGTCTTTTCCGCTATCTTATCAATAAGGTGTTTATACAATTGATTAGTGCCCGGATCATTAAACTGCGATGCAATAGTGCCATACACTGGCATGTCTTCAACCTTGCTGTTCCAAAGCTGATGGTTGCGTTGGTATTGTTTCTTTACATCGCGCAAAGCATCAAGAGCACCTCGCTTATCAAACTTGTTCAATGCTATTACATCAGCAAAGTCGAGCATGTCTATTTTCTCCAACTGTGTTGCTGCACCATACTCCGGGGTCATTACGTAGAGTGATACATCACTGTGATCAAGTATTTCGGTATCACTTTGTCCAATACCGGAAGTCTCCAGGATAATGAGATCATACCCGGCAGCTTTCAATACAAGAATAGCTTCTTTCACATACGCTGAAAGGGCCAGATTGCTCTGGCGTGTTGCGAGTGATCGCATATATACTCTTGAATTATTAATCGCATTCATACGAATACGATCGCCGAGCAATGCACCACCTGTTTTTCTTTTGGATGGATCTACGGAAATGATCCCGATGTTTTTGTCTTTGAAATCGATGAGAAATCTTCTGACCAACTCATCGACCATTGATGATTTACCAGCGCCACCTGTACCTGTAATACCCAGCACCGGAACATGTGACGTCTCAGCTTTTTTCTTTACCTGATCGAAGATGGTTTTATGCTTATCGAAATAGTTTTCGGCAGCTGAAATAAGCTGAGCTATAGCCAGGTGATTTTTCGCATTCAGATCATCAACCTTTACATCAATGGATTCGCCGGTAGGATAATCGCTACGCTCAACCAGGTCGTTGATCATGCCCTGAAGACCAAGCGCACGGCCATCATCGGGAGAGTAGATTTTGGTAATGCCATAATCCATCAGCTCTTTAATCTCATCGGGTAAGATTACCCCTCCTCCGCCTCCGAATATCTTAATATGTCCTGCTCCCTTTTCCTGCAAAAGGTCATACATGTATTTGAAGTATTCGTTGTGGCCACCCTGGTAGCTTGTCATTGCTATGGCCTGCGCATCTTCCTGAATGGCGGTATTTACAACTTCCTCAACACTTCTGTCGTGCCCTAAATGAATCACTTCACAACCTGTTACCTGAATAATCCTACGCATAATGTTGATGGCCGCATCGTGCCCATCAAACAAACTGGCTGCTGTTACAATACGAACTTTATTTTTAGGTTTATAGGGTTCAGGCGCTTTGTGCCCCGCAAGTGAAGTTTGCTTCTCAACCTTTTTTTCTGGACTCGCTGTTTCAGTACTCATAGCAATGTTTATCGGGGCAAAAATAATGCACTCGATTGATAAACACTAACACCCATTAGGAAGAGATTGTTTAAATGGATTGCCGATAGCGTGTGATTGGAGTGGGTTCAGTGCAGAATCAGTACTGATTCTGTGCAAATTCACTGATAACGCATCGATTCTTCATAGAAAAGGCCTTTTCATGAAGGTTGGCAGAAGGATTGCAGAAGCATGGCAGAAGCAATATTGATGCTACCCTAAAGGCACATCGATATCAAACCGGGGCGTAAGCCAGGAAGGCTATCTTTAGATTAAAATGCCAGTTTCGTTAAAAGGAATGCGTTGCCAGGTGCCTCCTCGCAAGATTGATACGTTGGTAAACCCGATTTCTTTCAAAAGCGCCGCAGTTTCCTCAAAATGGCTCACCAGGTCTTTTTCATGATGGGCATCGCTGTTGATGGTAACGGGGATATCTTTTTCACGGATGATCTCCAATATCCAGGGACTTGGGTATGTTGTAGGCGACTTCTTTTGATACAATCCCCTCGTATTCACTTCAACGATCAGCTGGGCCTGGTCGATTAATCGTAAGGTTTGAAGGATCTGATCCTGATACCAGCTATCAGCTTCCAGGTAATATTTTTCTGAAGGGTTTTGAATTTTGATCTTATCCAAGTGCCCTACAATGGTTGGGGCCGCCGAAAAAATCATTTCACGAGTAAGTTCGAAATACCGGATAACGGCATCTTTCATGTTGCCATTAAAAATCTTATCTACACCTTCCAGAAACAATTCATGGCTTCCGTCAATCTCCCATCTTCTTCCGTCAGGAAACTGATCGACGAAATGAATAGAGCCAATGGTGTAATCAAGGTCATCTTTATATTCGAAGGGAGAAACTACTCCGGGAATAAAATCGATCTCAAGGCTTTTATAGATCTCGATATCGTGTACATGTTTCTTTAGATCATTGATGTTATCAAAATATGCAAGTAAGTCTTCTTTTTGTACACACCATTTGCAATCGAAAGGAACAGGAGCATGCGATGAGAAGCCAAGACTAACTACGCCATTTCTCCTGGCTGAGTCAATATACTCATTAAACTCGCTTTTGCCGTCGCAATACTTAGAATGGGTATGATAGTTAGTCCACATAGCTGGTTGTTTGGTTGTTATATCCGATTAAAACCTATAAATCTATACCACCATCACCCGTTTAGATTCGGCAATGGTGTTAAGACTGGTATAATCGAAAAAATAAAGTAGCCAACGAATTAGCGGAATTCATCTTTCAAAAGGTACATGTAAGACTAGTAAAAAGAGCAATAACAGGAAACAACGCCTGCCATCGGGCAGTTCTGCTTCTATAGCTTACATCCGCTGGATTTCGTTCAGTTTTCTGTATAAGCCGTTCTGGAGAATAAGCGAATCGTGCTTACCACGTTCAATGACCTGGCCATCCTGAATAACGATGATCTCATCCGCATGTTGAATTGTACTCAGCCGATGGGCAATTACAATAGACGTTCGGTTCTTCATCAGACTAAAGAGGGCATCTTGTACCAGGCGTTCGGATTCAGAATCGAGTGCTGAAGTTGCTTCATCAAGAATTAAAATTGGAGGGTTCTTCAACACAGCGCGCGCAATGCTGATACGTTGACGCTGACCACCGGAAAGTTTAGAACCGCGCTCACCAATCACTGTCTGATATCCATCTTCTGTTTGCATGATGAAGTCGTGCGCATGTGCAATTTTTGCCGCCCTGATCACATCTTCTTCTTTCATATCTTTCATGCCAAAAGCGATGTTATTGAAAATTGTATCGTTGAACAGAATTGACTCCTGCGTAACTACACCTATTTGTCCTCGCAGTGATTCAAGCTCGCAATCTCTTAAGGAAATACCATCGATGCGTACGTCACCTGATGTAGGATCGTAAAATCTAGGAATAAGATCCGCCAGGGTTGATTTACCACCACCAGAAGGACCCACTAGCGCTATTGTCTTACCTTTCTGAATTTTGAGATGGATGTTACGAAGTACTGGTTCTTTATCATAGGCAAAACTAACATCTACAAATTCTATGGCCTCGGAAAACTTCGTTAGTATAACGGCATTTGCTTTACTTTGAATGGCAGGTTTAGTATCGATAATTTTGAAAATTCTTTCTGCTGAAGAAATGCCTTTCTGTAAAGATGTAAGTCCGTTAGAGAAGTTTTTTGCAGGCTGAATCATCATGGTGAAAAACACCAGGAAGACGATGAATGAAGCCGGACTAAGATCACCAGTTCCTGAAAGAACGGAATGACCACCAAAATAAAGGATGGTGGCAACCACAATAATTCCCAAAAATTCTGATAACGGTGCCGCTAGTTCATTTTTCCTTGAAATAGACAAGTTTACTTTTCTGTGGTAAGAAGTTTCCGCATCAATCTTATCCGTTAGAAACTGCCTTGCATTAAAGGCATTAATTACGCGCATACTGCCAAACGTCTCATCCAGTATATTCACTATGCGCCCCATTGACTCCTGGCTCTGCTTCGCTTTTTTCTTTAAGCGCTTGATGATGGTGGAGATTACATAACCTGTAACAGGCAGTACGATCAATGTAAACAATGTCAGTTTTACAGAAATGGAAAACAAAATACCAATGTGAATAATCAGCGTAATCGGCTCTTTAACGGCTTTCAAGCTGTTTAGTACTGTACCTTCTACTTCTCCGACATCATTAGTAAAACGCGAAATCAAATCGCCTTTGCGTTGGTCATTAAAGTATGCAATTTCCAACCGGGATACATTTCTAAAAATATCCATCCGGATGTTCTTTACAACATCTACTTTAATTCTTGAAGCAACCATTCGCTCCATGTATCGGAAAATATTAGAGATCAATACAAGAACAATAATGGAAATACATACAAACAGCAGCGCCCTTACCTGCCCGTTTTCTTCAATGATCTTTAAGAAATGATAGTTAAAAAGATCCCTCACATAATTCACGCTTAAACTAAAAGCAGGATAAGCAGGAACAGACTCAGCCGTATTTTGAAGGAAGATAACTTCCAGCAAGGGTTTTAATAGGCCTAAATAACTTGCTCCAAATGCAGCACCTAAAAATGAAAAGAGAATAAATTTGACTATCCGTGAATTAATGTTTGGCGCATACTGAAGAATGCGAAGGTATATTTTCATCTAATCTAAAACTCGTATAAACGTTGTGGAATATTCCAGCGCAAAGCTAATGAAGTTATTGAAGTATTGTTATTATAAAATGCCACAGCACTTTCACTTTTACGGAGAACTACGGTGCCATCAATAAACAAATTATGTTTTATTTGCCATGAGGCAGTAAAAGTTCCGTATAATATGTCATTTGAAACGCCTTGACCTATTTTATTATTATACTCTTGTTTCCTTGTAGTATTCTTTTTTAGGATGTCGCCACCCCAGTTTACGTTGGTAGTATCGCGGCCTGTTTGCATGACAATAAGCTTACCTTTTAAGTTAAGCTTTGGCAAAGGTTGATATCGCACAATACCAACAAACTCTTTGAAGTTCGCTCCTAATGGATGGGCAATTGCCTGTTGATAATTGGAGTAACTTCCGTAATTGGTATGATGAGAATATGTATATGGACGAACAATATTTATTTCACCGTGAAGGTCAAGGTTAGGAACAGCAAACGCATCGACATACTTGCCGCCTAATTGAATGCCGAACTTGTTAGCCCACCATCCATTTCCTGCACGGATATTATCAATTAGAAACTCATCGAGCATAAATTGGCCGTAAAGCTGTAATTGTTTTGCAGCATTCCATTTAAAATCCATCCCGATCAACACATTGTCTGTACTACCATTTTGTTGTTCAATGGCTCTGTAAAATATAATTGGGTTAAGATAATCAAGTCGTAAATGGTCACCCGCTATTGTATCACTGGCAGAAAAAATTACCGATTCAAAAACTCCAACATTCAATTTCTTTCCAATGTTTATGCTGATATGATGAAAAGCATTGTATTTGGTGGGAAAACTTTTGTCTCTTGCGCTAATTCCGCCCAGCGTCCCCTCAATTGCTGCTGTCATCTGATTAATCATGAAGAGGTAATTGAGCTTCCATACTTTTACATTACCTTTTAGAAATAAAGAAGGCGGGGCAAAATCGCTGAATGCAAGGGAGCGATATCCATTACCGATAAAAAACCGATCATGGCCAAATTGCAGGTTAATATGTTTGGTAGCCTCAAAAGTTATATATCCGCGGGCGCTTAAAAAGTCTACACCTGTTCCATTGGAGTACTCCTTCCAAAACCCTTCGTGTGGCACGACGGGATTGATCCTCATCTGATTCCAAACGTAAGAAGGAAGTACCGCCTGGTTGTCGGTGAGGTAGGTATAGAAACCGACTTTCTGATCGACCATTCCCCGTACCTCGATACCACGGGTGTTTATATAAAGTCTTTCCTCCCGTTCTGAATCTTTTCCAAGCCCCGCATAAATAACTGGGTTAATATGAAGGTCAAAGTCGTTATCATGAAATGAGAAAAAATCTGATTTCTTCTTATAAAAATGTTTGAGAAAAGGCTTTTTACTGTCGCTTGTTTCGGCGTTAGACCATTCCCAATTATCATTCGTCAGGTAAGCGTAGTTAAACTGATCGCTTGTAGAAACAAAAGCACCTGCATTTTTGGCAGAATCAATAAAAGCGACTATGGCAGATCGTTTGTAAGGCTTAATAGCAGTAAACACCTCCGGTATAATTTGACCGGTCTTAATTTCGTACCGGTCAGTCCAGTGGTAATAATCTTCATTTAAAGGAGCGTAGCTGCTTTGGGCTACTGCAAAAAAAGGCAGCAGCATTAAAAGTAGGGTAAATCTCATTTTTGTAGATCCTGATATGGGGTTAAAAGCGGCATAGAAGTCTATTGCTACGTAAAGGTAATTGCCTGCGGGCTTCTACTTAGTGAAGTTTTATGGCATCTATTACATTAGTGGTAAATCTAAGGCCAAACAGGAATGAAATGCATCAGCAATATACATGGCTTTTTAGTCATTATAAGTCCTGTAAGCTCTAAATTGTGTTGGTTTTCATTATTTTTAAGTAGGAAAACGGTTATTTAAAGTTTTAACCAAATATTTCTGGAAGTCATTGATTTTTCGATTATCCCCCCTATCTTTGCAGTCCTTTAAGGAAAAAGTAAAGATTAAGCAATGAAAAAAGGCATTCATCCTGAATATAAAGAAGTGGTTTTCTGGGATCAATCAAGTGATACCAAGTTTATAACCCGTTCTACTCAAGCTCCTAAGGAAACTATTAAATGGGAAGATGGTAAAGAATATCCTGTGATCAAGATCGAGGTTAGTTCTGCATCTCATCCTTTCTATACCGGTAAAAAACTGTTTGTTGATACAGCAGGCCGTGTAGAGAAATTTAAGAACAAATATCAAAAGAAAGCTTAATTACTCTTCAAATAAGCACTGTGAAAAGGTCTTCGTTCTGAAGACCTTTTTTATTTTACTGCCTCTACAACAACTCGGTAAATGATAGCAGGCGGAGTTTACCTTCATTTTAGTAAATCAACTTAGAAAACATATTTTATCTTGCTGCCTGAAATATGCCAAGCCTCACGTTAGACAACAATCTTTTAAAAAGGCATTTTTTACAGGCTATTTTATACCAATACTCCATTATTTTTGAACATGAATCTTGTCCTGTTCGATGACCCCGTCATTCGCTTAGAATTATTGCCATTTACCTTTACCCGGCCCGTTTGTGAAATAAGGGTAGGTATTTTAACCATTGCCGAAAAATGGGAAAAGTGGCTTACCGCGAAAGCGTCTTACCAGACAGAAAAATATCTACAGAAGAAGTTTGCCCCGAAATTTACTGATGATAATGTATTGATTAACGGGGCCGTATGTCCCGATCAAAAGTTGGTAGATACGATCAAGTCTCTGCCTGCCGGTTATTATCTTGTACAAGGAAGCTTTTTGATTGCTGCACATCATCCAGAGAAAGAAATGGAAAGCACGAATACTATTGAGTATACAGATCCAATTAAAGTAATCGACAGACCCTGGAAGATATTTACAGAAAACGGACGTGAGATTCGTGCCGATTTTAAGCTTGTAACCGAAGGAAGAAAGTCAGCACCACTGCCTGACAAGCATACTGTTGTTTATGGAGAAGAAAACCTTTTCGTAGAAGACGGTGTAACCATTAAAGCAGCCGTTATCAATGCAGAAAATGGTCCTGTTTATCTTGGTAAGAACAGCATTATTCAGGAAGGGGCGCTCATAAGAGGTGCGTTTGCATTATGTGAAGGAGGCCACCTGAATATGGGCGTTAAGATACGAGGCGATGTAACGGTTGGTCCCTACTCAAAAGTTGGAGGAGAAATAAGTACAACGGTTGTTTTTGGTAACAGTAACAAAGCACACGATGGCTTTTTAGGATGCTCTGTTTTAGGAGAGTGGTGCAACCTGGGAGCTGATACCAATACATCTAACCTGAAGAACAACTACGATACCGTGAAACTTTGGCGGCATGTTACCGCATCGTACGAAAGTACCGGTCTGCAATTTTGTGGGTTAATGATGGGCGACCACAGCAAATGCAGCATCAATACCATGTTTAATACAGGCACTGTCGTGGATGTTTCCGCTAATATATTTGGTGGGGGTTTTCCTAAAAACTATATCCCCTCCTTTACCTGGGGAGGATCAGGAGGAGTAACCACTTATGATCTCGATAAAGCCCTAGAAACAGCACGGAGGGTCATGGAAAGAAGAAATCTTGTTTTTGATGACATTGAAAAAGAAATCCTCACCCATGTTTTTCAACTAACAGCCCCAACACGATTATAGAATCATGAAATTCTCAGATATACCAGGACTTCAGGATTGCAAAAAAGTATTGACAGATGCTGTAACCAATCACCACGCAGCACACGCACAGCTTTTTGTAGGCGCCGAAGGTGCGTTGAATTTACCATTGGCGCTGGCTTATGCCACTTACCTTCATTGCGAAAACAGGACTGATGAAGATGCCTGCGGCACCTGTGCTGCCTGCTCTAAAAATGCAAAGTTTGTTCATCCCGACACGCACTTTGTCTTTCCGTTAAGCAATGTAAAAGGTGATAAAGATGAAGAACGTTTTAAGGCCGACATTCTCAAACTGTGGCGTTCCTTCTTGCTGGAACAACCTTTCGGAAACCTTGACGACTGGACTAACCATTATGGCGGAGAAGATAAGCAGGCCTTAATCTCAAGAGAAGAAAGCCGTGAGATTATCAAGACACTTTCCCTAAAGCCTTTTGAGAGCAAGAATAAAATCATGATCATCTGGCAACCAGAACTTATGCATCCTTCTGCTGCCAATGGTATCCTTAAGATACTTGAAGAACCACCTCCGCATACATTCTTCATTCTGGTAACAAACGCTGCCGATAAACTATTACCTACTATAATTTCGCGCACACAAATCGTTACAATACCTCTGTTGAGTGATGATGAATTAAAAAATTACCTCACAGAAACTAAGTCACTTCAGCCATCAAGAGTTGACAAGATTGCTCAGTTGGCAGATGGCAACATTAACCTTGCGCTTAAGCTAATAGACAATGAGGAGGACAATAACGCACAACGCTTTACAGAATGGATGCGTGCTTGTTATAAACGAAACTATGCTGGTCTGGTAACCATGGCAGAAGACTACCATGGCCTTGATAAACTTAGCCAGAAAAACCTTATCACTTACAGCATTAACATGATGCGCGAAACCTTGCTGTATTCAACCGGTGTTGATTCAATGAACAGAACGCGGGGAGATGAGCTTAAGTTTGTTCAGGATTTCAGCAAAGTTATGAACCTCGACAAGGTGGAACAATCATTTAAATTGATGAACGAGGCCACCTATCATTTGGAAAGGAATGGCAGTGCAAAAATGATTTTCCTGGACCTGTCATTAAAAATTTCTAAAACATTAAATCCATAGTTAATGAATAAAATCATCCGGATTGGTACACGCGGAAGCAAACTTGCTCTATGGCAGGCACACCATGTTGCAGAACTTATCAAGCCTTCTGGTTATCAAACTGAAATTGTACCTATAGAAACAAGAGGGGATAAAATCCTGAATGTATCTATTGCAAAGATTGGAAGCAAAGGAGTGTTTACAGAGGAGATTGAAGAAAAACTGCTGGATGGTTCTATTGACATTGCTGTTCATAGCGCCAAAGATCTTTCATCTACACTGGCTGATGAGCTGGAGCTTATTGCCTTTACGGAAAGAGAAGTTGTAAATGATGTTGTGTTAAGTTTTGATAAATCATTCTCATTGAAGAACACCAAAGCGGTAATAGGAACTTCGTCTACACGGAGGGTTGCATTTGTAAAACATTTCTATCCTGAAGCGAATACGGTTTCTGTTCGAGGCAATCTCCAAACACGCATTTCAAAATTACAGGCCAAAGAAGCAGACGCACTGATTCTTGCTTACGCGGGTATTCACCGCATGGGCTACGACGATCTTATCGTGCAAAAAATAGAGACAAGCTACTTTGTTCCGCCTGTGGGCCAGGGAACAATAGCAATAGAGTGTCATAAGAAACTATCTTTCGATAAAAAGGAAGTTATTGAACGCTGGGTGAATCACCCTGACACCGAGGACTGTATTCGCGCTGAACGCGCATTTCTAAAAACCTTGGAAGGTGGTTGCAGCATTCCTTCGTTTGGCTACGCCTGGAAAGAAGGCAATATGGTTACCCTTAAAGCCGGTATCATTTCTCTTGACGGCAAGCAGATCGTTAAGGTAAAAAAATCGGCTACTGTTGAAGACGCCAAAGAACTAGGCAAAAATGTAGCTGATGAAGTATTATCAGACGGAGGTGCTGAAATATTGTCTGCCATCCGCAATACCATTAAGACCTAATTTGATAGGGAACAAAGTCTACAAAGATTACTACCTCATAAACATAAATCGATTTAAATTGCTGGTATCATTTTATAGTAATACACATTTAAACAAGATGTATTCTATTTAATGGCTATGTTCAATTTCTAACTATTTCTAGCTAATACGCCTTGTTATTTTATGAAAAAAATGCTTCCCCTGTTATTCGTTCTAACAACGCTAATCAACCAGGCACACGCCCAGAAAAAAGATCAGGTTGTAACGATTAAAACAAAATACGGGGATATGATTGCCATCCTGTATAATGAAACCCCAAAACACAAACAGAACTTTATCAAGCTTGCAAAAGAACATTTCTATGACAGCCTTCTATTCCATAGGGTAATTGAAGGTTTTATGATTCAAGGAGGAGATCCTGAATCAAGAAAGGCAAAGCCAGAGCAGAGACTTGGAAATGGAGGCCCGGGTTATACCGTTGATGCCGAAATAAATCCTAAATTCTTTCATGAACGTGGTGCACTATCTGCAGCACGGTTAGGAGATCAGGCAAATCCTACCAAAGCCAGCAGCGGAAGTCAGTTCTATATCGTACAGGGCCGTAAGTATACGGAGAGTGAGCTAAAGACAGATCCGCAGAAGTATGGAAGCGCACTTCAACAATTCTTTCAAAAATCAGAGAATAGGAGTTATTATGATACTATGGCCAACCTCTATAGAGCAGGAGATCAAAAAGCCTATGAAGAATTTATATTAAGTCTGAAGCCTTTAATAGAAAAACAATTAGGTGTAAGCGTAGATAAAGACATTTCCGCAGAGGCTTTAAACACTTATACAACAGTTGGAGGAGCACCCCATCTTGATAACGGCTATACAGTTTTTGGAAAGGTTATCAAAGGCCTAGAAGTGGTCGATAAGATTGCAGCGCTTCCGAAGGGGCAGGCGGATAGGCCAGTTGAAGATGTTTGGATGATGGTTAGTATAGAAGAAATGTCTAAGAAGAAAATTGAAAAGAAATACGGTTATAAATATCCGGAACAGAAAAAATAGCAACACAATGAAAATACTTGTTACAGGATCAAACGGGTTACTCGGCCAAAAACTCACGCAACTGATTCAACAGCAGGAAGGCTTTGAACTGATTGCTACTGCAAGAGGCAAGAGTGCTATCCCGATTACAAAAGGTTCTTTTTATTCTCTGGATATTTGTGATCCTGCATCTGTAGGTTCTGTATTCGCAGAAGTTAAACCAGACGTTGTGATTCATGGTGCTGCAATGACTATGGTTGACCAGTGTGAAACGGATCGGGATGCCTGCTGGAAATCGAATGTTACAGCGGTAGAGTATATTGTTAAAGCCTGTGAGAAAATAAATGCACGCCTTGTTCACGTGTCCACCGATTTTATTTTCGATGGCAGCCATGGACCGCTTGATGAAAATGAAAAGCCTGCACCTGTAAATTTCTATGGTGAAAGTAAGCTTACTGGCGAGAAGGTTGTAATGGAGAGTTCTCTTGACTGGTGCATTTGCCGTACTGTTCTTGTGTATGGAATCACTTCCGATATGAGTCGTTCCAACATTGTATTATGGGTTAAAGATTCATTGGAGAAAGGTAAAACCATCCAGGTGGTGAATGATCAGTTTCGCACACCAACGCTGGCTGAAGACCTTGCTATGGGATGCTTCCTGGCTGCCAAACACAAAGCAAAAGGTATCTATAATATCTCTGGAAAAGACTTTATGAGTCCGTATGATATTGCTATTAAGACTGCTGAATTTTTCAATCTCGATAAATCATTAATTAAGCCTGCTGATAGCACTACGTTTAAGCAACCGGCAAGAAGACCACTGGTGACAGGATTTATTATTGATAAAGCACGTAAGGAGTTAGGCTATGAACCGCATTCATTTATGGAAGGCGTAGCACTTCTCGCTCAACAGGTTGCATCTGTTAGTGTGAAGTAAGGTGACGGAAGTATGATGGCACGGGCGTAATAATGGGCTTTTTCCTTACGGTTCAGGTAAGCACCAATTACAAGTAGCACAAAAAGTAAAGATTAACTCATCTTGAGACGATGATTCTTCCAGAGAGCGATGAACGCTATTCGAAATCCCCTTCCCCAGCGATCTCCAATAGAAAGACATCCTTTCAACTGCATTTCATAGTACCCATTGTAAGGTCGGGGATGTCCTCGCGACCTTGTTTGTTTTTCATAGTTCCTTCCGTAGGCGGGGGGATGACGAAGATGGTGGAAGTGTCTACGCCTTTTCTTTTGTTAAAATGCTTTTGGGACAGCCATATAAAATGGCTCACGAATAGATCCTGCCAGCACCGTGCGAGCACCATGCCAGCACCGTGTCTGCGAGAAAATACCCCCATTTCTCGCAGACATGCTGTACGCACGGTGCTGGCATGGTGCGCGCATCGGGCACTCCCAAGCCTATTATCAGCTTCTCCCCCAACCACCCGGTGCCATTCAAAGCCCATGAAAATAAT